>NZ_JACSMZ010000010.1:0-882 GCF_018618915.1 Exiguobacterium sp. s91 | reverse complement strand
ATGGTGCGGTCGAGAGGACTTGAACCTCCACGATGTTGCCACCACTAGGCCCTCAACCTAGCGCGTCTACCGATTCCGCCACGACCGCATAATGCTATTCAAATATAAATGGAGCGGAAGACGGGATTCGAACCCGCGACCCCGACCTTGGCAAGGTCGTATTCTACCACTGAACTACTTCCGCATATAAATGGTACGGGTGAAGGGACTTGAACCCCCACGTCAAAGACACTAGATCCTAAATCTAGCGCGTCTACCAATTCCGCCACACCCGCATAAAAATGGTGTGTCATGCAGGATTCGAACCTGCGACCCTCTGATTAAAAGTCAGATGCTCTACCAACTGAGCTAATGACACATAAATGATATGAAGTTAAAAAATGGGGCGACTGATGGGAATTGAACCCACGAATGCCGGAATCACAATCCGGTGCGTTAACCACTTCGCCACAATCGCCAAAATAAAAATGGTGCCGGCAACAGGAGTCGAACCCGCGACCTACTGATTACAAGTCAGTTGCTCTACCAGCTGAGCTACACCGGCAAAAGAAATGGTGGCTTTGGACGGAATCGAACCGCCGACACAAGGATTTTCAGTCCTTTGCTCTACCAACTGAGCTACAAAGCCGATATTAAAATGGCGGTCCTGACGGGATTCGAACCCGCGATCTCCTGCGTGACAGGCAGGCATGTTAACCGCTACACCACAGGACCGTTTAAGTATAAGGTGACGACTTCTATAATGATAAAACATCTATGTAAGTCTGTCAATTGTTTTATTAAAAAAACAAAAGCCTGGCAACGTCCTATCCTCACAGGGGGAAGCCCCCAACTACTTTCGGCGTTCAAGTGCTTAACTTCCGTGTTCGGCATGGGAACGGG
>NZ_JACSMZ010000009.1:0-2882 GCF_018618915.1 Exiguobacterium sp. s91 | reverse complement strand
GAATACCAACGCTAGATCAAGGTATGAAGGGCGTACGGTGGATGCCTTGGCACTAGGAGCCGATGAAGGACGCGACGAACAGCGATATGCTTCGGGGAGCAGTAAGTATGCTTTGATCCGAAGATTTCCGAATGGGGGAACCCACCATCCGTAATGGGATGGGACATGTTACATGAATACATAGTGTAGCGTGAGGCAGACCCGGGGAACTGAAACATCTAAGTACCCGGAGGAAGAGAAAGCAAATGCGATTCCCTGAGTAGCGGCGAGCGAAACGGGAACAGCCCAAACCGAAGAGCATGCTCTTCGGGGTTGTAGGACACTCTATACGGAGTCAAAAAGGAAGACAGTAGGTGAAGGACCTGGAAAGGTCGGCCGAAGAAGGTGACAGCCCTGTAGCTGAAACTGTTTTCCCTCCAGAGTGGATCCTGAGTACGGCGGGACACGTGAAACCCCGTCGGAATCCGGGAGGACCATCTCCCAAGGCTAAATACTCCCTAGTGACCGATAGTGAACCAGTACCGTGAGGGAAAGGTGAAAAGCACCCCGGAAGGGGAGTGAAATAGATCCTGAAACCGTATGCCTACAAGTAGTCAGAGCCCGTTAACGGGTGATGGCGTGCCTTTTGTAGAATGAACCGGCGAGTTACGATAACGCGCGAGGTTAAGCCGATGAGGCGGAGCCGTAGCGAAAGCGAGTCTGAACAGGGCGTTCAGTGCGTTGTCGTAGACCCGAAACCAGGTGATCTACCCATGTCCAGGATGAAGGTCAGGTAACACTGACTGGAGGTCCGAACCCACGCACGTTGAAAAGTGCGGGGATGAGGTGTGGGTAGCGGTGAAATGCCAATCGAACCTGGAGATAGCTGGTTCTCCCCGAAATAGCTTTAGGGCTAGCCTCGAGGTTGAGAGTTCTGGAGGTAGAGCACTGATTGGACTAGGGGCCCCCACAGGGTTACCGAATTCAGTTAAACTCCGAATGCCAGCAACTTATACTCGGGAGTCAGACTGCGAGTGATAAGATCCGTAGTCAAGAGGGAAACAGCCCAGACCGCCAGCTAAGGTCCCAAAGTGTATGTTAAGTGGAAAAGGATGTGGCGCTGCCTAGACAGCTAGGATGTTGGCTTAGAAGCAGCCACCATTCAAAGAGTGCGTAATAGCTCACTAGTCGAGTGGCGCCGCGCCGAAAATGTAACGGGGCTAAACATACCACCGAAGCTGCGGATTCCGTAAGGAATGGTAGGGGAGCGTTCCAAACCGCTGTGAAGCTGTACCGGAAGGAGCAGTGGAGCGTTTGGAAGTGAGAATGCCGGTGTGAGTAGCGAAAAGAGGGGTGAGAATCCCCTCCGTCGAAAGCCCAAGGTTTCCTGAGGAAGGCTCGTCCGCTCAGGGTTAGTCTGGACCTAAGCCGAGGCCGAAAGGCGTAGGCGATGGATAACAGGTTGATATTCCTGTACCGCCGATCCACCGTTTGAACAATGGGGGGACGCAGGAGGATAGTGACGCATGCGGATGGAAGTGCATGTGCAAGTTTCAAGACCGTCTGATTGGCAAATCCGTCAGGCATCAAAGTCAAGGAACGACGCGGAGTCCCGTAGGGACGTAGGTCACGATTTCACACTGCCAAGAAAAGCCTCTAGTGAGGGGGAAGGCGCCAGTACCGTAAACCGACACAGGTAGGCGAGATGAGAATTCTAAGACGCGCGGGATAACTCTCGTTAAGGAACTCGGCAAAATGGTCCCGTAACTTCGGGAGAAG
The DNA here is from genome assembly GCF_018618915.1 of Exiguobacterium sp. s91. Lineage (NCBI taxonomy): Bacteria > Bacillati > Bacillota > Bacilli > Caryophanales > Exiguobacterium > Exiguobacterium sp. s91. The sequence goes on along the minus strand of NZ_JACSMZ010000009.1, from coordinate 1,124 downwards.
GGACGCTCTACATGAGTAGAGCCGCAGTGAATAGGCCCAAACGACTGTTTAGCAAAAACACAGGTCTCTGCTAAATCGCAAGATGACGTATAGGGGCTGACGCCTGCCCGGTGCTGGAAGGTTAAGGGGATGGGTTAGCGCAAGCGAAGCTTTGAACCGAAGCCCCAGTAAACGGCGGCCGTAACTATAACGGTCCTAAGGTAGCGAAATTCCTTGTCGGGTAAGTTCCGACCCGCACGAAAGGCGTAACGATTTGGGCACTGTCTCAACGAGAGACCCGGTGAAATCATAGTACCTGTGAAGATGCAGGTTACCCGCGACAGGACGGAAAGACCCCATGGAGCTTTACTACAGCCTGATATTGAGGCTTTGTGCATGATGTACAGGATAGGCGGGAGACGTCGAGCCCGGAGCGCCAGCTTCGGAGGAGTCACCCTTGGGATACCGCCCTTCATGCATAGAGTCTCTAACTCGCAGCCGTGATCCGGCTGGAGGACCGTGTCAGGCGGGTAGTTTGACTGGGGCGGTCGCCTCCTAAACAGTAACGGAGGCGCCCAAAGGTTCCCTCAGAATGGTTGGAAATCATTCGTAGAGCGCAAAGGCAGAAGGGAGCTTGACTGCGAGACCTACAAGTCGAGCAGGGACGAAAGTCGGGCTTAGTGATCCGGTGGTTCCGCATGGAAGGGCCATCGCTCAACGGATAAAAGCTACCCTGGGGATAACAGGCTGATCTCCCCCAAGAGTCCACATCGACGGGGAGGTTTGGCACCTCGATGTCGGCTCATCGCATCCTGGGGCTGGAGTAGGTCCCAAGGGTTGGGCTGTTCGCCCATTAAAGCGGTACGCGAGCTGGGTTCAGAACGTCGTGAGACAGTTCGGTCCCTATCCGTCGTGGGCGCAGGAAATTTGAGGAGAGCTGTCCTTAGTACGAGAGGACCGGGATGGACGCACCGCTGGTGTACCAGTTGTTCCGCCAGGAGCATCGCTGGGTAGCTACGTGCGGACGGGATAAATGCTGAAAGCATCTAAGCATGAAGCCCCCTCCAAGATGAGATTTCCCTTTGAGTAATCAAGAAAGACCCCTCAGAGACGATGAGGTAGATAGGTCACGGGTGGAAGCATGG
>NZ_JACSMZ010000008.1:7813-14226 GCF_018618915.1 Exiguobacterium sp. s91 | reverse complement strand
TCATCGTTCAGTTTTCAAAGTTCGTCCGCGCCTGTTTTGGCGACTCAATTAGAATACCAAGTCTGAAACAAGAAGTCAACAACTTTTTTGAAATTGTTTTTTACTTGTTTGCCGTAAGCGCTCGTCCTCTTAAGGACATGAATTAATATATCACGATAATTAGACATGCGCAACTACTTTATTAAAATAACTTATAGTTTTTTTAGAGCATGTAAAAACCGCAGACAAGAATGGCTGCGGTTTACTTCATCATCAATGAGACGCGTCTTCTTTTTGCTTCGCTTATATAGAAGAAATACAGTGATTCCGCTAACTTCATTTGTGCTTCTAAATCACCGTAGTCATCATAGCTGATCTCTAAGAGATGACGCTTCATCAAATAATCTTCTTTTGCTTTTGCTAATTCTTCTAACAAACGCTGGTCGTACTCACTGCGAATCTTCTTTCGAAACCAACTCATAGTTCGCGACGTCCCTCCATTGCACGAGATAACGTCACTTCATCTGCGTATTCAAGATCTCCACCAACCGGAAGACCATGGGCAATTCGAGTGATCCGAATACCCGTCGGTTTTAAGAGACGCGATAGATACATCGCCGTCGCTTCTCCTTCGATATTCGGATTGGTTGCTAAGATGACTTCCGTAATCGCTTCGTCCGCTTGAAGACGTGTCAGTAGGCTAGATACATTGATATCCTCTGGACCGATTCCTTCCATTGGACTGATCGCTCCATGCAAGACATGATACAACCCTTGGTAATCTCGCATCTTTTCCATTGCAATGACATCCCTTGAATCTTGGACGACACAGACAATCGTACGGTTTCGGTGTTTATCTGTACATACATAACAAGGATCTTGATCCGTGATATTCCCGCAGACACTACAGTAGGCAATGTCGCGCTTCGCACTGACCAATGCTTTTCCGAACATCAAGACATCGTCCTCTTCCATATCAAGGACATGAAACGCTAGACGAACTGCTGTCTTCGGACCAATCCCCGGCAGTTTCGTAAAACTTTCGATCAAACGACTAATCGCTTCAGGATATTGCAAGTGGTTTCCTCCTACGAATTAAAACATTCCCGGCAGATTCATACCTTGTGTGAATTTCCCCATTTTACTTGCTACGAGTTCATCGACCTTCTTCAAAGCATCGTTCGTTGCAGCTAAGACGAGATCTTGAATCATTTCAACGTCATCTGGATCAACGACTTCTTCTTTAATGATGACATCTACGATATTTTTATGACCATCAGCGACGACTGAGACCATTTCTCCGCCTGCTGTACCCGTCACTGTCAAATCTTTTAACTCTTCTTGAGCTTTCGCCATATCCTTTTGCATCTTCTGCATCTGTTTCATCATATTATTCATGTTTCCCATTCCGCGCATCTGTATTCCTCCTCGAATTTAATCTTCGAACTCTACGATATCACCAAAACGACCAAGCGTCTCGGACAATAACTGATCGCTCTCCGATTCTTGTTTTGTTTCCTTCTCTTCTATACTACTACTATTTCGCTTAGCAACAAACTCTGCCTTCAGTTCATGCCAATCCTTTGAGAGAATCGCTAAAATTTCGCGTTTGACGCCGCATACTTCATACAGCGCTTCTTCAATCACGAAACGTGTTCGTTCATTCGTCATGACCTGCTCAAAGTGCCATCCTTTACCGTCATCGAATTCAATCAGCAACGTATCCGCTGAACAAAGAACCGGTTTACTCTCATGGAGTAACGAGTAGATGGGGCCATCTTCTTTTAAAATCCATTTTAAGATGTGATCCCAGCGTTCTTGAATCTCGCGCAACTGGGCTTTCTCTGCTCGTCCTAACATTTGACGAATCCGCTCTTTGGCGATTCGAACGGTTGGTCGTCCTTGTTTTCGCTTCGGCTGTGCTTGTGGTGCAGCCGCTTCTTGTGCTGGAACACCATTCGACTTCCATTGGTGCATCTGTTCTTTCATTTCGCGGACTTCCTGTTGCAACGATTGGACGATCTGTCCCGTTGTTCTCCCTTGTTCCGCAATTTGAATGAAGGCAATCTCAACGAGGACTCGCGGATGATTCGTCAACCGCATCTGTTGTTGGCAGTCATGTAACTGATCAATGATCGTAAAGCACGTCTCCGCTTCAATCGATTCAACGAATTGTTTGAACTCATCCGTCGGGCGCGCACGCTCTAGCAAATCGACAGCTGTAGGCGAGGCTTTCAACAACAACGTGTCTCGGTAAAAGAATACGAGATCCTCCACGAAACGTTTTAGATCTTTCCCCGCTCGTTGCATCGTTTCAAGCGTCTGTAACAACTGATCGACTTGATGTTCATGTAAGGCACGGGCAATATTCAATAACGCTTCATCTTCTACTGCCCCTGTCACTTCAAGAACAGCTGCATCGTTTAGATCACCGTTCGAAAAAGCAACCGCTTGGTCGAGTAGACTCAGCGCATCACGCATACCACCATCTGCCGCTCGGGCGATCAATCGTAATGCTGTATCCGAATACTCGATCGATTGATCGTTTAAGATATATTGCATCCGCTCTACGAGTTGATCGACTTCATGCCGCTTCACATCGAAACGTTGGCAACGCGAGATGATCGTTGCCGGGATTTTATGTGGTTCAGTCGTTGCTAAGATGAAGATGGCGTGCGCCGGCGGTTCTTCTAGTGTTTTGAGCAAGGCATTAAAGGCACCTGTCGACAACATATGCACTTCATCAATGATATAGACTTTATAGGCTGCTTCTGAAGGGGGATATTTGACTTTATCCCGGATTTCCCGAATCTCATCTACGCCGTTATTGGAAGCCGCATCGATTTCGAAGACGTCTGGACTTGATCCTTCTGTAATCGCAAGACACGTCGGGCACGTATTACACGGTTCTTTGACCGGAGCATGCTCACAGTTGATCGCTTTAGCGATGATTTTGGCAAGACTCGTCTTTCCTGTTCCACGAGGACCCGAAAATAGATAGGCGTGGGACATCCGTCCCTCCATCAATGCATTTTGGATCGTACGGGTGATATGCGCTTGTCCAACGACTTCGTCGAATCGTTGCGGACGGTACACGCGGTATAGTGCTTGATAGGCCAAGTTTGCGCCTCCTCTTTTTAAGTTCCTCATTCTATTTTACCTAAAAAAGTCTACAACCGAAACCGGCTGTAGACTTGTCTTTAAAAATTAAACTGCCGCGCACCATATTCTGAAATATGTTCAACATGCGTTACTCACGCAGCCTGCTCAGTCCAAGCACCCCTACAACACACAGAGAGCACCACTTAAGGCTGCTTCCTTCCGGACCTGACCTGGTTCATGGGTATCTGTTGCGTAGGACTCAAACGTCAACGCTACTTACGTGAGGCAGACCACACCAATCATATCCCTCGACATGGAATTCAGTCTCGCTATAGCGGATTGCGAGTGACAGGGAACCGCTACATCCCCACCTAGCACGGCAAATGGTTTATCGATTTTTAGTGGCACCTTGTTTCAGTGCTTTTTCATTATACTGTTTCATCTGGTGTGATGCAACCCATTGCCCGCTTTCGTGCTTTCTTTTTCGCACGTAGTTCCCGAAAGAACGTCGTTAGCATCTCCCCACACTCTTTTTCTAATATACCGCTCGTCAGCTCTGAGACATGATTGAACCGATCGTCTTGCACCAGGTTCATCAGTGTTCCACAACATCCACCTTTCGGATCAACAGCACCAAAGATGACATGTTCGATTCGTGACAGCATGATGGCCCCTGCACACATCGGACACGGTTCGAGTGTCACGTATAACTCGCATCCTTCCAGTCGCCAATTACCGAGTTTTCGGCACGCTTCCTCAATCGCGATCAACTCGGCATGTGCCGTCGCTTGTTGATCCGTTTCCCGATGATTGTAGCCCGTCGCGATGACTTCATCGTCTTTGACGATGACACATCCGATCGGAACTTCACCGATCGCTTCTGCCTTTTTCGCCTCTTCGATCGCAAGGCGCATATAGTGTTCCTGTCGTTCCATCGATGATACTCCTCACTCTAAAAAAATTCTCCTTTTGAAACTTCAGCAAGTCGTACTTCTTTGTGCTAAAATATAAATTGCACTTTGCTGAACGGAGGGTCATTGTATATGTTCATAACGGTTGAAGGACCGATTGGTGTAGGCAAAACATCACTTGCGAACGCCATCAGTCACCATTTCTCTTTTTCTATGTTACGCGAAATCGTCGAAGAAAATCCCTTTCTTGGAAAGTTCTATGAAGATATCGAAGAATGGAGCTTCCAGACGGAAATGTTCTTCTTGTGCAATCGCTTCAAACAACTCGATGATATCGAACGTCATTACCTCAGTAAACAACGCTCTGTCGTTGCTGATTACCATATCTTTAAGAACTTGATCTTTGCACACCGCTCTCTAAAGGTAGAGCATCTTGAGAAGTACGAACAAATCTACTCGATCCTGACGACAGATATGCCGAAACCGGATGCTGTCATCTACTTGAACGCAAGCATCGACACCTTGATGAAACGTGTTGCGCTGCGCGGACGAGAAATCGAAGAAAACATGTCACGTGCCTATCTCGAACAATTAGCCGAGGATTACGAGACATTCGTCATGGAATACCAAGCCAAACATCCGGAAGTCAAAATCATCCGTTTCGACGGGGATGCACTCGACTTCGTCAAGCGACCGGAAGATCTCGAGTACGTCTTGACGACGATCCGGAACGAATTATATGAAGGAGCGAACCACGCATGAACTTGAAGCTACGCGAACAATACAACATTCCGGCAGATGCCGTCATTACGATCGGCGGTATGGTCGGGATCGGTAAATCAACGATCACAAACGGATTAGCAGATGCCCTTGGTTTCCGGACGTCACTCGAAAAAGTCGATACAAACCCTTACTTGGATAAATTCTATCATGATTTCGAGCGTTGGAGCTTCCACCTCCAAATCTATTTCCTCGCTGAACGCTTCAAGGAGCAAAAGCGGATTTTCCAATACGGTGGTGGTTTCATCCAAGATCGTTCAATCTATGAAGATACAGGGATCTTTGCTAAGATGCATTTCGAAAAAGGAACGATGTCTCCAACGGATTACGAGACATATTCAAGTTTGTTTGACGCAATGGTCATGACACCATTCTTCCCGCATCCGGATCTTTTGATCTATCTTGAAGGTTCGTTCGAACAAGTACTAGAACGAATTCGTCTTCGCGGACGTGAGATGGAGCAACAGACACCAATCGAATATTGGGAAGAGATGTACGAGCGCTATACGAACTGGATCAATAACTTCACGATCTGCCCGGTACTCCGCTTGTCGATCGACGAATACGATTTACTGAACGAGCCAGAATCCATCGACCGGATTCTCGCGAAGATTGAAAAGCAGCTTGAAGTTGCTCGTATTGCAAATACACGCTAACTGATCAGATCTGCCTCTTAGGCGGATCTTTTTTTGCGCAAAAAAAGGAGATGCGTTTCGCATCTCCTACTCTTTATCCAATCACTTGATTGATTTGTTCCATATGGTGTAGATCATGTTGAGCCATTGCTCCGAGGAACTGACCGATCGTTAATTCTTTGCCTTTAATGACGACCTTGTCCTGCAGACGTTCTTCCGGAATCAATTCGACTGCACGGCGCAACAAGTCACGGCTGACTAAAAACTCATCAATCGTCAAGATCCGTTGCTGCTCACGGCTCATTTTCGCCGCTTCTTCATTGACGGCTTGGCTATCTGGTGCGACACGGAATGGTTCACCCGCGAGCAAGTACGGGATGCGCTCTGCGACCATGAAGCGATCCCATGGTGATAAGTGACCGATGATCTCAGCAATCGTCCATTTACCTTCTGCATACGACGTCCGCCACGTCTCGTCTGAAATCTGTTCTAAGTCTTTTACATATGTCATCGTCATCGCATAATGCGAAAGCAACGATTCTTTTGTTTGTTCGTTCATTTCGTCCACCTCTTCTTCATTTTTCACGTAGGCAACCATAGCACGCACGAAGAAATCGATGCAACAAAAAAGCACCTCAGAATTGAGATGCTTCATAAAAAGCGGAGTCGGTGGGATTCGAACCCACGCGAGCCTTGCGACCCCTAACGGATTTCGAGTCCGTCCCCTTCAGCCGGACTTGGGTACGACTCCATGATTATATTTATTTTTGGGTAAAAAAAAAGAAGTGGAGGAGGCGGTGGGATTCGAACCCACGCACGGCTTTCGCCGCCTGACGGTTTTCAAGACCGTTCTCTTAAACCACTTGAGTACGCCTCCAAGCTATAAAACGTGCATGTCGTTGTCAAAAAAATAAAAATGGAGGAGGCGGTGGGATTCGAACCCACGCACGGCTTTCGCCGCCTGACGGTTTTCAAGACCGTTCTCTTAAACCACTTGAGTACGCCT
>NZ_JACSMZ010000008.1:0-7713 GCF_018618915.1 Exiguobacterium sp. s91 | reverse complement strand
CCGTACTTCTTACAAAATCAATGATGACCTGTCTGTTTTCCTGACATTAATTATGATAGCATCTGCCTTTTAACGTGTAAAGACCTTTTCTAAAAAAACTTTTTAAAATACAGAAAGGGGGATTACTCCCCCTTCTGACTTAAGCTTGAATCACTTCAAGACCACCCATGTATGGACGAAGCACTTCTGGAATAACAACTGATCCATCCGCTTGCTGGTAGTTCTCTAAAATCGCAGCAACCGTCCGACCGACTGCAAGGGCAGAACCGTTTAACGTATGAACGAATTCTGGTTTTGCGTTCGCTTCGCGGCGGAAACGAATCTGCGCCCGGCGTGCTTGGAAATCTTCAAAGTTTGAACAAGAAGAGATTTCACGGTAGACGCCTTGGCTTGGCATCCAGACTTCGATGTCGTATTTCTTCGCAGCCGTGAATCCGAGATCAGCTGTACACATGCTCAATACTTGATACGGAAGTTTTAGCTTTTTCAAGACTGTTTCCGCTTGTCCTGTTAACAATTCGAGCTGCTCGTAAGATTCTTCTGGTTTGACGAAACGAACGAGTTCAACTTTATTGAATTGGTGCTGACGGATCAAACCGCGTGTATCGCGTCCGGCAGAACCAGCTTCTGAACGGAAACATTGGCTGTATGCCGCATAGCCGATCGGTAACTGATCTGCTGTTAGGATTTCTTCACGGTGCATGTTCGTCACCGGAACTTCTGCTGTCGGTACGAGGAAGTAGTTCGTCTCTTCAATCTTAAAGGCATCCTCTTCGAACTTCGGCAATTGTCCTGTTCCTGTCATAGAGTCACGGTTGACCATGAGTGGTGGCAAGATTTCTGTGTAGCCATGCTGATCTTGGTGAAGATCCATCATGAAGTTGATCAATGCCCGCTCAAGACGTGCCCCCGCTCCGCGGTAAAAGACGAAACGGCTACCTGTTACTTTTCCGGCACGTTCGACATCGACGATTTTTAATTGCTCCATCAAATCCCAGTGTGGGACCGCTTCGAAGTCAAACGCTGGTTTGTCACCGACTTCACGTAAGACGACGTTATCGTCTTCAGAAGAACCGACCGGTACGCTGTCATGTGGAATGTTTGGAATACCGAGGAGAAGTTGGTTCAATGTCGCTTCGACATCACGTAACTCGTCGTCAAGCGTCTTGATCTCATCTCCGACACTACGCATCGCAGCGATCGCTTCGTCCGCGTTTTCCTTATTGCGCTTGAGTTCAGCGATTTTTTTCGTTGCTTCATTTCGTTCTGCTTTCAACACTTCTGTCCGCGCAATCAGTTCTCGGCGTTTCTCATCAAGTGCGAGGAAACGGTTCATGTCCGTCAAGTCCTCTCCTCGGTGCGCTAACTTTTCTTGAATGGCGTCAAAATCTTGGCGTAATCGTTTAATATCAATCATCTGTAATTCCTCCTTTATGTCATAAAAAAAGGCGACTCGTCTCTTTCCGGTATTCCTACCGAAAAGGGACGAATCACCTGGATCCGCGTTGCCACCCTCATTGCTAGACACATCTAGCCAACTTAAGACGCGATAACGGGCGTACCCGCACCTTGTTCGCAAGGTGTGCGATCCGGCTCGATTCAATCCATCGATCTGACTAGTTCACACCACCCACTAGCTCTCTTAACAGTATCGATACATCTACTTGGTCCGTTCATAGCATCTTTATGAGATTAGTCTTACTTTACACCATCGCCTTGGAAGTTGACAAGAGTCGATTGTTGAATCGCTTGTTCAATTTGCTTCGACCACGCTGTCCAAGCGCGAACGAGGCGTGTCGGAACACTCGCAAGTGGAACAGCAGTTGCGCTATACAAATTCACGCGGGGTGTCTCAAATCCTGGTAGGTAGATCCCATCGTCCGCGACCTGCACCGTCCCAACGACTTCTTGTTTTGTCACAGGAGCCGTTGTTTTTGAGAAGTCGAACCGTGGTTCCCGCGTCTTCGCTTGTTTTAAGACCGTAACGTATAACGAACCGTCCGTGACGACGTCTAGCTTTCGAACAGTTGCGCCTTTAATCGGAAGAACGTCTTTGATCCGTTCGCCTTTTCCGTAATACGTCAATGGCTCGAACGTCGCAAAACCATAGTCGAGTAATTTTTTCGTTTCCTTGAAACGGGCTTGATCGGAATCCGTTCGCATGACGACCGTGACAAGCGTCATATTATCCCGCGTCGTCACACTAGCGAAGCAGTAACCGGCTAAATCAGTCGTTCCGGTCTTCATCCCCCGCATGCCGGCATATGCGAATTTTTCCTTCGTCAGCATCTTATTCGAGTTATTTAATACCTCTCCATCAAGTTTCATCTGTGTTTTGTTCGTCACATCCAGTGCATCCGGGTAATCCTTGATGTAGCGAATGACGAGTAAGGCGATATCGGTCGCTGTCATCAAATTCGTTCCTGGAAGGGTCGCATCGACAGCATCTAGACCAGAGGCATTCGCATACTCCGTGTCGTTCATTCCGAACTGTTTTGCTGTCTCATTCATCTTTTCAACGAACGCCGCTTCTGAACCGGCGACAGTTTCGGCTAGCATGACCGCTGCATCATTGGCCGATTTGATGAACGCCGCATTATACATCTCGCGAACCGTGTATGTTTTAGCTTTAACTGGAACACGCGCGATTCCGGACGTCTTCGCAAGCTTTAACACTTTTGCACTCGGCGTGATTTTTTGATCCCACGTCAGTTTTTTCAATTCGATTTGTCGTCTGACGAGGTAGAGCGTCATCAGCTTCGTCATCGAAGCAGGGGGCAACGAAACATCTGCTTCCGATTGAAGGAGGATTTTTCCTGTGACCGCATCGGCCATTATGTAAGACTCTGCTTGAATCGAAGGTGCTGCTTGTCCCGCTGTAGGAAATCCTACGACTAGGAGCACACTTAAACAGAGTAGTAAAATTCGTTTCATCGTGTCTCTCCTTCACTCAATCATTCGTTTTACGAATAGTGTAGCACAAAAGAAGCACCTGACAGTAGAACCTGTCAGATGCTTCCACGCTTTATGAACAGACGGACTGCCGCTGTTTGATTTTTTGTAAAAAATAGCGATGCAAGCGATCGTCCTCTGTCAATTCAGGGTGAAACGAACACGCGAGGTGTAATGATGTCTCGACGGCAACGATCTGGTCTTCGACTTTCGCAATCACTCGTGTTCCTTCCCCGACAGACAGAATCAATGGCGCTCGAATGAACACTGCTTCGATCGGCTCTTCAATTCCTTCAACCGGTAGCAATCCTTCAAATGAATCGATTTGTCGACCGAAGGCATTTCGACGGACCGTCATCGAAATCGCGTTGAGATGACTCTGACCTGCTTCGACAGCGGTTGCGAGTAGAATCATTCCAGCACATGTTCCGAACATCGGTAACGTCGTCGCTTTTTCCCGAAGCGGTTCCAGTAATTCATAGCGTTCGATCAATCGACGCATCGCGGTCGATTCGCCTCCTGGTAAGACGAGTCCATCGAGTCCATCGAGATCGCTCACTTGTTTGACGAGAACGACATCGACACCAAGACCTTCAAGTTGCTGTCGATGTTCACGGACCGCACCTTGAACATCAAGAATACCAATTACCATCCGCGTGTCGCCATCCGTTCTTCAAACGGCATCGATGTGACATCGATTCCTTTCATTGCTGTTCCGAGTCCTTTGGATAAAGACGCGATCCGTTCAAAATCATCTTTGTACGTAACGGCTTCGACAATCGCTCGAGCGACACGTTCTGGGTGTTCTGATTTAAAGATCCCCGATCCGACGAAGACACCATCTGCCCCTAGGTGCATCATGAGTGCGGCATCAGCTGGTGTCGCGACTCCACCGGCTGCAAAGTTGACGACCGGTAGACGTTCCTGTGTCCGAATATCACGTAATACTTCGTACGGAGCACCCCATTCTTTCGCAAATGTCATCAATTCATCTGGACTGACATGTAAAATCTGATTCAATTGTGCTTGAATTTGTCGCATATGGCGAACAGCTTCGACGACGTTCCCAGTCCCAGGCTCGCCTTTCGTCCGAATCATCGCTGCTCCTTCTGCGATGCGACGAGCGGCTTCCCCAAGATCACGTGCGCCACAGACGAACGGCACAGTGAACTCTGACTTCAGTAAATGATATTGTTCATCTGCCGGAGTCAGGACCTCACTCTCATCAATGAAATCGACCCCCATCGATTCGAGAACACGTGCTTCGACGATATGACCAATCCGGCATTTTGCCATGACGGGAATTGAGACCGCTCCGAGTACTTCTTCCGTAATCAACGGATCTGCCATTCGTGCGACGCCTCCGTCACGACGAATATCAGACGGAACACGTTCAAGTGCCATGACTGCAACAGCACCTGCTGCTTCCGCAATCTTCGCTTGTTCCGCATTGACGACATCCATGATGACGCCACCCTTTTGCATTTCAGCCATTCCACGTTTGACACGATCCGTTCCTTGTTGACGTTCCATATCCATTCCCCCTTGGTTGACTTTCACTCCTTTAGTATACGGAACATTGACACTTTTAAAAGTATCAGTTTATGATGATTTCAACAGGTCAGTTTACGAAGAAGGAGTCAGACGAGATGGACATGCTATCATTTCAACTCACGCGCAATCAGGAAAAACCACTTTATGAACAACTTTATCAACAGATCCGAAATGAAATCATTGCCGGTCGTTTAGCATACGGCACGAAATTACCATCTAAACGAAAACTCGGTCAATTTTTGAACTTAAGTCAAACGACGATTGAGCTTGCTTACCAACAACTTGTCGCAGAAGGATATGTCGAATCCATCTCACGTAAAGGTTACTTCGTTCTTGCCTATGAGGAACTTGCTTACGTCAAAACCTCACCCGTCATCGAACCACGTGTGACTAAAGAAAAACCGATCATCACGTATGATTTTCATCCAAGTAAGATTGAAGGGATCTCTTTCCCGTTCGCCCGTTGGCGAAAGTATGCCAAAGATATCATCGATACCGATCACCACCCACTTGTCTCACTCGGTCATCCACAAGGCGATCTAGCGTTACGCGAAGAGATTGCGACCTATCTTTATCATTCTCGTGGTGTCGTCTGTTCTCCTGAACAAATCGTCGTCGGTTCAGGTGTCGAGCAATTGTTGCCGCTCGTCCTCTTCTTACTGGGACGCGACGTCACGTACGGTATCGAGGATCCCGGTTATCATACGACACGCCTCTTACTTGAAAATCATGAACGCATGATTGAACCGATTCGTGTTGATGCGAATGGATTACGGATCGATCAATTACAGGAATCAAACGTCGATGTCATGTATGTCACACCGGCACATCAATTTCCTTCCGGTAGTATCTTATCCGTCAACCGAAGACATCAGTTGTTAAACTGGGCGGCGATGGATCCGACCCGTTTTATCATCGAAGACGACTATGATAGCGAATTCCGCTACAGCGGTAAATCGATTCCGTCTTTACACAACATGGACAGCAATCGTGTCATTTACATGAGTACTTTCTCAAAATCACTCATGCCTTCACTACGGATCGGTTATATGGTCTTACCCGAAGTCTTACGCGCTCGGTATCAAACAGAACTATCACACTATACCTGTAGTGTCTCGCGCTTCGATCAAACGATCTTGACGCGCTTCATGAAAGAGGGCGACTTTGAACGACATCTCAACCGGATGCGTAAAGTATATCGTCGCAAGCTCGACGTCTTAATCCAATCACTTCGCCGGATTCCCGCCTTACGATTGACCGGCGAAAGTGCAGGGCTCCATGTCGTCGTTTCCGTAGCGAACGGGATGACGGAGCAGGAGCTCGTAAAGCGGGCACAACAACAAGGCATCCAAGTATATGGTCTTTCTCAATATGCCCAGTTACCGCTTCTTTCCGATACGCCTCAAATCGTCCTTGGATTTGCGAGTCTCTCTGAGCAAGAGTTGATAGAAGGATTACGATTGTTGATGGACGCGTGGGATTTGCATAAATCATCATGAAAAAAGCCTCGCCTTTCTACTAGAGAAAGACGAGGCTTTTGTTTATTGACGTGTATAGTTCGATGCTTCTTTTGTAATTTGAATATCGTGCGGGTGGCTCTCTTGCAAACCAGCGCCCGTCATACGGATGAACTGTGTCTCCTCACGCAATTCTTCTAACGTTGCAGCACCACAGTATCCCATACCTGAACGAATACCACCAACGAGTTGGTACACCGAATCGCCTAGTTTACCACGGTAAGCGACACGTCCTTCGATTCCTTCTGGAACGAACTTCTTGTCTGCTTCTTGGAAGTAACGATCTTGGCTACCGCGTTTCATCGATGCTTCAGAACCCATACCACGGTATGTCTTGAATTGACGACCTTGGTAGATTTCCATCTCACCTGGGCTCTCTTCTACTCCTGCAAGTAAGCTTCCGAGCATGACAGCGTGACCGCCAGCAGCAAGTGCTTTTACGATATCTCCAGAATACTTGATGCCACCGTCAGCGATGATTGAGACACCATGTTTCCGTGCTTCTGTCGCACAATCGAAGACGGCTGTGATTTGTGGTACACCGACGCCTGCGACAACACGTGTCGTACAGATCGAACCAGGTCCGATACCAACTTTGATGACAGATGCACCCGCTTCAATCAAATCGCGTGTTGCTTCTGCAGTCGCAACGTTACCCGCAATAATTGGTAAGTTTGGATATTCTTCACGAAGTTCACGTACTTTGAGAAGAACACCTTCTGAGTGACCGTGTGCCGTATCGACGACGAGTGCATCGACACCTGCATCGACAAGGAACTTCGCGCGCGTCGAAGCGTCTTTCGTGACACCGACAGCTGCTGCGACGAGTAAACGTCCGAACTGATCTTTCGCAGCATGTGGATACTGTTCGACTTTTTCGATATCCTTTGTCGTGATTAACCCTTTTAATACACCGTTCTCATCAACGAGTGGTAACTTTTCGATGCGATGTTTGTGGAGAATCTGTTCTGCTTCAGCAAGGGACGTACCAACTTTTGCTGTCACGAGTTCTTCTGTCGTCATCACCGTTTCAATGACAGTCGAGTAATCCTTGACGAAACGAAGATCACGGTTCGTCAAAATCCCTACTAATTTACGCTCTGTTTCGTTATTAACGATTGGAACACCAGAGATGCGGTACTTACTCATCAAATACTCGGCATCGTAGACTTGACGCTCTGGCGTCAAATAGAACGGATTCGTGATGACACCATTTTCAGAACGTTTGACGCGATCGACATGTTCTGCTTGTTCTTCCATTGACATATTCTTATGAATGACACCAAGACCACCTTGACGTGCCATTGCGATTGCCATCGGTGCTTCTGTGACGGTATCCATCCCAGCACTGATCAACGGAATATTAAGTGTGATCCCTTCACATAGCGTGACAGATAAATCAACGTCGCGCGGCAAGACACTCGAACGACGGGGTACGAGTAAGACGTCATCAAACGTCAAACCCTCTTTAGCAAATTTGTTCTCCCACATGTTATCCACTCGCTTTCTCTTTTATAAAAGAATATTGATGTTATGGTAACAAGCAGAGGGTGTCATGTCAATGACTCGACCAATAATCAGAACAGTCTGAAGTTTCACATAACACAAAAAGACCGACCTGCAATCTGCAGATCGGTCAAGTGCCTGGCAACGTCCTATCCTCACAGGGGGAAGCCCCCAACTACTTTCG
>NZ_JACSMZ010000007.1:0-41565 GCF_018618915.1 Exiguobacterium sp. s91 | reverse complement strand
CGAAAGTAGTTGGGGGCTTCCCCCTGTGAGGATAGGACGTTGCCAGGCACTTGACCGATCTGCAGATTGCAGGTCGGTCTTTTTGTGTAATCATTTTAGAGGAAAAGGAGTTTTTTCATGAAACACGAACTTCCTATTGTACATGCACTTCAACGCCATTTAGATCGAACGCCCATCTCATGGCATGTTCCTGGTCATAAGAATGGAACATTGACACCTCTTCCTGACTTCTTTAAATGGGACGTCACAGAATTACCTGGTCTAGATGATTTTCATCATCCGGAAGAGGCCATTGCAGACGCGATAGCTTTGCTGCAAAAAGTCTACGGTGCAAAAGCGAGTCATTTCCTTGTGAATGGTTCGACCGTTGGGAACTGGGCGATGCTTGCCGCTACAGCAACAAGAGGAGAGCGTGTTTATGTACAGCGTAATTCCCATAAATCGGTGTTCAATGCGTTAGAATGGCTGGGGATCGAACCGATCTTTCTTGAACCAGACATCCATGAGGAAACGGGAATCAGTGGACATGTTTCACGTGAAACATTAAAGGAAGCGTTTACGAAATACCCAGGAGGAGTCGGCGTGTTTATCACTTCACCGACCTATTACGGGGAAGCAGCTGATATCACGTCACTCGTTCAGCTCACAGCGTCGCACGGGCTCTCTTTATTAGTGGATGAAGCACATGGCGCACACTTCGGTGAAGCATTTGGTGTACGCTCTGCATTTGAATTAGGAGCAACTGCTGTTGTCCAGTCTGCCCATAAAACACTTCCAGCACTGACGATGGGAGCATGGATGCATGAGCGATTTTCAGAAAAGATGAGAAGGAAATTACAGCGAGCACTTCAAGCGTTTCAGACTTCGAGTCCTTCATATTTACTGCTAGCTTCATTAGACTACGCCCGTTCCTATCGTGAACAATGGACAGTTAAGGGTATGTCAGAGGTTCAAGCTAGTCATAATGCATTCATCGAAGCACTTCAACGGTTCGATCATATGACGGTTCTGCGATTCGATGATTGGTCACGGATGACATTAACGTATGAGGGATATTCAGGAGATGCGTTGCTGCACGCGTTACGAGCTGTTCAACTCGATGCAGAATTTGCTTTAGGAGATCACGTCGTCTGTATTTTGCCACTTCGTCCGCTCACAAAGTCTGAGCAGAATGACTGGGTCCACCGTGTCGAACGAGCCATTCAAATGATGAAATCAGAAGGAATTCCTTTGAAAAGGTATATCGAGCAACCAATTATGGGTAAAATACAGGTATCTGCTTTAGCTTGTTCTTATGAACAGTTAGAACAAGCAACAGGTACGTTCCGTCAGCTGGATGAGTGTATCGGTCATGTTTCACTCGAAACGATTATTCCGTACCCGCCAGGCATTCCGTTGATTGTCAGAGGCGAACGCATTACGGCGGAACAGGTACTACGTTTACGACATTATCAAACCGTAGCCGTTCATTTGCAAGGGGGCGAACAATTGCAACGAGGAGCGTTACGCGTCATAGAGGAAGGGTTTGAAGGATGAAAGGTACGTTCATTACTGTCGAAGGACCAGATGGTGCCGGTAAAACGACACAACTACAATTGCTTAGTGATGTGTTAAAAGAAAAAGGCTATAACGTCATGACGACCCGTGAGCCAGGTGGCACACGCGTTGGGAACGAAATTCGTTCGTTGATTTTGAATCCTGATTTTGAAGAGATGAAAGAGATGACAGAAATTCTGTTGTATGCAGCGTCTCGTGCCCAGCATGTCGAGGAATTGATTCGACCGGCGTTAGAGGCAGGCACAATTGTTTTATGTGACCGATTCGTTGATGCGTCACTTGCGTATCAAGGGTATGGTCTTGGACATCCGATTGATCTCGTGCTTCAAATCAATGATTCTGCAATAGGTGGGTTAGCGCCAGACCGAACGTATTTATTTGATTTAACGGTAACGGATTCTAAAAAACGAATGATGGACCGGGGAGCACTTGATCGAATCGAGCAACGAGATGATGCGTTTCGTGCCCGCGTCTATGATGGTTTTCAGCAGATTGCGGCGTCGGATCCGGAACGGGTGCAGATCGTACAAGCCAATCGATCGATTGAAGCGATTCATCAGGACTTAGTGGAAGATGTCATTACGTATTTAGAAGAAAAGGAGAGATTCTCATGAAAATGGTCATTACGATCGTTCAAGATAAAGATAGCTTACGTTTGGCGGAAGCACTTGTCGAGCATGATTTCCGAGCAACGAAACTAGCAACGACAGGTGGTTTTCTTAAAGAAGGGAACACGACGTTCATGATTGGTGTACAGAGTGAGCGTCTCGATGATTTGTTGCGATTGATCAAAAAGAACTGTTCAAGCCGCGAACAGATGGTTTCTCCAATCTCACCAATGGGTGGTCATGCCGATTCTTATATCCCGTACCCTGTTGAAGTCCAGGTAGGCGGGGCGACGGTCTTCGTCTTACCAATCGAAGGGTTTCATCAATTCTGATGCAGACGTTTCATGAATTGGAACAGACACAATCGGTCATTTCGACGATTCTTCAAAATTCGTTACGAAACGATCGAATCAATCACGCTTATATCTTCACCGGAGACTATGAGCCGCTTCTACTTGAAGCGGCTCACTTGTTCGCGAAAAGCCTTTTTTGTGAGGCCCCGGTTGATGTAGAGCCATGTGGTGTCTGTCGTAGCTGTCGGCGAATGGAAAGTGGCAATTTGGTCGATTATTATGAAATCGAACCAGATGGCGCGACCATCAAAAAAGAACAGATTCAACAATTGATGCATGATCTCTCACTCCGAGGACTCGAAGGCGATCGTCAGATTTATGTCATTACCCAGTCCCATAAGATGACTCCTCAGGCAGCAAACAGTTTACTGAAGTTCTTTGAGGAACCAGGAGAAGGAAAAGTGGCCTTATTGTTGACGAATCAACCCCAGCTCCTTTTACCGACGATTCGATCGCGGGGACAGTTATTAAGTTTTCGTCCGGCGGATCGTCAAATGATTGGCGAGGTTTTATCTGAAAAAACGGGACGGGACCACGAGTTGACGCAATTGGCAGCGCGTGTCTATCCAAAAGTCGAGGATGCAGAAGAAGCATTACTCGAAGACTGGTTTGTAAATGCGCGAGCGTCAGTGTTACAATTGATGGAGGAATTAGCGAATCGTCCGGCTGATTTACCACTGTTCGTACAAGAGAAATGGATGGGACAATTCAAGAACCGTCAGGATGTCCGAATCGGTCTTGAACTCGTCACCTGTTTCTTTGAGGATGTCTTACGTCTGAAACTGAATCCGGCGTGGGAAGGTATGACCTATACGAATAGTAAACCCCAACTTGAACAGATGGGGTCCAAGAGCCAGACGACGATCACCCGCTGGTTGCAAGCTGTGCTTGCCGCAGTAAGACGGGTCGAAGCGAATGTTAATCCCCAATTAACAGTTGAGCGTCTCATGTTTGACTTACAGAAAGGGTAGAGCGACATGCTAGAAGTAGTAGGCGTTCGCTTTAAAGAAGCGGGCAAAATTTATTATTTTGCACCTGGACAAGAGTCATTATCACGAGGACAAGCAGTCATCGTTGAGACGGTACGGGGCATTGAATATGGCGAAGTGGTCATCGCCGATAAACAAATGGACGAAGAAGATGTGGTGTTGCCACTGAAATCCATTCTTCGGATTGCTGACGATAAGGATGCAATGATCGTCCGCGAAAATAAAGTCGCAGCGCTTGATGCGCATGCGGTATGTGTCGAAAAAATCCGTGAACATAAACTCGATATGAAATTGGTCGATGTCGAGTACACGTTTGATCGCAATAAGGTCATCTTCTACTTCACGGCAGAAGGACGTGTTGATTTCCGTGAGCTCGTCAAAGATTTAGCGGCGGTCTTCCGGACGCGTATCGAACTCCGTCAAATCGGTGTTCGGGATGAAGCGAAGTTACTGGGAGGCATCGGTCCGTGTGGTCGTGTCTTATGTTGTTCATCTTTCCTCGGTGAGTTCGAACCGGTTTCGATCAAGATGGCAAAAGATCAAAACCTGTCGTTGAATCCGACGAAGATTTCAGGAGTATGTGGTCGTTTGATGTGCTGCCTGAAATACGAGAACGATACGTATGAAGAAATGCGCCGTGATTTGCCGGACTACGGAAAACGTTTGACAGTACCTGAAGGCGAAGGACGCGTCGTTGGTTTGAACATCCTCGATCAAGTCGTTCAAATCGAACTGAAGGATCGTTCCCGCGTCTTGACGTATTCAATGGAAGAACTATTATCCGTTGGTGCCGTAAAACCAAAACGACCAAAAGAATAACGGGGTGCATACGCGTGGAGAGAGTCGATAAAAAAGAAATCATTACGCGTGTCGATGCGATTGAGCAACAGATTCATTTGCTGACTGAGCATCTGAGCGTGTTAAAGGATCAGCTGGCTTACATGATGGAAGAGAACCAACATCTGTATCTGGAGAATCATCATCTTCGGGAAAAAGTCGAACGCGATGAACAACAGCCGGTCACGGAAGCGGAAGAAGCGGAAGCGGGCGTCGGTGCGGGCTACGATAATCTCGGACGATTGTACCAGGAAGGGTTCCACATCTGTAACTTGCATTATGGACAAGTAAGAAAAGACGGCGATTGTCTCTTTTGCTTATCCATGTTAACGAAACATTGAGAGGCTGACTTCTACATGAGTCAGTCTTTTTTTCGGAAAGGAAGGCACGACATGTTTGAACTATTACCAGACGAACGACTTGATTATCTCTTAGGACAGGAAGGGAAAATCATTCAAAGTCCATCCGTCTTCTCGTATTCACTCGACGCGGCACTGCTCGCACGATTTGCGTGGGTCCCGATTCAACAAGGACGGATTGCCGATCTCTGTTCAGGAAACGGTGCAATTCCACTCTTTTTATCTTACCGGACGAAAGGGCAGATCACGGGTCTTGAAATCCAGCCGCGACTAGCGGAGATGGCACGACGGAGCGTCACCTTGAATGAACTGAACGACCGGATTGAGATGATTGAAGGGGACGTCAAAGAGGCGGGTACGCGTCTTGGATACGGCATCTATGATGCTGTCACCTGTAATCCCCCTTATTTTTTAGCAAACGAGACATCGAACCAAAACCAAAGTGAACATTATACGATTGCAAGACATGAAGTCCTCTGTACACTCGAAGACTGTATTCGTGGTGCATCTGATTTGTTGAAACAAGGCGGGAAAGCAGCGTTCGTCCATCGACCGGAACGACTGCTTGATATCGTTACCTTGATGCGGGCGTATCGCTTGGAACCGAAACGGATGCAGCTGATTTATCCGAAAGCAGGGAAGGAAGCGAACATGCTGTTGATCGAGGGGATCAAGGATGCAAAACCTGGACTGAAGGTGCTCCCCCCATTCATCGTCTATGAGGCGGACAACTCGTATGCGGCTCAGATGAAGGAACTGTTCGATGTCTGAGCATGCAGTCTATATCGTTCGTTGCCAAGATGATACGTATTATACGGGTTACGCGGTAGACGTCACGCAACGCATCGCGACACATAACGCAGGTAAGGGTGCGAAGTATACACGTGCCCGTCTACCGGTCGTCCTCGTTCATCAGGAAGTTTTTGCGACGAAGTCAGAGGCAATGAAGCGGGAATATGCGATTAAACAATTAACCCGTTCACAAAAAGAACGGTTGATTCAAGGAGGAACCTCATGAAAGCGACGAGTAGCTATCAACAGCAAGGAGCCGGTCTCTATATCGTCCCGACACCAATCGGCAATTTAGAAGACATGACATATCGGGCAGTACGGATCTTACAGGAATCCGATATCGTCGCAGCAGAAGATACCCGGCAGACGATGAAACTGTTTCGGCACTTTTCGATTGAGACGAAGCTTGTCAGTTACCACGAACACAATAAACAAACGAGCGGAGAACGACTCCTCGCTGATTTAGAGGCAGGAAAACAAATCGCTCTCGTCTCCGATGCCGGCATGCCAGGTGTCTCGGACCCGGGAAGTGATTTGATTCGTCAAGTGATTGCAGCAGACATTCCTGTCATCGTTCTTCCGGGTGCAAACGCTGCGTTAACAGCTCTTGTCGCGTCTGGTCTTTCGACAGAACGCTTTTTGTATTACGGCTTTTTGCCACGGAAGAAAAAAGAGCGTCGCGAAGCGTTAGAGCAATTGAAATACGAAACAGGAACGCTCGTCTTTTATGAAGCACCGCATCGTTTGAAAGAGATGTTACAAGGGGTCGAGGAAGTACTTGGTGATCGTCACGTGACGTTAGCTCGGGAACTAACGAAACGGTATGAAGAATACATTCGGGGGAGCGTGAGTGAATTACGCGCTTGGGCAGCAGAAGACGTTCGGGGCGAGTTCGTCGTTCTTGTCGAAGGATCAAACGAAGAACGACCGGATGCTGTCATCCAAGACAGTGATCCGCTCGAGCAAATCCGCCGGTACATCGAAGAAGGCGAAAAGCCGAATGCGGCGTTGAAGCGTGTCGCAAAGGAACGGGGACTGGACCGTCAGGAACTGTACCTCGCGTTTCACGAAGCAGATTAAAAAAAGGAAGCCCCATCAGGAGCTTCCTTTTGTGTTTATTCGTTGCTTGCGTAGTGACGATCGAGGAAATCTTTTAATTCAACGAGAACGCGTTGTGCGCCATCTGGTGAAAGAATCAATTTACCATCAGCCAATTTGAAGTTATCTTCTGAAACTTCTCCTGTGACTTGGCAAGTCATGTTTGGTTTATATTTTTTAAGGATGATCTGTTCGTTATCGACATAGATCTCGAGGGCATCCTTTTCTGCGATTTGAAGTGTACGGCGTAATTCGATTGGAATTACGACACGACCGAGCTCGTCTACTTTACGTACAATACCTGTTGATTTCATTTTGTTGTTCCTCCTTTGATGTCATGGATCTCTTTTTCTTTTGAAAAATCGTCAAAATTCGACATCGTTTCTATAGAATGTAGAATACTAGACTTTCCAAAAGTAGTCAACCAATCTGAATAGCTTGAAATCAAAATGTCATTTATTTCTCAAAAAAACCATATTTGAAACGATTTATTAATGCATTTTCCCTTTTTAAAGGAAATGAAACTATAGAGTGTGTTTTTTTGTAATTTGATGTCTGATGTCAAAAAATGTTTCGATTCGACAAAAAGCGAGTTTCGACATCAGTCCCGTAACAGCGTATAATAGCCTATAATGAAGATGGAAATCAGAGAACGGAGGAATAACATGGCAAAGACATTTTATATCACGACCCCGATTTATTATCCAAGTGCAAAACTACATATCGGTCACGCGTACACGACGGTGGCTGGAGATGCGATGGCACGATACAAACGACTTCAAGGATTCGACGTCCGGTATTTGACAGGTAGCGATGAGCACGGTCAAAAGATCCAGGAAAAAGCAGCAGAAGCAGGGATCTCGGAACAGGCATTCGTCGACGGTGTCGTCGAGCAGATTAAAGTCTTATGGGATCGTCTCGACATCTCGTACGATGATTATATCCGGACGACAGAACCACGTCACAAGAAAGTCGTCGAAAAAGTGTTCGAAACACTTCTTGAATCAGGCGATATCTATTTAGGTGAATACGAAGGTTGGTATTCGATTCCGGATGAGACGTACTATACGGAATCACAACTCGTCGACGGGAAGAGCCCTGACAGTGGACACCCGGTCGAACTCGTACGTGAAGAATGTTACTTCTTCCGGATCAGCAAGTACGCGGACCGTTTACTTGAGTACTTTGAAGCGAATCCGTCATTCATCTTGCCAGAATCACGTAAACACGAAATGATCAATAACTTCATTAAACCAGGTCTTCAAGACTTAGCGGTCTCACGGACGACATTCAACTGGGGTGTACAAGTCCCGTCGAATCCGAAGCACGTCGTCTACGTCTGGATCGATGCGTTGACGAACTATATCTCGTCACTCGGTTATGGTACGGATGATCATGGTAACTTCGATAAGTACTGGCCAGCAGATGTTCATCTCGTCGGAAAAGAAATCGTTCGTTTCCACACGATTATCTGGCCGGCACTCTTGATGGCGCTTGACCTCCCATTACCGAAAAAAGTCTTCGCACATGGTTGGTTATTGATGAAAGACGGAAAAATGTCGAAATCAAAAGGAAACGTCGTCGATCCGATTCCGTTGACGGATCGTTACGGTCTCGATGCCCTTCGTTACTACCTCTTACGGGAAGTGCCATTCGGTTCGGACGGTATGTTCACACCTGAAGCATTCGTTGAGCGGATGAACTACGATTTAGCGAACGACCTCGGGAACTTACTCAACCGGACGATCGCGATGGTCACGAAATACTTTGACGGTGAGATCCCAGCCTATACAGGTAATGTGACACCGTTTGATGCGACACTGTCGGATCTTGCAAAAGAAACGGTCACGAAAGTCGAAGCATCGATGGAACACATGGAATTCTCTGTCGTGCTATCGAACATTTGGCAATTGATCAGCCGTGCCAATAAATACATTGATGAGACACAACCATGGGTGCTTGCAAAAGACGAATCCAAAACGGCGGAACTCGGTTCAGTCATGGTGCATCTCGTCGGTGTCTTACGTCACGTGGCGATCATGTTGCAACCGTTCATGACGCGTTCACCAAAAGAGATCTTCGCGCAACTTGGTCTCTCTGGACAAGCGATGGACTGGGCGGCGCTCGAGAAGTTCGCAGACATCACACCAGGAACAAAAGTTGGAACAGCGACACCGATTTTCCCACGTCTCGACGTCAAAGAAGAAGTCGAAGCAATCGTCGACATGATGCGTCAAGCTTCTGCAGCACGTGTTGAGGAAGAGGAAGTCGAAGAGGCGGATGAAGACGTCCGTCCGGAAACGACGATCGATGTTTTTGACCAAATCGAATTACGTGTCGGTGAAGTCGTGACGGCTGAGAAGATCAAGAAGGCGAAAAAACTATTGAAGCTACAAGTCGATATGGGGAATGAAACACGCCAAATCGTCTCAGGTATCGCTCAGTGGTATGAGCCGGAAGATTTAGTCGGACGCAAAGTCATCGTCGTGGCGAACTTAAAACCGGTCACGTTACGTGGCGAACTCTCACAAGGAATGGTCCTTGCTGCTGAGAAAGCAGGAAAACTTGAACTGGCGACGGTCCCGTCAACGATGGCGAACGGCGCAAGCGTAAAATAAAACCGATGCCTGTGGACTTCATGTCACAGGCATTTTTTTAAAGAAGGAGTCGAACAGCTATGTTAATCGATACACACACTCACTTGAATGCAGACCAATTTGCGGACGACGTCCACGAGACGATCGAGCGGGCACGCGCGAACGGCGTCTCACCGATGATCGTCGTCGGATTTGATCATAAGACGATTGATCGTGCGATGGAACTCGTCGAAGCGTACGATGATCTTTATGCGGTCATCGGGTGGCATCCCGTCGACTCGATCGATTTTGATGAGGAAGCCTATCAAAAGGTTGAACGATTGATGGATCACGAAAAAGTCGTTGCGCTTGGAGAAATTGGGCTCGACTATCACTGGGACACGTCACCGAAAGACGTGCAGCAAGAAGCCTTCCGCAAACAGATCCGGCTCGCGAAGCAGAAGAAGAAGCCGATCGTCATCCATAACCGGGAAGCGACAGAAGATACGTTGCGGATTCTTGAAGAAGAAGATGCAAAAGAAGTCGGGGGAATCTTGCATAGCTATAGCATGAGTGCTGAATTATTACCGCGTTGTCTAGCGATGAACTTCTACATTTCACTCGGAGGTCCCGTTACGTTCAAGAATGCGAAGATGCCGAAACGTGTTGCGCAGGAAGTCCCACTCGATCGTCTACTCGTTGAGACGGATTGTCCGTATCTGACACCGACACCGCACCGCGGAAAACGCAACGAACCGGCTTACGTCCGGTTCGTCGCTGAAGAGATTGCGCAGCTCCGTGGCATGATGTACGCTGACGTCGAAGCAGCGACGACTGAAAATGCAAAACGGGTCTTCCGCTTGCCATGATGCGTTCGTTGACGTTTATTACGATCGGGTGCAGCCTGCTACTTGCGGCTGCACTCGTCTATGGGATGATGGATCATCCACAAACCGTGACTGTCTTGATTGATGGCCAAGAACAGCAAATTGAAACGACAGCTGACTCTGTCTATGGAGCACTCGAAGAAGCTGGTATTACGGCGCGTGACAATGATGTGATTGAACCAGCACTCAGTGCCGACCTGCCGAAAAAACGACTAATCGTCATTCAGCGGGCAAAAGAAATCACGCTGATCATGGGATATGGTGAGTCTCGTCGTGTTCGAACGCAAGCACGCCAAGTGAAGGACTTACTTGCAGAACGTGGTATCAAAAAAGCGGATACGGATGATATTTATCCGTCCTCTGACGCTGTGTTGACGAACGGAATGACAGTTCGGTATCGGGAAGCTTTTCCCGTTGATCTTGTCGTCGGTGGAAAAGCCCGACAACTCTACACATATGAGACGTCAGTTCGGGAATTGTTAGCGCGAGAAGGGATCCGCTTGCAAAAAGAAGACCGGGTCGCTCCGGATCCCGACACCCGCGTGACGGAAGGTACGTTGATTACCGTCAACACGACACGTCGTGCGACGTTGACGCAAGAACAGCTCGTTCCGTTTGAAATTGAAGAAGTCGAGGATCCGACCTTACCGGAAGGCGAGCAACTCGTGACGGCATCTGGTCGTCCAGGTGTCCGAACGAAAAAGTATCAATTGACATTAGCTGACGGTCTTAGCAAAGAGAAGAAACTGATTGATGACCAAGTGACACGGACACCGATCAAACAAGTCGTCAAGGTCGGAACAAAACCAATCGAGACGCCTACTGAAGCACCCGTCTTTAACGAAGAGCAGGCGACGAATCCACTAACGGAAACACCGAAAGCCGATGCGGACCTTGATTTTTCGAGTGCGAAGAGTTTGATGGTCGAAGCGACGGCGTATACGAACGACCCAGCTTCGAACGGCAGTCGTTTGTACAACGGACGTGCCTTGACAGCGACCGGGTATGACGTGACGGATACGATCACTTATCAAGGGATGCCGATCATCGCGGTTGATCCGAAAGTCATTCCGCTTGGAACGAAGGTCTACGTCGAAGGAGTGGGTCTTGCGATCGCCCTCGATACAGGTGGAGCCATCAAAGGAAATAAGATCGATGTCTTGGTCGACGGAGAACAAAAAGCGAAGACGTTCGGTCGAAAACAACTGCAAGTCTGGGTCATTCCTAGTGCAACGGAAGCGGACACGTGACGCTTCCTTGTTTTTTTCGTGGAAACAGGTACAATTACGAGAGTGTTTGAAGAAGGTGGAGAGATCATGCGGAAACGCTTAAAAGAAGTCATCGTCGTCGAAGGACGGGATGATACGACACGATTACAAGAAGTCTTTGATGTCGATACAATTGAAACGAACGGTTCAGCCGTTAATGAACAAACGATGCAACGCATCGAGAAGGCACTGGAACGACGCGGTGTCATCATCTTCACGGACCCTGATTTTCCAGGAGATCGTATCCGTGCCCGAATCAATGAACGCGTACCAGGCTGTAAACACGCCTATCTTCCTCGTGCCCAAGCAAAAGATAAGCGAGGGAAAATTGGTGTGGAGCATGCCTCACCTGCCGCAATCGAAGAGGCGCTCGCTGCTGTCTATGAGACGGAAGAAGCACCGGTTGCCGAAGTGACACGTGAGATGATTCTAGCAGCCGATTTGATTGGTGGACCAGCAGCCTCGATCCGTCGTCGTCGTCTCGGTCAGATTCTTGCGATTGGTGAACCGAATGCAAAACAACTCGTCAAACGCGTCGCATCGATCCGAATCACGCGGGCGGAATGGGAAGCGGCATTGAAACAATTAGAGGAGGAAGAAGTTTGAAAGACATTGCTACATTGCACCGGACGAAAGAAATTTTAGCGAAACATGGTTTTTCGTTTAAAAAATCGTTGGGACAAAACTTTTTAATCGATTTAAACGTATTAGGAAACATCGTCGGGGCAGCTGGATTAACGCCTGAAAGCGGCGTACTCGAGATCGGACCAGGAATCGGCTCATTGACGGAACAATCGGCGAAACAGGCGAAAAAAGTCGTCGCTCTTGAAATCGATCAGCGGTTGCTACCGATTCTTGACGATACACTTTCACCGTATCCTCATACGAAGGTCATTCACGGCGATGCTCTTGAACTTGATCTTTCGACGATCGTCGCAGAAGAGTTCACGCAAGAAGGCATCACTGACATTGCCGTCGTCGCGAACCTCCCGTATTACGTCACGACACCGATCATCATGCGGATTCTCGAAGCGAAAGCACCGTTTCGGACGCTCGTCATGATGATTCAAAAGGAAGTCGCTGAACGAATCGGTGCAAAACCGGGCACGAAAGCATACGGTTCTCTATCGATCGCGATTCAGTATTATGCGGAAGCTGAAGTCTGCTTCACGGTTCCAAAACAAGTCTTCATTCCGGCACCAAATGTCGATTCAGCAGTCATCCGTTTGAACATTCGAAAAGAGCCGGCGGTACAGACACAGGATGAGGCATTATTCTTCGAAATCGTCCGAGCAAGTTTTGCACAACGCCGGAAAACGATTTTGAACAACTTGACGACACACTTCGGGAAGACGGAAAAGGCGGCGGTCGAAGCGGCATTGTTGGAAGCTGGAATCGAACCACGTCGTCGCGGAGAAACGCTCAGCCTGCAGGAATTCGCACAGTTAGCGGATGCACTTTTGCCAATTAAAAAACGTTGACGGATACGATTAGAACAGATATAATATTTCCCCTTTCTAATATTTATTTAATATGCTATAATAAATATTAGTGAGGTGAAGCGTATGCCAAAGACGTTGAACGAAATCAGACATGTTTTCGAAACACATGTTGGTGAAAGACTGACGCTAAAAGCAAGCGGCGGTCGTAAAAAGGTCGTAACCCGAATCGGAACGCTCGTTGAGACGTATCCTTCGGTGTTTGTAGTCAAGCTAGACGCAGAGCGCCACAATGTCGAGCGAGTTTCTTATAGCTACGCCGACGTGCTAACAGACTCCGTACAAATCGAATTTGCGAATTCGTAAACTTACCTTCCGAAGCGGACAAAATGTTCGCTTCTTTTTTTGTGGAAAGGTTGATACAATTCCTACAGGAAACGAACTAGAGGAGGAACGGCACGATGACGATTATTGTAAAGGCTCCGGCCAAGATCAACCTAGTCCTGGATGCGACGGCAAAGCGCCCGGACGGCTATCACGATGTACATATGGTGATGACGACAGTCGATTTGGCAGACCGTCTAGAATTGACGGAGCTGCCGTCAGGAGAAATTCGAATGAATGCCCAGCATGCTTACGTTCCGAACGACGAACGTAATCTTGCGTATAAAGCAGCAGCGATCTTAAAAGAAAAATACGACGTCAAGACAGGGGTCGAAATCTTCTTAGAAAAACACATCCCGGTCGCAGCGGGACTTGCAGGTGGTTCTAGTGACGCAGCAGCGACATTACGTGGTTTGAACGAGTTATGGCAACTTGGCTTGACGCTGGAAGAGTTGGCGGAAGTCGGGGCAGCGGTTGGCTCTGACGTCCCATTTTGTGTCATGGGAGGAACGGCGATTGCAACGGGTCGCGGAGAGAAGCTAGAAAAACTTGTCTCACCACCCCCATGCTGGGTCGTTCTTGCTAAACCGACGATTGGTGTCTCGACGGCTGACGTCTATGGTGCTCTTGACTTGAACACGGCAAAACGTCCGAACGTCGAAGCGATGATCGATGCGGTGAAGGCGCAAGATTTCCAAGGCATTTGCCAGTCACTCGGTAATGTTCTCGAATCGGTCACGTTGCCGATGCACCCGGAAGTCGAGCAGATCAAGGAATTCATGGCGAGTTGTGGCGCAGAAGGCGTCTTGATGAGCGGAAGTGGTCCGACGGTCTTTGCGTTGACGGAACACGAGAATCGGGCACAACGTCTCTATAATGGATTACGCGGCTTTTGTAACGAAGTCTACGTCGTTCGTCTTTTAGGCGAAAACCATTGATAATATCCGTATGAAAATGATATATTCACTATTGAATATTCGGAATTACGGAGAGGTGGAACAAAACAAATGAAAATTCGGAGAAGTGGTCGATTGGTCGACATGACGCGGTACTTGCTTGACCATCCCCATCATCTCGTCTCATTGACGATTTTTGCAGAACGCTATAAATCGGCGAAATCGTCGATCAGTGAGGATTTAGATATCGTCAGCGAGATGTTAGAGCATGAGGGAACGGGTCGTCTCGTCACGGTACCAGGTGCTGCGGGTGGCGTCATGTTCATCCCAACGTGGAGCAGTAAGAAGGCGTTACCGTTCATCGACGATCTATGTGAACGTGTCGCACGTCCAGATCGACTGTTGCCAGGGGGATACCTTTATTTGACGGACTTACTCGGGGATCCGAAGATGGTCAAACAAATGGGGCAAGTGTTTGCATCTGTCTTTAGCCAAAAGAAAGTCGATGTCGTCATGACAATCGCGACGAAAGGGATTCCACTTGCTTATGCGGTCGCTGAGCAACTTGGTGTGCCGTTCGTCATCGTGCGTTCGGATAGTCGCGTGACAGAAGGTTCAACGGTCAGTATCAACTATGTCTCAGGGTCTTCAAAAGCGATTCGGACGATGGCACTTGCGCGTCGGAGTTTACCACGCGGGGCGAACGTCTTATTGATCGATGACTTCATGAAAGCCGGCGGAACGATTCGCGGAATGATGAGTCTCTTGAGCGAGTTCGAAGCAAAGGTCGCAGGTGTGGGTGTCTTGATCGAGGCAGAGGGTGCCGAGAAGAAGATGGTCAACGAATACGTCAGCTTAATGAAATTAGCGGACGTCGACGTCGATCTTGGTCAAATTCAAGTCAAGCGTGGAAACGTCGATCACTATTTCTCGGAAGCAGAGACTACCTGAAATTGACAGCTGCATGGATTGTAACTATACTGTAATTATCAAACTTTTGGAAATTATGCGTAAAAAGATTGGGAAAGACTAAACCTTTGTTTGTTTTAAGCCGTAAGTAGAAGTAGACAACGAAGAGTTGTGACAACGGTTAAAGGGGTGCGGACAAAATGAACGTTACGGACGTTAAAATTCGTCGCGTCGTGGCAGAGGGTCGAATGAAAGCACTTGCCTCTATTACGCTCGACCACGAATTCGTGGTACATGATTTGCGTGTGATCGAAGGGAACAGTGGTCTCTTCGTCGCCATGCCAAGCAAACGAACGCAAGAAGGTATCTTCCGGGATGTCGCTCATCCAATCAATGCATTAATGCGAAAAAAGGTCGAAGATTCAGTACTCGAAGCCTATGCGGCACGTGAGGATCAAGAAGAAGGCCTCGGTTACGAAGTCTCTTCTGCCCAAACGACAGATCAAGCATAAGAAAAAGACAGGTTTTCTCTTCTTGGGAAAACCTGTCTTTTTTCTCGTTTTTTCCTCGATTCCGCTTCGTCCCATCATTGAATAACGATGCCATTTTCGTTATAGTTGGAACGAGTGTACTATTTCAGAACGAAATCAACACTAATTTACGTGGAGGAGCGACAAGGATGAATCATTTCGCGGTAATTCTAGCAGCGGGTAAAGGAACTCGGATGAAATCGAAGCTTTACAAAGTACTTCACCCAGTCGCTGGGAAACCTATGGTACAGCACGTCGTCGATCAATTAGCGACGCTCGGCGTCAAGCGACAGGTCGTCATCGTCGGTCACGGTGCGGAATCCGTCAAAGAAGTGCTTGGCACATCGGTGGAATACGCACTTCAAAGTGAGCAGCTTGGCACAGGTCATGCTGTTCAAATGGCAGAACCCGTACTCGGGAACGAACAGGGAGCAACACTCGTCGTCTGTGGCGATACACCACTCTTGACGAGCGAGACACTGTCTTCATTGTTACAACATCATACGGATACGAACGCAAAAGTGACTGTCTTGACGGCACTCGCTGACGATCCGACAGGTTACGGACGAATCGTGCGTGGCGAAGATGGAAACGTCTCGAAAATCGTCGAGCACAAGGATGCGAATGCAGAAGAGCTTGCACTTCGGGAAATCAATACCGGTACGTATGTATTTGATAACGAGATGTTGTTCGCAACGCTGAAGCAGGTCAAGAACGATAACGCGCAAGGTGAGTATTACTTACCAGACGTGATTGAGATTGCTAAAGCAGCAGGCGAAACGATCGCAGCGTATGCGGCACCTACGTTCGAAGAGACAATCGGTGTCAACGATCGCGTCGCACTTGCGCAAGCGGAAACATCGATGCGTAAGCGGACGAACGAGTACTGGATGCGTCAGGGTGTCACATTCGTTGATCCGTCTTCGACGTATATCGGACCGGACGTCACGATCGGTTCAGATACTGTTCTTTATCCGGGAACGCAATTACTCGGTCGCACGGTCATTGGTTCAGAATGTACGATTGGTCCGAACTCGGATATCCGCAATAGTGAAGTGGCAGATGGTGCCATTGTTCGTCAATCCGTCGTCACGGATAGCAAGATTGGTCCGGCGGCACAAGTCGGTCCATTCGCGCATTTACGTCAGCAAGCGGTTCTCGGTGCGAACACACGCGTCGGAAACTTTGTTGAGATCAAGAAATCAACATTTGGCGAAGGTAGCAAATCAGCACACCTGAGCTATGTCGGAGATGCGACGATCGGAGAGAACGTCAACCTCGGTTGTGGATCAATCACGGTCAACTACGATGGAAAAAATAAATTCCAGACGATCATTGAGGACGATGCTTTCATCGGCTGTAACGTCAACTTGATTGCACCGGTCACGGTCGGCAAGAATGCCCTTGTTGCTGCCGGATCAACCGTCACGGATGATGTGCCGGAAAACGGTCTCGCGATCGCACGGGAACGTCAAACGACGAAACCCGATTATCGTTAATTCATTAATTGTCGCTCTACTCGTCTAAACCCAAACAAATGGAGGCCACCTACACATGTCTACTGTCTTAGAACATGAAATTCGTATTTTCGCACTCAACTCGAACAAACCACTGGCAGAGGAAATCGCTAAAGTCATCGGAATCCCGGTGAGCGAAAGTTCAGTCAAACACTTCAGTGATGGCGAAATTTCGATGAACATCGAAGAAAGTGTCCGAGGGGATGATATTTACATCATTCAATCGACAAGCCAACCAGTCAACGAAAACCTGATGGAACTTCTCATCATGATCGATGCACTGAAACGGGCGTCTGCACGGACAATCAACGTCGTCATTCCATATTACGGTTATGCGCGTCAAGACCGCAAAGCACGTTCACGTGAGCCAATCACGGCGAAACTCGTTGCGAACTTGCTTGAAGTAGCAGGGGCGACACGCGTCGTGACGATGGATCTCCATGCAGCACAAATCCAAGGGTTCTTCGATATTCCAGTAGATCAATTGATGGGTGTACCGCTTCTCGCTTCATACTTCGAGAAAAAGAACATCGATCCAAACGAACTCGTCATTGTTTCTCCAGACCATGGCGGTGTCACACGGGCACGTAAATTAGCAGAACAATTAAAAGCACCGATCGCGATCATCGACAAACGCCGTCCGAAACCGAACGTCGCAGAAGTCATGAACATCGTCGGTCAAGTCGATGGCAAGATTGCCATCATTATCGATGACATCATCGATACAGCGGGTACGATCACACTTGCAGCGAACGCTTTGATCGAAAACGGAGCGAAACAAGTCTATGCATGTTGTACACACCCTGTTCTTTCGGGTCCAGCAATGGAACGGATTGAGAACTCAGCGATCGAAGAACTCGTCGTCTTGAACACGATCGACTTGACACAACGCGAATGTGCAAGCAAAATCAAACAAATCTCTGTGGCACGCTTGCTTGCAGAAGCAATCATCCGTGTACACGAACAGAAATCAATCAGCCCGCTCTTCAGCTGATTGCTTGATGCATACGAACGACGTGGTCCGGTTTATTGAAATCGGACCCTTGTTCGTTTACTTTTTTTAATAGAAATGAGGAATCGATATGAAATGTATCGTCGGATTAGGGAATCCTGGAGCGAAGTATGCGAATACGCGCCACAACATCGGTTTTCTTGCGATTGATGCCTTAGCGGAGAAGCACGGGATCAAGCTTTCAGAATCGAAGTTTAAAGCCCTCTTCGGAACGGGAATGATAAACGGAGAACGTGTCGTGCTCGTCAAGCCATTGACGTATATGAACTTATCAGGTGAAGCGGTGCGACCGTTACTTGATTTCTATAAAATCGCGGTCGAAGATGTGCTCGTCATCTATGACGATCTGGACTTGCCGCTTGAGAAACTACGGTTGCGTTCAAAAGGCAGTGCAGGCGGTCATAACGGCGTCAAGTCGTTGATCCAGCACCTCGGTACGCAGGAGATCAAGCGCCTTAAGCTCGGCGTCGGTCGACCACCGGCACCCATCCAAGTCATTGACTGGGTGTTAATGAATTTTTCGAAGGCGGAGCAAGGAAGTCTGCAACATGTACTCAATGCGTCTGTCGATGTAGCGACGGACTTCATAGACACACCGTTTCTCGCTTTGATGAATCGGTATAACTGAACGCAACGCTTTGGGGTTCCAAAGCGTTTTTGCTGTCGTGTTTTAGGAGGAAGAAGATGAAACAATTACAAGAACTCTTACTAGCGATTCCTGAAATCAAGACGGTTCGGGAACGTTTCCGGGACGGTGTCAACGCTCAGTTGATCACCGGTCTGATGAACAGTGGGAAAGCATTGTTCGTCGCCGGGATTTATCAGGAGACGAAACGTCGATTCGTACTCGTGACACATAATATGTTCCAAGCACAAAAACTGTACGATGATTTGATTGAACTCGTACCGGAAGAAGACGTCATGCTCTATCCGGTCGATGAGACGTTAGCAGCAGAACTTTCTTATGGCGCAAGTCCAGAACTGCGGGCGACGCGGATCGAGACCCGTCATCGTTTACTGACGACGGACGACGGAATTTTGATCATTCCGCTCGTCGGTTTACGTCGATATGTTCCGGATGCACAGACGTTCCTGTCACACGTCAAACAAGTGAAGCCGGGCGACATCTTATCGATTCCGGACTTCGTCCAGGATTTAGTCGATGCGGGGTACGAACGGACAGCGACGGTGACGACACCAGGTGAGTTTGCTGTTCGCGGAAGTATCATCGATATTTATCCGCTTACGGTCGAACGCCCATACCGGCTCGATCTATTCGACGAGGAAGTCGACTCAATCTATACATTCGATGCGGAGACACAACGTTCGCTCGGTGTCGTCGCAGAAGCATGTTTGATGCCAGCGGCGGAACACTTCGCGACGAAGGATCAGTTGAAGGATGCGGGTGAAAAAGTCCGTCGTCTTTATGAGGCGACGAAAGAGCGCGTCCAAAGTACGGAAGTCCTCGCGGCACTTGAAGAGGGCATTGCTTATGACGTCGAGTTGTTAGAAAACGGCGATCGTCCGAAACAGTTCGCGAAGTATGCACCGATCCTCTACACGTCGACGCTACGTCAAGACGTGACGGGAAGTGTCTTGATCGTTGATGAAGTCGCACGGGTCGAAGAAGCGGCGGAAGTCCAGGATGCAGAGGAAGCAGAATGGATGGCGTCTCTCATTGAACGCGGACAAAGCGTCAGTGATTACGTCCTGTCCGTTCCGATGGCACATGTCTTTGAAGGACAGCCCTTGTTGTACCTATCGCTCTTACCGACTCGCCGGAGTGGAGTACCAGAAAGTGCGGCAATCCATTTCAGCATCAAACCGATTGCACCGTTCCATGGTCAGATGGAACGCCTGAAGCAAGAAGTCGAGCGATATCGTCGCGCGGACATGTGGATGGTCTTCTTAGCGAGTAACCGAGAACGTGCCGAGCGGATGCGTCAGACGTTGTCCGACTATGGGGTCGAAGCGTCGATCGTAACAAAAGAAGGCATCACTCGTGGTCAACCCGCGATCCTGATTGGGGGAATTCATGGTGGATTCGAGATGACGAATGCGCGTCTCGTCGTCATCACGGAAGAAGAAGTCTTCAAGCAACCAGCGCGTCGCCGGAAGCAAACGACGAAGCTGACGAACGCTGAACGGATCAAGAGCTACCAAGAATTGAAGACAGGCGATTACGTCGTTCATATTCATCATGGGATTGGACGATACCACGGCATCAAGACGATTGATGTAGCCGGTAATCATCAGGATTATCTCCATCTCGTTTACGCGGGAGAGGACTCGTTGTATGTTCCTGTCGATCAAATCGACTTGATTCAAAAGTATGTCGGGGCTGAAGGAAAAGAGCCGAAGATCTATAAACTCGGTGGAACGGAATGGAAAAAGGTCAAAGCGAAGGTCCAGAAATCGGTCGAGGATATTGCTGATGAGTTGATCAAGCTCTATGCGGCTCGTGAAGCTGCCGTCGGTTTTGCGTTCCCAGAGGACGACGATAACATGCAAGCATTCGAGGCTTCGTTCCCGTATGAGGAAACGGTCGATCAATTGCGATCGATTGCTGAAATCAAGAAGGATATGGAACGTCCGCGTCCGATGGATCGTCTATTATGTGGCGACGTCGGGTATGGGAAAACGGAAGTTGCGATTCGAGCGGCGTTCAAAGCGGTCATGTCTGGAAAACAAGTCGCGTTACTCGTACCGACGACCGTCCTTGCGCAACAACACTACGAAACGATGCTTGAGCGATTCAGTGAATGGCCGATTCGTGTGTCGGTCATGAGCCGGTTCCGTTCGCCAGCAGAATTAAAGGCGACGAAACAAGGATTGAAAGAGGGAACGATCGATGTCGTCGTCGGGACACACCGTGTGCTGTCGAAAGACGTTCAGTTCGCTGATATCGGATTGTTGATCATTGATGAAGAGCAACGATTCGGCGTGAAACACAAAGAGCGTCTGAAACAGTTGAAGACGAACGTCGACGTCTTGACGTTGACAGCGACACCGATTCCACGGACATTGCACATGTCGATGATCGGGATCCGCGATCTCTCGGTCCTTGAGACACCACCTGAAAACCGTTATCCGGTCCAGACGTATGTCATGGAATACGACGGAATCGTCATGCGGGAAGCACTCGAGCGGGAACTCGGTCGGGGGGGACAAGCGTTCTTCCTGTATAACCGGGTCGAAGGCATCGAGCGAAAGGCAGAAGAGATTCGCGCGCTCGTACCGGAAGCACGGATTGTCACGGCGCACGGTCGGATGACGGAAACCGAACTCGAGAGTCAGTTGATCGCGTTCTTCGAAGGGGACGCGGATGTTCTTGTCAGTACGACGATCATCGAGACAGGAATCGACATTCCGAACGTCAATACGTTGATCGTTCATGACGCGGATCAAATGGGCTTATCGCAGCTGTATCAATTGCGCGGTCGTGTTGGTCGATCAAGTCGCGTTGCTTATTCGTACTTTACGTACCGTCCGCAAAAACGATTGACGGAAGTAGCAGAAAGTCGTCTACAGGCAATCAAGGAATTTACGGAGCTCGGTAGTGGCTTTAAGATCGCGATGCGTGACTTATCGATTCGTGGTGCTGGGAACTTACTCGGCTCCCAACAATCGGGCTTCATCGACTCCGTCGGTTTCGATCTTTATTCGCAGATGCTGGCAGAAGCGGTTGAAGAACGCAAAGAACGAATGAAAGGTAAAAAACGCGTCCAGAAATTCGTACCCGAGTTCACGTTCAGTCTTGATGCGTATATTCCATCGCACTACATGACGGACTCCGAGCTGAAAATCGAGTTTTATAAACGCTTGAAATATGTCGATACCGTCGATAGTCTCGAACAACTTGAAACAGAGATGCTCGAACGATTCGGTGAGTTCCCAGATGAGGTTGCTCGTTTAATCCAATTGACGCGGATGCGGATTTTCGCCGAGCGGGCGCGTGTCGAGCGCGTCAAACAAACCGATCCGAAAATCGAGATCGTCTTGTCGCTTCAATCAACGCAACAACTCGATGTGGCGGATTTCGTCAAATGGACCGTTCCGCTTGGACGTGGTCTAGGGATGGGACAACAAGAACAGAAACTCGTCTTGACCCTGAACCGGAATAAACAGTCGACGCAACAGATGACGATGCAGGCAGAACAGTTGCTAGCAGAGCTTGATCGTCGGCTCGTCGCGCGATGAATAGACGAACGATTGCGCAAGGCGCAGCACTGCTTGCGATCTCTAGTTATATCTCGAAACTGCTCAGCTTCTTTTACCGAATTCCGTATCAGAACCTCGCCGGTGATTTCGGATTGTACGTCTATCAGACGGTCTATCCATTATTCGCGATAGCGGCAGCGCTTGGGATTTATGCGCTGCCCGTCATCGTGGCGAAGTTGACGCTACATCATCCAGATGAAAAACGGGAAGTTTTGTGGTCGATTTTTTATGTCTTGCTTGCGATGACGGTTTTCTTTGGTCTGCTCGGATGGTGGATTGCTCCGACACTGGCGGGGTGGTTCGGCGATGCAAAACTGGTCGTGCCCCTGCGTGCGGTGACGTGTACGTTTTATTTACTACCCGTGATTGCTGTTCTGCGAGGCATGTTTCAAGCGGATCTTGAGATGCGACCAACAGCTGTATCCCAAGTCTCTGAAAATGCCGTCCGTGTCGGACTTTTGTTGCTCGTGACGTATATCGGCGTCTCGATGCAGGCTGACCCCTACTGGATTGGTGCAAGTGCCCATCTGACAGCAATCGGTGGCAGCATCGTTTCGTTATTCGTCCTGTTACGTTTTGCGAAAGGAAAGATCGGTCGCCCTGTGTTTTCAAGTATTCACGTACGACGAGTCGGGAAAGTGCTCGTGACAAGCGGGGTGGCGGTCAGTATCGCCTCACTTGCTTTATTGCTGATGCAATTGATCGATGGATTGACGTTCGTTAACCTACTTGGCAATACGACGGAGACAAAAATTGAAAAAGGGGTGCTCGACCGTGGGTATCCGTTACTCCAATTCGCGATTCTGTTTGCGACATCGATGAGTCTTGCGAGCGTTCCGTCCTTATCGACCGCATACCGTAAACACGATCCACAGTTGATGCGTCAACAACTCGAGACATTACTCCGTTCCGGTCTGTTGATTGCCGCTGCAGCGACGATCGGACTAATAGGTGTGATGCGTCCGCTCAATATTGCGTTATATCAAGATGACCAGGGAACAGCAGGGTTGATTTGGCTCGCGGCGACGGCATTTGCTGCTTCGATTGCGATGATGATCATCTCTTGTCTCCAGTCGGTCGATGCTGAAAAATATGCGCTCGTTGGTGTTCTTGTCGGATTAGGGGCGAAGCTCGCTCTGAATCTCTATTTCATTCCCCGATATGGTATGATCGGGGCGGGTATGGCGACATTTGGCGGCTTTGCCGTCATGGCGGCAGCACAATGGACTTTATTAAACCGAAAGTTCGGTCGCGTATCGGCAGGAAACACGTTCTACCGACGACTGGTCTTACCTGTGCTCGCCATGGGTGTGTTTCTGTATCTGATCGAAACGTTCTTCCAGCGGTTTGAGCTTGAGACACGAATCGGTGCGGCACTCGAAGTCGGCGTCCTTGTCGTCGGTGGTGCCATCATTTATGGCAGTATGGCATTACGCGTCCGTGCATTAACAGAACAAGAGTGGGCGCTATTGCCTTTAGGAGATAAGTTATATCAGATGTACCAACGTAGGAGGAGCATATGACACACCGAATTACGATCGTCGGCCTTGGCGTCGGCGAACTCGAACAATTGCCGTTTGGCATCTATCGATTATTAAAAAACACGACACAACCCGTCTATTTACGGACAATGGATCATCCAGTCGTTTCAGAACTCGCAGCAGAGGGAATGAACTTTACATCATTTGACTCGGTTTACGAACGACATAGTCGGTTTGAAGACGTATACACAGAAATCGTTGAGGAATTGCTTCGTCTCTCAAAGACGACGGACATCATCTATGCCGTTCCAGGTCATCCGCTGGTCGCTGAGAGCACCGTCCAACAGTTATTAGAGCGGACAGACGCGATCGACGTTGTAGGCGGACAAAGTTTTCTTGATCCGATGTTCGCGGCGCTTGGCGTGGATCCAATTGAAGGATTCCAGTTGCTTGATGCGACGGCGTTTGCCGTCGATGAAGCACAGATCCGTCAACATCTGCTGATTGGACAAGTCTATGATGCGCTCGTCGCCGGTGATTTAAAGGTTCAGCTGATGGAACGTTATCCGGACGAACATTTGGTCACTCTTGTCACGGCAGCGGGGACAAGCAAACAAACCGTCCAAAGCGTACCGTTATACGAACTCGATCATGTGACGACGCTTAGTAACTTGACGACAGTTTATGTTCCGCCTGTCACGGATGAGCAGACGTTGAACCGTGATTTCGCGACATTAAAAGAAATCATCGCGCGATTACGCGGTGAAGGTGGTTGTCCGTGGGATCAAGAGCAGACGCATGAGTCCTTAAAACGTCATTTAATCGAAGAATCTTACGAATTACTGGAAGCAATCGACCTTCAGGACGATAACTTAATGATAGAAGAGCTAGGAGACGTCCTCTTACAGGTCATGCTCCACGCACAAATTGGTCTAGATGAAGGGTATTTTGATATTCGAGACGTCATCGGAAGTGTCAGTGATAAGATGATTCGTCGCCATCCACATGTCTTCGGGGAAGCGACTGTCGATTCTTCAGCAGACGTCGTTTCGAACTGGCAAGACATCAAAGCACAAGAAAAACCGGAGCGGACTTCCTTGCTCGATGGCGTAACAAAAGGAGCACCTGCCTTGATGCGCGCAGAAGATATTCAAAAGAAAGTGGCGAAAGTCGGTTTTGAATGGAGTGACGTCGAGGGTGCACTTGAAAAAGTAATCGAAGAGTTACGTGAATTGAAGGAAGCCGCACCAGAAGAACGACTAGGTGAATTCGGAGACGTTCTGTTTTCGATGACACTCGTTGGGAAATACCTTGGTCTCTCGGCAGAAGAGGGGCTACAACAGACGAATGATAAATTCATCCGTCGCTTTACGCGAATGGAACAGCTAGCGGATCGACCGCTCGTTGAGATGACGCTTGAAGAGCAAGATTCACTCTGGCATCAAGCGAAGCAGGAGGAACAGTCATGAGACTTGATAAATTTTTAAAAGTATCGCGTCTGATCAAACGACGGACGCTTGCAAAAGAAGTAGCGGATCAAGGTCGGATTACGATCAATGGTAATGTGGCGAAAGCAAGTAGCACGGTAGCAGCGGGTGACGAGATGACGATCCGGTTCGGAAACAAGATTGTCACGGTTGCGATTTCGAGCATTAAAGAACATGCTAAAAAAGAAGAAGCGTCTGATATGTATGAGATCATCCGTGAAGAAAAGGTGAATTCCGAAGAATCGATGTAATTTACCGGAAAAAGGAAGTATACTAAAGAGTGTCAGGGATGACCACTCAGAAAGAGGAGGGATGATATGCCAACACCGCTCGAATCAGGGCGTCCAGCGCCAAAGATCAAGCCGCTCAATGACCGTAAGAAGCAGTTGAGTCAGAATGCCATCGAAAACCGTCGACGCCTCAAAAATCGCTTTTTCCTGTGTCTGACCGTCTTTTTGCTCATCTTTTCCCTCATGGGGTGGTCATACATGGAAAAACGGCAATTGATCGCTGAACAAAAGCAGTCGTTTCAAGTCGCTGAACAAGAGCAGACGAAAGCGAAAAAAGAGACCGCCCGTCTGAAGGAAGAAATCAATCGTCTCAATGATAAAGAGTATGTAGCGAACTTAGCTCGGAGCGAGTTGCTCTATTCGAAAAAAGGGGAAACGATCTTCTACTTTTCACCGGAAGACTAATTGAAGGTTGCCGATTGATTGAAAAAAGAATGAATCACTCGTATAATAAGAAACGAATCAACTAAAAAGGAGCAATACAATTTATGTCGATTGAAGTAGGCAGCAAAGTGCAAGGGAAAGTAACAGGCATCACGAATTTCGGAGCGTTCGTTGAGTTACCAACAGGGAAAACTGGTCTTGTTCACATCAGTGAAGTGGCAGATTCTTACGTTAAAGACATCAATGATGTGTTGACGGTTGGTCAAGAAATCACCGTCAAAGTCTTAAGTGTTGAAAACGATGGTAAGATCGGTCTTTCCATCAAAAAAGCCGTCGATCGTCCAGAAGGCGAACGTCCTCGTCCTGCACGTCAGTTCGACCGTGGACCACGTCCAGCAGGACAAGATCGTGGACCACGTTCGTTCGATAACAAAGGACCACGTGGAGGCGGTAACCGTGGAGGCTTCAACAAAGGCGGCCGTGGTACACCACCACCGCGCAAAGAACAATCGTTCGATACGCTGATGTCTAGTTTCCTGAAAGATAGTGAAGATCGTCTTGCTACATTGAAACGTCAAACGGATTCAAAACGTGGCGGACGCGGCGCAAAACGTCAATAACTTGCTGACCTGTTCTTTATAAGAATAGAGATGGAATGACGCCGTTCATTCCATCTTTTATTTTTTTGAAATTATTTTTAGAAAAAGCGTTGACTTTCATTTGACCTGCCCGTATTATAGAAAATGTGCTTAAGACGCACGAGTTAAAAATATGGCGGTGTAGCTCAGCTGGCTAGAGCGTACGGTTCATACCCGTGAGGTCGTGGGTTCGACTCCCTCCGCCGCTACCATATTTTTTGGCCCGTTGGTCAAGCGGTTAAGACACCGCCCTTTCACGGCGGTAACACGGGTTCGAATCCCGTACGGGTCATTCTCAAAAGCTATCTCTATTATATAGAGATAGCTTTTTTTAGGTTTTGATGGAAAGGGGTGAAGTCGTTATGGAAGGTGTGCCGTTCGAACCACTTTTAGTAGGTGTGTCGGGAGGTTGTGATTCGATGGTCCTCGTTGATCGCTTGTACAAAGAAGGCTACGATATCGCGATTGCGCATGTGCATCATGGATTACGAGAAGCGTCCGACGAAGAAGCGCGCTTTATTAAGGAGTGGGCAACGGCCCGAAAGATATCCTTTTTCATGACACGTTTAGAATGGACCGGACGTACGAGCTCTCAAGCAGCTTGTCGCGAAGAGAGATATGCGTTTTTTGAACGAATCATGGAAGAGACCGGGCGTTCGCGTCTGATTCTCGCTCATCATCAAGACGATCAAATTGAGACGCTACTCATTCAGC
The DNA here is from genome assembly GCF_018618915.1 of Exiguobacterium sp. s91. Classification (NCBI taxonomy): domain Bacteria; kingdom Bacillati; phylum Bacillota; class Bacilli; order Caryophanales; genus Exiguobacterium; species Exiguobacterium sp. s91. The sequence continues at coordinate 14,339 of NZ_JACSMZ010000007.1, read as the reverse complement.
TCATTCGTGGAGAAGCGCAGGTTGATGGTATTCCCGTCGTTCGTCCATTTGGTAACGGTTGGATGCATCGCCCGTTGCTACATGAATCGAAGCAAACATTACTCGAGTATGCGCTGCAACATGAAGTCCCGTGGCGAGAAGATGCGTCAAATGCAGAAACTACTTATTTGCGTAATCAAATCCGGCATACGATTGTGCCGCCACTTCGAGAAATTCGGCCAGAGTTTGAACAAGCAACAGCAGCGGCAGCACATGCGCGACAGCAAATCATGCGTGAGCAGGCGACATTCGTCGCGACCTATCTCGACCGGTGCAAGGAAGCAAACGGAATTCCGATAGCACGTATTTTAGAATTACCGACGGATTTACAGCGGCTTGTCTTGCCGACACTAACGAAAGAAACGTTTTCTTCAGAAACGATTCGTCACTTCATCATGTGGCTTCGGGTGGATAAGGGCTCGGACGAAGTGTATTATGGAAACTGGAGGATGCGACGTGCATATGGCTTTTTGATGCAGGATCGTGTGATACGGTCAATGAATGACGATTTACCGTTTCAAGTAGGGGAGAATTTGGGAACGTATCATTATGGTGAACAAATGGTTCGCTTCTCAATCGGAAACCAAGGTATCCCGCTGAACGCGATTACGTTCCCGTTGACGGTGCGTCCGCCACGTCCAGGAGATCGGATTCAGCTTGCTGTGGGTTCGAAAAAAGTCAGTCGAATTCTGATTGATGCTAAGGTTCCACGTTATCTCCGAGAACAGGTTCCGGTCGTCGTCGATGCAAATGGAGTGATTTTAGCCGTCATTGGACATCGAATTGCAATATTCGGGTCATTTGAACTCCTCGCAAAATCTTATTTAATGATAGAATGGTAATGTAGTGTTTATTATGGAGGAGGAATACCTAGCATGACCTTGATGAACGATATGGAAAAAGTACTGATTTCAGAAGAAGAGATCCAAAATAAAGTGGGCGAACTCGCCGGCGAATTGACAGCGGATTATCACGATCGTTTTCCGTTGCTTGTGTGTGTCTTAAAAGGCGCAATGCCTTTCATGTCTGATCTTGTGAAAAAGATGGATATGCACCTTGAAATGGACTTCATGGACGTTTCAACGTATCACGGTGGGACAACATCAACAGGTGAAGTCAAGATTGAAAAAGATTTGAACACATCGGTAGAAGGACGCGACATCTTGATTGTCGAAGATATCATCGACAGCGGATTGACGCTTGGCTACCTCGTCGACCTCTTCAAGTACCGGAAAGCGAAGTCCGTTAAGATCGTGACGTTGCTCGACAAACCAACAGGACGGAAGAATGACTTGCACGCAGATTACAGTGGCTTCGTCATTCCACACGAATTCGTCGTCGGTTATGGTCTGGATTACGAAGAGAAATACCGTAACCTTCCGTATGTAGGTGTCTTGAAACCTGCAGTCTACGGCGGCTAATTATTTTTAATCTCGTCTGTCCCATGATAAGATGAAACCAATTACAAAGCGCGCCCTGTCGCGCCAGGATTCGTATTCATCCACTAGAAAAACGAGATGGATGCGGAGAGGAGGCATAAGATGAACCGAGCAGTGAAGAATACCCTCGTGTTTGGGGTCATTTTTCTAGCTTTGATCTTGTTTCTGCAATACTTGCAGAGTCCAGTGAACAAAAGCAAAGAAATCAATTACACACAGTTTGTCGAGTCTGTTGAAAAAGGTGAAATCAAGACGGCTACCTTCCAATATGAAGGGCAGACGTATAATGTGACAGGAGATTTGCGTGAAAAAGATTCGACGTATGAGACGGTCGTACCGGCTGTTGATACGGAACTAACGGATCTCTATACGCAACTCAGAAGCCAAGGAGTCAAATTGGACTTCAAGGCAGCAGAAACGAATGGTGGTTGGATCGCGTTACTGACGACGATCGTTCCATTCATCATCATCTTCATCCTCTTCTTCTTCTTGATTAATCAAGCACAAGGTGGCGGTGGTGGCGGTCGCGTCATGAACTTCGGGAAATCGAAGGCACGCCTCTATGATACAGAGAAGAAAAAGATCACGTTTGATGATGTAGCCGGCGCAGACGAAGAGAAACAAGAACTCGTCGAAGTCGTTGAATTCTTGAAAGATCCGCGTAAATTCGCGAAACTCGGTGCTCGTATTCCGAAAGGGGTCCTCCTCGTAGGTCCTCCAGGTACAGGTAAGACGTTGCTCGCACGTGCTGCAGCTGGTGAAGCTGGCGTACCATTCTTCTCGATTTCAGGTTCTGACTTCGTTGAGATGTTCGTCGGTGTCGGGGCATCACGTGTCCGTGACTTGTTCGAAAACGCGAAGAAAAACGCACCATGTATCATCTTCATCGATGAAATCGATGCTGTCGGTCGTCAACGGGGCGCAGGTCTCGGTGGTGGACATGATGAGCGTGAGCAGACATTGAACCAACTTCTCGTCGAGATGGATGGATTCAGTGAAAACGAAGGTATCATCATGATCGCAGCAACGAACCGTGCTGATATTCTTGACCCAGCCTTACTCCGTCCAGGTCGTTTTGACCGTCAAATCACGGTTGATCGTCCAGATGTCGTCGGTCGTGAAGCAGTCTTGAAAGTTCACGCACGGAACAAACCGCTCGATTCGACGGTTGATTTGAAAGCTATCGCACAGCGGACACCTGGATTCTCAGGTGCGGATCTTGAGAACCTTCTGAATGAAGCAGCACTTGTTGCAGCACGTTCAGACCGTGATAAAGTCTCGATCGTTGATCTCGAAGAAGCGATTGACCGTGTCATCGCAGGACCAGCGAAGAAGAGCCGGATCATCTCGCCGAAAGAGAAAAAGATTGTCGCATGGCACGAAGCAGGACATACGATCATTGGTGTCACGCTCGACGATGCGGATGAAGTACACAAAGTAACGATTGTTCCTCGCGGTAACGCGGGTGGATATGTCGTCATGTTGCCAAAAGAAGATCGTTACTTCATGACGAAGCCGGAACTCGAAGATAAGATTACTGGATTGCTCGGTGGTCGTGTCGCAGAGGATATCGTCTTCGGAGAAGTCTCGACTGGGGCAAGCAATGACTTCCAGCGTGCGACAGGTCTTGCACGGAAAATGGTCATGGAGTTCGGGATGAGTGAAAAACTCGGACCACTTCAATTCGGATCAGGTCAAAGTGGCAACGTCTTCCTCGGACGTGATTTCCAAAACGAACAGAACTACTCGGATGCAATCGCACACGAGATCGATACGGAAATCCAAGCGATCATCAACCGCTGTTACCAAAAAGCGAAAGATATCCTGACTGAGAAGCGCGATCAGCTCGACTTGATTGCAACGACGTTGCTTGAAGTCGAAACACTTGATCAAAAACAAATTCACCATCTCCTAGAGACGGGCGAATACAAAAAACATGAACCAGAAGCAACGACTCCAAAAGCAGAAGAGAAAGCACCGGAATCGACAGATGCAACTGTTGATCAACCGACGCAGTCTCCAACGCAAATGGGTTCAGTCGTTGACGAAGGGAAAAATGTAGATACGGATACACCAGACACGCCGCGTCGCGACGATCAAGTGTAAACGGATGGAACGGATTCGATCTCGCATCGAATCCGTTCTTTTTTTTGTGGCAGACCGAGCGAATACACATCGGTAGGTGTGACCATATGAGCATGGTATAATCACAACGTATATTATTCCGATCGTGAAACAACGGAATATAGAAGCATGAAAATCGAGAAGAAGCGGGGAAATAAGCAAATGATTTTAGTCATCGATGTCGGAAATACGAATATCGTCTTAGGTGTCTATCAGGGACAAGAGTTGATTGAGCATTGGCGGATTGCGACAGACCGGACACGGACGACGGACGAATACGGTATGCTCGTCAAAGCGTTGTTCCGTGACGCAGAGCTAAACGTGGAAGAAATCGAGGGAATCGTGTTATCATCTGTCGTACCCCCCGTCGTGTTTCCACTAGAAAATATGTGTGTGCGTTACTTTAAACGCCGTCCGTTCTTGATTGGACCAGGAATCAAGACAGGACTGGATTTAAAAGTCGATAATCCACGTGAAGTGGGAGCCGATCGAATCGTCAACGCAGTAGCGGCGACGGTGAAATACGAGGGACCGATGATCATCGTCGATTTCGGAACAGCGACGACGTATTGTTACATCGATGCACAAAAACGGTATTACGGCGGCATCATCTCACCAGGTGTGATGGTTGCAACCGAGGCACTCTATAATAAGGCAGCAAAATTGCCACGAATCGAAATCGCGAAACCGCAGTCAGCCATCGGACGGAATACGATCCATGCGATGCAGTCGGGGACCTATTTCGGATATGTGGCACAGGTGGACGGACTCGTTCACCGGATGAAAGAAGAAATGGGAGAAGCGAAGGTCATTGCGACCGGCGGCTTAGCCCGATTAATCAGCGAGGAATCCACGATGATTGAGGTCGTCGATCCATTCTTGACGTTAGATGGATTACGGATTATCTACGAACGAAATAAGTGAGGGAATCAAGATGAAACGTGAAGAATTATTAGCACAATTAAAAGATGACTATTTAGTACGGGCGTTAGGCTTCAATGGAGAAGTCCGTGCGTTTGCAATCCGTTCGACGAAGACGGTCTATGAAGCACAACTGCGCCACCAGACGACACCTGTCGTCACAGCAGCGCTCGGTCGGACACTGACGATCGGTGCAATGATGGGTACGATGCAAAAAGGCGATACACGTGTCACATTAAAAGTCGAAGGCGATGGACCGATCGGGAAAATCATCGTCGATGCCGACGCAAAAGGTGTCGTACGTGGATATGTGAGTCGTCCCCGCGTCGAGATGGATACGTATGTCAATGCAGATGGTCTGACGAAACTAAAAGTCGGTGAAGCGGTCGGTCGCGGAAACATCTCTGTCATCAAGGATCTCGGACTACGCGACTTCGTCGGTGGTCAATCGCCGATTCAAACAGGTGAGATCAGTGAAGACTTCACGTATTACTTCGCTGTATCGGAACAAAGCCCATCGGTCGTTGGAGCTGGCGTTCTCGTCTATCCAGAAGACGAATCGGTCATCGCGGCAGGTGGATTGATCGTTCAATTGATGCCAGGTGCATCGGAAGAGACGATTGCAGCACTCGAAAAACGTGTTGGAGCTCTAAAACCGATCTCGATTCTTGTCGGTGAGGAAAAAACACCAGAAGAAATGTTAGAACTCGTTCTCGGTGACTACGAACATCTTGATACGATTCCGGTATCATTTGAATGTACGTGTGATCGTGACAAATTAGCGACAGCGATCATTGCCCTTGGACCAGATGAGATTCAAGCGATGATTGATGAAGATGGCGGTGCGGAAGCCGTTTGTCACTTCTGTTCAGAGCATTATCACTATGATGTTCCAGAATTAGAGGAACTTCGTGAAAAATCACTCGAAAGAGCATAAGAGGGATCTAATATGGGGAATGTACAACCTAAGTACTTGTGGATGTTGATCTTCATCTTAATGTTGACGAATTTCATGACCGGTGCTTACGCCTTCATGGGTGAGCTCCCAAAGGTCGATTCTCCTAAAATCGTTCAAGACAGCATCGGTGGTCCGCTCGAGGATGTCGTCGCCGAAGTCGGTGATGAGAAAATCACGCGCGCGATGGTCTATCAGACGATGCGAACGGAACAGGAAAAGCAGACGATTGATCGTTTGATTCAAGAAGCGGTCGAACGCCAGACGAAGGATGGAAAAAAGCCGGAAGTCAAACGCTTTGATTGACAGATTTCATCCAGTCCGCTGATAATTAGTCTATCGGATTACTTGGAATTCAAGCGGTTCACTAATGAGGAGGAATGGTCATGCGTATTGCGAATTCAGTATTAGATTTAGTCGGTCGGACCCCGATCGTCAAGTTACATCATCTAACGGGTCCTGAGGATGCAGATGTGTATCTGAAATTGGAGTACATGAACCCTGGATCAAGCGTAAAAGACCGGATCGCGTTATCCATGATTGAGGCAGCGGAAGAAGCGGGTCAACTTAAAGAAGGAGACACGATCATCGAGCCGACAAGTGGGAACACAGGTATCGGACTAGCGATGGTCGCTTCGGCGAAAGGGTACCGCGCCATCCTCGTCATGCCGGAAACGATGAGCATGGAGCGCCGGACGTTGCTCCGCGCCTATGGTGCAGAATTGATTTTGACACCGGGACCTGAAGGAATGAAGGGTGCGATCGCTCGCGCGACAGCGGAAGCAGAAGAACACGGTTACTTCATGCCACAACAATTCAATAACGGTGCCAATCCAGTCGTTCATGAAAAAACGACAGGTCCTGAAATCGTCGAAGCGTTCGAAGGCATGCAACTCGATGCATTCATCGCGGGAATTGGAACGGGTGGAACGATCACCGGTGCTGGTAAAGTGTTACGTGATGCTTTCCAAGGTATTGAAATCATTGCCGTCGAACCAACGGATTCACCCGTCTTATCAGGTGGTAAACCGGGACCGCACAAACTGCAAGGAATCGGTGCTGGATTCGTCCCGTCGATTCTCGATACTGAGATTTATGATGGTGTCGAGCAAATCACGACGGAAGAAGCATTTGATCACGCACGTCGAGCAGCGAAGACGAACGGTGTCTTAGGCGGTATCTCGTCAGGTGCTGCGATTGCAGCGGCGCTCAAGACGGCGAAACGTCTCGGTAAAGGGAAAAACGTTCTCGCGATCATTCCTTCGAATGGGGAGCGGTACTTAAGTACACCGCTGTATCAAGTCGAGGAAGAAGCAGACCAATCGAAGTAATCAATTGGACGTACACGGAAGTCATTCGGCTTCCGTGTACTTTTTTGCGTATAATGAGAGCAGAATAGTGTGAAGTGGGGGACGCGTATGCGACAGACGAAATACAAAGCAGTACCATGGACGAAAGAACAATTCTACAATCGATATGTTGAACAGACGAATGGAACAACAGGACACGTCTGGCTCGAAAGTGGTCGAATCGGCCGGTATACGATGGCGGCGACTCGTCCTGTCGGATACGTCCGGACAAAGGACGGAATGACGACGATCGAGACAGAGGGAAAAGTCGAGACGTCGACGGCGAATCCATTTGATGTACTCGAACAGCTCCGCGTCGAACGTGAATCGATCCGACCGGATGGAATGCCACCGTTCTTTGGTGGATTTGCCGGTTACGTCAGTTATGATGCCGTCCGTTATTTAGAAAAGTTACCGGAGCGAGCGATGGATGATTTGCAAACACCCGATCTGTCATTTTACTGGTACGATGAAGTCGCCGTGTTTGATGAGGAGACGAAGCAGTTGTTCATTGCCGTGACACGAGACACGGCAGAAGAAGCAGAGCGAGTTCTTGAAACGGAAGTCGCGCGTTGGTGCATCGAGACGGATGCACCTCAATTTACAGCGACTGGTTCATCAGGTGAGCGAGAACGGGCTTTCGGGCAGGAAGCGTTCATGACAGCGGCACACCGAATTAAATCCTATATTGAGGACGGTGACGTTTTCCAAGTTAATTTGTCCGTCCGCCAACAAGAACCGCTTGGGACGACAGCGGAACATTTGTATGATGTATTACGACAAGTCAATCCTTCTCCATACATGGGTTACTTTGCGGATGAAGATTTAACACTCGTGTCCGCCTCACCCGAGTTGCTCGTCGAAAAAATCGGTGATGCGTTAGCGACACGTCCGATTGCCGGAACACGACCGCGCGGGAAGGATGAAGCGGAGGATTTACGACTTGCGAAAACCTTACTCGATAATGAAAAAGAACGGGCAGAGCATGTGATGCTCGTTGATTTAGAGCGAAATGATTTAGGGCGCGTCAGTCGTTATGGTACGGTTCATGTCGATGAGCTGATGGTGATCGAGAAATACTCGCACGTACAACACATCGTCTCAAACGTCAGAGGGGAAGTAGCTCCGGAACACTCGGGGAGTCAGGTGCTCGCTGCGATGTTCCCAGGTGGTACGATCACTGGAGCACCAAAAATCCGGACGATGGAAATCATTGAAGAACTGGAACCGGTCCGGCGCGGAATCTACACCGGATCGCTTGGCTTCATCAGTTGGGCGGATGATGTCATCTTCAACATCTTGATCCGGACACTCGTCGCAAAAGACGGGATGGCATATGTCCAAGCAGGTGCTGGAGTCGTCACGGACTCGGACGCAGCACGTGAATACGAAGAGTCACTTAGTAAAGCCAAAGCGTTATGGGTGACCAAAGAAACAGCGGAGGGAACGCAATGATTGTATTGATTGATAACTATGATTCCTTTACGTACAACTTAGTCCAGTATTTCGGCGAACTTGGGCAAGACATCCGGGTATTTCGCAACGACGCGATCACCCTTGCGGAAATCGAAGCATTGCAACCGGATCATCTGGTCATCTCGCCGGGTCCTTGTACGCCGAATGAAGCGGGGATCAGTTTAGAAGCGATTGCTTATTTTGCTGGGAAGGTGCCGATACTAGGGGTCTGCTTAGGTCATCAAGCGATTGGGCAAGTATTCGGTGGTAAAGTCGTCCGCGCGAAGGAATTGATGCACGGAAAAGTCTCGCCACTGACGCATGACGGACAAGGTATCTTTGAACGGATCCCACAAGCGACACCGGTGACACGTTACCACTCGCTCGTCGTTGAACGCGAGACATTCCCGGAAGTGCTCGAAGTGACGGCGGAAGCCGGTGGAGAGATCATGGCACTCCGTCACCGGACGTTGCCGATTCTCGGTGTCCAGTTCCATCCGGAAGCGATTTTGACGCGAGACGGGAAGCAGATGTTAAAAAATTTCTTGGAGTTGACGCATTATGTATCTCTGGCATGACGGAACCATTAAACGAGAAGAAGAAGTACGCATCTCCCCGCTCGATCACGGATTCGTCTACGGGATGGGTGTATTCGAGACGTTTCGGACCTATAACGGACATCCGTTTTTGTTCGATGATCATATTGAACGCTTACGGATGAGTTGTGTCGCACTCGGAATCCAGCTAGCATATGACCGGGAAGCCTTACGGCAAGCGATCCAAGATTTATATGCAGCATATGGGGCGAACGATTTATACATTCGGTTGAACGTCTCTGCCGGTCCACGCGAGATCGGTTTATCAATCGATCCTTACGACACGCCGACCGTGTTGATCTATGCGAAACCAATCGCTCCGCGAAAACGGGCGGAACGTGCACTCGAGACGATTCGTTTACCGCGCAGTACGCCGGAGACGACTTACCGCTTGAAGTCACATCATTACATGAACAATCTAGTGGCGAAACGACAATTGTTCAATCCGGAAGCAGAAGGGCTGTTTTTAACGAAGGAAGGTCATGTCTGTGAGGGCATTACGTCAAACATCTTTTGGCGTTACGGAAGTACATGGTATACGTCACCGCTTGAGACCGGTGCACTGAACGGGATTACCCGTCAGTTTCTCATGCAACATGTACCGGTCGAAGAACGCTTGGCTTATTTACCGCAGCTCGAAGAAGCAGATGAGATCATCTATACGAATTCCGTTCAGGAAGCGGTCGCGATTTCGTCACTTGACGGACGCCCTTTCCCTGGAATCAACGGAACAGGATATGCACAAATCATGACGCTGTTCGATCAATCCGTCGAACATGTGACGACAAGGAGAGAACAACGATGACTTACATCATGGGTATCTTGAACGTGACACCGGACTCCTTTTCGGACGGTGGACAATATGTCGATGTCGAGCAAGCGATGCGGCAAGCGCGTCAGCTCGTCGCGGATGGAGCAGATGCGATCGATGTCGGTGGAGAGTCGACACGGCCGGGTGCAGCGTTCGTATCAGTCGAAGAAGAACTCGCCCGTGTTTTACCGATCATCAAGCGCATCAAACGAGAGCTGAACGTACTGGTGTCGATCGATACGTACAAACCTGTCGTCGCAGAGGCTGCTATTGAAGCGGGAGCAGATATCATCAACGATGTTTGGGGCTCGAAGTGGGGTGATCGTTCGATGGTCAACGTTGCTGCGCAGTATAAAGTACCCATCATTTTGATGCATAACCGGGAGACGGCGCATGGGACAGATATGCTTGCAGAAGTCCGGGCTGACCTTGAGGAATCAATTCGGTTAGCAAAACAGGCAGGCGTAGCGGAAGAGCACATTTGGCTCGATCCGGGAATTGGATTCATGAAGACGCATGAAGAGAACTTGTACCTGATGCGTCATCTATCGATCGTAACGGACTTCGGGTATCCCGTTTTACTCGGGACATCCCGTAAATCGATGATTGGTCTCGCGCTTGGATTACCGACAGAAGAACGACTCGAAGGGACGATTGCGACGGTGTGCTACGGGATTCAACAAGGATGTGACTGGATGCGTGTGCATGACGTCAAAGAAGTCAAACGGGCAGCGCAGATGATGGACATCATGTTGGCTGCGACGAAGGGGGAATAACGGTGGATCGAATTCATGTAACAGGAATGCGTTTTTATGGATACCACGGTGTATTCGCAGAAGAGACAAAACTCGGTCAACGCTTTAATGTCGACTTATCGATCGGACTTGCATTGGCAGAAGCCGGTCGGACGGATGATTTGACGAAAAGTGTTAATTATGCCGAATTGTATGAAGCGACGAAACGTGTCGTCGAAGGAGAACCGCTCCAACTCGTCGAAGCCTTGGCGGACCGTATTGCAAAAGCAGTATTTGCGTTAGACGAACGAATTCAAGAAGCGTCGATCAAGGTCATCAAACCGGATCCGCCGATTGCCGGTCATTATGAACATGTGGCGGTCGAGATCAATCGCCTTCGGGAGGACTATGCATGAAGCAAGCTTACATTGCACTCGGCTCGAACATCGGCGATAAGGCGGCTCACTTAAGAGCAGCGATTGCTCGCCTGAGAGCATTACCGTCCGTTCATGACGTAAAGACCTCTTCCATTTATGAGACGGTACCTGTCGGATATCTCGAGCAGGATTTATTCTATAATATGGTCGTCGCAATCCAAACGACGGATGAGGCATCTGTCTTACTTAGACGACTGCAGGAAATTGAACAGCTAGAAGGACGCGAGCGTCTGTTCAAAAATGGACCACGAACGCTTGACTTAGATATTTTGCTATATGAGGAAGAACGCATTGATCTCGAAGGATTAACCGTTCCGCATCCGCGGATGCAAGAGCGGGCATTCGTCCTCGCGCCATTACGTGAACTCGCAGCAACATGCGTCATACCCGGTCTTGGACAAAGCGTCGAGCAGTTGTATCAGCAGTTACCAGAGACAGAACGAAACGGTGTACGACGGTTAGGTGGGCTTTTAGAAGCGGAGGAACAATAATGGAATTTAACATTGGTGATGTCAAACTGAAGAATCAAGTCATCTTGGCACCGATGGCAGGCGTCTGTAATCCGGCGTTTCGGTTAATTGCAAAGGAATTCGGTGCGGGACTCGTCTGTGCGGAGATGGTCAGCGATAAAGGGATCTTGTACGAGAACGAACGAACGCTTCAGATGCTGTACGTAGATGAACGGGAAAAACCGCTCAGCCTTCAAATCTATGGCGGTTCAAAAGAGACACTCGTTCAAGCGGCACGATATGTCGAAGCGAACACGAATGCCGATATCATTGACATCAACATGGGCTGTCCGGTCCCGAAAGTCACGAAAAGTGATGCTGGAGCGAAATGGTTGCTTGATCCGGATAAGGTATATGAGATGGTCCATGCGGTGACGCAAGCGATCGATAAACCCGTTACTGTTAAGATGCGGACCGGCTGGGACAGTCATCACATCTATTGTGTTGATAATGTCAAAGCGGCAGAAGCGGGTGGTGCGAAAGCCGTTGCCATCCACGGGCGGACACGTTCGCAAAAGTATGAAGGGGTCGCAGACTGGAACATCATTGGCGAAGCGAAAAAAGCGGTCAACATTCCGATCATCGGAAATGGAGATGTTCAGACGCCGCAAGATGCAAAACGGATGATTGATGAGATCGGCGTCGACGGTGTCATGATCGGACGGGCAGCTCTCGGGAACCCGTGGATGTTGTATCAGACGATCCAGTACCTCGAATCAGGAACGCTTCCAGCAGAACCGACGGCGCGTGAGAAGATTGATATTTGTCTCTTGCACGCCACACGACTAGTCGCGCTAAAGGGAGAAGAACTCGCCGTACGCGAAATGCGGACACACGTCGCCTGGTATTTGAAAGGAATGAAGGGGAACGGTCGCGTTCGCAATGCGTTATTCAATATCGACACACACGCAGGACTCATCGAACTGTTACAGCAGTACTTGCAGACACTCGAAGAAAACGTAGCATATGCCTAACAGGTAAAGTATAGTCGGACAGAGTCGTTTTGTGGTACGCTAGTTGCATTGAAGATGAGCGTATCGGTTTTCTAAAAGGGCTGTCGGTCATTCCGACAGCTTTTTATTCGAGAGAATCGTCGTGAACCATTATTAAAAGGAGTGAAGACAGTGAGTCAGGATATGGAAATGAACGATCAAATGCAGGTGCGTCTCGGTAAGATGAACGCCATGCGTGAACAAGGTCTCGATCCATTCGGCGCACGTTTTGAACGTTCGACGGATACTGAGAGCATTCGTGCATCATTTGGTGAACATACAAAAGAAGAATTGGCTGAACTGAAACCGGAAGTTGCCATCGCGGGGCGTGTCATGACGACACGTCGTAAAGGGAAGGTTGGCTTTACGAATGTTCAGGATGTACAAGGTCAAATTCAGTTGTATGTCCGTAAAGATGACGTCGGCGAAGAGGCGTATGAGATCTATAAGACATGTGACTTAGGCGACATCGTCGGAATTCAAGGATATGTGTTCAAGACGAATGTTGGTGAACTCTCTGTTCACGTCACAGCATTTACGTTATTAACGAAAGCATTACGTCCGCTTCCGGATAAATATCACGGATTAAAAGATATCGAGCAACGCTACCGTCAGCGTTACCTCGACCTCATTACGAACCAAGAATCACGTGAGACATTCATCGCGCGGAGTAAAGTCATTCGTGGAATTCGTCAATATCTCGATAACCTCGGATACTTGGAAGTTGAAACACCAATGTTGCACACGATTGCGGGTGGAGCATCGGCTCGTCCGTTCATCACGCATCATAATGCACTCGACATGACGCTTTACATGCGGATTGCAATCGAGCTCCATTTGAAACGTTTGATCGTCGGTGGACTTGAGAAAGTCTACGAAATTGGTCGCGTGTTCCGTAATGAAGGAATCTCAACACGCCATAACCCAGAGTTTACGATGATCGAACTCTATGAAGCGTATGCGGATTATAAAGACATCATGAACTTAACAGAGAACCTGATCGCTCACGTCGCACAAGAAGTACTCGGTACGACACAAGTCACTTACGGAGAAGACGTCATCGATCTATCTGTCGGTTGGAAACGAGCACACATGGTCGATCTCGTTAAAGAAGCGACAGGTGTCGACTTCTTTGAACAGATTTCAAACGAACGTGCCCTCGAACTAGCACATGAACACGGTGTTGAAGTTCAGTCACACATGACGACGGGACATATCTTGAATGAGTTCTTCGAACAAAAAGTAGAAGAAACACTCGTTCAACCAACATTCGTCTATGGTCATCCTGTTGAAGTGTCACCGCTTGCGAAGAAAAATCCAGAGGATCCACGCTTTACGGATCGCTTTGAATTATTCATCGTTCGTCGTGAGCATGCGAATGCCTTCACGGAATTGAACGATCCAATCGATCAACGTGAACGCTTCGAAGCGCAACTCGTCGAAAAAGAAGCAGGAAACGATGAAGCACATGAAATGGATACAGACTTCATTGAAGCACTCGAGTACGGTATGCCGCCAACGGGTGGTCTTGGGATCGGGATCGATCGTCTCGTCATGTTGTTGACGAATGCCCCATCGATTCGTGATGTATTACTCTTCCCAACGATGCGTCACCAACAAAATTAATGAGTGGAGCTCCGTTCTTTCTATACTGTATAGAAGGAACGGAGCATTCTTTTTGAAGTCAACACAGGGATAAACGAGTCGAAAAACGGGTAAATAAAAGTTTTTAAATGTTTTTCTAATAAAATGCTTGTATGATTCAAAAAGCCATGGTATATTACTTCTTGTGCCGCGAATGGTCGTGACACACAAAAATAAATATCAAAAAAGTTGTTGACAATCGGGTTGATAACTTGTTAAGATATTAAAGTCGCTGAAAACGACACGACGAACTTTGAAAACTGAACGATGAGGCAAAAATCGTATTCTACGGAATACAAAAACGAATGAAGCGCAAGCTTCGTCAATCGTGACT
>NZ_JACSMZ010000006.1:0-54441 GCF_018618915.1 Exiguobacterium sp. s91 | reverse complement strand
CCGAAAGTAGTTGGGGGCTTCCCCCTGTGAGGATAGGACGTTGCCAGGCACTTGACCGATCTGCAGATTGCAGGTCGGTCTTTTTGTGTTTTCTAAAAAGCCTTATCAGTTGCATTTCTTTTTTTAGATGATTACTATTAAATCAAACAATAGTCAAAGATGGTCAGAGAGGTGGTGCCAATGCAAAACATCACAGATATCATCGAAGCCTATTTAAAGCAAATTTTACACGACGAAAAGACGATTGAAATCAAACGTCAAGAAATTGCACAACGTTTTGACTGTGTTCCATCACAAATCAACTACGTCATCAATACTCGTTTTACGGTCGAAAAGGGTTATTTTGTTGAAAGTAAACGGGGTGGCGGTGGATACATTCGGATTCAAAAAATCGTTGTGCTCGATAGTCACGATCTATTAGACGAAGTCAGTTCATGGATTGGTGATCATTTGACGGAACAAGCTGCAGAAGATTATTTGATTCGTTTGATGAACGAACAATTATTGACGCGGCGAGAAGCTATTTTGATTCAATCGCTGTTGCAAAAAGAGAGTTTGCCAATGGCGGTCGAAGATCAACACCGGATGCGTGCCCACTTGATGCGGACGCTTCTTCAAACCATGAAGCGACTCTAGTCGTCGGACATTGGAGGAATGCATGATGCGTTGTCAACGATGTGGCGAACGAGAAGCAATCGTCCGTGTCAAACTTCCACAAGAATCGGAAACCGATGAGAAGTTCTTATGCTCGGTTTGTGTGCGGGAGTTAGCACGTGAATATCAAGGGACGGCGTGTCCGTCTTGTGGTATGACCCGTCAACAATTGCTTCATCTTCGTAAAGTCGGTTGCCCGACTTGTTATTCATTTTTTAAAGACGAAGTCGACGGCATGGTTCGTCAGTTCCAACACGGTCATACGCAACATTATGGCTCACGGCCTGATGAGGAATCCGTTGAAAAACGATTGAACCAGCAACTCAGTCGATTGAAAGAACAACTTAACCGCAAAATCTTAGCAGAAGATTATGAAGAAGCAGAAATCATAAAACAACAGATTGAGAGTGTCGAGGAGGATTTGCGTCATGTTTGAAGAGTTGCTCCAACACCCTTTAAGCGAATCGATGAATCAATCTTCTCCCTTTGACGACATCGTCGTTTCGACACGGATCCGGTTGGCGCGTAATACGACACGTTATCCGTTCTCAACGATGTTGTCAGAAACACAAGCGAATGCGCTCATTGAAGAGACAGAACGCCAACTAAACGGGATGAAAGGGTTCCGGTTTGGTCGCGTCGATCAAGCAGATGTCCTTACGCGAACCGCTTTAGTAGAAAAGCATCTGATCAGTCCAGCGTTAGCAAGTCATCCACGGACAGGACTCTTCATTAGTGAGGATGAACAGATCAGTGTCATGGTAAACGAAGAGGATCATTTCCGAATTCAGACGTTATTACCGGGACTTCAACTTGAAGAAGCGTTTCGGATCGCAAAACAAGTCGATCGTTTGATCAGTGAACGATTTAAAATTGCTTTTGATGATACGCTTGGTTATTTAACGACATGTCCGAGTAACGTCGGAACAGGTCTTCGTGCTTCCGTGATGTTGCACTTACCGGGACTGGTCCTGACGAATCAGATTCAAGGCTATATCAAATACTTACGACAGCTCGGATTCGCGATTCGTGGGCGTTACGGCGAGGGAAGCGATGCCTCTGGTCGCATGTTCCAACTTTCGAACCAACGGACGCTTGGGGCAAGTGAGGATATGCTGATCACGGACTATCAATTTGCCGTCGAAGCATTAATTGAAGCAGAACAGGCAGCACGAAAAGGATTATTGGAGATGTATCAAGAAGAACTAGAGGACAGACTATATCGTTCCTACGGTATCCTGACATCAGCTCGACTGATTACAGCGCGGGAAGCAACGGAACGACTATCGGATGTTCGCTTAGCAGACAGTCTGGGACTAGAGGTCAATCTTCCTCCAAATCTTTTTCATCAACTGCTCGTTTCATTACAAACAGGTTTTCTACAAAAGCATTTCGGGAAACAATTAACATCTAGAGAACGGGACATCGAACGGGCGAAACGAATCCGGACGATGTTAACCGAACAGACAAACAGGGATCACACACAAGGAGGTTTTGCATAATGATGTTTGGACGATTCACAGAACGTGCACAACGTGTATTGGCACTTGCTCAAGAAGAGGCAGTACGGTTGGGGCACCACAATATCGGAACAGAACACATTTTACTCGGACTTGTACGTGAAGGAGACGGAATCGCTGCGAAAGCCTTAACAGCACTCGGTCTCAGTTCAGATAAAATTCAGATGGAAGTCGAAGCATTAATCGGTCGCGGACAAGATGGTGCAACGACGATTCACTATACACCACGTGCGAAAAAAGTCATCGAGTTATCAATGGATGAGGCACGTAAACTAGGTCACTCTTACGTTGGAACAGAACACCTCTTGCTCGGATTGATTCGAGAAGGAGAGGGCGTTGCTGCTCGTGTCTTGAATAACTTGGGTATCAGTCTTTCAAAAGCCCGTCAGCAAGTACTCCAGTTGCTCGGGAACAGCGAAACGACAGCAAACGCGTCGCAAGCAGGTTCAGGTGTCGCAACACCAACACTTGATGGTCTTGCTCGTGATTTGACACAACAAGCGCGCGAAACACGTCTTGATCCAGTTATCGGTCGTGCGAAAGAAATTCAACGTGTCATCGAAGTCTTGAGCCGCCGGACGAAAAATAACCCGGTCTTGATCGGGGAACCAGGGGTCGGTAAAACGGCTGTCGTCGAAGGTCTCGCTCAACAAATCATCAACAATGAAGTACCGGAGACGTTACGCAATAAACGTGTTATGGTACTCGACATGGGGACACTTGTCGCTGGTACGAAATACCGTGGTGAATTCGAAGATCGTTTGAAAAAGGTCATGGATGAGATTCGTCAAGCGGGGAACATCATTCTCTTCATTGATGAGTTGCATACATTGATCGGAGCGGGTGGAGCAGAAGGTGCGATCGATGCATCGAACATCCTTAAACCATCGCTCGCACGAGGCGAACTCCAGTGTATCGGAGCAACGACTCTTGATGAGTACCGGAAATACATCGAGAAAGATGCGGCACTCGAACGTCGTTTCCAACCTATCCAAGTCGCAGAGCCAACAACGGATGAAGCAACACAAATCCTATTTGGTCTTCGCGATCGTTATGAAGCACACCACCGTGTGACGATCACAGACGAAGCGATTCAAGAAGCCGTCACATTGTCAGATCGATACATTTCGGATCGTTTCCTTCCGGATAAAGCGATCGATTTGATTGATGAAGCAGCATCGAAAGTTCGGTTGCGTTCATACACAGCACCACCGAACTTAAAAGAAGTCGAAGCAAAACTCGAAGGCATCCGCAAGGACAAGGACGAAGCGGTCCAAAGCCAAGAGTTCGAAAAAGCAGCAAGCCTCCGCGATACGGAACAAAAATTACGCGATGAGCTTGAGCGTTTGAAAGAGGAATGGCAGAATAAACAAGGCAACGAAAAACTTGAAGTCACAAAAGATGACATCGCACAAGTCGTTGCCAACTGGACAGGTGTACCGGTCACGAAGATCGCGGAAGAAGAGACGGATCGTCTCCTTCGCCTCGAAGAAATCCTTCACGATCGTGTCATCGGACAAAATGAAGCCGTTAAATCAATTTCAAAAGCCATCCGTCGCGCACGTGCTGGACTCAAAGATCCAAAACGTCCGATTGGTTCGTTCATCTTCCTCGGTCCTACTGGGGTTGGTAAGACAGAACTCGCCCGTGCGGTTGCCGAAGCGATGTTCGGAGATGAGGATGCGATCATCCGGATCGACATGTCAGAGTACATGGAGAAACATGCAACGAGCCGTCTCGTCGGATCACCTCCGGGATATGTCGGTTACGAAGAAGGCGGTCAATTGACGGAAAAAGTTCGTCGGAAACCATACTCGGTCATCTTACTTGATGAAATCGAGAAGGCGCACCCGGAAGTCTTCAACATTCTCTTGCAAGTACTTGATGATGGACGCTTAACAGACTCGAAAGGTCGGACGGTTGATTTCCGTAACACGATCATCGTCATGACATCGAACGTCGGTGCAAGTGCCCTTAAACGTAATAAATATGTCGGATTCGCTGTTTCTGAAGATACGGATCGCGAATACAAAGACATGAAAGATAAAGTCATGGAAGAACTCAAACGGGCGTTCCGTCCAGAGTTCTTGAACCGGATTGATGAAACGATCGTCTTCCACTCACTCGAGAAACAACACATCGAAGAGATCGTGAAGTTGATGGCGAAAACCCTTGAAAAACGTTTGGCTGAACAGGAAATTCATTTCGAATTGACACCAGCTGCCCTCTCGAAGATTGCCGATATCGGATACGATCCAGAGTACGGCGCACGTCCAATCCGTCGTGCCCTTCAACGGGAAGCGGAAGACCGGTTGTCAGAAGCATTGCTCGCAGGCGATATCCAAAAAGGAGAACGTGTTGCGCTTGATGTCGAAGAGAACGAATTCATCGTTCGCCGGAATCACGTGAGTTCTGCCGCAACGGAATAAGAACTGAGCACAGGGCCAGCTTTCGCACTTTCTGAGCGAAGCTGGTTCTTTTTTTGAAACAGAAAGGATGAATCGATTGGCTAAGTTAAAAACAAAATTCGTTTGTCAAAGCTGTGGGACCGAATCACCGAAATGGATGGGACGTTGTTCCGGGTGCGGAGAATGGAACACGATGGTCGAAGAAGTCGTCGAAGAGAAAAAAGGGCGGCGCGGTGCAGCTTTCGTTCATACGACAACAAAACAATTGAAGCCAGAGCGCCTCGCGAACATCGTCTCGCAAGAAGAGAGTCGCGTCTTTACCGGAAGTGGTGAATTCGACCGTGTCCTCGGAGGCGGTATCGTTCCAGGTTCGATGGTGCTTGTTGGAGGAGATCCGGGAATCGGGAAGTCGACGATCTTACTTCAGACGAGCGCACGTCTTGCCCAACGCGGCGAAAAAGTGCTCTACATCTCAGGAGAAGAATCGCTCAAACAAACTAAATTGCGCGCGGAACGGCTTGGCTTACCGACTCAGGATTTGTTCGTCCTTAGTGAGACGGATATGAATATGATTGAACGTGTCGTCGATGAAGAACAGCCACGTTTTTTAATCATTGACTCGATTCAAACCGTCTACATCGATGAAATCCAGTCTGCACCCGGGAGTGTGACACAGGTACGTGAATGTACGGCGATGCTGATGAAAATTGCGAAGAGTCGCGGTATTGCGATCTTCATCGTCGGTCACGTCACGAAACAGGGTTCGATTGCTGGACCACGTTTACTGGAGCACATGGTGGATGCTGTCTTGTATTTCGAAGGCGAACGTCATCATACGTTCCGGATTCTGCGTGCCGTCAAAAACCGATTTGGTTCAACGAATGAGATCGGAATTTTTGAGATGCGGGAGTCTGGTCTTGAAGAGGTCTTGAATCCGTCAGAAATTTTCCTCGAGGAGCGGACGTCCGGTGTATCCGGTTCGACGATCGTCGCTTCCATGGAAGGGACACGGACCGTCCTTGTCGAACTGCAAGCGTTGATTTCACCGACGTCATTCGGAAATCCAAGACGGATGGCGACCGGAATCGATCAAAACAAGGTAGCCTTATTGATGGCTGTGCTTGAGAAACGGTCGGGTCTTCTCCTTCAGACACAAGATGCGTACCTCAAGGCAGCCGGTGGTGTGAAGCTTGATGAACCGGCGATTGACTTGGCGGTTTGTGTGGCAATTGCTTCTAGTTTCCGTGACAAGCCGACGCGTCCGACGGATGTCGTGATTGGTGAAGTCGGATTGACAGGTGAGGTTCGCCGTGTATCGCGGATTGAACAACGTGTAGCAGAAGCAGCTAAACTCGGTTTCACGCGGGCGATCATTCCGAAAAACAACTTGGGTGGTTGGACGTATCCGGACGGGATTACGGTCGTCGGTGTCGAGAGTGTGGACGAAGCATTACGTGAAACGATTCCGTTTTAAGCTGGAATGACGCAAAAAATGGGGGAACTGTAATGGATATGTAAACAGTTTCCCCTCCTTCCGGCGTAGGTAGTTCAAATCAGTACATGTTACAATGAACTTAAAATAAGCAAAGGAGGTGAGAAGATTGAAAATCGTCATTCGGGTATTTTTTGCATTACTCGGACTTGCCCTCGGGATCTTGTTGCTTCCTCAGTTCTTCCAATTAATTGAAACGGCAACGAATACGACATTCCCTGCATGGTTGATGAGCGAATACGTAACTGGAACGATTGGTGCACTCATATTCTTATTAATTGGATTATTCATTACGGATTCGGTAATTCGACTTCTCCGATTTTTAGAAGAACGACTCGTCAAAGCCCCAGTAGCAGATCTCTTTTTTGGAACATTTGGTTTGTTGATTGGGTTGGTACTTGCCTTCCTCGTCAGTACATTGATTGATTTGGTAGGTATTCCTGTCCTCAGTAACGTCTTAACGATCTTCGTGACCGCGTTGTTCGGATATCTTGGCTTTACGGTCGGGTATCGTAAACGTCATGAATTGACGAAAATCTTCTTACGCAGCAACCAAAGTGAGAAAAAGGCGACGCCAGAAGTCGTCGTTCCAGTTAAATCAAACAGTAAGGTACTCGATACGAGCGTCATCATCGACGGGCGGATCACGGATATCACGAAGACCGGTTTCGTCGAAGGAAAACTGATCGTCCCGCAATTCGTCATCGGTGAGTTGCAATACATCGCCGATTCTTCCGATACGTTGAAACGAAATCGTGGACGTCGTGGACTCGATGTCTTAAAAGAGTTACAAGAGATCCCTGGAGTCGAGGTCGAAATTTATGATGGCGATTTCGAGGATGTACCGGAAGTCGATATTAAGCTGATCAAACTCGCGGAACTCGTCAAAGGGATCGTCGTCACGAACGACTATAACTTGAACAAAGTCTGTGAAGTCCGACATGTTCCTGTCCTCAACATCAATGATCTGGCGAATGCCGTCAAACAAGTCGTCATTCCAGGAGAAGAGATGACCGTCCTTGTCATCAAGGAAGGAAAAGAACAAAAACAGGGTATCGCCTATCTCGAAGATGGGACGATGGTCGTTGTTGAAGGAGGCAAACACCTCATTTCGAAAACGATTGGCGTTGTCGTCACGAGTGTCTTGCAGACGTCAGCTGGACGAATGATTTTTGCGAAACCACAAGAAAAATGAGACACTATGCCTAGAGAGACATCGAGAGGCATTCGGATAGACCCCGCAACGGATTCGATTTCATGATCGAGTCCGTTTTCGGTGTGATGGAATGGATCACGATGATCAGTGAGAGAGAAAAGAGGGAATGGGATGTCTACAGCCACATATCGCGTCGTCATCCCCGCTGCCGGTGCCGGTAAGCGGATGGGCGCAGATCGTAATAAATTGATGCTTGAACTAAGAGAACGTCCAATCATCGCTTGGACACTGGATGTCTTCGAGGCAGATCCGGCATGTACGGAAATCGTCCTTGCGATCAATCCACTAGAACAGGAATGGTTTACAAGTCTTATCGCGTCTTATAAGACATCGATTAGACTTGTCGCGGGTGGTGCCGAACGTCAGGAAAGTGTGCTCCGTGGTCTTGAGGCGTTAGAAGGCGAAGGGATCGTTCTGATCCATGATGGGGCCCGACCGTTTATTTCACAAGCAGCGATTCATGCAGTCGTCCAGGCAGCAGTCCTAGATCAGGCGGCGATTCTTGCCGTGCCGATCAAAGATACCGTCAAACGGATCGAAGCGAACCACATCAGCGAGACCGTCCCGCGGGAACACCTGATGGCAGCGCAGACACCACAAGCGTTTGATCTTGCGACGATTCGCACGGTTCATGAAAAAGCGGCAACGAAATACCTAGGAACCGACGATGCAAGTTTGATAGAATGGGACGGAGGAAAAGTAACGATCGTCCACGGTCACTACGAAAATATCAAGATGACGACACCGGACGATTTGTGGTTCGGTGAAGCGATTCTAATGAAACGAGGGAAATGACGATGATTCGAATTGGACAAGGTTTTGATGTACATGCCTTTGCAGAAGATCGGAAATTGATTTTAGGCGGCATCGAGATTCCGCACACGAAAGGATTGCTCGGTCACTCGGATGCAGACGTCTTGTTACATACGATTGCCGACGCGGCACTTGGTGCAATCGCAGCAGGGGATATCGGAAAACATTTTCCGGATACGGATCCGGAATTCAAGGATGCCGATTCAGCAAAATTGCTGCAGCATGTCTACGCGCTCGTTAAACAACAAGGGTATGAGCTTGGCAACCTAGATGCGACAGTCATCGCACAGGCACCAAAGCTTCGTCCGTACATCGACACGATGCGTGCGCGGATCGCGGAATTGCTCGAAGCGGACATTGAACAGATCAATGTCAAGGCAACGACGACGGAATGGTTAGGTTTTACGGGACGAGAAGAGGGAATCGCTTGTCAAGCAGTGATTCTACTGAAACGAATCGAAGAATAAGGTATACTAGATAAGCGAATTTTAGTCGAAGGAGTGATTGGCAATGGCAGAAGTACGAGTACGTTATGCCCCAAGTCCAACAGGACACTTGCATATCGGGAATGCCCGGACTGCATTATTTAACTATCTGTTTGCGCGCCACTTAGGCGGTAAGATGGTATTACGAATCGAGGATACGGACCAAAAGCGGAACATCGCAGGCGGTGTCGAGAGTCAAATGAAGAACCTCGAGTGGCTCGGTGTCGATTGGGACGAAGGTCCAGGTCGCGGTGGCGAGTACGGTCCTTATTCACAAATGGAGCGTCTCGATATCTATCAAAAGTACACGGACGAGTTACTTGAAAAAGAACTTGCTTACCGTTGCTACATGACATCGGAAGAGCTCGAAGCAGAACGCGAAGCGCAAATCGCACGCGGAGAAGCACCACGTTATTCAGGGGCACACCGTAACCTGACAGCAGAACAAGAAGAAGCGTTCCGCGCAGAAGGTCGCACACCGTCCATTCGGATTCGTGTACCGGAAGATGTCACGTATACATGGAATGATATCGTCAAAGACGACGTCTCATTCGAATCAAAAGACTTCGGTGACTGGGTCATCGTCAAAAAAGATGGCATTCCGACGTACAACTTTGCCGTCGTCATCGACGATCACTTGATGGCGATCAGTCATGTCCTTCGTGGGGATGATCATATTTCGAACACACCGAAACAGATGATGATCTATGATGCGTTCGGTTGGGAATACCCGACGTTCGGTCACATGACATTGATCGTCAACGAATCACACAAGAAGCTCTCGAAACGTGATCACTCGATCATTCAGTACATCGAGCAGTATAAAGAGCTCGGTTATCTCCCGGAAGCATTGCTCAACTTCATCACGCTTCTCGGTTGGTCACCAGTCGGCGAACAAGAGATCTTCACGAAAGAAGAGTTCATCGAGATCTTTGACGCGGATCGTCTCTCGAAGAGTCCAGCTGTCTTCGACCAAAACAAACTAGCTTGGATCAACAGCCAGTACATGAAACATCAATCGTTCGAAGAAGTATTCGAAGCAAGTCTTCCGTTCCTACAAGAAGCAGGTCGCGTCGAAGCGTCACCTTCAGAAGAAGAGCTCGCTTGGGCACGTGATCTTGTCGCGTTATACCGCGAACAGATGACGCATGGCGCGGAAATCGTCAAGCTTTCAGAGATGTTCTTTGAGGACGAAGTGGTGTATGATGAAGAGGCAAACACTGTCTTGAGTGGCGAGACGGTTCCGACTGTACTTGCAGAATTCGCGAACCAGTTACGTGCTCTCGAAGAGTGGACACCAGAAGCAATTAAAGCATCGATCAAAGCGACGCAAAAAGCGACTGGTCAAAAAGGAAAGAATTTATTCATGCCAATTCGTGTCGCGACGACAGGACAGACGCATGGTCCAGAACTCCCGAACACGATTCAATTACTAGGAAAAGACCGTGTGCTTGCACGGCTTGAAGCAGAATAACGAAAGCGTAGACGAGGAAAGTAACGATGCGTCTTCTTCTCCAGAGACAAGCTCGAATGGTGCGAGGGCTTGAAGAAGCGAATCATGAAATGCCCCTCTGAGTGCTGCCCGAAATCCGTGAGAGTAGGCGCAGACGTATCTCCGGCGTTAACGGACGTCGAGAGGGACGAGTCAATCGTCCAAACAGAGTGGGACCGCGCTTCGTTAGCGTCTCTGTGCAGCAATGCATAGAGGCGCTTTTTCTTATGGAGAGGAGAACGTATATGACACGGATACGAGAAGATATCCGCAATGTGTTTGAGCAAGATCCAGCTGCCCGCAGCACGTTAGAAGTCATTTTGACATACCCGGGCTTACATGCGATTTGGATGCATCGTCTGGCCCATCGACTCTGGAACGCAAAGTTCCGCTTACTCGGTCGATTAATTTCGCAGTTCAGTCGCTTTTTGACAGGCATCGAGATTCATCCAGGAGCGACGATCGGACGCCGGTTCTTTATTGACCACGGGATGGGTGTCGTCATTGGTGAGACGACGATCATTGGTGATGACGTCACGTTGTTTCAAGGCGTGACACTCGGCGGAACGGGGAAAGAAACAGGAAAGCGTCATCCGACGATTGAAGACGGCGTACTTGTCTCTGCCGGTGCCCGTGTCCTTGGTGATATCACGATTGGGGCATACTCAAAAATCGGTGCTAGTTCTGTCGTCTTAAAACACGTTCCTCCCAATGCGACTGTCGTCGGCATTCCGGGACGTGTCGTCATTCAAGACGGCATGAAGGTCGAAGCACCACTTGATCATCGTTTCCCGGATCCGGTCAGCGAATGCCAAGAGCGGATTGAAATGGAACTAGAAGTATTAAAACAAGAAATTGAACGGATTAAAGGAGGGCGACGTCATGATTCAACTGTACAACAGCATGACCGGAAAAAAGGAACCATTTAAACCATTAGAAGAAGGAAAGGTCAAGATGTATGTCTGTGGCCCGACGGTTTACAACTACATTCATATCGGGAACGCGCGTCCAGCAATCGTTTTCGATACGGTCCGTCGCTACTTCACATACCGCGGATACGAAGTTAAATATGTCTCGAACTTCACGGACGTCGATGATAAGATCATCCGGACAGCGAACGAACTCGGAGAAGACTATCATGCGTTGACGAAACGTTTCATCGAGGCGTATCACGCGGATACGGGCGCCTTGAATGTCCAAAAAGCGGATATCCATCCACTCGTCACGGAAACGATGGACGATATCATCGCCTTCATCGAAGTCCTCGTCGAAAAAGGCAATGCCTACGCATCAAGCGGGGATGTCTACTTCCGGACGCGTAGTTTCAAGGATTATGGTCAATTGAGCCAACAGTCGATCGATGAATTGCGCGCAGGCGCACGAATCGAAGTCGGAGAGAAAAAAGAAGATCCGCTTGATTTCGTGCTCTGGAAAGCAGCAAAACCAGGTGAGCCGGCATGGACGAGTCCATGGGGCGAAGGACGACCAGGCTGGCACATCGAGTGCTCGGCGATGGCAAAGAAATACCTTGGAGAGACGATTGACATTCATGCTGGTGGACAAGACTTAAAGTTCCCGCACCATGAGAATGAGATCGCCCAGTCAGAAGCATGCAACTCACAGAAGTTCGCGAACTACTGGATGCATAACGGGTTCTTGAACATCGAAAACGAGAAGATGTCGAAGTCGCTCGGTAACTTCTTGACGGTCCATGAAGCGATCCAAGCGGTTGATCCGATGGTGTTACGTTTCTTCATGTTATCGGTTCAGTATCGTCACCCGATCAACTACAGTCGTGAACTGATCGATCAAGCAGCGAATGGTCTCGCACGGATTCGGGAATCGGTCGCAAACATCGAACACCGCCTTGAAATGACGGCCGATCTCGGAACAGGTGACGAGAAGTGGTTGAATCGTCTAGCGGCGATCAAGGAACATTTCATCACATCGATGGATGATGATTTCAATACAGCGAACGCTGTGACGGATTTATTCGATCTCTCGAAAGAAGCCAACTTGTACCTTGGAGAAGCACATGTGTCGAAACAGGTGCTCGAACAGTTCCTCGCACTCTTCTCGGAATTATCAGATGTTCTCGGTGTCACGTTGACAGTCGACAAAGGCTTACTCGATGAAGAAGTCGAACAGTTGATCGAAGAGCGGAACACAGCCCGTCAAAATCGTGACTTCGCACGAGCGGACGCAATCCGCGATCAGCTACGTGATCAAGGGATCTTGCTGGAAGACACAGCGCAAGGGATGCGGTGGAAGCGCGGATGAAGAACTACAAACAACTGAATGCACTCGCGTTAGCGTACATGGGCGATGTCGTCTATGAGATTCGTGTGCGGGAGCGATTGCTCGAACAAGGTTATGTGAAGCCGGGCGAGTTGCACAAAGCAGCTGTCCGGTACGTTCGGGCACAAGCACAAGCGACGGTCGTGACGCACTGGTTGAACACGGATGCGTTGACGGAAGAAGAGGCAGCGGTCGTCCGGCGCGGGAAGAACGCAAAATCCGGTTCTGTCCCGAAGAGCACGGACGTCCATACGTATCGCTACGCGACAGCATTTGAAGCATTGCTCGGTTATATTTATCTTTCAGAAGGAGGGGATCGCCTTGAAGAACTCATCGGACAAGCGTTCGAACTACTCGAAGCCGAAAAAACAGACGAATCCTAAGGCTACCGGTATGAAGCCGAAAACGAAGGCACAGCGCCCAGCACAAGAGAAACGAAAAGCCGCTCCGGTCAAGGAACAGCCCGTCGCGATCGAACCACTCGAAGAAGGACAAGATTTCTTGTCAGGTCGTAATCCGGTCCTAGAGGCATTGCGGAGTGGACGAGAGATGAACAAGCTGTTCTTGCAGGAAGGACAACAAAAAGGACCGCTTGCCGTCATCCATGCGATGGCGCAGGAAGCGGGCATCCAAATCCAGCTCGTACCGCGTTCACGGTTAACCGGTTTAGCTGGAACGGAAAATCACCAAGGTGTCGTCGCAGCGGTTGCTGCGTATGAGTACGCCGAGATGGAAGATATCTTCGAGCTTGCACGTCAAAAGGATGAAACACCGCTCTTGATCATGCTTGATGAACTCGAGGATCCACATAATCTCGGGTCGATCTTGCGGACGGCAGATGCTGTCGGAGCACACGGGATCATCATTCCGAAGCGTCGCTCAGTCGGATTGACGCAAGTCGTCGCGAAGGCATCAACAGGCGCAATCGAACATATCCCGGTCGTTCGCGTGACGAACCTCGCTCGGACGATGGAGGATCTAAAGAAACAAGGCATCTGGTTCGTCGGAACGGATGCACGTGAAAGTGACGACTACCGGACACTCGATGGTACGATGCCGCTCGGAATCGTCATTGGAAGTGAAGGAAAAGGAATGAGCCGGCTCGTACGTGAGAAATGTGACTTCCTCGTCCACCTCCCGATGGCAGGACATGTCACGTCGCTCAACGCATCGGTTGCGGCTTCGCTATTATTATATGAAGTCTACCGGACTAGAAAGCCGTATGCGCGATGAAATATGATCGCCTCATCGTAGATGGCTACAATATCATTGGCGCATGGCCAGAATTTCGGACGTTGCGGGAGCAAGACTTTGAATTAGCACGGGAACGGTTGATTCATGCGATGGCGGAGTACCAAGCCGTCACAGGGATCAGCGTTACGATCGTCTTTGATGCCTATCTGCAACCAGGGCGTGAGTCTCGGATGCTAAAAAGCGGAATCGATATCGTCTATACACGAGAAAACGAGACGGCGGACGAGTGGATTGAGAAAACCGCCGCTGACTGGCTGCAGGATATCCGGGTCAAGCTGACGGTAGCGACGAACGACTACACGGAGCAATGGGTCATCTTCACGCTTGGAGCACTCCGTATATCAGCGCAGGAACTCCGGCGTGAGTGGAAAGCAGCAGTTGTCGTCATCAAGCAACAAACGACGTCTGCGAAAACGACGGCTCAACCGCGCTCGAAGATTGATTTACCGGAAGACGTCGTCGCGCGCCTCGAAGCGATTCGTCGACGAAAGAATTCAGATACATGATATGAACCATTCGTATGAGCAATCCGCCGTTCTCCTTCATTCGAGAGCGGTGGATTTTTTTGTGGAAAAGATACATTTTGGATACAACAAAAGAGGTCATGCCAATTTTCATTGTCGTGCGACAGGTAATTATTGTATAATTAAAAACAATTGAACTATTCGTCAATGATGCTTGGAGGGATATAGGATGAGTTTGGTTTCGTTCGACCAGTTTGAGTGCATGACCGATGAAGCGCTTGTAGAACAAGCGAAAGAGTTCGATAACAGCGATGCGCTCGAATTTTTGATCGAGCGGTATCGAAATTTCGTACGTGCCAAAGCCCGTTCTTACTTTTTGATCGGGGCAGACCGGGAAGACATCATTCAAGAAGGAATGATCGGTCTCTATAAGGCTGTACGGGATTACCGAACGGATAAGCTCGCCTCGTTTAAAGGATTTGCCGAATTATGCATCACGCGACAGATGATCACTGCGATCAAGACGGCGACACGTCAGAAACATATCCCGTTGAACTCGTACATCTCGCTCGATAAACCGATCTATGACGATGAATCGGAGCGGACGTTACTTGATATCATCACGTCGACAGCACCTTCTGATCCACAAATCTTGATCATCAACCGGGAAGAATACGCAGACATCGAATCGAAGATGGATGAGATTCTGAGCGACCTCGAACGGAAGGTCCTCGCGCTCTATCTCGACGGACGGACGTATCAGGAAATCTCTGACGACCTCGATCGTCATGTCAAATCGATCGACAATGCCTTGCAACGCGTCAAGCGTAAGCTTGAGCGTTATCTCGAAGCACGAAAGATGACGGTCTAACAGAGAGGTAGATTGACCGTAATCCCTTCCTATGCTACTGTATAACTAGCGCCTTACTAGCGAGACGCCGCTCATAGGCGTTTTTTTTTACGCTCTTTTTCGGAAGGAAAGTACCTTAACAGAAGAGAAGAGTGGCAAAGAAGGAGGACTTTGAGATGGCGAAGAAAGTAGGCCTTGCTTGTGATAATTGCGGTGCCCGCGACTATACGACGATGAAAAAAGAGGACGTCACTGTCCGCTTGGAATTGAAGAAATTCTGCCGTCGTTGTAACGCGCATACGATTCATAAAGAAGCGAAATAAGGCTTCATCTGTCCCGATTTATTACATCCTGGAGGGAAAGTACGATGAAATTTTTGCGTGACGTATGGAATGAATTGAAAAAGACGAGCTGGCCAAAACGGAAAGAGCTGACGAAATACACATTGACGGTCATCGGTATGGTGATCTTCATGGGTGTCTTCATCTTCGGCGTCGATTCAGGGCTTAGCGCATTGATGAGCTGGTTGATTAAGTAAAAAGAAGAGGTGGCCTACCATGGAGAAACAATGGTTTGTCGTCCAAACGTATTCCGGATTTGAAAACAACGTCAAGGCGAACCTTGAACGTCGGATTGAATCCATGAACATGGACGAAAAAATCTTCCGTGTACTCGTTCCGATTGAAACGGTACAAGAAGAAGTAACGAACAAAAAGGGAGAAACGAAAATCAAGGAACGTGAAGTCAAGATCTTCCCGGGGTATGTCCTCGTCGAGATGGTCATGACGGATGATTCTTGGTATGTCGTCCGGAATACTCCGAACGTCACGGGCTTCCTCGGATCAGTCGGCGGCGGTTCAAAACCGACACCACTCCTTCCGGAAGAAGCAGAAAACATCCTTGGATCAATGGGTCTCGTCGATCTGAAGAGCCGTTACGACTTCTCACTCGGACAAATCGTCCGAATCAAAGAAGGAGCTTTCGAGAATCTCGAAGGTACGATCGAGGAGCTTGATACAGATGCTGAGAAAATGAAAGTCTCTGTTGATATGTTCGGTCGCGAAACGAAGGTCGAGCTTGATTTCGCACAGGTCGATAAAATCGATTAAGTTTCCTATTGCGAATGTTTTGTTTTAATGATACAATTTTTCGTGTTTGATGTTGTGCTTATTTCGATAAATAACTCGTCGAATAGAATGAGTGGGAGGACGCGCAACGTCCAATTAAACCACATTAAAGAATTAAGGAGGTGTGTCTCGTGGCGAAGAAGGTTATGAAACTCGTAAAACTTCAAATTCCTGCGGGCAAAGCAAACCCAGCTCCACCAGTTGGACCGGCACTCGGTCAAGCAGGTGTGAACATCATGGGCTTCTGTAAAGAGTTCAACGCTCGTACACAAGACCAAGCCGGCTTGATTATCCCTGTAGTCATCACGGTTTTTGAAGATCGTTCATTCACATTCATCACTAAAACTCCTCCAGCAGCAGTTCTCTTGAAGAAAGCAGCTGGAATTGAGAGTGGTTCAGGTGAACCGAACCGTAAGAAAGTAGCGACTGTCAAACGTGACAAAGTTCGTGAAATCGCTGAAACAAAAATGCCAGACCTTAACGCATCATCTGTTGAAACAGCAATGTTGATGGTTGAAGGTACTGCACGTTCTATGGGTATCGTAATCGAAGACTAATGTCTTTTTGATTACCATGAACAACGATGAGGGTCGCAGGCGGATAGTTTCTTGAAGCCTGCTACCCTTTCATTATGTGGGAGGATTTTCCGCACAACCACAAAGGAGGAACCTAAAATGGGTAAGAAGTACAAAGAAGCTGCTAAGCTTATCGATCGTACGGTTTCATACGAACTCGCAGAAGCTGTAGATTTGACTAAAAAATCTGCAACTGCGAAATTCGATGAGACTATCGAATTGGCTGTTCGTCTCGGAGTAGATCCGAAGAAAGCAGACCAACAAATCCGTGGAGCAGTCGTATTGCCACACGGTACTGGTAAAACACAAAAAGTTCTCGTCTTCGCGAAAGGTGAGAAATTAAAAGAAGCGGAAGCTGCTGGAGCAGATTACGCTGGTGATGCTGAGTACATCAACAAAATCCAACAAGGATGGTTCGACTTCGACGTTATCGTCGCGACACCAGACATGATGGGTGAAGTTGGTAAACTTGGTCGCGTTCTCGGACCAAAAGGCCTCATGCCAAACCCGAAAACAGGTACAGTTACATTTGACGTCACAAAAGCAATCAACGATATCAAAGCTGGTAAAGTTGAGTACCGTGTCGACAAATCAGGTAACATCCACGTTCCTGTCGGTAAAAAATCATTCGATAACGAGAAACTCGTTGAGAACATCAACACAGTTATCGAAACTCTCGTAAAAGTTAAGCCTGCTACTGCTAAAGGTGTATACCTTAAGAACATCGCGATCGCTTCTACAATGGGTCCTGGTGTAAAAGTATCTTCAGCTGACTTCGCGAAATAATTTCGTCTAAAACGAACTTGACAACGTTCTAAGAACGCTGTTACAGTATAAAACGTTGATATATTTCGACATACCGTAGACAGAAGGTGCTCACATGGGCATAAATCCTTCCGAGGTGTTCTTGCTCAGAGAGCCTGTTTGTTCAGGTATCCTTTTTGACGATTACGCCTCCTCTGCTCTGCAGACGGAGGCTTTTTATTTGAAATCGAGCAGCCCCTCGCACCGGTACATTTCATCTACCAGGAGGTGCAACAGAAATGGCAAACGAAAAAGTTATCGCTGTCAAAGCGGATCTCGTATCTGAGATCGCTGAGAAACTCCAAGCGAGCGCAGGAACAGTTGTCGTCGACTACCGTGGTCTCACAGTAGAAGAAGTCACTGAACTTCGTAAACAACTCCGCGAAGCGGGCGTTGAATTCAAAGTTTACAAAAACGGTCTCCTCCGCCGCGCGGCAGTTCAAAGCAACCTCGAAGGTCTTGATGAAGTCTTCACAGGTCCTAGTGCGATCGCCTTCAGCAATGAAGACGTTATCGCGCCAGCTAAGATCTTGAACGACTTCGCTAAAACGCACAAGGCTCTCGAACTTAAAGGTGGTATCATCGAAGGCAAAGTCACTTCAGTAGAAGATGTCAAAGCCCTTGCGGAACTTCCATCACGCGAAGGTCTCCTTTCGATGCTCCTCAGCGTGCTTCAAGCGCCAATCCGTGGACTCGCGGTGGCAACGAACGCAATCGCAGAGCAAAAAGAAGAACAATCTGCTTAATTTCTGCTTAGCGGGATAGGCAACCAACACAATTTTCACACCCCAACGTGGGCTAAATCAAAGGAGGAAAACCATAATGGCTTTCAACAAAGAGCAATTTATCGAAGACCTCAAGGGCATGACTGTTCTTGAACTTAACGAACTCGTAAAAACAATCGAAGAAGAATTCGGCGTATCAGCAGCAGCTCCAGTAGCAGTTGCAGGTGCTGGCGCAGGCGCAGCAGCTGAAGAGCAAACTGAATTCGACGTTATCCTTACTAACGCTGGATCTGGTAAAATCAACGTCATCAAAGCAGTTCGCGAATTGACTGGTCTCGGTCTTAAAGAAGCGAAAGCTCTCGTAGACGGAACTCCAGCACCAGTTAAAGAAGGCGTTTCGAAAGAAGACGCTGAAGCAATGAAAGCTAAGCTTGAAGAAGCTGGCGCTACTGTAGAAGTTAAGTAATTTTCTTCTTCCGTAGAAACAAGAGAAGCTCGCATTGCGAGCTTCTTTTGTTTTCATCTTTTACATGAGAGGGGAAGGAAACATGGCGGATCATTACTATACGAATGACCCTTCATCGAAACGAGATCCGAAGACGTGGGAATATGTCCTGCGTGGTCAGACGCTCCGCTTTACATCGGACCATGGTGTCTTTTCGAAGAACGGAATCGATTTTGGTTCCCGTCTGTTGATTGAGGCATTCACGGAACCGGCTGTAGCGGGAGACATCTTGGATGTCGGTTGCGGATACGGACCGATGGGCATCGCGCTCTCGAAGTCGACGGGTCGTCCGGCGCACTTGATCGATGTCAATGAACGGGCGCTCGAACTAGCGGCAGACAATGCGCGCGCGAACGGTGTTTCCGTGACGACCGGTGTGAGTGACGGGTATGATGGGGTAGGCGAATCGACATTCGCAGCGATCGTGACGAATCCACCGATTCGGGCGGGAAAAACGGTCGTTCATCGTATTCTCCGGGAAGCGTATGATCACCTTGTCGTCGGCGGCGAGCTTTGGGTCGTCATTCAAAAGAAACAAGGTGGACCATCAGCGAAGAAATTGATGGAAGACGTATTCGGTATGTGTGAGACAGTTACCCGCGATAAAGGGTACTCGATATTTAAATCAATTCGGTCTTGACAAATCGAAGGATTTGTCGTTGACCGCATGTTGTGTCTATGATAGTATTATAAAATGCCATTGGAGTGATTTTTGGATAAGATGTTTGAAAGCAGCTGGCGTTCTCGACTACAGATGATTGAGTAGACAAGACGTCGCTTTTTTGCGCTTATCAATCAAAAAATGGCTTCAATGTTCGATATTACACCCGTCCTTCTCTATAAGAAGAAGTGGGTCTGAGAGGTGAATCAGTTGACTGGTCAACTTGTTCAGTACGGTCGTCACCGTCAGAGAAGAAGCTATGCACGTATCAGCGAAGTATTGGAACTTCCAAACTTAATCGAGATTCAAACGAATTCGTATGAGTGGTTCCTGCGGGAAGGTCTTCGTGAGATGTTTCATGACATTTCGCCGATTTCCGATTTCACAGGGAATCTCGTATTAGAATTCATCGACTACTCGCTCGGAGAGCCGAAGTATTCGATCGATGAATCGAAAGAGCGCGACGTGACCTATTCGGCACCACTACGCGTTAAAGTCCGTCTTCAAAATAAAGAGACGGGTGAATTGAAAGAACAAGAAGTCTTCATGGGTGACTTCCCGCTTATGACGGAGTCGGGAACATTCATCATCAATGGAGCGGAGCGCGTAATCGTTTCGCAGCTTGTTCGTTCGCCAAGTGTTTATTACAACAATAAGTTAGATAAGAACGGTAAGCGTGGATTCTCCGCGACAGTCATCCCAAACCGTGGTGCATGGCTCGAGCTCGAGACAGACGCGAAAGACATCGTTTATGTTCGCATTGATCGCACGCGTAAGATTCCAGTAACGGTTCTTTTACGTGCTCTTGGTTTCGGTACGGATCAGGAAATCATCGATCTTCTCGGTGATGATGAGTACCTCCGGAATTCACTTGAAAAAGATAATACGGAATCAACGGAAAAAGCCCTCATCGAGATTTATGAGCGTCTACGTCCGGGAGAGCCGCCGACAGTCGAAAACGCAAAAGCGTTGCTCGTGTCGCGCTTCTTTGACCCGAAACGTTATGATTTGGCAAACGTTGGTCGTTATAAAATCAATAAAAAGCTTCATCTTAAGAACCGTCTCTTCGGTCAAAAACTCGCGGAAACGCTTGTTGATCCTGAGACAGGTGAAGTCATCGCGGAAGCAGGAACGGTCCTTGATCGTCGTATGCTCGATAAAGTCCTTCCATTCCTCGAAGGATCCGTTGGTTACATCGAAGCGACGCCTACAGGCGGCGTGACGCAGGGTGAGGCTTTCAACTTACAGTCAATCAAGGTGTTCGCACCGGACGATGCTGAAGGTGAACGCATCATCAATATCATCGGTAACGGTAACATCGATCGTGACATCAAGCACATCACGCCTGCTGACATGATTGCTTCCATCAACTACTTCTTCAACTTATTGCATGAAGTCGGTACGACAGACGATATCGACCACCTCGGTAACCGTCGTCTTCGTTCAGTCGGTGAGCTGCTCCAGAACCAATTCCGGATCGGTCTCTCACGGATGGAACGTGTCGTTAAGGAACGGATGTCGATTCAGGATCAGAATGCGATCACGCCACAGGCATTGATCAACATTCGTCCAGTTATCGCATCGATTAAAGAGTTCTTCGGTAGCTCGCAGTTGTCTCAGTTCATGGACCAAACGAACCCGCTTGCGGAATTGACGCACAAACGTCGTCTTTCAGCACTCGGACCTGGTGGTTTGACACGTGAGCGCGCTGGTTTCGAAGTTCGTGACGTACACTACTCGCACTATTCCCGTATGTGTCCGATCGAAACGCCAGAGGGACCAAACATCGGTTTGATCAACTCGTTGTCTTCGTACGCGAAGGTCAATGAGTACGGCTTCATCGAAGCGCCATATCGTCGTGTCGATCCGGAAACG
The DNA here is from genome assembly GCF_018618915.1 of Exiguobacterium sp. s91. NCBI lineage: Bacteria > Bacillati > Bacillota > Bacilli > Caryophanales > Exiguobacterium > Exiguobacterium sp. s91. Next base: position 33,223 of record NZ_JACSMZ010000006.1, on the reverse strand, counting down.
GGCGTTGTCACGGATGAAATCCACTACATGACTGCTGACGAAGAGGATCTCTACGTCGTCGCACAGGCAAACATGTTGTTGACGGAAGAGAAGACGTTTAAAGATTCACACGTCCTTTCACGTTTCCGTGGACAAAACTTGTCTGTCGAACCAGCACGTGTCGATTACATGGACGTTTCACCGAAGCAGGTTGTATCTGCCGCAACGGCTTGTATCCCGTTCCTTGAGAACGATGACTCGAACCGTGCCCTCATGGGAGCGAACATGCAACGTCAGGCCGTCCCACTTCTGAACCCGGAATCTCCGATTGTCGGTACAGGAATGGAGTACGTGTCTGCGAAAGACTCAGGAGCCGCTGTCGTTGCGAAGCACGCAGGGATCGCTGAGCGTGTCACGGCGCGTGAAATCCTTGTCCGTCGTACGACGGAAGTCGATGGCAACATCGTTGAAGGGGAACTCGACCGTTACAAGATTCAAAAATTCATCCGTTCTAATCAAGGAACGTGTTATAACCAAAAACCAATCATCAAAGCAGGCGACCCAGTCGATAAAGGCGAGATCCTTGCAGATGGTCCATCGATGGACGGTGGGGAACTTGCGCTTGGTCGTAACGTACTCGTCGGTTTCATGACATGGGATGGTTACAACTATGAGGATGCTGTCATCATGAGTGAGCGTCTTGTCAAAGACGACGTCTACACATCGATTCACATCGAAGAATACGAATGTGAGTCGCGTGATACGAAACTCGGACCGGAAGAAATCACACGTGATATTCCGAACGTCGGTGATGATGCCTTGAAAAACCTCGACGATCGCGGAATCATCCGCGTCGGTGCGGAAGTCAAGGACGGCGATATCCTCGTCGGTAAAGTTACGCCGAAGGGTGTGACGGAATTGACAGCGGAAGAACGTCTTCTTCATGCAATCTTCGGTGAAAAAGCACGTGAAGTCCGTGATACATCTCTCCGTGTACCACACGGTGGTGATGGAATCATCCTCGACGTCAAAATCTTCGACCGCGATAATGGGGACGAGCTCTCACCTGGTGTCAACCAGTTGATCCGTGCTTACATCGTTCAGAAGCGTAAGATTCACGAGGGTGACAAAATGGCGGGTCGTCACGGTAACAAAGGTGTTATCTCGCGTATCCTTCCAGAAGAAGACATGCCGTACATGCCAGACGGTACGCCAATTGACATCATGTTGAACCCACTTGGGGTTCCATCACGGATGAACATCGGGCAGTTGCTCGAGCTTCACCTCGGGATGGCAGCACGTCAACTCGGCATCAAAGTCGCATCACCGGTATTCGATGGTGCGCGTGAGGAAGATGTTTGGGCAACGATTGAAGAAGCAGGTATGGATCGCGACGCGAAGACTGTCCTTTATGATGGTCGTTCGGGTGAAGCGTTCGATAACCGCATCTCTGTCGGTGTCATGTATATGATTAAACTTGCTCACATGGTCGATGATAAACTTCACGCACGTTCGACAGGACCATACTCACTCGTCACACAACAACCGCTCGGTGGTAAAGCCCAGTTCGGTGGTCAGCGTTTCGGTGAGATGGAAGTATGGGCACTTGAAGCATACGGCGCAGCCTACACGCTCCAAGAGATCCTTACAATCAAGTCGGATGACACGATCGGTCGTGTTAAAGCGTACGAAGCAATCGTCAAAGGTGAGAATGTACCACAACCGGGCGTACCGGAATCGTTCCGAGTCCTCATTAAAGAGCTTCAATCCCTCGGTATGGACGTCAAGATGATGTCTGCTGATGATGAAGAAATCGAAATGCGCGACGAAGACGAGGACAACATCCCGAACGCGACTCCAGCACTCGAAGAAGTTCAAGCGCCTGTCGCACCAGTTGTTACTGAAGAGGAATAAGCGAAAGGGAGGTCCACCCCTTGGTAGATGTTAATAGATTTGAATATATGCAAATCGGCCTCGCTTCCCCCGAAAAGATCCGTTCATGGTCTTTCGGGGAAGTGAAAAAGCCGGAGACGATCAACTATCGTACACTCAAACCGGAGAAAGACGGTTTGTTCTGTGAACGTATCTTTGGTCCAACAAAAGACTGGGAATGTTACTGTGGTAAATACAAACGGATCCGCTATAAAGGAATCATTTGTGACCGCTGTGGCGTTGAAGTCACGAAGTCGAAAGTCCGTCGTGAGCGCATGGGTCACATCGAGCTCGCAGCACCGGTTTCGCACATCTGGTACTTCAAAGGAATTCCTAGCCGTATGGGACTCGTCCTCGACATGTCACCGCGTGCGTTAGAAGAGATCATCTACTTCGCATCGTACGTCGTCACAGATCCAGGCGAATCGACACTTGAGAAGAAACAACTCCTTTCAGAGAAAGAATACCGTGCATATCGTGAGAAGTTCGGTCGTTCGTTCACTGCTGAAATGGGTGCGGAAGCAGTTCGTAAATTGCTCCGTGACGTGGAACTCGATAAAGAAGTCGCTGCATTACGTGAAGAGCTTCGTATGATTCAAGGACAACGTCGTACGCGTGCGATCAAACGCCTTGAAGTCCTCGATGCGTTCCGTAACTCAGGCAACAATCCAGAATGGATGGTGCTTGAAGTACTTCCAGTCATCCCACCGGAACTTCGTCCGATGGTTCAACTCGATGGCGGACGTTTCGCAACGTCTGACTTGAACGACTTGTACCGCCGCGTCATCAACCGTAACAACCGTCTCAAGCGTCTTCTTGACCTTGGCGCTCCGAACATCATCGTTCAGAATGAAAAACGGATGCTTCAAGAAGCAGTCGATGCTTTGATCGATAACGGTCGTCGTGGTCGTCCAGTCACTGGACCAGGTAACCGTCCACTTAAATCACTTTCACACATGTTGAAAGGGAAACAAGGACGTTTCCGTCAAAACTTGCTCGGTAAACGTGTCGACTACTCTGGTCGTTCGGTTATCGTCGTTGGTCCAAACCTGAAGATGTATCAATGTGGTCTTCCAAAAGAAATGGCCCTTGAGCTCTTCAAACCGTTCGTCATGAAAGAACTCGTCTCTCGTGGCATCGCACCGAACATTAAGAGTGCGAAACGGAAAATCGAGCGCGTTCAACCTGAAATCTGGGATGTCCTCGAAGAAGTCATCCGTGAGCATCCGGTTCTCTTGAACCGTGCACCGACACTTCACCGTCTCGGTATCCAGGCATTCGAACCAACGCTCGTCGAAGGACGCGCGATTCGCCTTCACCCACTCGTATGTACGGCATACAACGCCGATTTCGATGGTGACCAAATGGCGGTTCACGTACCACTTTCGGCAGAAGCACAAGCAGAAGCACGTCTTCTCATGCTCGCTGCACAAAACATCTTGAACCCGAAAGACGGTAAACCTGTCGTTACACCATCGCAGGATATGGTCCTCGGTAACTACTACCTCACGCTCGAACGCGAAAACGCGATCGGCGAAGGTAAAATCTTCTCGACAGTGAACGAAGCGCTCATCGCTTACCAAAATGGTTATGCGCACTTCCATACACGTGTTGCGATTCCAGCCGGCGTTCTGAAAAACCCGACATTCACGGAAGAGCAAAACGAGAAATTATTGATTACAACAGTCGGTAAGTTGATCTTCAACGAGATCCTCCCAACGACGTTCCCTTACTTGAACGAACCAACGATGACGAACCTTCAAGAAGCGACGCCAGACAAGTACTTCCTTGAAAAAGGAACAGATGTCGCGGCAGAACTGAAGAACCGTCCGATCATCGACCCGTTCAAAAAAGGATTCCTTGGAAATGTCATCGCGGAAGTCTTCAAACGGTTTGAGACAACAGAAACAAGCCGCATGCTCGACCGCATGAAAAACCTCGGATTCAAACACTCGACTCGTGCCGGTATCACGGTAGGGATCGCGGACATCATCGTTCTTCCGGATAAACAAGAAATTCTTGTTGAAGCGCAGGACAATGTCGACCGCGTCATGAAATCGTACCGTCGTGGTCTCATCACAGAAGACGAGCGCTATGAGCGCGTCGTTAAATCGTGGAATGATGCGAAGGATGAAATTCAGTCTCGTCTGATGAAATCCCTCAACCGTCTCAACCCGATCTTCATGATGAGTGACTCCGGTGCCCGTGGTAACGCGTCGAACTTCACGCAGCTCGCTGGTATGCGTGGACTCATGGCCGCTCCAAGTGGACGGATCATCGAGCTCCCGATCAAATCATCGTTCCGTGAGGGTCTAACGGTACAGGAATACTTCATCTCAACACACGGTGCGCGTAAAGGTCTTGCCGATACAGCCTTGAAAACGGCTGACTCAGGTTACCTGACTCGTCGTCTCGTTGACGTCGCTCAAGACGTCATCATCCGTGAAGATGATTGTGGAACGGATCGTGGTATCCGCGTCACAGCACTCCGTGAAGGAACGGAAGAGATCGAAAGCCTCTACGACCGCCTCGTCGGCCGTACTGCATTCGAAAACGTCGTTCACCCAGAAACAGGAGAAGTCCTCGTTTCAACGAACGAACTCATCGATGAAGACATCGCTCGTGCAATCACGGACGCAGGTGTCGATAACGTTGAGATCCGCACTGCCTTCACATGTAACACAAGCCATGGTGTCTGTAAGAAATGTTACGGACGCAACTTGGCAACAGGCAACGACGTCGAAGTCGGCGAAGCTGTCGGTATCATCGCGGCACAATCAATCGGTGAGCCAGGAACGCAGCTTACGATGCGTACCTTCCACACAGGTGGGGTTGCCGGGGATGATATCACACAAGGTCTTCCGCGTATCCAAGAGTTGTTCGAAGCGCGTAACCCGAAAGGTCAAGCGGTCATCTCGGAAATCGATGGTCAAGTCATCGACTTCACGGAATCGCGTGACAAACGTGAATTGACGGTCCAAGGACTCAGCGAAACACGCACATACACGATCCCATTCGGTTCGCGTCTACGTGTTCAGCTCGGGGACGAGGTCAAAGCCGGTCAAGTCTTCACGGAAGGTTCGATTGATCCGAAAGAACTCTTGAACGTTAAAGGTGTATCCGGCGTTCAGAACTACTTGCTCCAAGAAGTTCAAAAAGTATACCGGATGCAAGGGGTTGAGATCGGTGACAAACACGTCGAGGTCATGGTTCGCCAAATGATCCGTCGCGTACGTGTCATCGAGTCTGGTGAGACTTCACTCTTACCAGGTTCGCTCGTCGATATCAGCACGTTCAAGGAAGCTTGTAAAGAAGCGCTCCGTAACGGGAAAGCTCTCGCTTCGGCGAAACCAGTTCTTCTCGGTATCACGAAAGCGTCACTTGAAACAGATTCATTCCTATCGGCTGCGTCGTTCCAAGAAACGACTCGTGTCCTTACGGATGCAGCGATTAAAGGGAAGAGCGACTACCTTCGCGGCTTGAAAGAGAACGTCATCATCGGTAAGTTGGTTCCAGCTGGTACTGGGATGGCACGTTACCGTCAGATCGATCTCGAAGTAGCTGGCGAAGCACCTGTAGAAGCCGATTCTCCGGTAGAATAAAACGCCTTGACACGCCGGTATGGCGGTGCTACTATGATATAGTGTTGCCAACCGGCTGTGTTATTTTGGAGGATATCTTCATGTCTTACAAAAAAGTAGTCGGCGCAGATTTGAAGTTTGTCGGTCAAAAGCAAACGCTCAAAGCATTGCGATCTGGCAAGGCGTCGGAAGTGATCATTGCGGATGACGCAGATGAACACGTAAAACAAGCATTGCTCGATGCGGCGAAACAAGCTAACGTTCCAGTCGTGAATGTTCCTTCTAAGCAAGAGCTTGGAAAAGCTTGTGGAATCGATGTCGCAGCAACCGCTGTTGCCATTAAGAAAGTTTGATAATGCGTTTTGTGTGGCGATGGAATGCCTGAGCCACGCAAAACGTTTCATTATGACTTTCGATGAACCACCCGGCTCGGTGGTTTTGAAATTTGTCATGAATTCAGGAAGGGAGGATCTCAAAGATGCCTACTATCAACCAATTAGTCCGTAAAGGACGTCAATCAAAAGTTGTGAAATCAGATTCGCCAGCGCTGAACAAAGGGTACAACAGCTTCATTAAAGCTCGTACTGACATCAGCTCACCACAAAAACGTGGTGTTTGTACTCGTGTAGGTACAATGACTCCGAAGAAACCGAACTCGGCTCTTCGTAAATACGCACGTGTACGTTTGACGAACACAATGGAAGTAACAGCTTACATCCCAGGTATCGGCCACAACCTTCAAGAGCACAGTGTTGTTCTTATCCGCGGCGGCCGCGTAAAAGACTTACCAGGGGTACGTTACCACATCGTTCGTGGTGCGCTTGATACAGCTGGTGTTGACGGCCGTATGCAAGGTCGTTCGAAATACGGTACTAAACGTCCTAAAGTTAAAAAATAATCTAGATATCTTAAGATATCACCTCACTATATGAAAGGAGGGACTCGGAATGCCACGTAAAGGTCAAGCAGAACGTCGTGATGTAATGGCTGATCCGATCTACAACTCTAAACTCGTTACCCGCCTTATCAACCGTCTTATGTTAGATGGTAAAAAAGGTACTGCTCAACAAATCTTATACAAAGCTTTCGAAACTATCGCTGAACGTTCAGGTCGCGATGCAATGGAAGTCTTTGAAGAAGCGATGAACAACATCATGCCAGTTCTTGAAGTTAAAGCACGCCGTGTAGGTGGAGCTAACTATCAAGTTCCTGTCGAAGTTCGCCCAGAGCGTCGTACGACACTCGCACTTCGTTACCTCGTGAACTACTCACGTCTCCGTAACGAAAAAACTATGGATGCGCGCCTTGCTAACGAAATCATGGACGCTGCAAACAACACTGGTGCTTCTGTTAAGAAGCGCGAAGATATGCACAAAATGGCGGAAGCGAACAAAGCGTTTGCTCACTACCGCTGGTAATTCCGAAAATCACCACCTCATGCATGCCATTTTTAATGGAATTATGAGGTGGCTTTCGGGTATAGTCATGACGTGTGGCAACACACGACCACTAAACTAAAATGCGAAAGGAGAATGTTTAAAGATGGCAAGAGAATTCTCCCTTAAGAACACTCGTAACATCGGGATCATGGCTCACATCGATGCTGGTAAAACAACAACGACTGAGCGTATCCTGTATTACACGGGTCGTATCCACAAGATTGGTGAAACGCACGAAGGTGCTTCACAAATGGACTGGATGGAGCAAGAGCAAGAGCGTGGGATCACGATTACATCGGCAGCAACAACTGCTCAATGGAAAGGTAACCGCGTAAACATCATCGATACACCTGGACACGTAGACTTCACAGTTGAGGTTGAACGTTCACTTCGCGTACTTGATGGTGCGGTAGCAGTACTTGACGCTCAGTCTGGTGTTGAGCCACAAACTGAGACAGTATGGCGCCAAGCTACAACTTACGGCGTACCACGTATCGTTTTCGTTAACAAAATGGATAAAATCGGTGCAGACTTCTTGTACTCGGTTGGAACGCTTCGCGAACGCCTCCAAGCGAACGCACACGCGATCCAAATTCCAATCGGTGCGGAAGATGAATTCAAAGGAATCATCGACCTCGTCGAACAGAAAACATACATGTACGGCAACGATCTCGGAACTGACATCGAAGTGACTGACGGTTTCCCAGCTGATCTCGCTGATCAAGCTGAAGAACTCCGTGGATCATTGATCGAAGCAGTTGCGGATTACGAAGAAGAATTGATGATGAAATACCTCGAGGGTGAAGAAATCACAATCGACGAGTTGAAAGCGGCTATCCGTAAAGCAACTCTGACAGTTGACTTCTATCCTGTACTCGTAGGTTCGGCATTCAAGAACAAAGGTGTTCAGCTTATGCTTGACGCAGTTCTCGATTACCTCCCATCACCAATCGACGTAAAAGCGATCTCAGGTATCGACATGGATACGGATGAAGAAATCGTGCGTGAGTCTTCGGACGAAGCACCATTCTCTGCACTCGCGTTCAAAGTCATGACTGACCCTTACGTCGGTAAACTTACATTCTTCCGTGTGTACTCTGGTACAGCTTCGGCAGGATCGTACGTTAAAAACTCAACAAAAGGCAAACGTGAGCGTCTTGGACGTATCCTTCAAATGCACGCAAACAGCCGTGAAGAGATCCCGATGGTATACGCGGGTGACATCGCTGCAGCTGTAGGTTTGAAAGATACAACTACTGGAGATACGCTTTGTGCAGAGAAAGACAACGTCGTTCTCGAATCAATGACATTCCCAGAACCAGTTATCTCGGTCGCTATCGAACCAAAAACGAAAGCTGACCAAGATAAAATGGGTCAAGCCCTCGCTAAGCTTGCTGAAGAGGATCCAACGTTCCGCACTGAAACAAACCCAGAGACTGGTCAAACGATCATCTCAGGTATGGGTGAGCTTCACCTCGACATCATCGTTGACCGTATGCGTCGCGAGTTCAAAGTCGAAGCAAACGTTGGTGCTCCACAAGTAGCTTACCGTGAAACGATCCGCCAAGCGGCGAAGATCGATTCGAAGTTCGCTCGTCAATCTGGTGGTCGTGGTCAGTATGGTCACGTCGTCGTAGAATTCGAGCCGAACGAAGAAGGCGCTGGCTTCGAGTTCAACAACAAAATCGTCGGTGGTGTTGTTCCACGTGAATACATCCCAGCGGTTGAGCACGGAATCGAAGAAGCACTTCAAAACGGTATCCTTGCTGGTTACCCGGTCGTTGACGTAAAAGCTTCACTCGTCTTCGGATCGTACCACGATGTCGACTCAAACGAGATGGCATTTAAAGTTGCGGCTTCAATGGCAGTCAAACAACTTAAAGATAAGAGCGGCGCTGTTATCCTTGAGCCAATGATGAAAGTTGAAATCGTCATCCCAGACGAATACATGGGAGACATCATGGGTGATGTTACATCACGCCGTGGTCGCGTAGAAGGTATGGAAGCACGCGGTAACGCTCAAGTTGTCCGTTCAATGATTCCACTTTCTGAAATGTTCGGATACGCTACTGGTCTTCGTTCACGCACACAAGGTCGCGGAACGTACTCGATGCACTTCGATCACTACGAAGAAGTACCGAAATCAGTTGCGGAAGAAATCATCAAAAAAGCAAACGGCTAATCCTTCACAGGTTGTCACGCTTTTATGATTAGTGTAAGCTAAGGAAGGTGTACGTTATCTTACGACTCACCTTCCTAGTTATAAAAAATTATTAGACACATAGAGGAGGAATTCAGAATGGGTAAGGAAAAATTCGACCGTTCTAAACCGCACGTTAACGTTGGTACAATCGGCCACGTCGACCACGGTAAAACAACTTTAACAGCAGCTATCTCAGCTGTACTTGCAAAAGCACAAGGTAAAGCTGCAACTAAGTTTGACCAAATCGATGGTGCTCCAGAAGAGCGCGAGCGCGGTATCACAATCGCAACAGCTCACATCGAGTACGAAACAGAAAAACGCCACTATGCACACGTTGACTGCCCAGGTCACGCTGACTATGTTAAAAACATGATCACTGGTGCTGCACAAATGGACGGCGCGATCCTCGTTGTTTCTGCAACAGATGGTCCAATGCCACAAACACGTGAGCACATCTTGCTTTCACGTCAAGTAGGTGTTCCTTTCATCGTAGTATTCATGAACAAAGTTGACATGGTTGACGACGAAGAGCTTCTTGAGCTCGTCGAAATGGAAATCCGTGAGCTTCTTTCTGAGTACGACTTCCCAGGTGATGACCTCCCAGTTATCCAAGGTTCTGCTCTTGGCGCGCTTAACGGCGAAGCTAAATGGGAAGAAAAAATTCTTGAACTCATGTCAGCTGTCGATGAGTACATCCCAGAACCAACTCGTGACACTGAAAAAGACTTCATGATGCCAGTTGAGGATGTCTTCTCAATCACTGGTCGTGGTACAGTTGCTACTGGCCGCGTTGAGCGTGGAGTTCTTAAAGTCAACGACGAGATCGAAATCGTTGGTCTTCACGAAGAAACTAAAAAATCAGTATGTACTGGTGTAGAGATGTTCCGTAAGCTTCTTGACTATGCTGAAGCTGGCGACAACATCGGTGCTCTTCTCCGTGGTGTATCACGTGACGACATCGAGCGTGGACAAGTTCTCGCGAAACCAAACACAATCACACCACACAAAAAGTTCAAAGCGCAAGTTTACGTTCTTTCTAAAGAAGAGGGTGGCCGTCACACGCCATTCTTCGCGAACTACCGCCCGCAGTTCTACTTCCGTACAACTGACGTAACTGGTATGGTTCAACTTCCAGAAGGTACTGAAATGGTTATGCCTGGGGACAACATCGAAATGACTGTTGAACTCATCGCACCAATCGCTCTTGAAAAAGAAACTCGTTTCTCAATCCGTGAAGGTGGCCGTACAGTAGGCGCTGGATCAGTTACAGAAATCGTTGAGTAATTTTTAAGACAAAGGTCTTCCGTCTCCCGTGGCGGAAGACCTTTTTTCATTTCTTTGAAAACAGTCTTGCAACATGGTCTGACATCTTATATACTGAGGAAAGTGTTTGTGCGAGTGGTGAGAGACTTGAATACATATTCTATTTTATTAGTGCTTGCATTCTTGCTGGTGATTCAGTATGATAGAATATGTTGGTCACAAACACAACGCGATGAAGCGGGAGGTTATGACACACCAGGCGGCATTGCCATGGCTAGTGTGGAAATTTCCGCGGAGAATGTCTATTTACGAAATAGGCGAAAAGGAGGGAAATAACATGGCAAATGAAAAAATTCGGATCCGTTTGAAAGCATACGATCACCGCGTGCTTGATCAATCGGCTGAGAAGATTGTCGACACAGCAAAACGTTCAGGTGCTACTGTATCTGGTCCGATCCCACTCCCAACGGAGAAAGCGGTCTACACAGTACTTCGTGCCGTTCACAAGTACAAAGATGCTCGTGAGCAGTTCGAAATGCGTACACACAAACGTTTGATCGACATCGTTAACCCAACACCGAAAACTGTTGATGCGCTTATGCGTCTCGAACTTCCATCGGGCGTTGACATCGAAATCAAACTTTAATTTTTCTTCTATAGATAGTTGATACTAGCCAGAAGATCAAAATCATTCAATATTAGGAGGTGTATCTCATGGCTAAAGGAATCTTAGGAACTAAACTCGGTATGACACAAATCTTCAACGAGTCAGGCGAAGTCGTCCCTGTTACTGTCGTTTCAGTCGAAGGTAACGTTGTTCTTCAATTGAAAACAACGGAAGTTGACGGTTACGAAGCAGTTCAACTCGGCTTTGGTGATATCAAAGAAGGTCGTCAAAACAAACCGCAAAAAGGTCACGCTGCGAAAGCAAACGCGACACCTAAGCGCTTCATTAAAGAAATCCGTACATCAGTAGCAGATTTCGAAATCGGTCAAGAGATTAAAGCAGATACTTTCGCTGCAGGCGAAATGGTTGATGTAACAGGTACGTCGAAAGGTAAAGGTTTCGCTGGTGCAATCAAGCGTCACAACCAATCACGTGGTCCAATGGCTCACGGTTCGCGTTACCACCGTCGCCCAGGTTCAATGGGTCCTGTTGCTCCTAACCGTGTATTCAAAGGGAAATTGCTCCCTGGACGCATGGGTGGAGAGCAAATCACTGTTCAAAACCTTGAAATCGTAAAAGTTGATGCAGAACGCGGCTTACTCCTCGTCAAGGGTGCTATCCCAGGCGCACGTAAGAGCCAAGTTGTCATCAAAACTGCGGTTAAAGGCAACTAATCCGTTTGCAAGGAAAGGAGGAATAACGAATGCCTAAAGTAGCTTTGCTTAACCAAACAGGTACACAAGTTGGAGACATCGAGCTCGCAGATGCCGTTTTCGGAATCGAGCCAAATGAAGCAGTCGTATACGATGCAATCGTCATGCAACAAGCTTCACGTCGCCAAGGTACACATGATACAAAAGGTCGCTCGGAAGTTCGCGGTGGCGGCCGTAAACCATGGAAACAAAAAGGTACTGGTCGTGCACGCCAAGGTTCGATCCGTTCGCCACAATGGGTTGGCGGTGGAACAGTCTTCGGTCCAACACCACGTTCGTACGCTTACAAACTTCCTAAAAAGGTTCGTCGTCTCGCACTTCGTTCAGCACTTTCTTCGAAAGTCGCTAACAACGAGTTCATCGTTCTTGAAGGATTGACAATCGATGCTCCTAAAACTAAGGACATGATCGCAGTATTCGCTGCTCTTTCAATCGAACGTAAAGTTCTCGTCGTTACTGCTGATTACAACGAGTCAGTCGTTCTTTCAACACGCAACATCCCAGGTGTCACAGTCGTTGACGCTGCAGGTGTAAACGTCCTTGATCTTGTCGCTCATGACAAAGTCATCATTACGAAGGACGCTGTTGCGAGAGTAGAGGAGGTGCTTGCATAATGGCACACACACACGACATTATCAAACGTCCTGTCATTACTGAACGTTCAGTAAACCAAATGGCTGAGAAAAAGTACACATTCGAAGTAGACGTGAAGGCATCTAAGACTCAAATCAAAGATGCAGTTGAAGCGATCTTCGGAGTGAAAGTTGACAAAGTCAACACATTGATCTCAAAACCAAAAGCAAAACGCGTAGGTCGTCACGCTGGTTACACAGCACGCCGCAAAAAAGCGGTCGTCACGCTTACTGCAGATAGCAAAGAACTCGATTACCTCGGTTAATCGGAACTCTGTAGAAAAGGAGGGAACTCTCGATGGGAATTAAAAAGTTTAAACCGACCACTAACGGTCGTCGTAATATGACTGCACTTGACTTTGCTGAGATTACGGCTTCACGTCCTGAAAAATCGTTAACTGAAAAGCTTTCGAAAAAGGGCGGACGTAACAACCAAGGTCGCTTGACAGTACGTCACCAAGGTGGCGGACACAAACGTAAATATCGTATCATCGACTTCAAACGGAACAAGGATGGCATCGCTGGTCGTGTCGCTACAATTGAGTACGATCCAAACCGCTCTGCTAACATCGCATTGATCCACTACATCGATGGTGAAAAACGCTACATCCTCGCACCGAAAGGCTTGAAAGTAGACATGCAAGTCATGGCTGGACCAGAAGCTGACATTAAAGTCGGTAATGCTCTTCCACTTTCAAACATCCCAGTCGGTACGTTGATCCACAACATCGAACTTAAGCCAGGTAAAGGTGGTCAGCTCGTTCGCGCAGCTGGTACTTCTGCTCAGCTTCTCGGTAAAGATGGTAAATACGCGATCGTTCGTCTTCAATCAGGCGAAACTCGTATGATCCTTGCTACTTGCCGTGCAACAGTCGGCGCTGTCGGTAATGAAGAGCACGAGCTCGTCAATATCGGTAAAGCTGGTCGTTCACGCTGGCTCGGAAAACGTCCTACAGTTCGTGGTTCTGTCATGAACCCAGTCGATCACCCACACGGTGGTGGTGAAGGACGTGCTCCAATCGGTCGTTCGGGCCCACTTACTCCTTGGGGTAAACCGGCACTCGGATACAAAACTCGTAAGAAAAACAAAGCGAGCGATAAATATATCGTCCGTCGTTCTAAAAAATAATTACATGATTTCTGGACGGTTCGTAGGAACCGTTCCTGAATCATGCCAAAGGGAGGTACAACTATGGGTCGCAGCTTGAAAAAAGGTCCATTCGCAGATCACCATCTGCTCGCTAAGGTTGATAAAGCCAACGAAGCTGGTGACAAACATGTCATCAAAACTTGGTCACGCCGCTCGACAATCTTCCCAGAGTTCATCGGTCACACGATCGCTGTCTACGATGGTCGTAAACACGTACCGGTTTACGTGACAGAAGATATGGTCGGTCACAAACTTGGTGAATTCGCTCCAACACGTTCTTACAAAGGACATGCTGGAAACGATAAGAAAACGAAACGTTAATCTGAGGGGAGGTACTCATTATGCAATCAAAAGCATCGGCTAATATGGTTCGCATTGCTCCTCGTAAGGCACGTCTCGTAGTAGACTTAATCCGCGGGAAGCAAATCGGCGAAGCACTTTCGATTCTTGCTTACACGAACAAGGCAGCAACGCCAATCGTTGAGAAAGTATTGAAATCGGCAATCGCGAACGCTGAGCACAACTTCGACATGAACATCGAAAACCTCGTAGTCACTGAGGCTTACGTAAACGAAGGTCCAACGCTCAAACGTTTCCGCCCACGTGCAATGGGTCGCGCAAGCCGCATCAACAAACGTACGAGCCACGTTCACATCGTGGTATCTGAAAAATAAGGAGGGATTACCGTGGGTCAGAAGATTAACCCAACTGGTCTTCGCGTAGGTATCATCAAAGACTGGGAATCACGTTGGTTCGCAGATAAAGACTATGCTGATCTCCTTCATGAAGACTACGTAGTTCGTGAATATATCGAAAAACGTCTTAAAGACGCTAGTGTCTCTAAAGTAGAAATCGAGCGCGCAGCTAACCGCTTGAACATCTCACTTCACACTGCTAAGCCTGGTATGGTTATCGGTAAAGGCGGTTCTGAAATCGAAACACTTCGTAAAGACATCACTAACCTTGCAAAAGGCAAACGCGTTCACGTTAACGTCGTTGAAGTGAAAAACCCGGATGCAGTTGCTAAGCTCGTCGCTGAGAACATCGCTCGCCAACTTGAAGGTCGCGTATCGTTCCGTCGTGCTATGAAGCAATCAATCCAACGCTCAATGCGTTCTGGTATCAAAGGAATCAAGACTGAAGTTTCTGGTCGTCTTGGTGGCGCTGATATCGCTCGTTCTGAGAAGTATTCGGAAGGAACAGTTCCACTTCATACACTCCGTGCAGACATCGATTACGGTACTGCAGAAGCTGATACAACTTACGGCAAAATTGGCGTAAAAGTATGGCTCCACCACGGTGAAGTGCTTCCTACGAAAAAAGCAGCAGCAAACGAAGAATAATCCACATCCGTCTAGGGAAGGAGGCAACACAACATGTTGTTACCAAAACGTGTAAAATATCGTCGTGTTCACCGCGGCAACATGCGTGGTAAAGCGAAACGTGGTACTACAGTACACTTCGGCGAGTTCGGTATCCAAGCTCAAGAAGCTAGCTGGATCACTAGCCGTCAAATCGAATCAGCGCGTATCGCGATGACTCGTTATATGAAACGTGGTGGTAAAGTGTGGATCAAGATCTTCCCACACAAGCCATACACTAAAAAACCTCTTGAAGTCCGAATGGGTTCAGGTAAAGGTGCTCCGGAGGGCTGGGTAGCAGTCGTCAAACCGGGTAAAGTAATGTTCGAAATCGCAGGAGTATCGGAAGAGATCGCACGCGAAGCTCTCCGTCTTGCATCACACAAACTTCCAGTAAAATGTAAGTTCGTAAAACGTGAAGAAAATGGTGGTGATACGAATGAAAGCAACTGATCTCCGTCAGCAAACAACTGAAGAGCTTAACGGTAAAGTCGGTTCGTGGAAAGAAGAGTTGTTCAACCTTCGTTTCCAACTCGCGACTGGTCAGCTTGAGAACCCTGCTCGTATCCGTGAAGTGCGCAAGTCGATTGCACGCGCGAAAACCGTTCTTCGTGAACGCGAACTCGGCATCAACAACGCATAATTCACTCGGATTCTGAGAGGAGGAACACTCAATGGAACGCACTAACAACCGCAAAGTGTTAACTGGACGCGTCGTTTCTGACAAAATGGACAAAACGATCGTAGTTACAGTTGAAACAAAAGTAAAGCACAAGCTTTACGGCAAACGCGTAAACTACTCTAAAAAGTACAAAGCGCATGATGAAAACAACACAGCTAAAATCGGTGATGTTGTACGCATTCAAGAAACACGTCCATTATCTAAGGACAAACGTTTCCGTCTCGTAGAAGTCATTGAAGAAGCAGTAATCATCTAAACTCTAATTAGTTCGGGTGAATAAACATCCGGAGGGAGGTACAATCGTATGATTCAACAAGAATCTCGCTTAAAAGTAGCAGACAACTCAGGAGCTCGTGAAGTCTTGACGATCAAAGTCCTCGGTGGTTCTGGTCGTAAAACTGCTAACATCGGTGACGTTATTGTTTGTACAGTAAAACAAGCAACACCAGGTGGCGTTGTCAAAAAAGGTGAAGTTGTACGCGCAGTAGTCGTTCGTACTAAACGTGGCGTTCGTCGTAAAGACGGTTCGTACATCCGTTTTGACGAAAACGCAGCAGTCATCATCAAAGATGACAAAAGCCCACGTGGCACACGTATCTTCGGACCAGTCGCACGCGAACTTCGTGAAAAAGACTTCATGAAGATCGTCTCGTTGGCACCGGAAGTACTTTAATTCCAAAGAATTCCTACAAGGAGGTGCTCTAACGATGCATGTCAAAAAAGGTGATAAAGTTCAGGTTATGACTGGTAAAGACAAAGGCAAACAAGGCGTTGTCCTTACAGCTATGCCTAAAAAAGATCGCGTAATCGTCGAAGGCGTTAACATGATCAAAAAACACTCAAAACCTTCTCAACTCAACCCGCAAGGCGGAATTGTCGAGAAAGAAGCACCGATTCACGTATCGAACGTTATGCTCATCGACCCTAAGACAGGTAACCCAACACGCGTTGGTTTCACTGTGGTTGACGGCAAGAAAGTACGTATCGCTAAAAAATCGGGCGAAGCTTTAGATAAATAAGAAGATTTAAAGAAAGGAGGTCCACTTTCTGATGAACCGTTTAAAAGCTAAATACCAAGACGAAATCGTCAAAGTAATGATGGAGAAATTCAATTACAGTTCTGTAATGCAAGCGCCGAAAGTCGATAAAATCGTAATCAACATGGGTGTTGGTGACGCTGTTACGAACTCTAAGGCACTTGACATGGCAGTTGAAGAGCTTCAGCTCCTCACTGGTCAGAAACCACTCATCACGAAAGCTAAGAAATCAATCGCTGGTTTCAAACTTCGTGAAGGTATGCCAATCGGTGCGAAGGTTACACTTCGTGGCGAGCGCATGTACGAATTCCTCGACAAGTTGATCAACGTGTCACTTCCACGTGTACGTGACTTCCGTGGCGTATCGAAAAAATCTTTCGATGGCCGTGGTAACTACACGCTAGGCGTGAAGGAACAATTGATCTTCCCAGAGATCGACTACGATCGCGTATCGAAAGTCCGTGGTATGGACATCGTTATCGTAACTACTGCTAACACGGATGAAGAGTCACGTGAGCTTCTCACTGCACTCGGCATGCCATTCCAAAAATAAGGGAGGTCGACAACATGGCTAAGAAATCAATGATCGCACGTGAAGTAAAACGTCAAGCACTCGTTGAGCGCTACGCTGAAAAACGCGCAGAATTGAAAGCACAAGGCGACTACATCGGCTTGAGCAAACTCCCACGTAACTCTTCAGCGGTTCGTTTACACAACCGTTGTAGTATCACTGGCCGTCCACACGGTTACATTGGTAAATTCGGTATCAGCCGTATTAAGTTCCGTGATCTTGCTCATAAAGGTCAAATCCCTGGTGTTAAAAAAGCAAGCTGGTAATTCATTAAAGTTGTGAAAGGAGGTACATCGCATGGTTATGACAGATCCGATTGCAGATATGCTTACACGCATTCGTAATGCAAACATGGTTCGCCATGAGAAGTTGGAAATGCCAGCTTCTACAATCAAACGTGAAGTCGCTGAAATCCTCAAACGTGAAGGTTTCATCCGCGATGTTGAATATCTCGAGGACAGCAAACAAGGTACGCTCCGCGTATTCCTTAAATACGGCGCAAGCAACGAGCGCGTCATCACTGGACTCAAACGTATCTCGAAACCAGGTCTTCGCGTTTACGCGAAAGCTGATGAAATCCCGAAAGTACTCGGTGGTCTCGGAATCGCTATCGTTTCAACATCTAAAGGTGTAATGACTGATAAAGAAGCTCGCCAACAAAAAGTCGGCGGCGAAGTGATCGCATACATCTGGTAATACACGCATAAAAAGAACGGAGGTGTCTTAAATGTCACGTATTGGTAAAAAGCCAGTCGTCATCCCAGCAGGCGTTACAGTAACAGTTGAAAACAACACGGTTACGGTAAAAGGTCCTAAAGGGGAACTCTCACGCGAGTTCAGCCCAGCTATGGCGATCAACGTAGAAGGTAATGAATTGACTGTCACTCGTCCGAACGACGAGAAAGCAAGCCGTACGATCCACGGAACGACTCGTGCGCTTATCGCGAACATGGTCGAAGGTGTAAGCAACGGTTTCGCTAAGACACTCGATATCCAAGGTGTTGGTTACCGTGCACAAAAGCAAGGTAACAAAATCGTACTCAACCTCGGTTACTCACACCCAATCGAGTACACTCCGGAACAAGGCATCGAAGTCGAAGTTCCTACGAATACGCAACTCATCGTTCGCGGAATCAGCAAAGAACGTGTTGGTCACGTCGCTGCATTGATCCGTTCGTACCGTCAACCTGAGCCGTACAAAGGTAAAGGTATTCGTTACAGTGATGAAGTCGTTCGTCGTAAAGAAGGTAAAACAGGTAAGTAATTCGCGAATGCGAATTGACCGGAAAGGAGTGGCATAAATGATCTCAAAGGCAGATAAAAACGCTACGCGTAAAAAACGTCATGGTCGTGTCCGTCGTACAATCATCGGGACTGCAACACGTCCACGTATGAACGTATTCCGTTCGAACAAGAACATTTACGTACAAGTCATTGACGATGCAACACATGCAACACTCGCATCTGCATCATCACTCGACCTTGAAAAAGGCAACACGACTGACGCTGCGGCAGCAGTTGGTAAGCTCGCAGCTGAGCGCGCTCTTGAAAAAGGTATCGAAACAGTCGTTTTCGACCGTGGAGGATATCTCTATCATGGACGTATCAAAGCTGTAGCTGAAGCAGCTCGTGAAGCTGGTCTCAAATTCTAATAGAAAAGGAGGGAACCTCTACATGCGCCAGTTAGAAATTAACATGGATCAACTCGAAGAACGCGTTGTTACCGTAAACCGCGTCGCGAAAGTAGTAAAAGGTGGCCGTCGCTTCCGTTTTGCTGCCCTCGTCGTCGTTGGTGACAAGAATGGTCACGTAGGTTTCGGTACGGGTAAAGCTCAGGAAGTGCCTGAAGCGATCCGTAAAGCAATCGAAGATGCTAAGAAAAACATGGTTAACGTTCCAATCGTTAACACAACAATTCCACACGAAGTCAACGGTGTATTCGGTGCAGGTCACGTCTTCTTGAAGCCTGCTTCTGAAGGTACTGGAGTCATCGCTGGTGGTCCAGTTCGTGCGGTTCTCGAATTAGCGGGAATCAACGACATTCTTTCAAAATCACTTGGATCAAGCACTCCAATCAACATGGTTCGTGCGACTGTCGAAGGTCTCACATCACTCAAACGTGCTGAAGAAGTTGCGAAACTCCGCGGTAAAACCGTCGAAGAACTTCGCGGTTAAGAAAGGGAGGGAAAACAGATGGCGAAACTCGCAGTTACCCTCACACGCAGCATGATCGGTCGTCCGGAGAACCAACGCGTTACTACTCGTACGCTTGGTCTCCGTAAGATGCACCAGACTGTTGTCGTACCTGACAACGCTGCTATGCGTGGGATGATTAACCACGTGTCACACTTAGTGACAGTAAAAGAAATTCAAGAGTAATAGTTCGATATAATTTTATGAGGAGGTGCCCCACTATGAAACTCCATGAATTGAAACCAGCTGCTGGTTCACGTTCAGAACGCAACCGTGTAGGTCGCGGTATGTCTTCTGGTAACGGTAAGACTTCTGGCCGTGGTCACAAAGGTCAAAAAGCTCGTTCAGGCGGTGGTGTTCGTCCAGGTTTCGAAGGTGGACAAAACCCACTTTACCGTCGTTTACCAAAACGCGGCTTCAACAACCCAACTCGTAAAGAGTTCGCGGTCATTAACCTTGACACACTCAACCGTTTTGAAGAAGGAACTGAAGTCACTCCAGAACTTCTTGTCGAGACTCGTGCAGTCAAAGGCATGAAAGACGGCGTGAAAATTCTTTCTAACGGTAAGATCGAAAAGAAACTAACAGTCAAAGCTCATAAGTTCTCCGACGCTGCGAAGCAAGCAATCGAAGCTGCCGGCGGTACGGTTGAGGTGATCTAATGTTTCAAGCGATCTCCAATATGTGGCGCGTAGCTGACATTCGTCGGCGCATTCTCTTTACCTTGGCATTGGTTATCGTGTTCCGGATTGGAGCACATATCCCGGTGCCGATGGTAAACACGGAAGTGTTCAAGATTGACCAGAATGGTATTCTTGGTTTCTTGAACTCGTTCGGCGGGAATGCTTTGCAGAATTTCTCACTCTTTGCGATGGGAATCATGCCGTATATCACGGCCTCGATCGTTGTCCAACTCTTACAGATGGACGTTGTTCCAAAGTTTGCCGAATGGGCAAAACAAGGAGAGGCGGGCCGTAAGAAGTTAGCAACGGTAACGCGCTATGGAACGATCGTACTCGGCTTAGTCCAAGCGTTTGGAATCGCGCTTGGATTTAACCGTATCTACCCAGGTCTTGTCGACGAACAGTTCGGCACCTGGACATACGTTATGATTGCACTCGTATTGACAGCGGGAACAGCATTCTTGATGTTCATCGGTGAACTCATCACGGAGAAGGGCATTGGTAACGGGATATCAATGATCATCTTCGCTGGGATCGTCGCGGGCTTCCCGAATGCATTCCGCCAGATTTACGAAACGAAGCTCCAAAATGCAGGGGATGCTTTGTTTGTAAACGTGCTTTATATCGTACTCTTGCTTTTAATCATCATTGCGGTCATCGTCGGAGTCATCTATGTTCAGCAAGCTGCACGTAAGATTCCGATTCAGTACGCTAAGCGTACGGTGAACCGGACACCAGTTGGCGGTCAATCGGCACACTTGCCGATTAAATTGAACGCTGCCGGTGTTATTCCAGTCATCTTCGCGGTGTCGTTCATGGTGACGCCACCAACGATTGCGAGTTTCTTTGCAAGTCCGGAGACGGCAACGAAGATCCGTGACATTTTCGACTATACGAGTCCAATCGGTATGTCGATCTATGTGGCACTGATCATCGCGTTCTCGTACTTCTACACATTCGTTCAGGTTAACCCGGAACAAATGGCAGAGAACCTTCAAAAACAAGGCGGATACATTCCTGGTATTCGTCCTGGTAAGCAAACGGAGCAGTACATCACGAAGATTCTATACCGTCTGACATTCTTCGGTTCACTCTTCCTCGCTGTCATCGCGGTGACGCCGACATTCTTTATTAAGTTTGCTGGCTTACCGAACTCGGTGCAGATTGGTGGAACGAGCTTGTTGATCGTCATCGGTGTAGGACTAGAGACGATGAAACAGATTGAAAGTCAATTGGTTAAACGACACTACAAAGGCTTTATCCGATAAGGCGGGAGGAAGGGGACCATCCCTTTCCTTTCTGTTGTGTCTATAGAGCTATAGAAGTGGAGGCTACCGACATGAATCTAGTATTGATGGGTTTGCCGGGTGCTGGTAAAGGAACGCAGGCTGCGAAAATCATCGAAGACTATGCGATCCCCCACATCTCGACAGGAGACATGTTCCGCGCGGCGATCAAAGATTCAACGCCACTCGGACAAGAAGCGAAATCATACATGGATAAAGGGGAACTCGTTCCGGACGAAGTCACAATCGGCATCGTACGTGAGCGTCTCGCCAAAGAAGACTGTGCAAATGGTTTTCTCCTTGACGGTTTCCCACGCACAGTGAAACAAGCAGATGCTCTTGAAGCATTACTTGAAGATCTGGGCAAACAAATTGATCACGTCATCCACATCGGTGTAGACCCGGAGAAACTTGTCCCTCGTTTGACAGGTCGCCGGATTTGCCCAACTTGCGGAGCAACGTATCATGTTCTCTACAACCCACCAAAAGTGGAGGGGATCTGTGATATCGACGGATCAGCACTTGTACAACGTGAAGATGACCAAGAGGAGACAGTACGTCGTCGCTTGGAAGTCAACGTCGCTCAAGCGCAACCTTTGATTGACTTTTACGCAGAAAAAGGGTATCTTCGTAATTTGGACGGTGATCGTCCAATCAACGATGTATATTCCGATGTTCAGGCACTCCTTGGTGATCAGTAATGATCATCACGAAAGCGCCGCGTGAAATCGACATCATGCGTAAAGCAGGACAAATCGTCGCCCGGACGCATAAGGAGCTTCAAGCTCACATTCGCCCAGGTATCACGACGGGGCAACTCGACGCGATCGCTGAACGCTATATTCGAAGTCAAGGGGCAACACCATCGTTTAAAGGGTATAATGGTTTCACGGGTAGCATCTGTGCTTCCGTGAACGAAGAGCTTGTCCATGGTATTCCGGGAGATCGTGTACTTCAGGACGGTGACATCATCTCGATTGACATCGGAGCAGAGTACAATGGGTATCACGGAGATTCAGCCTGGACATATCCGGTAGGTACAATCTCTGAAGAGACGAAGCGGTTACTTGACGTAACTGAAGAATCTCTGTATAAAGGATTGGAGCGCGCCAAAGCTGGCGTGCACCTGACAGATATTTCGCATGCGATTCAGTCACATGTTGAAGCTGCGAATTTTTCTGTAGTCCGCGAATATGTGGGCCACGGCGTGGGACAAAATTTGCATGAAGATCCGCAAATTCCACATTATGGACCACCGGGGAAAGGGCCGCGCCTGAAAACCGGCATGACACTGGCAATTGAGCCAATGGTCAACGTCGGGAAACGCTATGTTCGCACACTATCCGACAATTGGACGGTAGTGACGGTGGACGGTAGCATGTGCGCCCACTTTGAGCACACCATCGCCATCACAGACGACGGCTACGAGATCTTAACGGTCGATGCAGAGTGAGCTGTGCGCGTTATTGGTGTCACCTTTCTATAAGCCAGTATCCACTCGTGTTTGTGACCGATGATCTCTCAATGGCTCTTGTAGAAAGCCCCTAGCGCTACAAATCGTCTGGGCTCCCAATCAACTTTATAGAGAAAGGGGTATAATTGATGGCGAAACAAGATGTAATCGAAGTGGAAGGTACGGTTATCGAGCCGCTTCCAAACGCGATGTTTAAGGTGGAGTTAGAAAACGGCCACACGGTCCTCGCGCACGTCTCAGGAAAAATTCGGATGCACTTCATTCGGATCTTGCCAGGAGATAAAGTAACGGTTGAGTTGTCACCATACGACTTGACTCGCGGACGGATCACATACCGTTTCAAATAAAAACTCCGATTTTTTCAGGAGGAGGTATTCACAATGAAAGTAAGACCTTCGGTTAAACCGATCTGTGAAAAATGTAAAGTTATCCGCCGTAAAGGCAAAGTAATGGTTATTTGCGAAAACCCTAAGCATAAACAAAAACAAGGGTAATTAAACAAGGAGGTGCACACATGGCACGTATTGCTGGTGTAGATATTCCACGTGAGAAACGCATCGTCATCTCACTCACTTACATCTATGGTGTTGGTAAAACGACTGCTCAAAAAGTCTTGAAAGAAACTGGTATCTCTGAAGATACTCGTACTCGCGACTTGACTGAGGAACAATTGAACCAACTTCGTGATGGTTTAGACAAAATCAAAGTTGAGGGTGACCTTCGTCGTGAAATCTCACTCAACATCAAACGTTTGATCGAAATCGGTTGCTACCGTGGTGTTCGTCACCGTCGTGGTCTTCCAGTTCGTGGTCAAAACACTAAAAACAACTCGCGTACTCGTAAAGGCCCACGCCGTACAGTAGCGAACAAGAAGAAGTAAGGGAGGGTAAACTAAGATGGCAAAACGCAAACAGAACGTTCGTAGTAAACGTAAAGTCAAAAAGAATATTGAATCTGGTATCGTGCATATCCGTTCAACATTCAACAACACGATCGTTACGATCACTGATATGCAAGGGAATGCAATCTCTTGGGCAACTGCAGGTAACATGGGCTTCAAAGGCTCACGTAAATCGACTCCTTTCGCTGCACAAATGGCATCTGAAACAGCTGCTAAAACAGCAATGGATAACGGTATGCGTACTGTAGAAGTTAACGTTAAAGGTCCTGGTGCAGGTCGTGAAGCAGCTATCCGTGCTCTTCAAGCAATCGGTCTCGAAGTCACTGCAATCCGTGACGTTACTCCAGTACCACACAACGGTTGCCGCCCTCCAAAACGTCGTCGCGTGTAACCCGTCTTGTACTGCAGAGCGGGGATTCGAGTAGACTTTTGTTGATCGTTTGACCAAGCAAGGCAGTAGAAACGTACACAAGGCGGTTGGCGATTGAACGCGATGGCCAACATGACGATATTCAAGGAGGGGTTCAGATGATCGAAATCGAAAAACCGAAGATTGAAACGATCGAGTTAAGCGAGAACGCTACGTTTGGTAAATTCGTAGTTGAGCCGCTTGAGCGTGGATTCGGTACAACGCTTGGTAACTCATTGCGTCGTATCCTATTGTCTTCACTTCCGGGTGCTGCAGTCACTGCAGTCCAAATCGATGGCGTTCTTCATGAGTTCTCGACGATTGATGGCGTTGTAGAAGACGTTACCCAAATCATCTTGAACCTTAAGAAACTCGCCCTCAAAGTGTACTCGGAAGAAGAGAAAACGCTTGAGATCGATATTCAAGGCGCTGGTGTTGTCACTGCTGCGAACATTACGCATGACAGCGACGTCGAAATCCTCAACCCAGAACTTCACATCGCAACGCTTGCAGAAGGTGCATCACTTCATATGCGTCTGACAGCACGCCGTGGTCGTGGGTATGTTCAGGCTGAAGATAACAAACGGGACGATATGCCAATCGGTGTAATCCCAATCGACTCGATTTACACGCCAATTCAACGTGTAAATTATCAAGTTGAAAAAACACGTGTCGGTCAAGATGCGAGCTTCGATAAGTTGACGCTAGATGTTTGGACGGACGGTTCAATCCGCCCTGAAGAAGCAGTGTCACTCGGTGCGAAAATCATGACAGAACACTTAAACATCTTTGTTGGTCTTACGGACGAAGCGCTCCATGCTGAAATCATGGTCGAAAAGGAAGAAGATCAAAAAGAAAAAGTACTCGAAATGACGATCGAAGAACTCGATCTCTCAGTTCGTTCGTACAACTGTTTGAAACGCGCTGGTATCAACACGGTTCAAGAACTCGCGAACAAGAGCGAAGACGAGATGATGAAAGTCCGTAACCTCGGACGTAAATCACTCGAGGAAGTTCAAGCGAAACTCGACGAACTCGGACTAGGCTTGCGCAAAGAAGACTAATACTATTAATTGCACGAAGGAGGGAATCCATCCATGGCATACTCGAAATTAGGCCGTACAAGCTCACAACGTAAGGCACTTTTGCGTGACCTTGCGACTGATCTCATCATCAATGAGCGTATCCAAACTACAGAACAAAAAGCGAAGGAACTTCGTCCAGTCGTAGAGAAACTCATCACTTTAGGTAAACGCGGTGATCTCCACGCTCGTCGTCAAGTTGCATCGTTCGTTCGCCGTGAAGCTGCTGGTCAAAACGCAGAGGGCAAAGCACAAGACGCGATCCAAAAATTATTCGCTGATGTGGCTCCACGTTTTGCTGAGCGTCAAGGTGGTTACACACGCATCATGAAAATGGGACCACGTCGTGGTGACGGCGCAGAAATGGTCATCATCGAACTCGTTTAATCCTCATTAAATGATTCGCCATAAAAGGGCAGTGCGTATCCCGCTTCTGCCCTTTTGCTACAAAATGAAAGTATTGATTTGATGAAGGAGGAGAGATCATGGACAAGCTGATTGAACTGGAACAGGTCACCTATCGGTATCCGGAACAGGAGCAAGCAGCCTTACACGAGGTCTCTCTGACGATTCGTTCAGGTGAATGGGTCGCCATCGTTGGTCACAACGGCTCTGGAAAATCAACGCTGACGAAATTGTTTAATGGATTGTTGTTACCGGAGACAGGGACCGTTACGGTTGCTGAGCGCTTTTCAAGTGCGAATCCGGAGCAACTGTGGGAGATGCGCCGAGCGATCGGCATCGTCTTCCAAAATCCAGATAATCAATTCGTTGGCACGACCGTGCGCGACGACGTGGCATTTGCTCTAGAAAACTGGGGTGTGCCACGCGAGGAAATGGTTCGTCGTATCGACGACAGTCTAGCGCGCGTTGGCCTTACGGATTTTGTTGATCGGGAACCCCATCAACTATCCGGCGGACAGAAGCAGCGTGTCGCAATCGCTTCGGCGCTTGCGATGCGCCCTGATGTTCTCGTGCTCGATGAAGCTACATCGATGCTTGATCCATTAGCACGACAAGAGGTCATGTCGACCGTTCAGGAACTCCATGCGACTCACCCAATGGCGGTCATCGCGATTACACACGAATTAGACGAAGTATTACGGGCTAGTCGTGTCATCGTCATGGATGCCGGGAAAATCGTATTAGAAGGATCCCCTCAGGAAGTCTTTCGTCATGCATCGTTCTTAGAAGACATCGGACTCGATGTTCCATTCGTTGTTCGGGTACAAGAACGTTTACGGGCGCAAGGTCTCTCACTCGAGGAGACGATACTAGATGAAAGAGAATTGGTGAACCGTTTATGCCAATCTTAATCCAGGAATTAAATTATACGTATCAACTCAATAGTCCGTTCGAACGAGTCGCGCTACGTGATGTGAATCTTGAGATTCCGTCAGGGGCGCTTGTTGCGTTTGTAGGGCATACCGGATCCGGGAAATCGACGCTCGTGCAGCACATCAATGGGTTGCTCAAGCCGACAGCGGGGAAGGTACAAGTCGATGACATCATCGTCGAACCGAAGAAAAAACAAGACCTCAAGCCATTAAGACGTCGCGTCGGGCTTGTTTTTCAATATCCGGAATATCAATTGTTCGAAGAGACGGTCTTAAAGGATGTCATGTTCGGTCCGATGAACTTCGGTCATGACGCCGCGAAGGCTGAGCAATTAGCGAAAGAGGCATTACGGACTGTCGGACTCGATGAAGTCTTTTGGAGTCGTTCGCCGTTTGACCTGTCTGGTGGGCAAATGAGGCGTGTTGCAATTGCCGGCGTACTCGCTAGTCAACCAGACGTGTTGATCGTCGATGAGCCGACGGCAGGACTCGATCCGCAAGGGCGCAAGCATATGCTGAGTCTATTTGCCCGGCTCCATGCAGAGACCGGTATGACGTTGCTCCTGATCACGCACGACATGGATCAGGTGCTTGAGTATGCTGAGCGTGTGATCGTCATGGAAGACGCCCAGGTGGCGTTTGACGGGCTACCGCTTGATCTGTTTAAAGAAGAGACATTGCTCGAGCAATTCCATCTCGATCTCCCGCACGTCCTATCGCTTGCCTGGCAAGTCGCTGATCGGCGTGGATTGCAACGACCGGAGATCCGGACGGAGACCGAATTGATCGAGTGGTTGATGACGAAAGGGGTGAGCGAATGATCGTCGGACAACATATTCCCGGTCAGTCGTACTTGCACCGGTCGTCGGCACTTGCGAAGATCATCTTTGCTTTCTGCTTCATTCCGCTCGTCTTTCTCGCGAACAATGCAGCAACGAACATCTTTTTACTCATCTTTACGTTCTTAGCACTCATGAGTAGTCGGTTACCACTTCGGTATGTTCTAAAGGGACTGCGACCGATTCTTTTCCTGATCGTCTTTACGTTCGTCATCCAGCTGTTCTTCACACGCGAAGGGGCTGTCCTCTTTGAGTTCGGCTGGCTTCGGATCTATGAAGAAGGACTGCGACTCGCGATCATCGTCTCATTACGTTTCTTCTATCTTGTCTCGATCACGACACTCGTCACGCTGACGACCTCACCGATCGAATTGACAGATGCGATTGAGTTGTTGTTAAAGCCGTTCAAGGTCGTCCGTGTTCCAACGCATGAGATCGCGCTCATGTTATCGATCTCGCTACGGTTCTTACCAACCTTAGCGGAGGAGACGGAGAAAATCATGAAGGCACAGCAAGCACGTGGTGTTGATTTATCGGCAGGACCGATCAAGGAACGTTTACGGGCGATCATTCCGTTATTGATTCCGTTGTTCATCTCCGCCTTTAAGCGGGCAGAGGATCTTGCGACAGCAATGGAAGCGCGGGGATACCGTGGAGGAGAGGGACGGACACGCTTACGGGAGTCCAAGTGGACGATGCGGGATACAGGTCTGATCATCCTACTCGTCCTCCTAACGATCAGTTTAGTAGGATTGCGAGGGATCGGTTAATGCGTCGTTTAAAATGTACGATTCAGTATGACGGAACCGGCTACGCCGGGTATCAGGTGCAACCAAACGGATTGACGATTCAAGAAGTAATTGAAACGACACTTGCGCGGATGCACAAACATCCCGTCAAGATCATCGGGTCGGGACGGACGGATGCGAGGGTGCATGCCTACGGGCAAGTCATTCATTTTGATACGGAACTAGCGATTCCACCGGAGAACGTCGTCAAGGCACTGAATACGCTCTTACCAGCGGATATTCGTGTCCGGAGCTGCGAGGAGGTCGAACCGACCTTTGAAGCGCGTTACGATGTCGTAGGGAAGGAATACCGCTATTTCGTCCGCCGCGAAGAAAATGCGTTTCGTCGGAATCTATCGGTTCATATTCCGTATCCGCTCGATCTCGAGCTCATCCGTCAAGGGATGGCACATCTCGTCGGCACGCACGATTTCAGTTCGTTCTGTGTCGCGAAGACGGAAACGGATAACCGAGTCCGGACGATTTACGAGGCAGAGTTGATGACAGTCGGTGACGAACTCGTCTTTCGGTTCCAGGGCAGTGGGTTTCTCTATAATCAAATCCGGATTATGGTCGGGACGTTACTTGACGTCGGACGCGGTCGTTTTGCACCAGAGGACATAAAAAAAATGTTGCTGGCAAAGGACCGGAACGTCGCAGGCGTGACAGCGCCTCCCCATGGACTCTATCTATGGGAAGTTTTCTATCCGGAGTGAAAAAAGGCAATTGACATTGGCTATTAAAAAACATACAATGTTTATTGGCATTTCATTTATTATGAAACCACAATCTTAGCCCCGTACACCTAAGATTATGATAGATTCACCTAGTGAATAAATGAAAAATCAAAAACAGAACTTTTAATTCCTTAGGAGGTATTTTACATGCGCACAACTTTCATGGCGAAAGCTACTGATGTAGAACGCAAATGGC
This sequence comes from Exiguobacterium sp. s91, assembly GCF_018618915.1. Lineage (NCBI taxonomy): Bacteria > Bacillati > Bacillota > Bacilli > Caryophanales > Exiguobacterium > Exiguobacterium sp. s91. The sequence goes on along the minus strand of NZ_JACSMZ010000006.1, from coordinate 4,088 downwards.
TCCTTATCGACGCTGAAGGTAAAACACTCGGTCGCCTTGCGAGCGAAGTTTCATCACTTCTCCGTGGTAAGCACAAGCCTACGTTCACACCACACGTTGACTGTGGGGATAACGTTATCCTCATCAACGTTGAGAAAATCGTTTTAACTGGTAACAAACTCGATAAAAAAGTCTACTACCGTCACTCTGGTCATCCAGGCGGCTTAAAGCAGACTGTTGCACGCGATATGCTTGCTAACAAACCTGAGCGCATGCTTGAACTCGCGATCAAAGGGATGCTTCCAAAAGGTAGCCTCGGTCGTCAAATGTTCAACAAACTCCACGTCTACGCTGGAGCTGCACACAAGCACGAAGCACAACAACCAGAAGTTTACGAACTTCGCGGTTAATACGAATTTAGGAGGAACTACACGATGGCAGATGTACGTTACTACGGCACTGGTCGCCGGAAACACGCGGCAGCGCGCGTTTTCCTCGTTGCTGGAGACGGTAAAGTCACAGTTAACGGTCGCGATATCAGCGAATACTTCGGTTATGAGACATTGATCATGACTGCAAAAGAACCACTCGTAATCACAGAAACAGAAGGCAAGTACGATGTAATCGTAACGGTCAAAGGCGGCGGCTTCACTGGTCAAGCAGGCGCTATCCGTCACGGTATCTCACGTGCTCTTCTTCAAGCGGATCCAGAATTCCGCGGCGCACTCAAAGCGAAAGGCTTCTTGACTCGTGATGCTCGTATGAAAGAGCGTAAAAAATACGGTCTTAAAGCAGCTCGTCGTGCACCACAATTCTCGAAACGTTAATTCTTTTCGAATCCCTCTCACCCTTGTGGTGGGAGGTTTTTTTGTGCACTAAAAAACCGCTCTCCTGACGAAGTGTCAGAACAGCGATTCAAGTCAAGACGACGGAGTGGAGCGTAATCGGTGCAATACCGTCACAAGAAGATAGAGGATGACGATCGTCAGCGGGATGCTCCAAACAAAGAGAGATTGTATGAATTGGGTAGGTGTATGTGCCGTCGCTTGACCGACATGTCCCGTAAAAGAGGTTTCTTCACTTAAGACGGTTGCATTGTCCGGTAACTCCGTCTTGGTAGCGACAGTCGGTTGCAGCGTCAGATACAGGACGAAGCTAAGATGTAAGAGACAGGTGACGCTAATTGTCCAAATGATGCGTTTTTTCATAGGATGCTCCTTTTGATATGAGTTAAAATCATTCTGCATTCCATAAGTATAGCGGATTTTGTTTTCGGGAACAGGAGACAAAGGGAGTGAGCATAGATGGCATTATCGATCAGCTGGTTACTTGAGCGAGCGAATCGGAAGTTGAATGCTTCGGGACTGTCACGAGAAGTCGCTAAACGAACGCAAGAGGTCATTCGGGAGATGCATGCGCAAGGGATTTATGTAGGCGTCGCACAAGGGTACCGATCCATTGCAGAACAGAATCGGTTGTACGCACAGGGACGGACACTACCGGGACCAATCGTAACGAATGCACGTGGGGGACAATCCAATCATAACCGCGGCATTGCCGTCGACCTCTTTCAATATTCCCAAGACGGTACACAAGCGCTGTTTCGAAACGACCAAAGCTTTCAAAAGATTGTTGCTGCGATGAAACGACGTGGCTTTTCTTGGGGTGGGGACTGGACGAGCTTTAAGGATTATCCACACTTTGAATTACTAGGAGTGTCTGAAGAAACGCCGAATCGCTCTCGTGCGATCGTTCCGTATCCAGGTCGTCCGTTGTATCAAGGTGCAGCCAATATGAATCCGCGGGATATCGAACGGATCCAACGTGCAGTCAAAGCAACCGTGACTCGGCGCTTTGATGCAGAGACGGCTCAGAAGGTGCGTGCCTATCAAACACGTCAAGGACTTGATGTCGATGGTGTCGTGGGTCCTCGTACATGGAACCGAATGTTCTAAAACGAGTGAATGATCGAGTGAAATGATGAAAACCGACACTGGACATGGAAAAGTCATCCTTTCCGGTGTCGAAATGTGCAAGCGCTCTCTTATTTTTGTTATACTAATAAGGATTAAATCGAACGTTTTCAGGGGGAAGGCACTATGTTGAATGAACAAGAAATTCGCGAGGTAGTCGGAACGCTCGTCGATCCGACGATTGACCGCCCGCTTGCAGATACGAACGGCATTCGTGACGTCCGGATTAAAGGTGATTATGTCAGTCTGAAAATCGCTTTAGCTCAATCTGGTTCTGGGGAGCAACTCGTGCTCCAACAGCAAATCGTCAAGGAACTGAAAGAAAAAGGATTCAAGACAGTGGGACTTCGTTTTGAAGCACTTGGTGATCACGGGATTCAAGCAGCTACGACACCATCAATTCTCAAACCAGAATCTGGTACGACGTTCATCGCGATCGCTTCTGGTAAAGGGGGCGTTGGGAAATCAACGGTTTCCGTTAACTTAGCAGTCGCCCTCGCACGAGCAGGGAAGAAAGTCGGGTTGATTGATGCCGATATCTACGGCTTTAGCGTTCCAGACATGATGGGAATCGAAACACGTCCGACTGTCGTGAACGACCGAATCGTTCCACCAGAACGCTTTGGTGTCAAAGTCATCTCAATGGGCTTCTTCGTTGAAGATAATGCACCAGTCATCTGGCGGGGACCAATGCTCGGGAAGATGCTCAACAACTTCTTCGCAGACGTCGAATGGGGCGATCTCGATTACTTGTTGCTTGATCTTCCACCGGGGACAGGAGATGTCGCACTCGACATTCATTCGATGCTCCCGAGCTGTCAGGAAGTCATCGTTACGACACCTCACGCGACTGCCGCTTTCGTTGCAGCACGAGCAGGAGCAATGGCGATCAAGACGAACCATCGTCTCCTCGGAATCGTCGAGAACATGGCGTACTTTGAAAGTAAAGTGACAGGCGAAAAAGAATATGTCTTCGGTAGTGGTGGCGGAGAGAGGTTGTCAGAAGCGTTAAAAACCGATATTCTAGCTAAGATTCCACTTGGACAACCATATGCGAACGATGCGGATTTCGCCCCATCGATCTATCGCGATGAACATCCATTTGAGACGTACTATAATGAACTCGCCACGCGTGTCATCGAAAAAGTAGAGGGATAAGAATGAAGATTAAAGGATTTTTGAAGCTGTTTTGGATGACGCTCCTAATCGGAACGCTCGCCGGCTTCGTGTTTAACTTGGTAGCGGAACCTGGATATATCCGAAATCAATCGATTAGCGGATATGTGACGGCTCTCTCCTACAGTAGTACGTGGACAGCCATCAGTTTGATGGGATTCTTCTCGTACTTGATCTTACATCGCGTCGGACTCGATTTATTCCGCGGCGCAAAGCTTTGGAATCGTGTCCAGGTCGTCTTGATCGCATTTGCACTATTTGATGGTGTTTATCTACGCGGATTAGCATACGGCTTTGATAAGACGAGCCTTTATATTGGTGAGATGGTCGTCTTGCTTGTAATAGCGTTCTTAGTCGCGCGGACGAAAGCACGGGAAACGAACTTTACAGCGTTCATTCCGACATTGTTCCTCATGACAGTGATCACGTTGATCGAATGGGTACCTGCTTTGCAGGCAACACAAGATAAGCGGATGTTATGGGCGGCGCTTGCGACACTTTTAATCTGTAATGCGTATCAGATTCTAATGCTGCATCGCTTGCAAGAAAAGCCAGCTTCTCAAGGACAATCGCAAAAACAGGCGTAACGAAAAAGACCCGCGAACGGGTAGTGTTTTACCGGTTCAAGCGGGTCTATCTTTTTTCTAAAGTTTTTTTAGAAAAACAGTTGACGAAAAAAACAAGAGTTGATATATTAATACATGTCGCTGAGGCACACGCCAAACGCGAGCGTCACAGACGAAAAAAACTTCAAAAAAGTAATTGACATCACTTATTACTTTACTGTAAGATTTAAAAGTCGTCAAATGACATATTGGACTTTGAAAACTGAACGATGAGGCAAAAATCGTATTCTACGGAATACAAAAATGAATGAAGCGCAAGCTTCGTCAATCGTGACTTCGGTCACAAAAACGAGCAAGTCAAACACTTCATGGAGAGTTTGATCCTGGCTCAGGA
>NZ_JACSMZ010000005.1:0-120825 GCF_018618915.1 Exiguobacterium sp. s91 | reverse complement strand
TATTTGATCCGTGCCTCTGCCTTCGCCAACCGTCTCTCCATCGACTCGTCTGTCTTCGGGCGTCCGCCTCCCAGAGCCTTTCCACGTTTGTCGTTCCGGAGCCCCTCCTCTCCGTCTTTTCGGAACGTTTGGCGCCAGCGAATCAACGCGGAATGCGCTTTTCGTTTCCCGATCACCGTCAGGTCGAATCCAGCCTCCGTGAAGATTTGTTGAGGTCCTTTTCCTTCCATATTCTCACGTACAGCTTTGACCTTGAACTCGGCCGTGTACTGGATTGAACGTTCTGATACGGAAGCGACGTTCGGATTTTCTTCGAGCTGGTTGATTTGAGTCATAGTGAAGGTGATTTTACTCATGGTTGTTTCTCCCGTCTGAATGAATAGGTTCATTATAGCGATTCGTATGCACACGAAAAACCCCGAATGATACACTTTTTATAAGTGTTTATCATTCGGGGTTCAGTTCAGTTGTATAAACCATGGATTTTTTTATAGAACGTCATTTTGTATCTTTTTATTTAGTGTTATTTATTAAACCTATTTGTTTTTCTATTACTGATACATAACTTATCAAAAAATTGTTTGCAGTAAAGTGATTCGAATATTCCACGGTATCTCTATTTTTCTCAAATCCTTGAATGACTCCATTCAAGGATTTTTTTATTTTTGATGCTGACACTCCGTTCATGAAGAATCTAAATCACTATGAATAACAGAAAGTGAATCATAGCCAATCTTCTAACAATAAAAAAAGAGTAATAAAAAAACATTGACTTCTCACTGTACTGACCATATCATACAGTTGTAAAGTGTATTAGTGTTTTAATACAACATTCATTAAGAGAGGTGATGTTATTGCATTTTGATCAACGTACCTCGATTTATCTACAAGTACTTTATTGGTTTAAAAAACGTATTGTTATGGGCGAATTCAAAAGAGGGGAAAGTATCCCTTCGCGTCGCGCACTGGCAAATGAGCTTAAAATTCATCCGAATACCGCGCAAAAAGTGTATAAGGAACTGGAAGATCAACTGTTGATTACAACTGACCGTAACGTGCCGAGTAAGGTGACGCTGGACCAATCCATCATCGATCGAGCGCGAACAGAACTTCTCGAAAATGCAGTGAAGCAATTTGTGGATTCGATATATGCAATCCAGATTCCATTAGAAGAGGTCATCATTAATTTTGAGAAAGAATACAACATTCAAAAAAGGAGTGATTTAAATGCTTGAAGTCCGTGGATTACGAAAGTCATATGGTCGAAAAAAGAATGTGTTGAACGATGTATCGTTCACTGTCCCGTTAAATCAACTGACCTGTCTCATCGGATTGAATGGGGAAGGGAAGTCCACCATCTTGAAAGCCATCATGGGCTTAGTCCCAGTAGATGCTGGAACAATCAAAGTGGATGGGAAAACGACCCACGATAGCATCGCTTTCGTACCGGATCTTTCTACGATGCCTGGGTATATGAGCGTCGGAGAAGCCGTCGCCTATATGCGCGACTATTATCCGGATTGGGATCAACAAGTAGCAGAGGAACTGATGGGGTTCTTTAAACTGATGGCGACAGACCGCATCGCCAATTTATCGAAAGGGAATAAAGCAAAGGTTAATCTGTTGATTGGATTTGCGATGAATCGACCTTACTTACTGCTCGATGAACCGTTGGCTGGGATTGATTTATTTACGAAAGAACAAATTGCGTGGATCTTCTCTAGTCACTATATGGAAGGGAAGGGCATCTTGATGACGACTCATGAGATTGCAGAAGTGGAACATCTCATCGACCGCGTTATTTTTCTTCAGAACGGGACCATCATACAGGAAGATGACTCGGAAGAGATGCGTGAGCTTTACGGGAAATCAGTACAGGATCGAATGAGGGAGGTTTATCAGACATGAAGAAATTCTTTATGCTATCAAACGAGGAAATCAAGCGAAGCTTCAAACTATACCTTTCGATATTGACGATGTTAGTGATTGTTGAACTCACATCGGTCGTATATCAGGTTCTTCATTATCAATCCAAGCTGGAGGATTTGATGAAAAAAGAGCGACTTACGGAAATGGAAGCCGTTGATCAATTGAATGGACCGTTGACGTTTGGCGATGCGACCAACTACTTCAAGTACATGATTGCCATCGGTATCATGTTCACGATTCTATATGCTTTTCAGATTTGGTACCGCGATTGGTATGGCGAGTCCAAGTACATCTACCGTTTATTGATGCTACCGGGTAAACGCATCACAATCCTCTTATCCAAACTGACAACAGTATTGGTATTTGTGTGTGGTTTCATGGGCATCCAGTGGATCACGATTCTTCTAAGTCGTAGACTCTACGAATGGTTACTCCCGGAACATTTACAAGCAGCGTCCAAAATCATCGGGGAGTCAGCTGCGTTGAACATGCTCTATACCTTCAATGTAATCGATACATTCGTCATTCTAGCGCTCGCACTCTTCGTCATCACGATGGTCTTCTTGTTCGTTTTGACAGAGCGGTCCTATCAAAAAGGGAAAGCTTTGCTGACGATCGCAAAGGATGTAGCGCTCTTAATCGTACCATTCATTACATTACGTTACTTATTTGATTTGACTAGCATTCTCATTCCGAATCAACAGGTATTCGTCTATCTTTCCTTTATTCTCATCTATTTTGCATATATAAGTTGGAAATGTGTTCGACTACTGAACCATAAAGTATCTATTTAATCATTAGAAGGAGGAAGTCATGAGACGATATAAGGAAATGATCATCGTAGGAAGCATTGCTGGCGTCACCTTACTCAGTTATTTTGGTTACGCTGCAAGCATTAAAGGATCGGATTATGAAGTCGAGAGTATACGAAAAGAAAATGCAGAAGCTCTTAAAAAAGTAAACATCGAGATTGAAAATGGAGACATCAAGCCTACTCAATACAATATCCAATTGGACGGTCAAACTCATAGTGAGTCGCAGAACTATTTCACAGGGTTGTTCAATAGCTACGCTGCAGACTTCCCTGCTGATTTCTATCGCTTTCTTTCTAAGGAAGACGTATTTACTAGTGAAATGGGCTCGCGGACATACGGAATTGAAGTAAAGGCATCTCAGTTGAAATATCATTCTTATGACAAAAGTACACAGAAACAATTTAAAAAGACGATTTCTCATCGTTTAACGGTACCGGATCGTGAAATGGCTGACATCCGTGTCTTCCATCAAGACGGCATGAACGTATACGTCCAACGGGATGATCATGGAGCAAAGGAAAAATCGACGGTGTTATTACTCAACCTTGCAAAAGGAAAAGTGGAGACGCTTCAATCCAAGCAACTCAAGACTAATCAAGAGCGTCATTATGTGGCAGTGAACGACTATGGAATTGTCTATCGTGAAATCGCATATGATGCGGAAGGGGTAGAAAAAGATAGCGCTTATTATCTAGATAACGGCAAAGGTATCAAACGAATCAAAGCACTTGATGCGTATGCAGCGGAAGGGAACTTTAATGCTGATGAAAATAGCCAATCACTGATCGCTTACGGTACGTTTGATTCAGAAAAAAGTAAAAGCATCAAATGGAGTACCTATGACTTTAAGACGAATCAAGTCAAGCAACATAAAGTGGAAGGGCAGCATGCTTACCGCTTCAATGGCTCCTATACGATGATTGCGCAGGGAAAGCTATACCATATCGCTAATATCAATGATTCGGATTTCCAAGTCACGGTAGTCGATACGAAAAATGAATCGATTTCGTATCAAGGAATCATCAAAGATAAAAATGCTAAAAAGAATCGTTTGGTACAGGATGTCACTGTATCGGAGTAATCGTGATGGACTCATGATTCACCTCGTTTACTCGCTTTTTAGAATACTAGAAATGAATTTATCTGTCAGAATCATTGACAGGGGTTTTCAAGACCACTACAGTGAAGATAACTTAAATAGAATCACTAGGGGTGTTATTAAACTGAGATGAGTAGCTACTCAAACCCTTTGAACCTGAACTAGGTCGTACTAGCGTAGGGAAGTGTAAACTCTGATGAACAAGCGGAGACGATGATATCGTTCTTTGCTATGTGATTATTTAGACGTGCGCAACTTTCCTTTTGGAGAGTTGCGTTTTTTGTTTATTACTTCGCTATTTAAGTTGCAAAAATGGATGAGGGAGTGGATAAGAATGAGCAGAACTGTATTAGTGACAGGAAGTAGTCGAGGACTTGGGGCGACGATTGCAAGGGTGTTAGTGCACAACGGATTTAAAGTGGTGATCAATTACTTTAAAAGCAAGGATGCGGCAGAACAACTTGTGAGCGAACTGGGAGTAGAGAATGCAATTGCCTTGTATGCAGATGTCACGAAGCGGGAAGATGTCGAGAGCATGATGCAATCCGCAACAGCACATTATGGTCAAATCGATGTTGTCGTGAATAATGCGTTAGTAGACTTCAAATTTGATCCGGTTGCGCAAAAATCGTTTATCGATTTAGAGTGGGAAGATTATCAAAATCAACTGGATGGAACACTTAAAGCAGCGTTTCACATCATTCAAAGTGTTTTGCCACAATTTATAGAACGACATAGCGGTAGTATCATCAGCATTGGAACAAACCTCTATCAAAACCCAGTCGTTCCTTATCATGAATACACAACAGCAAAAGCAAGTCTGATTGGCTTTACTCGAAACCTAGCCGCAGAGTTAGGTCAATATGGCATAAACGTGAATGTCGTCTCCGGTGGGTTATTGAAAGTCACAGATGCGAGTGCTGTGACAACCGCTGAAGTATTCGATTTCATTGCCCAATCGACCCCGTTGAAAAAAGTGACGAGCCCAGAAGAAGTGGCTCAACTGGTTGCCTTTTTGGCATCAGAAGCAGCATCTGGGATTACCGGTCAAAACGTAACAGTCGATGGTGGGTTAACGATGAATTAAAGCGGGCGTTTTAAAAAATTCTCAGCTTGTAAGAGAAGGGATTCGTGAACAGAAGATGACGAACAGAAATCAGTTAAATATCGGCGTTTTGTTATATGGATGTGGTCATCATCAAGCCGCATGGTTAATGCCTGATTCTGCGATTAAAGAGATCGGAGAGAGTCGCTATTATCAGCGTTTGGCTCAAATAGCGGAAGCTGGACGTTTGGATGCAGTATTTTTTGCGGACAATCAATCCTTTCCGGCTAATAATTCAACTGATTTACCTGCCTTTTGGTTGGATCCTTTAATTAATCTAACGGCTATTTCTCAAGTGACGGATCATATCGGATTAGTTTCTACGATATCGAGCACGTTCTCCAATCCGTATACAGCAGCAAGGCAACTTCTAAGCCTAGATCACGTGACGAAGGGGAGGGTAGGCTGGAACTTAGTGACCTCGATGACGGATTGGGAAGCGTTAAACCACGGGATGGATGCACTTCCACCGAGGGAGGAACGGTATAATAAGGCGAACGAATTCGCAGCATTGATGGAGAAGCTATTTTTATCTTGGGATCAAGCGGCTTTTCTTGCGAATCGATCAGATAACCAATTGATTGATCCTGAATGTATACAAGTTATCGATCATTCTGAAGCCTATTTCAGCGTAAAAGGTCCTTTGTCTACGCCGCGTAGTCCCCAAGGAAAGCCAGTAGCGATGCAAGCGGGGGCTTCTGAAGAAGGGGTTGCCCTTGCAGCCAAACATGCGGATGCCGTATATTCTGTGTCATGGAATTTTAGACAAGCCCATGCTTTTCGTGAAAAACTCCATAAGAAAATTACACAAACTGAATCACCAGATCGAAAGATTAAGATATACCCAGGCTTAGTAACGTATGTTGGTAAAACAAGAGAAGAGGCACTAGCCAAAAAAGCCGAACTAGATGAAAAATTACCGGTTGAAAATGCGTTGAAACAATTGAGTTTCTTTTTGCAGCAAGATTGCTCCACATGGGATCTCGAAGCAAAGATTCCGACCTTACCATCGATCGAGGAATTTTCCGGACCCATCGGACGCTACCGAACGATTCTAGAGATTATCGAAGATACAGATCCGACGCTCAAAGAACTATTAGGCTATTTAGCAGCAGGAGGAGGACACCTGACATTGATTGGTACTCCGGAAGAAATTGTGGATCAGTTGGAATTTTGGTTTAACGAGGGAGTAGCAGATGGCTTCAACTTGATGCCGCCGTCACTACCGTCAAGTTTAGAAGATTTTGTAGACATGATCATTCCTGAATTACAAAAAAGAGGATTGTTTAAAGACACCTATACAGGAAATACACTTCGAGAACATCTAGGTGTAACGAAAGTAGAGTAACCCATACTAACTAGCATCTTGTGATAAAGTACGGAGTATCAAGCCTCATTTCTTCTTTTATTCTATGAATTTTCTTCAGTTCATATTAAACGGTCGATAAATATAAGACGATAAACCTTATTGAAGATAAATGATGTTTGCAAGTATAGATTATAAGAACAGGAGTGTGATCTCTAAAATAAGAGGTCAAGCTCCTACTCTTTTACGCAATGATTAAAAAATGTTGTGCCATACATTCAGTTCAAATTTTTACTTTTAGATTAGATTCTCTTAGTTCTTTAAGGGTGTCATACTCTATTTCATCAATAGACTCTGTAAAAGGAATATATGCAATTCCATCAAGATCACTTGATTTTTCAACGGACTGTTTTAATAAGCAACATACATTTGACCGACCTAATTTTCCATAAAAAAATCCAAGTTCAAATATCACATTTTTTCTTGCTCTATATTGAATTTTAGGATGTTTATCCCATGTATGTATTTTTTATCAACTTCAACCAAGCTTAAGCAAGATATAGTCAAAAAGACCTCAGATTTATTAGTAGCTAAATTTATGAGAGTATCAATATTTATTTTTCATCAGAAGATAAATCAGAAAAATCTTCTTTCGATATTATGGACGAAAAACGAATTCGTTTTTCTCTTAGTAAAACCCAAGGGAATAGAGGATGGGTGTATACAAATCCAAGGAAGAAAAGAAGCCCGCAATGGTTGGATCCATTGCGGGCAAAAAAAAGCGTCAGTTATTATATTGTTTTTTTGATGATTTCGAAAGTTTCTCTAGTCGTTTACTCCTCCAACATAAAAGGAATGATAAAGGATTTTATTCAGAAATATCATAAATAATCGATACAGTCTTCTCCTTTATTCCAACTATTTTTGTTCTTTAGATTTGTTAAAAGAACCATCAGTTTTTTACAACGTTTACGAATGGACAATCTCTGCTCAACTTAGTTTTCGCTGACTTCTTTTCAGTATTATTTTATTTCGTTGTTTAAGGAATCGCTTACTTGTTTAAAGATGTTGTATGATTGTATTTCTTTTTTACTGTCATAGATGTTTGATAAGGCAATGATTTCGTCTACCTCATACTTCTCTTGAAACTCGATAACTTCTCGACGAACCGTCTCTGCATCTCCCATGATCGTATACCCTAACTTATAATGCAGGATTTCTAGCTCATACTGAGATAAGGATTCAAGGAAATCCTTCTTTGGTGGGATGAGTTGGCTGAGATTATTGGTATAAATATCGATATACACCTGCAAGTGGCTGGAGGCAATCAAAGAGGCTTCTTCCATTGAATCAGCAGCAATGATATTGATGGCAGCCAATACATAAGGCTCTTTTAGATGTTTCGAAGGTCTGAAACTTTGACGATAGATGTTAAGCGCTTCTTCCATCGTTTCTGGAGAAAATTGCGCACCGAAAGCATAAGGCAATCCTAGTCGGGCTGCAATTTCAGCGGATCCAGTAGACGATCCTAGAATGAAGACTGGCACATGTGTACCAAGCCCAGGGTATGCCCGGACATCGCCTTGTTCCTCTTCTGTTCCTACATACCGTAAAATCTCTTGAACTTCTTTCTCAAAGAAAAAGACTCCTTTATGATTAGAACGTCGAATCACATCTGCCGTTTGTTGATCAGTTCCTGGAGCACGTCCCAATGCTAAATCGACACGTTCAGGAAATAGTGTTTCCAGTGTTCCGAATTGCTCTGCGACGACTAAAGGAGAATGGTTCGGTAACATGACGCCACCGGAACCTACACGAATACGTTTTGTATTCGCTAACAAATGCTGTACGATCGATACAGTTGCAGCACTGGCATAGGCATCATGATTGTGATGTTCTGCAATCCAAATACGTTTGTATCCCATCGTATCAACAGCTTTAGCCAGTGCAACTACAGTATCTATTCCTTTTTTCATTGTTTCTCCTTGTCTTAACGGAGCAATCGATAAAACGGATAGATCGAATTTTTTCATGATTTCACCTCTATGATTCATCGTTCTAGTTGTTTGATATGCAGGATGAATCCTTTCTGTTATTCAAGATAGTATTGAAAACTGTGTTATACGGTCATAAAATCAAAATGAAGTTGTTTCCCCATCATCCGGAACAAGGACATTGGATGTGATGTCTTTACCTTTAATGAATGTCTTCAATTCTTTTCTCGAGAGTCCCCAGTGGTTTACGGCTTCCATATGACTGACTAGGATTTTGGCTTTTGGAGCGGCTTTGTACACCTTATAGACATCTTCTTTTCCCATGATCAATGGACCACCTTCTAGGAATTGATTCTGTCCTCCGTTCAAAATAAAAATCTCTGGTTTATACGTATCGATATTTTTTTTCACTTACGAATACCAAACGGTATCACCTGCTACATATAAAGTTTTTTCTTTTGGATGCTGAAAGATAACGCCCATGACATTTCCCATTTTCTTTGCCATCTCTCCGTAGCCATGACGACCATCTACTTCCGTCAGTTTGACGCCTTTAAAGGTCGTCGCTTTGCCTTCTTTCATGACTTCGATATTTGTAAAGCCTGCTTTTCGTGCCATATCTGCATCTTTTTTATCTTGCATGAACATTTTGATGTCTTTTGGAAGTTGTTCTTTTGCTGCCTGATCAAAGTGATCCTCATGCGTGTGGGTAACGATGACAGCGTCTACGTCATCCATAATCTTATCGACAGAGAATGGAAGGTCGACTATTGGATTCCGATCATCCCTTGTAGCGGGACCGAACGAATCAAATTCGCCCTTTTTAGAAAACATGGGATCTACCAAGAATTTTTGTCCTTTGTACTCTACTGTCACGGTCGCATTTCGAATTTGTTGGACCACCACGTCCTGTTTTTTCGGTTGTGATGGATTAGTTTTTTCAGTTTGTGAAGGTCCGCAAGCTGCTAATACACCGCTCAATGTGAGTGTGGTTAGAATTGCAGCTTTTTTTAATTTCGTCATTGTTAAAGCACTCCTTTGTTAATAGCTGATTTTTTATTGAGTAGGTAATATCTATCCTATGAGTCGTTTGATCCCCCTTCGTGTTGTCGGATAGAAAAAAGCTTGATCCTGTTTACTCGCTATGAAATTTAGTATATGGTCAGTATAAGAAATCAGACAAGTATGCACTTTTTTTGCATATACTATCAGAAAGGATAGTGTTACTATGAAAACTTCAAAAGGGAATGTAGCTGATAATCAAGAAACATTTTTCGGGTATACGCTTTCTCTCATCAACGGGAAATGGAAATTGTTGATTATCTATTACCTGTCAAATAACGAGCCAGTTCGTTACAACGAACTACAACGTATGATTGGTACCATCACGTATCGTACATTAAGCTCTGCTTTAAAAGAGATGGAGCGAGATGGATTGATTCATCGTCAAGAGTACCCACAAATTCCTCCAAAGGTGGAGTACAGTCTGACAGAGAGAGGCCGAACACTTTGGCCAATCATCCAAGAAATGTGCAGGTGGGGCGAATTGAATCAGAACAGTTAACGAACTCCTGACTATATGGGTTATCGTGTCAGCGAAAAGAAATAAGACAAAAAAAGGCTAAGGTTCTTTAGTATCTAAGAACCTTAGCCTTTTTGATATCTTTCATGTCATTCTTTTTGAGGAGTCAATTCGACTCGAGTTTTTTATATGGCGCAGAACGAAGCACATTAGACATGATCAAGCGGGGAGAAACGTCGCTTAATTTCATTTATCGAGAGGTAAAGCGTGTAATTGCCATGCTCAAGAATGGAATTTAACAATACATTCAATTGTTCTTGCGAAGTAACTTTTATTTTTAAGTGATAGCAACCCTCACCGGATACACGATGCGCTTCCACCACTTCTGGACATCCGTTCAAAAAACGAATGAACTGTCCATGATTAGATGTTTTCATATAAATGATGACGAAAGCTGTGTAAGAAAAGCCTAACTTAAGTTCATCAATGATCAAAGAATAGGATTGAATAATACCTTGATCCTCCAGCTTTTTGATCCGGTTGCCAACCGCCTGACCCGTCATATGAATTTGTTTTCCAATGTCCTTCCATTGAATCCTTGAATTTTCTGATAGAATCTGAAGGATTTGATAGTCGATATTATTGAGTTCCATGTTAAATTCCTTTCATGGTGAAATGATATGAAGCAGAAACGATTCATCAGCTTATCGATTAATATTGAGTCTCTCTTTATGATTAATGTGTAAGGAAAATTATAAATGAGGTGAAGATATGGATACAGCTTTAATTATTGTAGATATTCAAAAAGATTACTTTGCAAATGGAAAAATGGAGCTTGTTAATCCCGATCGAGCAGCAAAGAATGCCGCTAAAATCCTGGATTGGTTTAGAAAAAATAATAAGGAAAACATTTTCCACGTTCAACATGTAGCCAGTAGTCCGGACATGGGATTCTTTCTTCCAGATACGGAAGGCGTTGAAATCCACGAGCTCGTCCAACCGTTAGAAAATGAAACGCTCGTTATCAAGCAGTTCGCGAATAGTTTCCTTCAAACAGAATTAGGAGAGCAGTTAGCGAAGAAGCAAATCACTAAGTTAGTCGTGGTCGGTATGATGACACATATGTGTATTGATGCGACTGTTCGTGCGGCAGTTGATTTAGGCTATGAAACAACATTGATTGAGGATGCTTGCGCGACTAAAGATCTATCATATGATGGCAAGGTCGTTTCAGCTGAACAGGTTCACTATTCGTTCGTCGGCGCTTTACATGGCATGTATGCGGATGTGATGTCAACTGAACACTTTTTACAAACCCAACTGAAAATTAATGGATGATGAACGGAAAGATAGCGACTTGTCTTCTCTAAGTCCATAATATGAAAGCAATGAAATTCTCCTAAGAATTTTCATTGCTTTTTTATATAAAACGGTCGTTTAATATAAAAAACCAACACGCCGATAAATTTAATATAATGAGTAGGAAAGTCTTATATTTTCTCGTATATTAATCAATATCTATTTATTAAGTATAGTTAACGTTTTATATAAAAAAACCCTTCGCTACGAGATTGTTGTTTGCTCGAGCAAACAAAAAAACAGGAGGTGTCTAGATGGCGAACATTGGATATGTCAGAGTATCGACCATTGAACAAAATTTAGAGTTGCAGCTTGACGCAGTTAAGGCGGCCGGCTGTGAAAAGATTTTTGAAGAAAAGAAGAGCTCAGTAAAAGAACGTCCAGAGTTTGAAGCTTGTTTAAATTATTTACGTCCTGGAGATACATTGGTTGTTTGGAAGTTAGATCGTTTAGGCCGTCAAACTAAAAAGTTACTCGAGTTATCAGAGTGGTTAGAGGAAAACGGTGTGGGACTGAAAATACTTACTTTAGGCGTTGATACCAATACACCAGCTGGTAAGCTGTATTTCACTATTATGGCAGGTCTTGCAGAAATGGAGAGGGAATTAACAATTGAGCGAACTAAAGCAGGATTAGCTGCAGCAAGAAGTAGAGGGAGAGTCGGTGGTAGAAAGCCGATTGATCAATCAGTCATTGATAAGGCTAACATGATGTTTGAAGCTGGAATGACTGTAAAGGACATTTGTAATGTCTTGCCACTGAAACCCCCTACGTTCTATAAGTACCGCCAAAAAAAAGCTGAGGAAGTATGAGGTGTAATGATGCCTGGAGAAGTAATTGCAGTCATAAGTAATAAGGGGGGGGGTATTGAAAACCTCCATGACGACAAACCTTGCTGCTCAACTTTCATTAATCGATAAGAAAGTCTTAATTGTTGATATGGACATACAATCAGATGTGGCCGTGACGTTTGGCCAAAACCCGGATCTGTTAGAAGAAGATGTGGAATTCTCTTTATACGATGCACTTATTAAAGGTGTAGATCCTAAAAAGGCATTAGTCAGTGTTGATAAGAATATCGATCTTTTAGTTACGAATGATGATATGCTCTCATTTGAGTTTGATGTATTGTTAGATGCACGACAATTTCCTATGAAAAAGCGATTTTCACTACTTAAAGAAGTGATTGAAAAAAATTAAGGTGGATTATGATTATGTATTAATCGATACTCCAAGAAGATAGTAAATGATTTTAAGAGTCAAATGAATCCTGAGTTACGTGTGCGAGCGATTGTCCCTACACTAGTAAATCAAAGAACACTTTTACATAATGGGATTATGGAGCTATTACAAGACTATGCAATGAACTCAAAAATAAAGGTTACTAAAACGTTTATACCGACAACAATTGAGTTTGCTTCTAGTGTTGGTTTTGATCAAAGACCATTGTCTCTAGCGGCTCCTACTTCTAAAGGCGCAAAAATATACAGTGGATTATTAAAAGAATTGAAGCTTGGATAAGGAGACTATGAAATGAGTAATGAAGAAAGAAAGCTGAAAAGTTTTAATGAAGTTGCTAATGATCCATGTAATAACGCTAGCAATAACAATAGCGAAAATGTGAATAATAGTGCTCTCAAGGAAATCTTAAATACTAAAAGAAGTAACACGGTATATACCGGATTTTATATAGAAGAAGATTTATCTGAAATTTTGAATAGTCTTCAACAAAGAGGACAGCGTGGAGTAAAGTCTGCAACTGTAAATTTAGCATTGAGAGAGCTATTTAAAAAAGAGGGATATTTATGATCAACGGTGGTCTTAGTGGTGTAGAATTATTTTCGGAACGTATGTTCCCAACGAGATATGATGTTTTAGAGTATAAAATTATACCTAAAAAGGCTCGTGTTCAAGTATTTCAACAAGCAATAAAGATTTTTGATAGAAATGGATTATTGTGTGGACCCACCTTACGAGAAAATATATTTAACCGATGTTTAACAAATTTTAAAGATAGACGTGGTGTAATAGATACTGATGAATTATTATCTGAATATGCATTAGAAAACATATTTGTTAAAAATAAAATTTCTGCTTTACTCCAAAGTAAAAGTGTTGATGAGATAGAATTTTATAGTCTTATTGTTTATGCAGATGATGATCTTTTTCTATTCTTAGATTTAATTGAATTGTTATCTTACTACACTGAATTAAAAACTGATGAATCTATTTCCAAAAATCTCGATAAAGTGATTAATAATGTATTTCACCACAATGGTCTTGGTTACGAAATAATTGGAAATCAAATAATACATAAAGGAAATGACATTGTTCATAAAGAAGTTGTTAGACCGTCTCTTCAGTTTCTATCAGATTTACGTTTTAAAAATGCTAACGATGAAATGTTAAAAGCATTTTCAGATTTTAAGAATAATGATTATAAAGGTGCCATTCATAATGCAAACAAGGCTTTTGAAAGTACAATGAAGATAATTATTGAAATGAATAATTGGGATATAGTAAGCCCGACCGCAAGTAAAAAAGCACCATCGTTAAATAAAGCAACACCTGCTGCACTGATCTCCACTATAGCTGAACATTCTGAAATAGAGGGTTTTCATAATCTTGCGTTGAAAGGTTTAAAAGATTCGTTACAGTCTTTAGCCACTCTAAGAAATAGTCACGCTGGGCATGGTCAAGGATCAGAAATTAAGGATACCTATATAAGACATTGTGAATTCGCCTTGCACACTGCAGCCACAAATATTTTATTCTTAATCATGACATTTGGAAAAAATTAAATCTCAATAGAGTACTATACACTGTATGAGGATATACCCATAAAAAAATAATGAGGTGTTACTATGATTTTTATTAGTCATCAGCACAACGACAAAGAAATTGTCAGTCCGATTGCGTATGCTTTAGAACAAAGTTTTGGAGAAGAGAATGTTTTTTATGACGATTGGTCCATTAAACCTGGTGAAAATATAATTGAAAGAATGAATGAGGGGCTAGAGCAAGCAAGGTACTTCTTTTTCTTCATTACTGAAAACAGTTTAAGAAGTCAGATGGTATCTTTGGAATGGACGAGTGCAATAAAAGCACGATCTGAAAATATGAAGTTTATACCTATTAGAGCCGAAAATGTAAATGTACCCTTTGTAATTTCTGCACTAAATTATTTAGATATGAGTACAAACGGAATAGACGTCACTCTTCAACAAATTCGTGAAATTGTAAATCCAGATATAGTTAAACATGCAAGAAACGTACCAACTTTTAATAATGTGTCTGGTTATGTATATCAAGAAAACTATGATTCTTTTCATTACGTTATTCGTGCAAAAAGATTTTTTGAACCAAGTGGTTCATTAGTGGCTTGCACAACTCTTACCGAGGAACAAGCTATTTTTTCTGCTGATGTAAATACGTACGGTTATGGATACCATCCGAATTCGATGACGGTTAGTGGGCAAGTAATGAATGCTTTTGTAGTTGATCTTCAGGGAGGACTGAAAGCTGGATTTAACATCAATTTATCCTTTAAAATTCTTAATGAAGAAGGTAATAGTAATAGCGATAATGTTTATTTATTTCACCAAAAAACACAAGATGATTTTCAACTTGTAGAATTAACACCTGTATTACAAAAGCAACAAATACCATGGCTATACTAAATTAATATCAATTAACTTAAAGTCACAAGTGGTTAAAATCACTTGTGGCTTTTTAGTGTTCAATAAATAAAAGCCAACAGTAGCAATGATAGTCTAGGAATTTATTTTTTATTGTTTATTTTGTATTCATTTATAATGTAATTAATCATAGTAAGAGAGGTGATTGTATGAAGTGTTATAATTTTTTTATATGTCTAAATCAGGTCCCGGGAAAATATTGACCTCCTTCGAATCAAGTTAAATTCTAGCCAACAAACCACATGTTAAAAAAGTCTTTTTCTTAGTGAATCGAAAAGCCTTGGATAGCCGGACCATTGCGGAATTTGATATGATTCAAAACTTATTCGTACGGTAGTTCACTTAAATCGGCTTTTCTTATTTGTTGAAGATACGTGTTGGTAGTACTGATTGATTCGTGTCCAGAAAGATTCATGACTTCATAAAGCGGCATACCACTCGCTAATAATTTTGTGATAAATGAACGTCGGAACCAGTGCGGTGAGTTGTTTTGTAGTGTATATTGAGTAGATGCTACTTGGGAAATTAATCTTAATGCTTCATACGAAATAGGCATATCTTCTGCGCTTATGTTAAAACAAATATGAGAGTTCATCACACCTTCAATTTGCATCAACTGATTCAATCGATGAATGAGATGGATTGATTTTTGGGATAATGGAATACGTCGCCATTTTTCACGTTTTCCTTTAAATTCGATAAAATTCATTGAAGATGTTTCATGAACTTGATTGAACTGCAATTTTAATAATTCAGTAGCGCGCATCCCCGTCGTCAACAGTAGATACCCTATCGTTTCGTTACGCAGTTGCAACAGCTCGCGGTTCTTTTTCTGCTTCACCGTGTGACGGAAGGCGAGGGCGATCGCCTCCATCTCGTCGAAGTCGATCTCGCGCCGGAGAGGTTCCGGCTTCATCTGGTCCTTCACCTGCAGAGACAGGTCGCGCGCATGATAGTCGTTGACATGCAGGAAACGTAAGAATCGTCGCAGCATGGCATTGCGTCGTTTAACCGTCCTTGGCGCATACTGGTCATGGACGTCCTTCAGGTACTCATGCAGGTTGAGAATCGTCAGCTGCTTGACGCCCTGTGTCTTCGTCACAAAGAAACGTAAGATATAATCGAGATCTTGCTTGTAGGCCCGCTTGGTATGCGGGCTTTTTTGACTATAAATCGGAAACAACTCGGTCGCCCAAAACAGTTCAAAAATTTCGAGGTCGCTCAGCGCTTCCATATTCAAGTGATCATTCTCCAGCACCGCGAGCAACTTCTCCCGGCTATCAGCAAATGCTAGCGCTGCTTCTTCTTTGATCACAACTTTATTTTTTACTTCCTCGTTCATGATCTATCCTCCCATCTATCTGCTCAACGCTTCCTCTTTTGAAAATTTATTTGTCCGTTTACTAATCAATTAGCGAATTAATTATGTATTACATAAAATTATGACTGATTTACAAGTGTATATATAATGAAAATAAGTAATATAGCATTGTATTACATAATATCTTTATATTTAGTATAACAAACAACTACTTGTGATAATACATAATTATCACAAGTGAATTGAAATAAAGAATTCAGTTAACATAACTCGATTATTGAAGAAATAACAGCAGGGTTAAGAAATGGAATGCGAGTACAATCTCGTTAACTATCCAATAGAGTCTGTCAAAACGAGTTTTGTCTCATAAATAGTAGTATACTTATGTTAGTGAGATGTAACGATTTTTTTATCACGCAATAGGCGAACTCGCAATCAACGAGTAAACGAATCGTATGATATACAGAGGAGACTCATAGCATGTGGCCAATCGATCAGAGTACACCTGTTATCCAAAAATTACTTTGAGTGAAGAGGGGAGACTCGAAAAAACGTACTGGTATCATGTATCGGTTGCCGAAGTGACTGATATGATACGCGTTCCTCCTATCTTAAAATTCAGCCTTCTAGTCTAGATGAATACACCCCTCCTCTTCTAGATAGGGAATATTGTTTAGTCCTGGTACAGGTCGTATCACATTCCAGATGAGGACATTCACAGTCCATTCTACGAAGTCAGCTCTGATAGTCTTTCGTTCCGAAGGATTACGTAGTCCTTATTTGATTAAGAGCGGATTCCTAGTAGGAATCCGCTCTGTTAATTAAAAAATATTCATCGATTTTTTTAGCTGAAAGCTAACACAGATGGAACTTCAATAGGGTTTGCTAATCTTAAAAACTGCAGACCAATCCCGGACTTTCCTAAAAATAATCCAGGTGTATCTATCCCGTTAGCAATTCCTGAAACATATTCACCGTACTTGATACGATCTTGGTACACTTTTGTAGCCAATTCGTGAGCAAGAGCAGTCCATTCGTGCTTTCCTGTTTTAATAGCAGCTGTGATCAAAAAATCTACAATCCCCATATCTCCGTGACAAAGACAATGATCTTCTGATAAGTAACTATCTTTAATAGATGCAACGATGATGTCGATATCTTGGATCAATTCAGCATTACAATTCAAATCCATTAATGATAGCTTACTAAAGCCAATTCCAGTAGATCCGCTACACCAATAGAAGCTGTAAGACTCTTCAGCCTTTCTTAAATCTTTCCAGTTTCTACGCTTTACGTCATATAAGGAATTCTCATAGGAAAGAGCTGATAAAGCCATCGAAACCTGTTCGTTATCCGGAACATATTTGTTCAATCGTAAGAGCGCGATTAGAATACCGGATACACCATGTCCAAGACCACCTAAATAAATGACATTCCCTTCATGTTGGGTTGACCATGCATGTCCGTTCCCCGTATCGACTGCTTCTTGCTGAATTTGCTTTGCATAGGAAGTAGCGACTTTAAGATATTTTTTCTCTCCATAGTATTCATAGGCATTCAATAAGGCATGAATGATGCCAGCACAACCACCAAGTAAATCACAGTTAGTTGATTGTTGTTCTTTCCCTTTGAGATAATCAACAAAAATTTCGACTTTGTTCTTATATTGATAAGACTCATTTGCTTGATCAATGAGTGTAAGTGCATTAATCAATGAAATTGGTCCATGGTAAGCGGATAAAAATGCATTGTATGGTTTTGCAGAGCGAATCGCAGAAGCTATTGCAGCTGTAGCAGCTTGCTCAAATCGCTTAACCTGGGTTAGGCGATGGAGATGAGTCAAAAATACTGCAACCCCACTTGTCCCGTTATAAAAATCTTCCCCTATGACTGATACGCCAGCTTGTCCATTGTAGTTTGTCTCAATACCTAACCATGTCAGTTCAGTCATATCCTTGTTCCAAATCCCCGATTCGAGTAGCTCATCCCCTATCGTGACAGCAGCGTTAAGGTAGTCTTTTGATGTGAGCGGTTCGATTGGAACAGTATCAACGGAAAGATAAGAACTATCAAGCAAGCCAGCAGATGCCACGATGGAACTTCTAATTAATTGTTGCTGTTCAATCAGCGTCTTATCATCAAGACAGTGAAGTTTTCGATAGACTTTTTCGATTCCCGTTTCTTCAAAGACATTAGGATATTCGTGCCCTGCACTATCAAATAAGGATAGTGAGGACGGTGTTGTATAAAAGTAAGGAACATCTCCGTTAATTAGTTCTCGTTTTTCGGCAGCGACAATCATTGATGGATAATGTGAGAAATACATACGATCCAAGATCATTTCTCGACTATAGGCTTCTCTAAGGAAATTTGGATGATTGGTGTCTGTCAAAAAATTGGCATAAAAGTTCGTACTTCGTAAAATATGCCTGATTTTCAACTTAGAAAATTTATCGATGTTTTCTCTTAATTCATCATTATGTTGCATTGCGATAGAATAGACGTTCGTAAAGCCCTCGACTATTTGTTCAACATAATCTGACGTCTGGATATTTGAACCTTTTAGAGAAGGACGATTTGCTTTCTCCTCTGTCCAATAGGGTTTTGTTACGAATCGCATCTCATCGGTGTTTTCCCTTTCAGATTGAAGTACTGGAAACGGAAGCTCCTGTACACTTCCCCCTATCCCACTCATTTCAATACCTTTACCATCGTGTGACTTAAAACCAAGTGTGGGTAACAGGCCGGTTCCTAGTACGGAGTCAACCATCTTGAACTTTGCTTGTACTTCCGCGCTATCTTCGAAAACGTCAGCAAGGTGATTTTGGAATAGAGTCTCGTAATCGATGATAAGAGGATGCTCACCAGAAGCAATAATATTTTCGAAGTGGAGGTCGGTCCCTTTCAAGAGATACATCACACCAAGTAATCCACCAAGACGATAATGATGTCTTCTCAGTTCTTCGGTGTCCTCGCAAGCTAGCCCTAAGACTTTCTCCTCCCAACAGTACTCATTGCGATCAATAATGCGATAAGTAGCGAAAGGATGCTTGAAATCTTTTTGATTGAACCAATTGAGTAGTTCATGTACTTGTAGTGAAACTTGTAAGGACTTTGGTTTATAGATCAGTCTCGTAGTAGTCTCGAGAAAGCTTATTTCGATCACAGACTGACCATGTTCGTGAGAATCTCCAAGACCGAGTTCCATTTCTAAAAGTGTTAATTGCTCCAATCCGAAAATATTTTGTAGGGTTTTCACGTCTGAAACATAACGTTCTATGAAACGCACGATGTTATCGATGAAATAAAGAGTTCGAGTAGCCAATAGCCGGGCGAGAACAATGTATTCCTCATAGAATGCGTTTAATCCATCTAGATCACGTAATTTAATTGCTACAAACGACTCGAACCGTTCTTCTGGGCTATCTCCAACGAGTTCTTCACGAAGTCGTGACACATTCAACTCTAACGTAAGGGTTCGAGCTGCCAACTGAAGAAATTGATTGGACAGGTTCTCAAGAAGTGACGGCATAAATTGCTCCGTACAATGATTATAGAAAGGATGTCCTTTAGGCAATGTTGCATCAATTTCAGACTTTGCAAAGGACAAAAAAGGTAAGAATGCTTCATGGAGACCATCGACTCTTAAATTACCGACCTTAATGGGTCTAGACATGATTGTTCGAAAAGATTGCAACCATTCAGGAATATCAGTATTTCCCTCTATTTCGCCATTCAACATTTTCTCAAATTGCTCAAGTGTCAACTCTTCTGCGTGTAATCGATTTTCAAAAAGTTTTTGATCTTTTAAGAATGAATAGTGTCTCCATTTAGCTACCCGATCATAATCATGTTGTACGATCTTATAACTTTCTTGAATAATAGGACGCTTGAGTTCGTTTAAATACATCGCTTTTTTCCATGAAGTAGATCCTTTGATATCAGTACTCATTTTCGAACACTCCCATTCTCGATAAGATTTCTAAGGATATGCAAGGCATTGGTTGCGTTAACGATGCCTGTTCCTCCCTTCCGTTTGTCGTCTGGATAAAGGAAAGGGGTTGTACTCTTCTTCAATAAGTGTTCAACCGTATCTGGTGAAAGGTTGATCCCTTTAGATTTCGCAACATCTATGAGTAACGCAGCCACTGCAGCTACCTGTGGTGAAGCCAGGCTTGTACCAATCATGAATTCATATCCTTGATCAAGATCAAGCGCTTGACTGATAGGTGATTGAGGGAGATAGGTCGGATATGTAGTAAGGACGAAACTTTTAATATCGGCGATGCCACTTGTCGACCAATCGGGACCATAGTCACCTGCAGGTGCAGAGAGATCCACTTTTTTACCGTAATTCGAGTATTCGGTTGGTTGAAGCAATCGATTGGTTGCGCCGACTGTAATCGTATTTTTGAGCCCTCCTGGAAGATGCATTGCACGTTTCATATTCCCAATCTTCTTCGCCAAATCTTTTTGATTGTCCATGCTGTATCCATCGGTACCGGAAGACGCGACTACGACAACACCTTTTTTATGCGCATATTTAATAGCCTTTTCGTAAGCTTTGATCACTTTGTTATCCTCTTTGTTTGTTGGATCCTTATACGTACCTAAACTTAGATTAATAACGTCTACACCATCCTTAGTGGCTTGTTTGATAGCCTTGATTACCCATTCGGATTCGGATGCTGCTTTCCCAAAGACTTTATAAGGAACAATACCGATAGAAGGAGCGATACTAGAAATTTTCCCTTTAGCTGCGATCAGGCCAGCCACCATGGTACCGTGACCCGTCTGGTCCCTTGTGCCCTCTTCACCGGGTACAAAGCTTCTGCCATCTGATACAATGTTTTGACTTAAAGCTGGATGACTATCATCGATTCCGCTATCGATGATAGCAATGGTAGTTAAGGTGGATCCTTTCGACTGACGGTGTGATTTCAAATCTGAGGTTACATCTCTTACATTCCATCCCCAGTCCGTATAGTATTCTGGAAGTTGCTCGCCAAGATTATGTCCTGGATTTTTTTTCAACGAATTGAGGATGTTCTTTTCGATACGAGAATCTAGTTGTAAACTGCGTGCAACTGGTATTGCAACGTTTTGCTTTTGATTGGAATCTATTTTATTTAAGTAACTTGAATGTATGTCTAGGGTTGAAGGGATTACGTCTCCTGATGCAAATGACTTGTATGGAAATGATGTAGCTAAAAGACAGACAACGATAGTCGAAAGGAACGGTTTTTGATAAAAGTATCTTTGATTATGTGGCATGAATAATCTCCTTGTCTTGAGCATGATAGAGTTCATAGTAATGTCCTTTGTTCATCATCAATTCATGATGAGAGCCTTCTTCTACGATTTCTCCCTGATCTAATACGATAATTCTATCGGCGTTCCGAATAGTATTGAGACGATGGGCAATGACGATTCTCGTACATTCGAGGTTAGAAATGTTATCATCGATTAAGTTTTCATTTAGGTTATCAAGTGCGCTCGTCGCTTCATCTAAAATAAGGATTGATGGATCGTGATATAGTGCGCGGGCAAGTAGCAGACGTTGACGCTGTCCTCCTGAGAGATTTGTTCCTCCTTCAGATAGCATGGAGTGGTATTGCATAGGTAAGCGCATGATTTCATCATGGAGGTTAGCTTGCCGTGTAGCCCTCTCAACTTTTTCAAGATCATAATCTTCACCCGGACAAATATTATCAAAGATGCTTTTATGAAAAAGCTTTGTCTCTTGTAGGATAACTCCTGTTTGATGCCGCAACTGCCTAATGTCTATTGTATTAAGACTACGTTCGTCATAAAGAACATCACCTTCTGTCGGACGATAGAATCCAATGAGTAGCTTAGCCAAGGTACTTTTTCCTGCTCCTGAAGCACCAACTACACCAATCTTTTCACCAGGTTGAATGATGAGGTCAATATTTTTTAACGTTGGATTTGCGAATGAATCATAAGCATAGGATACGTTTTTCAATTCGATACGTCCTTTTAGACGAGGAAGCGTACCTTCATCAAGATGCAGTTCTTCTTCTTTTGCATCCAATACATCTGTCAAACGTTGGACATAAGATCCTAGATACAAAAGTTCCGTATATCCCATACCAATTGATACGATCGGCATCATGAACATGGTGGCAAGAGCACTAAAACCTAGTAGCTCACCAATAGTCATTCTGCCTTCTAGAATGAGCATGCTACCATACCAGAGAAGAATCGTAGGAACGATAAACTGAACACTACTCGCAATAGTATTGAGGATTGTGTTCCAATAATTCTTTTTTTCTGTAATCATCAGCTGATGTTCAAATTTACTAGACCATTCTCCAACTACTTGACGTTCGATACCTAACATCTTTACATCGCTTGCACCGTGAATTGCTTCGGATAAATGACTCTGTACTTTTGATTGAGCGACCACATCTTTATTGTTCAGGCGTTGCGTAACCCGAGTGCAAGACACGAGAACAATGAATAGTAAAATACTAAGAGTAATCACTCCTAGACCCAATTGAACTGATTGATTAAGCATCATAAATGCATAACCGATAAGCAAGATGCCATCTATCAAAAATCCAACTACACGATTTGAAAGAATTTGTCGGATCACTAAATGAGAGTTGGATCGGAACAATAAGTCTCCACCCGTCCGCTTTTCAAAAAATGCGTAAGGAAGGTTAAACAAATGACTTACAAAGGTCGTCATCATAGTTTTATCCATAAGCCTTTGAAGACGTGTAATGGCAAAGCCCCTTGCAAGTGAAAAAAGGATGTTGAGCAGCAATAGAAATACGATGTAGAGACCGATGAACTTAATTAATGATTGATCTTTGGAAATGATGACGTCGTCTGTTACCCATTTTGTAAGCATAGGAATAAACAATCCCAATGTCTGAAGAAGTAAAGAAAAAACGAGAGTGATATAAATCCACTTTTGATGCGTTTTAGCGAACCCCCAAAAGAACTTCACAGTAGACTTTTTCTTCTTATGGATAAACTGATCGTTAGGAGAAAAGGACATCAAGAATCCACTAAAGTGTACGAAAAATTCTTCTATGCTAATACGTTGTCTTCCTAATGCGGGATCGACGATATGTACGTATTTTCCAATTTTTTCGATTACAACAAAATGGTTCTGATTCCAGTGAGCAATGAAAGGTGTCGAACCACGCAAAAACTCTAAATCTTTTTGAGAACAAGAGAAGCCCTTGCAATTCATTCCTCTATCATTGCCAATGTACGAGAGATTCAAAAAGGATGCCCCGCTGCTTGGAACATCATATTCTTCCCGTAAATCAGAAATGGAGCAATGATGACCGTAATAGCTTAGTATCATAGACAAGCATGCCAATCCACATTCGCTATGTTCCATTTGTTCTATAAAAGCTACTCGCTTCATCCTTATTCTCCTTTTTACTTTAAGACTTAATTCTAGCAAGGGGACTTTGAATGAGTTTATATTCGAAAGCAATAATACCTAGCTCAACACGTGATTGAATACCCCATTTTTGTTTAATGTTAAAGACAATCTCTCCCACTCGGCGCTGGCTGATGAATAAGGTTTTGGCAATTTCAACATCTTTGTATCCCTTTGCTATTAAACCTGCTACTTCTGTTTCTTTGCCGCTAAGCTTTGTCTGGATATTCATTATTAACCCTCCTAAAATTCGCTTAGAAAAATAAGTGATTAATAGTAATTTTATTGTAATTTTGTCTAAATAACTTAATTCGCTCTTAAGAGGCTTATTTAAGTGAGTGACAGGGGGCTATCCTTGCTTTTCAGGGAGAATTCGATTTTTTAGAAAATAAAAAGGCACCAGATCATATTTGATCGGCGCCTTTTTATTAAGTATTAAAGAAATTATTTACATTTAGATAGTGAAATAGTTACTCCTACAATGACACCTACACAGAATGGAGTTGTTTCAGGTTGAACGTCTCCACCACCGTTGATACGAGACATTTCTTCGAAGTTCAGTTCATTTACCGCTTCACCAGCAGGGTTAGCGATAACAGATGTTTCATCAAGATTCTTCCACGATTGAATGATTTGCTCGTTTGTCATTTGTATGACCTCCTAATAGTAGTTTGCTCATCAACAAGTGTTTTAAGTAGTTGCTGTTGAACATGCTTTTACTATAAGCTGTCAGGAAAGACATGGTAACTTCATAAAGCTGCATATCTGTATCTTTTAAAATTTAGTTACACTTTCTAGGGGACTTATAAATTGATATGACACCCCGTCACAAGAATGTTTCGCAACTCTTTGTACTTATGTTTACTTAACTTAATATGCGTTTTACTTTTTATAAGATGAATATTATAGGAATCCATGAAATGATCGGATGAGATTTCTCGGATATCTCCTAATGGAACGATAAACGATTTGTGTGGACGATAAAATTCATACTTACTTAATTTCAACTCGATAGCTTTTAGGTTTTCAGAAGTATCAATGTACTCGTCATTCTTTAAGTAAATTCGTACGTGTCTTTCGATTTTTTCTATATAAAGGATTTCAGAGACGTTTAGTAACAGAAAACTATGTTTTGTATTTATTCCGATTCGGGCATCCTCGTAAAACGCTGAGGTAGAATTTAGATTACTTGATAAAATACTACTCGTCATATGAACTCCTCCTCTATCGACTGTTTATAATCCGTTCTGAATGACATACATGATAAGTAAGCCAAAAAGCGTCCCCACAATTGCTAACAGTACTTTTTTCATCATTATTCCTCCCACCGATACTTGTAATCTTGTAATGACTCTTAATCTTTTAATGTTCTCTTTTGATAGATCATGAAGACTAAAGCGCTGGATAATATACCAGCCATCAAAATAACGATTAGATTAATGGATAGCGAAGAGAAAGAGGCACCATTCTCAACCTTTTCAGCTAGCTCTAACAGTTGTAAGTTCGGCAAATAATCGACAATAGAAAGTAACGGATATTTATCAGAAACCTGCTGGAGCAACGTTCCGAATCCGAATAAAAACATGACAGGTAATACAGCGACAGAAGCTTCCATCACAGAGGAAGTCATCAATCCTAGAAGCGTCCCTAAGGCAAGATAGAACAAGCAAGAGACGAGAAGTCCAATTATTATGATGAAAGGATGTGACGGAGCATAACCCGTAATGACGGCACTGATGACTATGGTGAAGAGTGTGATCAGAGCAGTCAATATACTTTTGCCACCTAGAATCTCTAGAGTGGAGGCAGGTGACAACATCAAACTACGCAACGTGTTCTTCTCTTTCTCTTCTGCGATCAATGTACATTGAACGAATGCTGCTACTGAAGAGAATGTCAAATTGATGACGGTGTAGTGAATTTCTAACGTCACTTCGCCAATATTCTTATAGACAATTGCCATCAAGATAGGAACCAAAAGTGTCGTACCGACAAATACGTTTCTTGACACGTCTTTTACATCCTTCTGAAAAATGGCCATTGTACGATTGATTGAAAAGATCATCTGAGTTCACTCCCTGTTACTTTTACGAACACATCCTCTAAAGTCGGTTCGTTAGAATGGATAGATACAACCTGATTAGTACGTAACATTTCATAGATATGACGAGCATCTTTCTCATTCGATTCGAAAACGTGTTCTAGGCCGTCTAATGATTCGAGTGTCAACGTCTGATCAGCAAAACGCTGTTTAATCGATTTTGGTGATCCTAACAATTGGATATGACCACGATTTAGGAAGGCGACACGATCGCAAAGGGTGTCCGCTTCTACCATATCGTGAGTCGTTAAGAAAATCGTCGCACCGTCTCGATTCATATCTTTAAGGGCAGAATAGATGGCTTGAGTGTTGACAGGGTCTAATGCAGAAGTAGGTTCATCTAAAAATAAGATTTCGGGTTGATGTAAAAAAGTTCGAGCGAGCAGTACCCGTTGTTTCATCCCTTTCGACAGTAAGGCAACTTTCTTATTCTGCTCATCACCTAAATTGACTAACTCCAGCGCACGATGAATACGGTTTTCAGAGACAGAAAAAATTTTGCAAAATAACTTTAAATTGTCTTTTACCGTCAAGCGATCGTAGAGACCACTATTGTCTGTCATGATACCTACTTTCTGAAAGGTATTCTTTTGTTTAAGTTTTTCAGAGGGAATTCCAAGTAGACTGGTTGAACCCGTGGATGGTTTCATTTGACCAGTTAATATTTTGATCATGGTAGTTTTACCAGAGCCACTGGGACCAAGTAGCCCAAAGATCTCTTTTTGCTTGATATAGAAATTTAAATCGTCAAGAGCCGTCTTATCTGAAAAGTGTTTCGTCAATGATTCAATTTCGATTACCTTTTCCATAATGCAGTTCTCCTCTCGTTTTCTAACCTTAGAATAGTAGAGAGCGCTATACACCGCACTATTTTAACGATGAAAGGAGTTAATAAGCTTATGAAAAGAGTAATTAGCTTGCTAGAAGATCGTCATTTAATGCCGAGCATTTCTTTAAGAACGTGTATTTTATTCTTAGATAAGGGCACTTCGGTTCGATCGTCGAGAACTAGACTAAAACTGTTCCGTGTCCACGTGACGATCTCGCGTACTTTCTTCAGATTAACGAGATAGGAACGGTGACATCGGAAAAAATGCCGGTCCTGAAGAGTCGTTTCATACTCATTCATTGTATATAGACCCGGTAACATCGTATCTGCCACATGGATTTGAACATTTCCCGATGCGCTTTCGAAAAATTTGACCTCATCTATATCCAGTAAAATAAGATTACGCTCAAGTTTAGCAACGACCTTGTTCAGTTCGAGAGGCGAAAAGGGAGCGGATTTTTCAAGTCCATTAATCTCTTCATCATTTTCTGATATTACGTTCTCTTCTTCCTCAATTTCTGTATTGATGCGTGTAAGTCCACTACTACTTAATACATAAGATTCTTCGGATAAAGTAATTGCACTCTCCGTACTTCCTGTCAGTATTAGGAGACACTTTTCTTCCTGTAGCAACAATTCGATAACTTTGAATAGAATGTTCTTGGTATGTTGATCAATGTTTTGATCCGGTTCATCGAAAACGACCACCGGTGTATCTTGTAAAATAAGAATTGCGAGTTGCAGACGCTTCTTTTGAGAATGATCAAGTTTGTTTGTTCTTTTCTTTGCTATCTCTTTTAATTGTGTGACTTCGAGTGTGTCTGAAATCGACTTTGTGCTGTTATACAATTTTTTATAAAAAGAAAGATGATCCAAGATGGTTAATCTATCATATGTATATGGCTGCTCATAATAGAAACTGATTGCCGAACGATAATGTACAGTATTTCCTGGGTGATGATTGTTTACATGAACATGCTTATTTGCACTTCGTATACGACCTTCAAGTATCTTTATGAGTAGCTGACGATGGGTAGCATTAGAACTAATCGCCAATGACTTTCCTGGAGAAGCAGAAAACGTGAGTTTTTCGAGTACTGTCGTTTTATCTTTCTGATCTATGTAATTAAGTTCGTTAATAAATAAAGTCACCCTATTTCCCCCTCTGGGATGAATTACCCCTTGAAAATATACATCCACCTTATCATAATTTTTACAAAATGTAGGTTATCAAAAAATGAAAGTAAAATAAAATTTTACATTTTTAATACAAGTAAGGATTTCATGTTAAAAAAATCTCTAAAAAGCCTGTAAACAAACAGTTCGACATAAATCGACATTCGTAACGTTTTTGACATATCGTTATAATGGTTGAATTGACAGAATAATCTGCTATATTCTAATTATCACCAGGAAGACATTGTCATATTGTGGTTCTCGAAGGAAAGGAGCATGTGTATGTACCGATTCGGAGAGTGGTTACGTCGTGAACGTCTCGAACATGGTTGGAGTCAGGTGGAGTTGGCGGAGAGGACGTACGGCGAAATCTCCCAGGCGGCCATCAGCGCCTATGAAAGAAGTCGTTCTATCCCTTCCATACTCGACGTCAAAATACTCGCGACAGCCTGCGAACAGACACTGGGATCCATCCCTTGGGATGAGTTCGACTTGAGGATGGAGAAGAAACGGAATTGGTCGCATCTGAATCAGGAACGTTTCGATCTAGCAGAACTCCCGTTAGCGGATTCCATCCGTACGTTTGATGGCAAGACATACCAACTGCACGGGCGAATCGCGATTGAACAAGAAAGTAAGGAGACTCAAGAAATCGCACACCTCTACTATCGAATCCGAACCGTCGTCGGGGAGAATCAAGTCATCGCGAAACGGAAGCATCCCGATGACGAACTGATTCACGTCTCACGTCGCAGACTAGTGCATCACTGAGACATCCATGTGTACCTGTTTATTTATGAAACTTACAAATGTTTAAGAAAAGGAATTGAAGACTGTAGCAGCATATCGCTAAGGACAGTCCTTCCAATCATATATTGGCGTGTCCCTCATGAGTGACCGGGTGAGCGGGATATACGCAGAAATGGTTTGGCGAGAGTCGCCTAAAACTCGCCCACAGGTCACATATTCGTTGAGGGTCAGCGAAAAACCCTAAACAGATGTTCTTTAGCGGACATCAGAGTTCGTGGGGGAACGTGCTTTAAACCCACCGTCTTGCTCGACTTCGACTGTCCTTAAGGATGTGCTGCTGCGCATCGACCTCAAGGAAGGAGTGTATGTTATGCCGACACGTGAACAGAAGCAGAACAAGACCTTTGCCGAGAAGTTGCTCCGGATCCAGGGGAAAGACTATGAGGAGTGGCTCGACACCCAACATCAACTCGTCATCCAAGAGAACCAGGAACTGATCTTAGAGGCGCTCGACTCGAAACTGAACTTCAAATCACCTGCAGCCACTTCACGGGATTGAGAGGAGGAGAACAGATGGGATTGAATGAGACAGGGCTTAGTTTATTAAACTTCTTTCAAGGACTCGCCGTCATTTCGGCAGCGATTGCTTTCGTAGTTGCTGGTTATTACTTCATTTTCGGTGGAGATCGCGGAAGATCGAAGGCAGTCGGTTGGCTCATCGGTGGTGCCGTCGGTCTGATTGTCATTACGGGCGCCGTCACGCTAGCTGAAATGGTCAATGACAACATCAAATTCTAATTGAATAAGTGATTGAACAGACCGTCATTCCAAATTGGATGGTTTTTTTTATTGCCCACGTTACGATGTCTCGCTTCAAAGGAGGAGAATATATGCTCTTCATCCGTTTCACGGATATACCGAAAGAAGTCTTTCCGAACTATGAGCGTCTCCCGTATGAGGAGGCGCTTTTATTATCGACGCAAGTTCATCAAGAAGCTCAGCAAGCGAACGAACGCTTCTCGAGTGAGTTCCGGATCTTCGATGATGATGACCAGCTCGTCTATAAGGGAACATTCCAGTTCGGTGACACGACCTATCCGAATCTTTATCAGCAATTGAAGGAACGAATCCCGAACATCCGGATCCGGAAGGAGGATGCGACGAAGAAGATTTTATTGCTCGAGAACTTGGAACGGTTGACGCCAGAGACTTACAAGACGATGGTGACCGAAGCAGCGACTCGAAGTAACACGGATGCGACACACATATCCCGCTTACGTCGTGGACAACGTCGCATCGTCTACGGTGCCAGTGGTGTGAGCCTGCTGCTCCTGGGCGCGCTGACCGTGGTCCGGCTCGTGCAGCCGGACCCTCCGAGCGGCGTCCGAGCTGAAGCGTCAAGTTGGCGACCTCTTTATGAAGCAGCACTGACCGGTGAGACGGGTCCACTCGTCGAGAACCTTGAAAAACGACAGTCATTGAATGATGAACAACAGCAATTCCTGATTACGCAGTATGTTGAAGAACATGACTACGACCAAGCGGTCTCCGTGACGAAGGATCCAATCGATGTCGAGACGATCATTATGCAGTCGAAGCGATTTGCGACCAATCGCCAAGATACGCTACAAGCCTTCCAAGCCGTCCATCCGACGGACGAAGGAACGTTCGACCTCGCCATCCTACAGAAAGACTATAAACGTGCCGTCTCGCTTACGGGCGTCGAGATGACGACAGTCCGTAAGGAAGCCAAAACACGCGCTTACATCGCATTGAAAGATGTGACGAAGGCTCAAGAAAGCGTTAAGACGGTCCATAACGAAGAATTGAAGGAGCAAGTGGCAACACTCGTCCAGCTGGATGACGAGATTCAAGCACTCGAGGATCAAAAGCGACAGTTATCAGAGAAGAAAGACAAGGAAGAACTCAAAAAGCTGAATGCGTCGCTCGAAGCGAAGCAACGACAAGCCTCTTCACTTTTTTAATGAAAGTATGGTGATTGAAATAATGATGAACTTCTCACTTCGTTCTCTTGCTACATCCACTTGGCTGTGGCGATGTCTTGCCTTTCTGATCGCTTTACCCATTATATTGTTCTTAGTACTCAACGTGGCGTTTCAGTTTCTGCAACAGACAGTCCAAAATCTCTTTCAGAATGGGAAGTTAACGACCGGATCTCCGCTACAATACGATCCGAATTGGTGGACGACCCTTGCCTGGTCGACCTCCTTCGCTTTCGCTTTGTTCGGAGTCTGCTTCCTCTTAGGAGGATTTCTCTTATTGAAGTATTGGCTCAATTTCCGCGATCTCAAAGCAGCACAAAAAGGAAGTGCCCGCTTCACGACATTTCAAGAGCTGAAACAGCAGTATCGCGATGTTCCGGACCGTAAGGAGACCTACATCGGATCCGGGGGTGTCCCGGTCGGGCGCTATCGTGATCGCCTCTATATCGACGACAGCGCGGTCAATAACCTCGTCATCGGGACGACCCGTTCCGGGAAAGGCGAGACGTTCGTCTTCTCGACGATCGATCTCTACAGTCGTGCGCAGCGCCAAGCAAGCCTGGTCATCAATGATCCAAAAGGTGAACTATTCGCCGCCTCCAAAGAAACACTCGAAGCACGCGGCTATCAGGTCGAGGTCCTGAATCTGATGAACCCGTCGCAATCAATGTCCTACAATCTGTTACAGCTGACGATCGACGCGTTTCTGGACGAGAACTACTCCCTCGCCCAACAGTATGCCCGTTCGGTTGCTTATATGCTCTATCATGACCCGAAGGCGAAGGATCCGTTCTGGAGTAACTCTTCGACGGACCTTTGCACCGCCCTGATTCTCGGATTATGCGAACAAGCAAAACATGAACCGGAGAAGATCACGATGTATAACGTCGCTTTGATGTTATCCGATCTCGGCTCACGCACAGTCATCGATGGAATGGGACAGGAACAATCGGCACTCGACGCCTTCTTCGCATCGTTTCCGGGGAATCATCCGGCACGTATGCAGTACGCGACGCTTCACTTCTCCGGTGGTCAGACGCGCGCGAGCATCCTCGCCAATACAAATGCTAAGCTCGGAATTTTTACACTTGATGCGACGGCACGTTTGACGGCACAGAACTCACTTGATATGAAACTGATTGGTTTCAACCGCTGGATTCGCGGACGTGCCCTTCCCTTGTCACGGTTGACGTTCTACTTTCCAAGTGGGAAACAACTCGCCTTGACGACGGACGACGACGGGAGTTTTGTACTCCATCACGAAGAAACCCTCGAAGTGGATACCGATATCGCCGTAGAAAGTGACGGACAGCAGTACACCGTGTCACTCTCAGGTTGGAGAGACGAGACGGACGGTGTCTTCGACTGGACAACGGATGCACCAATCGACATCCGGGAGATTCGTCAGCATCCGCGCCCGGTTGCCGTGTTCCTGATCGTCCCGGACTATGATCCGACGCTTAACGTCATCGCCTCGCTGTACGTCAAACAAGTCTATACCTCTCTCGCACGTGTCGCCTCACAAGCTACGAGCGGACGTTGTGAACGTCAGGTCATCTTCCTGCTCGACGAATTTGGGAACATGCCAGCGATTGAAGGGATGGCGAACATCATCACCGTCTGTCTCGGCCGCAACATCCGCTTCAACCTCGTCATCCAGTCCTACGCACAACTCGAGAACCTCTACGGGGAGGATTGGAAGACGATCGACGGGAATTGCGGAAACACGCACTACCTACTGACAGCAGATGAGTCGACGGCAGAATTGATCTCGAAGAAACTAGGGGAGCAGACGATTGTCACGAAGTCGCGTTCCGGGCAGACCTTCTCGCTTTCAAAGTCAAAGACGGAGAGTGTCGATGGTCGGCGCTTGCTGACGGCAACTGAGGTGATGGGACTGAAGGAAGGTGAGATGCTGATCATCCGTGTCATCAAGCGGCAAGACAAACAACAGAAACGAATCCAGTCCTATCCCCTCTTCCTGACCGGACGGACGGCGATGAAATACCGCTATGAATACTTGGCGGATGACTTTAACACGGATCGTTCCATCAACGATCTCGTCATTCCCTGCGCGCATGCCCATCTCGATCTGAATACACTTCGTGTCCCGTTCCATCTCGGCGCCTCAGTTGTATCCAAGATTAATGAGACGGGTGAGGAGACAACGGATGCAACAGAATGGCGCGTCTGCGATGTCATTCAGCCGAAAATCCTACGCTCGATCTTCGAGACGACAGAATACGATACGTTACCGATTGATCTGTTCGAGCAAGGCATTGAGGATAGGACAATCCCTGTGACCGATAACCAGCGTCACTTTTTGAAGACGATCATCAGCAAACGACTCGAGAAGCTTCGTCATGGCGTTTGAGGAGGGCATCATATGACAGAACTGACACGCACGGAACGCGTCCAGCGCGAACTCCGCGTCATTGCGACCATCATCAAGGAGAATAAGAAGCGTCTCCGTCGTGGTGAGGTCTTGAATATCCAGACCCGGGACGGATTCCTCGTTATATTTGAGGAAGAAGACCCAGACTCAGGCGATCGAAAAACTGTTACGCTTATAGACACATTCGATTTCCGGGTGCACGTCAGTAATGACGATCTGACGAATCCGGAACAAGTGTCATAAACGGAAAAGGGGTGGAGGCATGCAAGCGAAACGAGTACTCTCCGGACTATTGATTTCCTCTGCGTTACTTTTGGTCGGTTGTAGTGAAACTGAAGACTCTAGTCAGGCGAATCAAGTAAAGTTATCCAAGGTAG
The DNA here is from genome assembly GCF_018618915.1 of Exiguobacterium sp. s91. Lineage (NCBI taxonomy): Bacteria > Bacillati > Bacillota > Bacilli > Caryophanales > Exiguobacterium > Exiguobacterium sp. s91. The sequence goes on along the minus strand of NZ_JACSMZ010000005.1, from coordinate 87,620 downwards.
AAAATCTAATGGATGGAAAACAGGAAGGATTCCTACTGATTTTAAAAGAGGAAGACGGAGATATTGGCTCATATCAAAATAAACTCGATTCCATAGCAAAAAAAAACGAAGTACCTATCAACATCTATAATACTTTTCAACCTGATGCTAAAAAAATAGTGGATAGAGCAAACTTTGAATACACATCTAAGCTACAAGGTGAACGTTTATATTACGTGTCGAAAGGAAAGATCAAAGATAAACTAAATATTAATCGCCTGACTGATGAGACTTTTACTAATACAGTCAATGAGTTTGTAACTAATAATAAATAGAATGAAACGGAGGTCTGGATAGATATGTCTGATGCTCAGGTTATCCAGAAACTTACCGAATTCGAACGTCTTTTCAATTTAAGTAATCTAGTTAACGACGCTTTACGAACTGTAGGGTGGATTTTTGTCAGAGGGCTTTCTTTGTTGATTGATTCTCTCGAAAGTCTTACAGATGATATTTTGATGATCAAAACATTCTTTAATAATCCTCAAGTGGTTGAATTCGTTCAGACGATTCAACCTTTTTTGTATGTACTATTAGCCGCCAGCTTTGTTTTTACAGGCTATCTCATCATTTTTCAAAAGAAATTCGATCGAGAAGGGATTCTTATTAATATTTTCATTTCATTGATGATTTTAGGACTTCTCTCACCTACGATGAAACAACTAAATGACTTCACAGATCAGGCAGTCAATCAAGTTAAAATTGGCAGTCTGTTTGGTTCTGAAAAGGAAACTATCTCTGAAACAATACTCAAAGAAAATTTAAATGATTTAGTAGCATATGATAAAAATGGTTTTGAAAACTATACAGAAAACGACGTAAAAAATAATATTCCAACCAAATTAATCAAAGGATTACAGATTAATGAGGTGTTCGATAGCAATAAACTCGACGTCTCCACTACTGGATCAAAACTTTCAAAATCATTTATTCTTTGGGACGGTAGTGAGGAAGTACTAGACGAACTCGATCAAAGCGGACTTGATTGGAATAACCAGTACTACTATCGCTATCATCCGAACTGGCTGACGATTCTTGTTACCCTTGGCGTGATGGGCTTCACTCTTTTCTCGATTGCCTACAAGCTGGCTCGACTTTCGTTCGAGTTGGCTTTTAACTATGTTCTAGCGATTTTAGTTGCCCCCGCCGACCTGCACAGCGGACAAAAGACGAAGAAAGTCATTCAAAGCATCCTGAATACGTTCCTCGTCATCATCTTGATTTTCGTCTCAATCAAGCTCTACACAATTGGGACAGCTTATCTGGCTGATACACTCGACGGTCTCGCCTATTTGATAGCCTTGATCGCTTTCTCCGCTGCCTTGATTGATGGACCGAACATGGTCGAACGCCTCTTCGGGATCGATGCGGGTCTGAAACGCGGATGGGGTGTCGCGCTTGGTGCGTATGCTGTCGGGAAAGGAACGGCAAAAGTAGGGGCTCGTGTCGCTGGACAGACGATGAAGAGGACATCACGCCCTACTACTCCATCCGCTTCAGAAGCTGCCAGTACAAAGTTACCACCGAACCCACCACCTAATGGTGGCACACCGACGGGTCGTCCGGATCGTTCATCCGATAGTGTGCCAGTTCGTTCGCAAGCACAAGAGCGCACTTCACGATCAACCGGACAAGAGAACCAACGCATTGAATCCACTGATTTATCGACGCACGACACGAATTCGGAGAGTCCGACTGCAACAACATCAAAAGAGTCCATGCCACGCCGTTCGGACGATGTCTCACCACAATCATCTGCGACTACTCCGCCATCATCGCAAACGTCTGTCGCACAACCGAAGATGCCCGATGGATCGATGAAGGAACAACTAACTACTTCAGCTGATGCGTTCAATACCTCTGAAACAACTGTCGCATCGCAACCTATTTCACCGTCGGAACAACCTATTGGATCACGTGCACCTAATCCATCTTCTATTCACTCAGGATCAACACCTGACACGACACCTAAAGAGGCAGCACCTACTTCACCCTCTTCAGGCGCGAGCAATTCTTCACCTTCTATCACTGAGTCGCAGGAGACATCATCCGGAACACAGCGGCAACGAAAGTCGATCTATCAAACACTTGAGACGACGACACAAAAAGAACTCAAGCATGTCGAACAAGCGCAGACACATTTGACGTCAAAGTCGTCCCGGATGTACTCAACGGATGTCCCGCGTCTAGACCCGGAAAAGGAGTGAGACCATGCAACAGCGCCAGTACCGGATTCCGAATGAAGTCACGACCGAGCTGAAAATTAATAAAATGCTCTACCTCTATGACCTGCTATTTCTCGTCGCTTTGATCATCGTCCGGTTGATTGCCCTTCCATTCATCCCGGACGTCTTGTATCTGCCGTTTACGCTCTTCCTCGTCGCGTTCGGACTCTTCCTCGTCATCCGCCCAACGACGAATCCAGAGAAACGGATGGTTCACGTGCTCTATTACGCGCTGATGAAGAAGAAAGATACGTATATCGCATTGACCGACGGCAAGGATGAATCGAAAGGAGCGTGATGGTATGAGTTTATCGGAAGAGAAACGACCCAAAACGATTCCGACGACAGACATTACTTGGCTCGACGAGACGCAATTAACGACACCCCCAACACGGAAGGAAAAACGCATCCGGATCCCGCCTTCTGTCGCCTCTCTGCTACCAATCATTGATGCCACAGCACTCGATGGGTTCGAGATGCAGGACGGGACATTCTGCGACATCATTCAGCTGACTTCGAAGGATATCTACGGGTTGTCCGAGACCGAGAAGGATCATGACATCTTCTCCCTCGCATATCTGTTGCAGGCGTACATCCATCCGTTGAAGGTGATTCCGCTCAATACACCACTTAATTTGGAGAAACAGAAACAGCGCATTGAACGACAGCTGCGGCAAAATCAAAACGTCGCCTATCGTCCGTTCCTGCAAAAGAAGAAACAGGAACTGATCTACCTTGAGGAGCATCGCACCAATCGCGATTATCTCCTCTTTTTTTATGCACCGGATGAGGCGATGCTGCGTGAACGAAAGCATCAATTGACGAAATTGCTTCGACGCAGCAATCCGATGGTCGAACTGGCGCTCGAGCAGAAAATCCATGTGTTGTTCCAGCTACACAACCCGAATACGAAACCGACTCAGGATGGAAAGGAGTGATGACGTCATGTGGCGCACGCGTTTTCTACGGAAGCAGGACCCGGAGACGATCAAACGACAGAATGGCTACAATCCGAAATTCGTCCAAGCCGTCCAGCCGCAAGGCGGACTCCGCTTCGAGCCGAACTATATCCGGACCGGTGACGGTTATCTCGCCTGCCTCCATGTCTATAAGTATCAATCGACGGTCTACGACTTCTGGCTCGAACCAATTCTCAACCTCCCTGGCGTCCTGACGACGCTCGACATCGGGACGGCAGACAAACGGGAGATGATCCGGACAATCAACAAATCGATGGCCGAGCAGAATACGCGCTTCGAAAATGCGAAGGACAACGTCGACCGGATTGATGCGCGCGAGACATACAAAGAATTGAATGAACTCTACGAACAGATCACGCAAGGCGAGACGATGAAGTATCTGCATCTCCGGCTCTACGTCAAAGCGAAGACACTCGACGTACTCGAACGCCAGGTACAGGACGTAATGGAAGAACTCGAAGCACGAAACTTTCGTGCAACCGTCTTCCTGAACGAACAGGAATGGGAGTGGCAGAGTCTCTTCCTCAGCTACGAACAACAACAAAAACTACCGAACCGACGCCGGGGGAAAGAGATCCCGTCGCTCTCAATCGCAGGTGGTTATCCTTTCCACTTCACGTCGCTACAGGATCCGACGGGGACCTACTACGGGACGACGGATACGAACGGGAGCGTTATCTTCGACTTGTTCCATAAGGACAAGCAACGGAAGTTCTACAACGCGTTGATGATCGGCAAGATGGGCTCCGGGAAGTCAACCTTGCTCAAGAAGACGGTTCTCGATCAAGCGATCAAAGGGAATCACGTTCGCATCTTGGATGTGACGGGCGAGTTCTCCGACCTCGTACGACAGCTCGGTGGGAAGGAGATCGCACTTGACGGTTCCGCCGGACGGATCAATCCACTCCATGTCTATAAGACGGTGACGCACGTTGATGGCTCGGCAGATGAGGCGCTCTCGTTCATGCAACATTTATCGAAGATTGCGGTCTTCTATCACTACATCAATCCCGCAGCTACACAGGAAGAAGCGAACGAGTTCGAAATTCTGCTCCGGCAACTCTATCTTGAGAAAGGGCTCTGGAACGAGGACGGTGACGCGCCAATCACGACCCACCCTGCAAATACCTATCCCGTCTTCTCCGACTTCTTAGCGCTCGTTCGCTCTGAATTGTATGTGGACGCTGCACGGACGACGATTCGTGAGACGATCAGTACGAACCGTGTCAGACGACTTGAGAACATCGAGCTCGCTATCACGAACCTCGTCCACAACTACGGCAATATCTTCGACGGACACTCTTCCATCGAGCGGTTCGATGAGGAAGCGATTGTCTCATTCCCGCTACGCAACCTGACCAATCTGAAAGACGAAATCTTTCAGGCACAGGTCTTCAATCTGATGAACATGCTGTGGGACGGGATGATCCTCAACGGTGCCGGACAACTCCGCAGCTACAACCAGGGCGAGTTATTAATCGAAGATGCCTTCAAGTATCTGATTGTTATCGATGAGGCACATCATCTGATTAATACGCGCGATATCGCCCAACCCGCGATTCTATACCTGCAACAATTCATGCGCGAAGCACGGAAATACTTCGGCGGCATCTTCTTCGCCTCGCACTTGATCACGGACTTCGTCCCAACTGGGTCGAAATCGGAAAACGCCGAGAACGTTAAGACGTTGTTCCAACTGACGCAGTATAAGTTCATTGGCGAGCAGGATGCCGAGAGTATTCCGACGATCCAGACTGTCTTCGACGGACAGTTGACGGAGAGTGAGACGCGGTTGATTCCGTCGCTCGAGACAGGACGGATCGTCCTCAGTATCTCCGGTGTGAAGACGTTGATCTTCGATGTCGATGTCTCACCTGAGGAGCTGACCTTGTTCGGAGATGGTGCCTGATGTGGAGTACGGTCCGGCATTCGGCACGTGTCGCCGTCCGGATGAAATGGCGACTCCTGACCTTAAAGTATCGTTTGTTTTCGCTTGCTATCGCGCTCCTGCTCCTCCTACTGATCATCATCGTCGCAGGGATTCTCGATACGTTGACCGGGATCGAGAACGAACAAGCAACGGAGACACCGATCGCTTACTCGGACGCGAGTCTGCAAGTCAGTGATAATGTCCTCCAATACCGCGAAGCAATTGCGCGTGAATTGAAGAAGGAACAACTCGAGGGACAGACGAATGTCGTCCTTGCGTTGATGATGCAGGAAAGCGGTGGACGCGGGAACGATCCGATGCAAGCGAGTGAATCGAAGTGCGGACGGATTGGTTGCATCACCTCGCCCGACGAGAGCATTCGTTACGGCGTGAAGCACTTCGCATCTGTCTTCCGGCAAGCGAACGAGGACGTCAAGTTGACTCTCCAGAGTTACAACTTCGGGGGTGGCTTCATTGATTACGTCCAAGAAAACGGGGGACGCTATACGAAACAACTCGCGATTTCCTTTTCCCAGATGATGTACCAACGCGTTAAGAAGAGCGGCATTTATCAATGTCATCGTCCGAGCGCAATCAAGCATCAAGCCTGTTATGGCGACATCGAATATGTCGATGCTGTCCTTCGTTATCTGACACCGACCGTACTAGCGGAAGGTAAGACAGGACCGATCAAAGGAAAACTTCATGCTCCGCTCGACATCCCGCTTCAGATGACGTCGGGTTTCGGATCACGGATCGTTTTCGGAAAGACGGACGTCCATACGGGCATCGATTTTAGTTGTCACGATACGGATACCGTCCACGCCGTCCGCTCCGGTACCGTCACCTATAGCGGCTCGCGCGGACCGTACGGGCAACTGATTCAGATCAAACAAGGTGACTGGATCACCGCTTACGCCCACCTTTCTGCACGCCAAGTCAAGACAGGTCAGAAGATCGAGGCTGGTCAAGCGATCGGAATGTGTGGGTCGACCGGACGTTCGACGGGGAATCATCTGCACATCGAATTCAAGACGAGTGATTGGTCCGGACACATTGATCCGGCACCACTGTTTTCGCTATAAGGAGGGATGAACCATGGCATTGACGAGTCGTCATCTTCTGTGGCTCGTGTTGTTCTGTCTGCTGCTGTCGATCAGTGCCAATGTCTATCAATATCGTTCCATGGCAACAGATGAATCGCATCGAATCGTCGAGAAAGACGAGAAGAATGTATTACCAAAAACAACGGTGTCAGATCCGCCCATCTCAATTAATGAACAAGAGCAAGAACAGAAATCGGTCATCTCTAAGAGTGCGGAACGCTTCATCACGTTCGCCTTTATCTGGGAGGACGGGACCTATCCCACACGCAAACGACAAGCCGATCAGTATATGTCAGAGTCCCTCAAACGGATATTGTTTGCGAGTAACGGAAGCGATAGTAAGTTCACCGCTTCCGTCTCGGACATCGAAGTCTTTCCAAGACGGGACGATTCGGAGCATTGTCTCGTCCGCTTCCAACGAACGTTGACGATTGATGCCAGTGGTTACGAAGAAACGTCTGAAGAATTAGTTGAACTGAAGTTTATCTATCAAGGTGGACGTTACATCGTCGATCAGATGAAGAGTCTTCAAACGTCAGGAGGTGTCTAAATGCATCCAGGAAAACGAAAGACATTGACCCGTGACTGGTCGCGCTTGTATCTCGGAACAGGTCTGTTCTTCTTGATTGGTTTTCTGTTTTTCGGTTTCTCTTCCCTCTTCTTTGCTGAGGAACAACCAATCAATGCGACACCCCTCGGCGAAGAACAACGGTTGACGAATGGACAGACCGTCACGCTTCTTGACTGGTCGCATGATACGAGACGGAAACAGATGCGTGTCCGCCTCCAGTTCGACCAACCCCAAGATTACGCGACGAAACTTGTCACGCGTTTCGCTTACAAGGAACGACCAACGGATGAACACCGCGTCCGTGTCGTCTATCAGCAGGACGAGCACTACGTCTTCGAAATCAAAGATGTACCGCGCGATTTTGATCAACTAGCACTCCGCTTGTATGTCATTAAGCCCGAACAGTCACTCGAGAAGCTGCGTGCCACGAAGCGAGAAGACGCGCTCGTCGAATCACTCTATATGGATCAGCGACGTGTCATAAAGACATCACTTTCTAAACAACAAGCAGATGACTATGCACAACTTTTTATCGCTGACGAGCACCTGCAAAGTCAAAAACGGATCAAGAGAATGAAGCGCGAACAGACGGAACAAACTTCCCTCATCCAACAAATCGAACAGGACATCGAGGCAAAACAAACTACTTTACCCGACCTGACACTCGATGAACAAGTCGAACGTGAGGATGAAATCTTCAATCTGAAGCAAGACAAAGAAGACGCACTGTTAAGACAAACGGAATTGAAAAAACAACTCACGCAAGAAGAAAAAAGACAAGATCAATTGCGCATTAAAGCACGTGAACTGAAATGGTAAGGTGGCAAACACCGTGCCAAAATGCCGTTTTTAGTGGCACGCGGTGTGACCTTTTGGCGATTTTGATGATATCAGGGAAACACTAGGCTCCGCCTAGGCTAGCACGCTGAGTGATAGCAGTTTCCCCTTATGCTCTTTTTTCACGATTTTAGATCTATTTTGCTTTTTACTGCTTTTGATTTTTGGCTGGAAAACTTGATTGTCCTTCTCTCTAGTCCAATAAAAAAACGAGCATCTCGGCTCGTTGAATGTGTTCTAGGATTATCTTTTTAACGACTCAAATACTTTCAACATGACATAAAACGAACCAAAACTAAAAGCTAATCCGAACAACGCGAGAACCCAAACCGACATCTTCCATCCCCTCCTCTCATCCTTATACAGCATTCGGAAGCGTGAGGTTTCAACAAATGGAAAAATTTATTAATTCATACCGATTGATTCTTTCTTTGCATTAGAAGCGTCACTCACATCAACTGAGACAGATTCATGTGTGCGTGTCTTCGCATACATGGCTTTTAAAAGTTCCACGATCAAGGAGACGCTCACGGCTTCTCCAAATGCGTAACCGTGTTCGATGATGGATTGCATATGTTTCCTCCGTTCTTTGTCTAAGTAGGATCACCTTTCTCACTTCTAATGACAGGAGGAACGAGTAAATTGTTCGGAAAATTTTTCATTTTTTTAAATCATTAAGACTGACTTTCCTGATGGAAGGAGGAAGACGAATGGACCTCTTGATTCGTGACATCGACCCCTTATTCGTCAAACAACTCGACGAACAGGCGGAGAAACAGATGTGTTCCCGACAAGAATTGTTGAAAGGTTTGCTGATCAGCTGGTGCGCGAACGGTATCCAGTCGACACAGATCGCACGTCTCGAACGACAACTCGAAGCGAATACCTTGCATCTGAAGCGGAGTGCAACCGAACTCGAACTCTTGACTACACTCTTCCGTGAGGTGATGCAGGATGAGTAACATTCCAGGCGTCATCATCAAGTCGAAGTTCAAGTTGCCGCAAGCAACCCGACGTTTGCGTCGTTACACGACCTACCTCAGCTATATCGATCGTCCGGAGACGAAAGCGCGGTCGCATCAATTTGAAAACTATCACGACTATATGGAAGATGAACTGAAATCAAGCGGTCTGTTCACGGCGACGCATGACCGATTGAATGCGAATGAACGAGAGCAGTTACGCGATATCTTCCGTCGGGCACAAGAGAATGGCAGCATCCTCTGGCAAGATGTCATCTCGTTCGATGAAGCCTGGTTACAAGAAGTCGGCGTCAAAGAAAATCGTTTCATCGATGAACAACGATTGATGCAAGCGACACGGAACGCGACCTCGTTGATGATTGAAAAGGAACAGATGCCGCACGCGACATGGACCGCTGCCATCCATTACAACACGGACAACATCCACGTCCATGTCGCGACAGTTGAGACGATGCATCCACGCGAACGCGGTAAACGTAAACCGAAAACGATTGAGAAGATGAAGGCACAAGTCGTCCATACGCTTGCCGACCGGACACTTGAACAAGAGAAATTGAAGGCCTTCATCCGTGATGAAGTCTTAATGCACAAACGGAATCATGCAACACTATCCGTTTCGAATCGCGTGCTACATCCGGAACTCGTACGCCAGTACAAAGCGATTCAGAAACAACTACCGGACGATAAACAGCAGTGGTATTACAACATGAACGGCATGAAAGAACTGCGTCCTTCACTCAATCAATTCACTGACACATACCTTGCAACACACTTCGAGAAAGAACACACCGCCTTCAAGCAACGACTTGATACGGAGGTCGCATTCTACGAGCGAAGTTACGGATCGGGATCGCAAGCATCAGCTTATCGGAAGACGAAAGAACAGGATCTCTATACACGAATGGGAAACGCCTTCCTGTCCGAGATGCGTGAGTCAGATAAGTCGTCTCCGAAGCTTACGAAGGGGGATACATCCTCACCTAAACAAAAAATCCAATCAGCGTTTCGACGTGAACGGATCATGCAAGAGACACTCTATCGAATCGGACGACACATGAATGATGAATGGGACCATATCAAGAATCAGCGTGCGTTTGAACAACTCGAACAGGAAGTCCAACACGAAAGGTAAGGTGACGGGCAGTGGAGGAAACAAAACAAGTCCGGATTAAGATGAGTGCCGTGACCGCTGAATTTTTAGAAGAATATCGGGAAAGAGAAAGGTTGTCCGGGATTGGTCCGGCAATCGATCACATCATCCGCGACTATCAAGAGATGATCAAAAAGCAATGGGACTTGAACTATGTCAGTCGTTCCGTCTCGAAACAAATCGAGCAAGAGTTGACGTCGTTCTGGGAAGAACAGATCACCAAAAGTCTCTCTCCGTTACGATTAAGCGTCCAACAAACAGACCTCCAAACACAGGTGTTAATCGAACTCGTACAAGCCTTGATGCAGACGGAAAGCATCGAGGACATCATTCCGACGACCGAATACCGTCCCTCCTTCCTTGAGACGGCAGAAACGGCTGTCAAAAAACGAATTGACCAGCGAAAGCAATATAAGCACTCGGATAAAGAAAGGATGATCCACAAATGAGACGACTAGAAGCCTTCACACTTGCGACATTTTTCGAATTGCATCCGACCCATGTCACCGTCTTGATTCATCAAGCGCGCTACGACATTCCGGTTTCGCATGAGGAATATTCATTCCTTGAAATCCTGCAAGAAGAGCCGTTGTTGTTGCTACCGGTATCACGTGATCGTCGTCATCTACTACTGAACCGACTCGCTACCGACCCGAGTGTTCTGCAGGAATTAGAAGATTTCGAAGGTGCTGCTGATTCGTCCGTCTCGTCGGAAGGAGCGTGAAACGCGTGGGATATAAGAAGAAAACACGGGAGGATTATCAGAAGGAAGTCCAAGCGTTGACCAATAAGATGGAGACGCAGCTTGCTTCTCACTTTGTCAGTCAGGAGAGCATCAAGGAGCATCTCGATTTCATGAGCCGGTTCCATCGCTATTCAACACGCAACATGCTGTTGATCGAGGAACAGTTCCAAGGCGCCCGTGCGGTCGGTTCCTATGCATACTGGGAGAAGCAAGGTGTCCAGGTCCAAAAAGGAGAAAAAGGCATTAAAATCTTCGTTCCCTCCCCCGTTACGTTCATCAAACGAGAGACGGAGTGGGTGGAGTGGAAGGACGCCACGAAGATGGAGCAAAAGCGTGCCAAGGAAGGTTCTCTTCCGACGCGGAAAGCGATGTACTACAAGATTGGTCATGTCTTCGAGTACACACAGACCGATGCACGGGAAAAGGGACTTGAAGTCTCTGAGCTGTTTGCTTCCTATCATCGAAATGGATCGCTTCGCGAGGCGGAATCGTTTCGCCGCGCATTGAACGGGATTGCAGAGACACAAGACGTGAAAATACTCGATCAGCCATTAAGCGAGCTTGGTACCGCGAAAGGATGCTTTTATCCAGAACTGAACGCAATCGCCCTCAATCCCCGCAACTCGGACATCGAGAACGTGACCGTCCTGATCCATGAACTCGCGCATGCCAATCTGCATAACTTAGAACGAAATGAAGAACGCGGAATTGAGTTGAATCCGCACGAGAAGGAATTCCAAGCGGAGATGGTCGCTTACACGGTCGCGGCACACTTTGGTTTTTCGACGGACGAGTTTTCATTGTCGTATCTCGCCAACTGGACGCAAGGGAGAGACTTGCGCGACAAGGAAGATCTGTTGCACGAAGTCCATCAGACATCCGGTCATTTCATCCGCGAGATTCATACTTCGCTCGAGCAGGAGCAAATCTTGGAACGCGAAGCATCACCACTTAAGATGATCGAGTACATCGAACAGTGTGCACAAATCACAGAACACGGACTACCGTTAGCTGAACGGCTAGAACGAATCATGCAACATTCACCGGAAGACGTCAATGCTTATCTGACGAGCATCGCTAAGCAGGACACGCAACAAGAGCTGTCAACGTTCGAAGAACCGATGATGCTCGTCCATGGGGCAACAGACTTCTTCGAACCGTTCGCGAAAGCCAACGACCGTGACTTTGACGAGCATGAGACCGTCGCCTATACGCTCGTCATCCCGGATGAAGAACCAATCAGCCAACACTTCCGCGTCCTCGACGATGCCTCTGGACCACTACATCATATCCTAAAAACAGAAGTCGTCAGTAAAGAGACGGAAGAAGTACTTGAAAAGGCGTGGTACAACGAGATGATTTTGACAGAAGATCGTGATTTAGAAAAAGTACGGCAAATCGCGACGCGTCGCTTCAATGTACCGGAACAGGATTTCCATAGCCGTTAAAAAAACTAGTTCTCTCCTGTATCGAATAAACAGAGTAAATTGATTATTATGTGGATTAAATTAAAAGAATAGGAGTAAATAAACAGTTTCTTCTTTCGAGACGAAAGAAGAAACTGTTTACGATTTACGAAACGAAAGTTTTAATTTTTTGGCTTTTTCATTATTATTCTGTATATATTTTTTTGCATCAAGATAGTTGTCTTTAGTTATAGAATATAGTCTAGGATTGTTATACTCCGTAATTTCTTCAACCTTTAAAGCATCACGCTGAAACATCTTATTTAATGTTTTTTCGTAATTAGAGCTTAAACGATTTTCCAAGTTATTATCATCTTCCCATCGTTTAATATGAACAATTGTATCTTTAGCCATCCATCGCGCTCCAAAAGTTCTTAACTCCTCTTCTACCATAAACAAACAGAAAAGTTGTTCATCAATGTCGTATTCTGATTCATCAAAAATATCTTGATGAAAAACATTATTTTCATTTTTTTTAAAATTCTCATTTTCTATTGTAACAAGTGATTTAATTAACGCATCTACTTGTTTAGTAATAAAATATAATATTTTTTGATCACTGTACTTTTCAAATAACCCACGGTTATTATTTATAAGATATTCCTTGTATTTCATAACCATTTTACGCTCTTCAATTAAGCTTTCTGGTGTATCAATTTCTAAAAAAAAGATTCCTACATTTCTTTTATGGTGATTATAAAAAACGTCAATTTCTTCAATCGTTCCAGACTTACCATTTTTAGTTCTTGTACCTATACGATTCCCGAATAACGCTATAAGAATATCACTATCCTTTACTATTTGTTCATTAATGACAGCTTGTCCATCTTTATTAGTTTCATAAGATGCAGATGAATTATTTTCCCACCTAATAGGCATCAAAATAACATTTTTTGTGTCAGCGTGTTCATTATTCCATCCCCATATCAATTTTTCGATCTTATCTCGTTGTATGCTCACGTCTCCTGGTGATGCAATAAATATTTTAATGAGTCGAACACATCTCATACGATTACTCTCCTATATTAAGACGTTATATTATTTAATATTCATGATAGTATACCTAATTTAATTGAGAGCGGATGCTTGCTTAATTCGTCGTTAGTAAGAGCTTTGTTTAAGGCGTTTTTAGATTCGGAACAACTCCAACCTATTATTGAATATTCAGAGGTAAATTCATTGATTTTATCAAAAATAGAAGATAATTTGTAGAGAGATTGATTCTTTATTACATAATCATTTATACCGTGCTTGTATTCAGAAAGAATTGAAATGAAGGAGTTGTCATAGTCTTCTATAAAAAGTGTAGGCCCGAATTGATCGCTTTTTGTAGAAGATATCGCAAAGCGTTGCTTTTGAAATACAACTAAATTATTAAAATCTTTTTCTATATAAAAAATATCATTTTTAATTTTGCGCGTAGTTTTATTATCAATATAATACGCTAATTGTTGACCAGTCTCTGTATTAAAAATCAATACTCTTACAACATCTGTATGTTTAGGAATTACAGATCTCATCACTCCATTATTTGTTAAATCGAAATGAATATGAATTTGTGTTCTACGAGGAATCTTTGGAGATAATTTGTAAGTCAGCGACTTTAATGGAAACAGATCATAAGATTTGCGTGGGAAAATTAGTTCATATCTAATTTTTCTAAGTTCTCCTGAATAATCATCTCTTTTTTCATTATCTAAAAAATAGGAATCTCTTGCTTCTATAGAACTATCTCTTAATTGGATTAATTTATTCATATCCTCATTGTAATGCTTTTCAAGAAGATTTTTTGTGAATGAATGGGTAAAAAAATCTAAAGTACGGATTTTTCCCTGTTCATATTTTATTATAAATCTTCCTAAAGCTTCTGAATCGCTTTTTTCTAACAAACCTGTATTTAAAAGATTTTTAATCTTTGAAATGAGTTTCACTGTGAATTCTTCTTCTTTTTTAAACATTTCTTTTTTAGTTTCTAAAGAAAAATGCAATCGGTTTTTAAGATTCAACAATTCAAAATATCCTGGAATTTTAGTTTCACACAAATTAATTAATTCTTTTTGTAAACGCTCAATTTCTCTTATGCTATTGTTATCAGATGTTACATTTAAAAGATATGAAATATCCGTAGGCATAGCGTGTTCAAAATTAAACTTTGTAAACCCGTACTCATAATATTTTTGAACTCCTTCGATATCGCTCTCGATAGCTTTTAAAAATCTAGTTACATCAGAATCTTTATTTTCGTTTTTTTCATTTGCATTCCACTTTAGTTTATTAGCTTGTATACGAGATTCAAATTGGTTAAAACCTAAAAACGAAGATGAAAATTCTTCTATATAAAAATCTTCATAATAATCGAGTTTTTCCACCTCACATTCAACAAGAACCTTCATACGAAATTTAGTTAAATCACAATCTTTTTCAATCATGTACTTAAAAATTTTGCACGTTTTAAAAAAACCATCATAATAAGAATTTTTCCCAGAAAAAAAGTACTCTTTGTAAGATTCATAAGTTAATCGATTGAGTGATAACAATTGAGTCAAATGATCTTTATATCTTTTTTGTACATTTTTAGATTGTCCAATATAAATAGGCATAATCAAATCATCCTTATCACAATCTATATAAATCATGTATACACCGCTTAATTTATAATTTGTTAATCGGTTAACTTCTTTGTACTTTTCAGAAGAAAAAATTGCTTTCACTTTTTCTTTTATATTCTCAAAATGCTTTTGACCTTGAATTTCCATACTTATTCCTCCCACAGTTCTTCGATCAACTTATCGATTTCGTCTGAGAGTCGCTGTCGCTCACATTCATCCTTCTCGATATGACCATATTCATCCATCCAGATGACATCGCCCGACTCCACCGTCATCGGAAAGCGGGAAATCGGGATATCGCGCATCCCGTCATCGAACTCGACGACGACCCATTTCTCTTCAATTCGGTCGATAATCCCTTTTCGCTTTTTCATTTCGATTTCTTGATCGTGTAGGACGATCCGTTCCCTTCGAAGACAATTGTGCCACTCTTATCGGTCCGCAGCATCGTCGCCTTCGCACGCTTCAAGTTCGTCACGACTTCCTTCGTCGGGTGTCCATACGCGTTCTTCCCGACACTGATGACGGCGTACTTCGGTTTAACGTACTTGAGGAACGTCGCGCTTGTTGATGTCTTCGCCCCATGATGCCCGACCTTGAGGACGTCCGCACGCAGCGTCTTCTTCTTCGCGATCATGTCTTGCTCCGACTTCAATTCCGCGTCTCCCGTGAACAAGAACGTGTTCTTCTTGTAGGCGACGTGTAAGACCGCACTCCAGTTGTTCAGATCACTCTTCGCATAGTCTTTGACCGGTCCGACGAACTGCGCCTTCACACCTTTGACCGGAAGTGAGACACCAGCCTTTGCCGTCTTGATTGTCAGCTTCTCGCGTTTAACCGCCAACAAGAAATCCTTGTAGGCTTGCGTCGTGTGCTTGACCTTCGGTGCATAGACGCTCTTGACCTTAAATGAGTCGAGGACTTCATCAAGCCCCCCGATATGATCGGCATCAGGATGCGTCGAGATCAACATTTCGATGTCACCGACCTTCTGCTTCTTCAGATAGGCAACGAGTTCATCGCCCTTCCCCTTGTTGCCGCCATCGATGACGATGTCCTCACCACTCGGCATCTTGATGTAGATCGCATCGCCCTGACCAACATCGATATAGTGAACCTTGATTTTTGGTGTCGCTGCCTCTGCACCTTGCAGTGGTCCGACGAGTAATCCAATACTTGCGAGCGCTAAGCTGGCACCCATCCATTTTCGTTTCATCTTTCATCGCTCCATTCCTGATTTGTAAGTTATCTTCAGTATACAGTGAATACCAGGAGAAAGTTGGTTATATTTCCCACCCATTCATTTTTATTGCTAGGTTAATTTATATGTTAATCAATACACAAAAAAACAGACCTTAACGGGTCTGCTTAGTAAAATGCGTCTGCATGAAGTCTGTCAGTCGATCAACATTGATAAACCACGTCACGTGCTCGATCGATCCGTCTACTTCTCGTACGAATCGAAGCTGGGCATCAATCAATGTTACCTTATCTGGTACCTGTTTCCTCTTTGCTTGTTCCATGACCTCAAACATCTCAATTATACTCATGTATACCACCTCTAACCGTTTTGTTAAGCACAGCATAGAATGATTTAAGAAGCTGTACGAATTACCTTAGATAAGATAAGCGAAGTGATATGTAAAATAACCGAGTTGTTACGAAACAATGCACGATTAATTTTTCACGCAAAAAAAAGAAACGACCTTTTTCAACATCGTTTCTGCCATAAAAATAATCATTCTTCCTACGCACATCGAATCAATAGAGATAAATGAGGACACCTACGATCAGAATGAGCGGAACCAATAATACTTTACCGGTCCGGCTCAAAAAGTTCTTCTTTTCTTTTGTAAACAAGAAATCGATCAATAAGAAAAGTCCAAATGCAATCGGTACGAGGTAGAGTAGAGGGACATTCGTTAGTGTTGCACCGAATACATCAGTCGATCCGTCAAAGTTCATATGTAGTTTCTCCTTTTTAGATATCCTCGCATACGATACATCATTCACGACCGAAGCACTAACGACGATCTCATACGCGGACAAGACACTTTCCTTTAGTATGCCATTCCTTCCACTAAACCCTAACCTTTTATTTTTCTTTTTATAATTCTATGGAACGCTCCGTGCCTTCCGTCGCAAGGAACAGGAACGTAGAGATGCCTCGCGCAGGCGAGTCGCAGCTCTCGTTATCGGTCCGGCAGGAGGGCAGCGGTGCGATGAGAATGTCGCTGCGTGCAGCCTACAGCCTCACGCATGAGCCTGAAAATTCTTCCTTTGTTGTAATATCCAGTAGAAAGAGCATCACTACCTATCTACAGGAGGAACAATTCACTTCAATCAGCTCTCTCTCCTCGAACCTTTATACACTCCACTGTGGGTCTCACATTGCCCTTGAATTCGGAACTAGTCCATTCATTACTCATTTGTGCTCTCTTAAAAAAGAAAATATCGTCGTTTTTTTGTCCATTCATGCTACGGTACGTAAGTGTGATCTTATTTGAAAATAGAGGAAACTATTACTGAGCTGAACGCGGCATAGAAATGACTATACGTAAAAATACGACTCAAATCCTCTTGCTATCAAGGACTTGAATCGTATGATAAAGCATCGAGTGAGTCATCGCACCACTCAAACAATCGACGTAAAGGCTTTAGCGGTCACGTTTAACTCTCCAGCGGTTTCTCCCATACTATTGAATCTGTCGACGGTTTTCTCCATCACTTGAAGGCTGTCCGTCGTATCTTTTGCTGATTGGTCCATCACCCTCAATACTTGTTCCAGTTCTCCGTTCATCTTTTCGGTCGTCGTCCGAACATCCACTACAGCACGTTCGACAAGTTTCGACAGATTTCGGACTTCTGTCGCGACGACGTTGAATCCTTTGCCATGATCACCGGCTCGCGCTGCCTCGATTGATGCATTTAATGATAATAAATTGGTTTGAGAAGCAATTCCTTTAATGGTTGCAGTGAGATGTGTAATCTCGTCCGCCTGTTTTTGTAGGTTTTGGACGACCTTATAGTTCGCTAATGTCTCGCTTGCCATATGTTCAATCGTCTTCTTCAATAATCCACTCTCTTTAATCCCATAGAGCGCTCTTTCGTCAAGTGTCTCTGCGATCGTATCGAACGTCTTCGCATACGTTTCGACTAATTGTTGCCGCTCCGTGATATCTGTCGCAATTTTGACGACTCCGACGACCTGACCGTCTTCAATCAATGGCATGTAGGTCGCCTCTAACCAAATAGAGTTTCCGAGAGAGTCGATTCGCTCGATTTTGTCAGAAGCACTTAATCCGAAGAACAGCTTCTCCCAAAACTCCTTATACTCATTACTATTGACAAAGGAGGGAGGGCAAAACAGGTGATGATACATGCCAATCATCTCTTCCTTCCGATATTTCATCGTCTTCGCAAAGAGATCATTTACATCGACTACTTTTCTTTGCAAATCAAATCGAATCATCGCTACATGATTTTTTAAAGAATCCAACACTATACCAGAAGAAAGATTGACCTTATCCGAATCCATTACCTTCACCCTCTTGACGTCTATTTTTTAGATGCACAATTCGTATTTCCTCATTATGTATAGATAAATATAGTTATAAAGGGCTATTCAGAATACATCTTTTTTGAAATAAGTATCAATGTTTTTAGTCTTTTTTTATTATTTTTCCTTTCTAAAAACTAGTATCGAAAGTACTAATAAATTATCAGGGTATAAGAAGTTTATATCCCTTGGATTCAAGGTATTAATAACATATTTATGCTGTTGTTAAACAGTATTAAGGCTGTGATAGAAAGGAGAAAATTCGTTATGTCGACCTTATCGGAACCCCAAAGTTTGACCCTCATGCCAAGGTTATCTCAACACTTTCAATGTCATGACATCTTACAGAACATTGGACTCCTATCGATCCGGATCATTCAAAAGAAAAGAGTCGGTTCACTGGTCGAGTATCGACGATCATACTCACTTCTCGATCAAGAGCAATTGGATTTTCAAACCTGCGTCCCTCCGGATATCAGACAGCGTCTTGTCTTATGTATAAACCTCTCTTCTCACGAGTGGAGTATCTCCTTACCGGATCATCACTTTTCTGAAGAATTTTTTCGATTTCCGACCGATTGCCCTCCCTTACAGTTTTCTTGTCTCTATACGACTACTCAGCACTTCATCACCTCACTTGAATCATTCATTCTGTCTTTATTTTCTACGAGTATTAAATTCAGTAGTGCTTCCACTTATTATCAAGATACAGCGTTACCAAAATAAGAGATTGTACGGAACTCCTGAATTACATTTATGATTGAGGATGCTGACTATTCTACTGATCGCAATCGATCAAAGATAAAATATAAAATAACTAAGCAACCCTTCTTCGAACGGAGTGATAACCATGCGCATCACACAATACACAGATTACGGACTCCGTACCTTGATATATCTCGGTGCTCATCCTAAGGAAATCGTCCCGATGCCACAAATCGCAGAACACTATGCAATCTCCCCGAATCATTTGATGAAGGTTACCCAGCAGTTGACGAAGCTTGGTTATGTCGAATCTGTCAGAGGGCGAAACGGAGGACTCCGACTGACGCGTGCTCCAAAAGAGATTAATATCGGAACCGTCGTCCGTCAGATGGAACCGCTAGATATCGTCGAATGCTTCAGTCCGAACGGGCAATGCATCATCGCCCCTGCCTGTCGTCTCAAAGGGGTTCTCGGACAGGCACTGCGTGCTTTTCATCAAGAACTTGCGAAACATTCTCTGGAGGACTTACTCGATAATCAGGATCAACTTGTCGAACTTCTTCACCCTTCTACCCCAAGTGTCGAAACCGCTTCTACCTGATCACTTTTGCTTCATATCATCGACTGATTCATCTAGTACGTCCCGACAAAGACTACTATGAGAAACAGACCTAATCACATGTGTGGTGGACGTTATATATTGTTAGCCATACCAACAGTCGATCGGAACGTCATCAAAAAAATCACCTTATTTTACTTACTACTTCTTCACCGCATCTAGCGAAAATGATAGAAAGGAGAACGTTTCATGCATTCGTCTGATTTTCAAGACCGTTGTCGACAAGTTGCTTTAGAAGAGTTTCTTGAGATGTATTCACGCCTTTTACATGCAACAGACTCACCTTTGAAGCGACAGCAAGTCGAAAGCGTTCTTGAAGAGATGCGCAAAGAGTTCTCTCTTGAAGTCTTGACTGCTTCATCTTCAAATCAAACCATCGAAAATGCTCAAAAACTCTATCTAGAGCTTCATCTTTTTTTGAACTAAAAGATTCATTTTAAATAAATATTTTATTCTATTTCGCTCCGTGCCTTCCGTCGCAAGGAACAGGAACGTAGAGATGCCTCGCGCAGGCGAATCGCAGCTCTCGTTATCGGTCCGGCAGGAGGGCAGCGGTGCGATGAGGATGTTGCTGCGTGCAGCCTACAGCCTCACGCATGAGCCCGAAAATTCTTCTTGTGCTGAAAGAGGAGCACTACCTATCTACAGGAGGATCGATTCACTTCAATCAGCTATCTCTCCTCGAACCTTCATGCACTCCACTACTTGTCTCACTACTGTATCCTCCATAACACCCTTCTACATAGAAGAGACCAAATGTACTTTCTTACCCGCAGTGGATCCGTCCACTGCGGGTCTTTCAATGCACTTGGATTCGGAACGAATCCATTCCTTACTCGCTTGCGCTCTCTCAAAAGAAAAACGTCGTCGTTTTTCGTCCATGCTCTCGCGCGCGGACAGGACGGGGGTGTCCCGTCCGTCTACGCATATTGTTCTTTTACAAAACACCTTGTGCTTTCAGGCTGACGAACTCTTCATCGGCACCGACGATGATGTGGTCAAGCAGCTGAATACCGACGATACGACCGACCTCGACGAGCCGTTCGGTCACCTCGATGTCTTCCCGTGATGGGTGCGGGTCACCACTCGGATGCTGATGACTGACGATGAGCGACGTCGCATTGTTTAAGATGGCGGACTTGAAGATTTCTCTGGGATGGACAACGCTTGAGTTGATGCTTCCGACGTGTGCCCGATGGACGGCAATGACGCGGTTCTTCGTATTGAGCAGGATGACGAGGAACACCTCGCGGTCATCGTCCTGGATGAAACGTCTCGCGACACAGAACGCGTCCTCGGGTGACGTGATGTGTGTCGTCTCGAGCGCGACGTCCGGTTCACGGACCTCTTGGCGGATACGGGTGATTTCAACGAGTGTAGTCAGTTTCATGGAAAAGCTCCTTTCGCGAGTGGGATGCAGTCCGACACGGTGCCGTCCTGTTGACGGGAACGCAGCGAGCGTCGCGAGACGGTGCAAGGGTGACCGCAGGGAAAGATCAAAAAAAGCGAACAGCGCACCGGGACGAAGGCTTCCGGAGCCCGCGAGCGAAAAGCCTTGCTTTGAGCCAAAACGCGGAGGAAGACGAGGAACGGCAGCGGCTTTTTTTGATGGCCCTTGCGCCGACGAGGAGCGAGCTAGAGTACGGAAACAGGACGGCTTGCGGTCCCTTTCCATCAGACAGAGCAAGATCGCTCTGTTCCATGCTTTTGAAAGAATCATTTAAGGATTTCCATAGGCTAAGTGATCTGTAATCACGGTAGTTATCGTTCTTTTCCTGTGAATGAATAGGAATACTTCATTTTAACTTAAACCACGCTAAATTCTTCAGTATTTTTAACAGTATCTAATTGATTGATATGAGAAGTATTGTTGATATTATTTTCGCAAGAAATTGATAAACGCATATACTAATTCATAAAAACATTAAAGACTATTCTTATATTTTCGTGATATAATAAATTTATTATTTTTTAAGGTGGAGAGTTATGAATAACAATCAAAAAGTAACAATCTGGATATTATCTTTAACAATTTTGGTTTCCTCATATTTTACAATCAATATTAAAGATTTTATTCCTAGTGGTTTTACTTTAGCTTTAAACGGAATCGTAGTAACTAGAGCGATTTTATTTGCTATTACAGCCTATCTTATTGTCGAATTATCGAGAGCCATTCGTATTAAATAAAACTATTTTGTACTTTCTTTTTGTCTTTCTTTACCCCTTCGAGACTCGTTTTCCTAAATCTACAATGCTTATTGCATTTATCCTGACGACCGATATCGTCGATGGACTATAAAATACCGAAATGCCTGCGAAAAAGAAAGTTGAGACAGGAAGGTCGCGAGAGAGGCGTTCCAAGCATTTTAAAAGTCAGATCTCGCTATTAGCATAAATTGTTGTATCACATATAAAAAAGACAAGTCCTAGTTTTATAAGGATTTGTCTCTTTTTATTTTAATGCTATATTACAAAAGCCTTTTGGTCTTTTACATATCTGATTCGAGCCGCTCTATAACATGACTTAAATCTGAGACATCTTTCTTCTCTTTGAACAATGCAATTGCCTGCTCATGTGTCATGGCATCCTCAGTCGAATAGTTTATTAAGGTTTCAGTCAATAGCTCCGCATACGAATCTAGTTCATCTTCATCGCTTGAATCTTGAACACGTTGACGCAATTCGTTGACCAATCCTTCAAGGTGTTGAAGTCGTGTCAACCACATGTAGTAAGCCGCAAGTCGCTCGTCTTCATCATCTCCTGCGATAGTCTTTCGAATTTCATCCATCGTCGGATAATCGGCAAACACATCATCGTACGATAATTCAATTTCATCTTCGTCTTTACTTCCTCGTCTAACAAGTTTTTCGAGGAGTAAATCGAAGCTTTCCGCTACGAGATGCGTTGTCTCAACTGAAATATCCAAACACCAAATTTGTGGTTCATTAGGGTTGTCATCAAAATCAAAGTACCACATATAACTACCTTCGCCCTCTCCGAAGAACATCATTTGTCCTGTTAATCCCCATTCGTTCAATATGGACACGCCGTGTTCAAACTCCTCGATTGTTAACGGATTGAATCGATACAAAGGTAGATGAAGACCCTCTTCTTCATCAGACCATGTGTTCTCGAAATCAACATTCACTGAATCGAATACAAGATCCCCTCCATTTTGTTCTTCTAACTTTTCGATGTATTTTTTAGGAAGGCGAGCGCCTAATTCTTTTTCGATTTGTTTTACGTCTTCTTTATTTAGTAATAAAGCAACCTCATCTTCTAATGATTCATCCCAAAAATTCATCAAAGCACCTCTTTCACTACATTTGTACATATTTTATATACTCCTTAACACTATACGCTATATTTTTTAAAATTTGGCACGATCGAGAATCGAATGCTGACGAGACGTAATTTAGAATACGGAAACAGAACGGTCTACGGTGCATTTCTATTAGACAAAGCGCTATCGCTCTGTTCCATGCCTTTGAAAGGATCATTTGTCGCTTTATTGATTCCAAATAAGACAGCAAGAACTAATAAGTAGCGTTATAATGAAGGACGCAATGACAGACTGAATGAAAAGGAGTACACCTATGAAGATTTCTTACATAACGATTCCCCTTTCCGTCTTATTGATGGCAGGATGTACAGATACGGAGACAACCTCACCTTCACCAGATCAAACAGAGCAAGTGACGCAACAGGACGACGCGACTACACAAAAGACTGATGCGAAGAAGGCTTCCGATCAACCTCCTGAAAAAGAGGCTGATACGATTACAACCAAGCAACCAAAGGAGACGAAGGCATCAACGGAATCAAAAACGACGAGTCCGCAGGATTCTTTCACAGGATATAAGAAAATTGCGGTCGATGGCGGAGACCTGTCCGGCAGTCGTCAGGCGAATGTCGTCGTCGACATCGGGTTCGGTGACCGGAAATACTGGGCGTTCACGAACGAATACGGTCAGCTGGTCCGCGTCATCGCGAAGAAGATCGTCCTCCAGGATGATGCGACGGAAGACGTCACGCGTGATGGACGCTACTACTCCGATGAAGCGAAGGTACCTGGAGTCGAACGCGCAGATCTCGATGAAGGACATATCATCGCCGACTCGCTCGGTGGCGTCTCGAACGCCTACAACATCACTCCGCAGGACAGTACACTGAATCGTCATGGGGACCAGGCGTACATGGAGGACGTCATCCGCAAGGCAGGTGGCGCGACAAACTTCGAGGCGCAAATCACCTATCCAAATACGTCTACGATGATTCCATCCGCGTATCAGTATACCTATACGGTCCGTGGAAACACTGTCGTCGACCGGTTCAAGAACGACAATCCGGACGAGACGAATGCGGCACTCGGTTTAACTAAGAAAAAGGAGACAAAACAAGAAACGACAGCGAAGTCGACTCCCGATACTGCAGCGACCGAGGATGTCTCGCGCGTCGATACCGACGGCAATGGTCAAGTGACGATCCAGGAAGCGAAGGACGCAGGCTTCATGATGCCAATCACCGAGAAGCATTGGCTGTACCAATATATGCGGGACAACGACCATGACGGCATGGTCGGAGAATGAATCTCTAGTCCAATCAAATAGCCGAAACATAATGAGGTAGTGACGAGGTAATCGTCGCTGCCTTTTTTGTTCCCAGGAACAATCGAATTGATGAGATGTCGAAAAAGCGGATTGAAAACGAAAGAAATGAGGAACATAATAAGAACAAACGTTCTTATTATAAAAAGGAGTCATTTCGATGAGTTATGAAGATCGGGGTAATAAGAAATGGATTCCGTTTCTGATGCCCGAACATAAAGGATTGCTGAAACGCTATTACCAGGAGGTCCATCATTTCAAGTTCGAGGATACGGAGGGACCAATCGATGGAACGATCGAGAACGCGTTGAACGACGCCATCTTCAGCGGAGACATCGTCACGGTGACGGCGATGAATGGTCCGTTGACGCATCGTTTCGATGCCTTCGTTGAGAAGCTCGACTATGTGCAGGAGGAAGTCCACCTCGTCAAACGAAATCTCGATATCGAAATCGTTCCGTTCAAGCAAATATTAAGCGTTACTCTAACGGAGTGAAGAAAAAATCATGGTCAAAATAAGGACGAATGACTATGTTAAATTTGAACATCATCTAATCCACTTTTGGCATCACATCATATTTTGTGAAATTACAAATGTGTCTAGGGCTTCATTATATAGAAAGCTATCGGAAGAGAACAAATAGTTCAGTCCTATTCCATTAATTGGCCAGATAATGTTATGTACTTAAAGTCTTATGCAGTTTGGTTATTTTGTTATTAGAATTGGGTACTCCAATTCTTTTTTTATGAATTTTTTTACTCATTCAAAAAAACACTTGAATGAATTATTAAAAATAGTTACACTATATTCAAATAAACACTTGAATGATATTGGGGTGAGAATGTGATTAAGAAAGATACTTGTGAAATTTATTGTTATGACGAAGAAAAGGTCAATCGAATACAAGGTGATTTACAGACAGTAGATATTTCTAGTGTTGCCCAAATGTTAAAAGCTATTGCAGATGAAAATAGAGCAAAAATTACCTATGTTTTATGTCAAGATGACGAACTGTGTGTGTGTGATATAGCAAATATTATAGGTGTTACGGTTGCAAATGCCTCTCATCACCTGCGAACGCTCCATAAGCAAGGGATTGTTAAGTTTCGAAAAGAGGGAAAACTTGCATTTTATTCATTAGATGATGAGCATATCAGACAAATTATGATGATTGCATTGGCACATAAGAAAGAGGTGAAGATCAATGTCTAGTGGGAAAGCAAAACTGTCTGAAGAAGAAATGAAAGCCTATCGTGTTCAAGGATTTACTTGTACTAACTGTGCAGCCATTTTTGAAAATAATGTTAAAGAACTTCCCGGTGTTCAGGATGCGAAAGTAAATTTCGGAGCATCTAAAGTTTATGTTAAAGGGACGACAACCATTGAAGAATTAGAAAAAGCAGGAGCATTTGAAAATTTAAAAATTCGAGATGAAAAAGAACAAAGGGTAGAACGAGAACCTTTTTGGAAGCAGAAAGAAAACATTAAGGTATATATATCAGCTCTTTTACTTGTAGTTAGCTGGTTCTTAGGAGAGCAGTATGGTGAAGAGCATGTTCTACCGACAATTGGTTATGCAGCGTCCATTTTAATCGGTGGATATTCGTTATTCATTAAAGGTCTCAAAAATCTAAGCAGATTAAATTTCGATATGAATACGCTTATGACTATTGCAATTATAGGAGCTGCAATCATTGGTGAATGGGGTGAAGGGGCAACCGTTGTTATCCTATTTGCGATTAGTGAAGCATTAGAGCGTTATTCAATGGATAAAGCACGTCAATCTATTGAATCTTTAATGGATATTGCCCCAAAAGAAGCGTTAATTCGACGAGGCAATGAAGAAATGATGATTCATGTTGATGATATTCAAGTTGGAGACATCATGATTGTTAAGCCCGGTCAAAAGTTAGCAATGGATGGAATAGTGGTTAAAGGTACATCGACATTAAATCAGGCTGCGATTACAGGTGAAAGTGTTCCAGTAACGAAAACCACAAATGATGAAGTATTTGCAGGAACCTTGAATGAAGAAGGGTTACTTGAGGTTAAAGTAACAAAACGAGTTGAAGATACTACTCTTTCAAAAATCATTCACTTGGTAGAAGAAGCCCAAGCAGAACGGGCCCCTTCTCAAGCGTTTGTCGATAAATTTGCAAAATACTATACACCAGCTATTGTCATACTAGCTCTTTTAATTGCGGTAGTTCCACCATTATTTGGCGGAGACTGGAGCCAATGGATTTATCAAGGCTTAGCTGTATTAGTGGTTGGTTGTCCTTGTGCCTTAGTAGTCTCAACTCCAGTTGCTGTGGTTACAGCAATAGGAAATGCAGCGAAAAATGGTGTTTTAATTAAAGGTGGTATCCATTTAGAAGAAGCAGGACACTTAAAAGCGATAGCCTTTGATAAAACAGGAACATTAACCAAAGGGATTCCTGCTGTAACAGACATTGTGACATATGGTAGAAATGAAAATGAATTAATGACCATAACAGCAGCCATTGAAAAAGGATCACAGCACCCTCTTGCTTCAGCGATTATGCGAAAAGCAGAAGAAAATGGATTAAAATTCAACGAAGTAACAGTAGAGGATTTTCAATCCATTACAGGTAAAGGCGTTAAAGCCAAAATAAATAATGAAATGTATTATGTGGGAAGTCCAAATCTTTTTGAGGAATTACACGGAAGCATTTCAAGCGATAGGAAAGAAAAAATTGCCGACATGCAAACTCAAGGTAAAACGGTGATGGTGTTAGGAACAGAAAAAGAAATTCTTTCGTTTATTGCCGTAGCCGATGAAATGAGGGAATCGTCTAAAGAAGTTATCGGCAAGTTGAACAATATGGGAATCGAAACAGTGATGCTAACAGGCGATAACCAAAGAACGGCAACAGCCATCGGAAAACAAGTTGGTGTTTCGGATATTAAAGCTGACTTACTTCCAGAAGATAAGTTTAATTTTATTAAAGAACTTCGAGAAAAACATCAAAGTGTGGGGATGGTCGGAGATGGCGTGAATGATGCTCCAGCCCTTGCGGCATCTACCGTTGGTGTAGCAATGGGTGGTGCTGGAACTGATACAGCTTTAGAAACGGCTGACATCGCCTTAATGTCTGATGATTTGAGTAAATTGCCATATACAATAAAATTAAGCCGTAAGGCTTTAGCAATCATCAAGCAAAACATTACCTTCTCTTTGGCGATTAAATTAGTGGCATTACTTTTGGTCATGCCCGGTTGGTTAACACTTTGGATAGCTATATTTGCTGATATGGGAGCAACTTTACTTGTAACATTAAACAGTTTACGCTTATTGAAAATCAAAGAATAGGTTCTAAAATGGGCGTCAACTATCGGGTGCGATCATTGAAAACAATGTTATGCTTCAAAAGGGATATTAACAGGAAATATACAACTAAAGGACGCTTTAACTGAGCAACGGAAAAAGCCAAATTTCTCAATTGATGTTGAGAAATTTGGCTTTTTAGTATGGGAATTTCCTTAGCATTGTAAATCCGCATTTTCCTGACGCTACCCCCTTATAGAACCACTCTCCCCAACTACCAAGTTGGAGTAAAGGTGGGACGATCATCAGCAACAATGCACCTAGGAAGACGAACGGTGTATACACTTTCGCGAAACGATCGATGAACGCTTCACTCGGTGCTTTATTATCCTGCGCTTCCTCGACCAGTTCAATGATGTGCGCAAGCGTCGTCTCTTGATACGTCTTCTCGACGATCATGTCGAACGAACGATCCATGTTGAGCGTTCCGGCAAATACGTGATCGCCTTCCTTCTTATCGACAGGAATCGATTCGCCCGTGATCGGTGCTTGATTGATGGTCGTCGTCCCGTTCAGGATCGTGCCGTCCAGTGCAACCTGATCACCTGGTCGAATCCGGAGGATTTCTCCGACTCGCACCGCTTCCACCGGTTTACGTCTAACGTCCCCGTCCGTCAGCACGAAGGCTTCCTTCGGAGACAGTTCGATCAGTTTCTGAATGGAATTGCGCGTCCGCGCAAGGGAGCGATTCTGAAGCAAATTGCCGATGGCAAAGAGGAAGACGACGGTCGCTCCCTCGAGCCACTCCCCGATACATGCGGCACCGATGGCTGCTACGCTCATCAATACTTTCATGTCGAGTGAGCGGGCACGGACGGCATAATAGGCACTCCGGAAAACTCTCCCCCCACTGAGGATCAAGGCGATACCGTACAAAACATTCGGAAGATACGCTACTCCGCTCGTTTGGATGAGCAATCCCAGACCAATCAAAATCCCGGACAGGATCAAGGAGATCCCCTCGAACGACCGGACCGGTGCCTCGGACGTTTTCTTTCCCTTGACGTATCCATCGAAACCGATCTTGTTCAGCTCGCTTTGGACTTGTCGAGCATCCAGCTGATGGTCGATTTCCATCTCCCCACGGGCAAACGAAAATGTGACGGTCTGGACATTTTGCATCTTTTGAAAGTGTTGTTCGATCGTCTTAGCACAGCTACTACAGTCCATCCCGGAAACGGTGAATGTTTGGACGAGCTGATCTGATTTATCGGGAAGGGGCGGAAGCGATGACCGCGCTCTATCTGATCGGCGATACGCTCCTCTACGGTTGTCTTGCGCTGTTGATCGGTTTCTTTTCCGTCCAGCTCATCCCTCGTTCTTACCGACCTGACGTATCGCTTTCAATCCGCTGGGTTCGCATGCTCATCGTGCTGATGCTGTTATCCTTTTCCCTGTCCGTCTTACGAATCGTACTGTATTTATATGAAGAGATCGGTTTTTGGATAACACTGCAATCCGTGTTACTTACATTCGAGGCAGGGAACGCTTGGATTCTGATGGCTCTCTGGAGTGTACTCCTTCTCATCGTCATCAATCGTTCATCACTCAGTCCTGGACGTATAAAACTAGGGGTATTCCTTGTTATGGCGATGGTCGTTACGTTCGCGTGGTCCGGGCACGCCTCTAGCATCAAAGGGGCAGAAGGCATGCTCGTACATTCTATTCACGCACTCGCCGTCTTCATCTGGACCGGTGGATTGCTCATACTCGGCTTTTGGAGTCCATCAGACCGTAACTGGGGCATCTTCCTCGAATGGTTCAAACCACTCGTGACGCTATGTTTCTTACTGATCGTCGGTTCCGGCATCTATCTGATGTCTGTCGTCGTGCAGGTAGAGGAGTATTCCGATTCCTGGATTTTACCGTATGGACAAGCCTTACTCTGGAAACACGTCCTGATTCTACCCGTGCTGATCATCGGTATCATGAACGGGAAGTGGAGTTACGCGTCTCCTGAACGATCGTTTGAAGTCCGACGGATGCGGATGCGCATGGAAGGCATCTTGATCCTGCTTCTCTTCACAGCGACTGCGTGGCTCGGTCAACAGGAACCCCCTCACTCGATCAAGGATACTCTTCAATCCAGCGGGGCTGGTCCACTGTCAGGGTTTCTTTTCCCTAGCTTGCGTTTCACCTATTCTGATATCCGGTTCGAGCCGACCATGATATCCCTCTTCTTGATGGCAATCAGCCTCCTTTTCGTGGGATTGTTGGTGTACGTCATCCGATCAACCCAAGACTCCATCAAGACCCTCTATCTTGGATTAGGCGTCTCGATCTCATTATTTTTCGCAGCGTTGTATAGTATTTCCGTGTATTTATGATCCTCCACATGAGCATTTCAGCGTGTGCGACGTCTTATACAAAAAGAAAGGCATGCGATACAGCAGTCTTTCTTTTTTCATACTTATTCATCATTTTCATACTAGTTATAACAGGTTCAATCCTATTTTAAATCGGTGCCATTTCTAGACTACTACTGGAATATGTATTACAATGTATTACAAAGGAGCTGATAATCATGAGTACCATTTCCGTACGTCTGGATGACCAGGATACACGACTCATCAAAGAATATGCGAAGGCAAAAAACATCACGATTTCTACACTCGTTCGCGATGCCGTCCTCGACCGCATCGAAGACGAAATCGATTTACAACTCTATCATGATTCGATGGCAGCACACCGTAAAAAATCAGAAGCGATCTCTTTCGACGATATGATGAAGGAACTTGATTTAGAATGACAGCATTTACGGTAGAGTTTGAGCGCGGAGCTCAAAAGTCTCTCAAGAAGATGGATCCTCAACAAGCGCGGATCATCATGTCCTGGATCAAGAAGAATCTGGTCGGGACGGATGATCCGCGTCGTCATGGTAAAGGACTCGTCTCGAATCGCTCGGGTGAATGGCGGTATCGCATCGGTGATTATCGTCTGATTGCTGACATTCAAGATGAAAAAGTCGTGATTTTGATTCTCGAGATCGGGCATCGTCGTGATATCTATAAATAAGACAGGTAGAACTCACATCTGAGGAAATATGTGAGTTTTCTTTTTTTGTTTTTAAAACGACCGTTTTGTATACAAAAATGATTGTTCTTTCACAAGTGTGTATCTAGTTAATCAATCATGATATTCAAAATCTATAAACTCATCTTTTTATCAATATGTTTTTTAGTAACAGATTATACGTAAATAAAACAAACAAGAACTATGTGGATGTTTCGACATCGAAATGTATACGCAGTTCTTGTTATTGATAAGTTTATTGAAATAATACAGGAACTTGTATCTCAAACAAAGATTCATCCAAGCGATCTGTTACAGAGACATCTACTTCTACCATTTGGATGGATTGACCATCAATCGAAAGTTGATTTTCTTCGATGTAAGCTTTTAACTCGCCTATACTCCCTTTACGATCCCATACCTGTCCAAAATGACGGAGACACACAAAATAGCCCGCTGGAACACGGATCAGTTGGGATGCTGGATAATCGTTCAGGAATGCCGTCTGCGCTATCAAAGTGGAGGAAGGAATAGCATTCTCTATCATTTGTTTCTTCGCATCAAACAACAATCCTAAAAAACTTCCTGCCACAAAGGGGACATGTCGTTCTAATAAATCCTCCATCTTGATCGCAGCGTAGTTTAATTCGATGTCATTTGAGACTTCCATATGCGTCGTTAAGAAGTGACGTTCTTCTATATAGCGAACGCTAGGTCGGGGTGTTGCGCCTTCTGTTGCGATTCGCTTGAGATACATTGTTTTTTGCTTCAGACTACTCTCGATTCGAATCAATTGTTGAATTTTTTGTTGTAGCTTGTTCTGATGCTTTTCCATAATGGATAAGGATTTTTCCAAGTTTCGTTCATCTAGGAAAGAGCGGATTTCCTCTAAACTGAGTCCAATCTCTTTTAATTCTCGAATCGTTCCTAATACTTCGTACTGATGGATGGAATAATAACGATAGCCAGTTATTGAATCGATACGATGCGGTTTGATCAAACCAATCCGATCGTAATGCCGTAATGTCTCGGCTGTCATATGCAGTAATTTTGCGATGTTCAAGATCAAATGGATTAATCGGTAATGAATTAGAAAACAGGAAAAGATTGTATATGCTTCGACATCGAAACGTATACAATCTTTTCCTTTTAGTAGATCACATCTATAACGTCCCCCCATTTCAATTACAAAATGACGGGTCGTCTACAATCTGAGAAGACATCACCTAGGTATTCCCTCTTTTGCTTCAAAAGCAACTATTAATCTTCTATTCCGAGATCTTCTAATTCAGAATCATAAGCTGGATCATCTAAAATTTCTTCAGCTGTTTCCTTAGCTTCTTTTATGATACTTGTTCTTTCCTTTAACGATAACTGACCTAAAAATTGACTTTCAGTCATTCCGTTTGGAAATGCAGACTCTTCTGATGTCCCACTATTTTCTTCAATATTATTAAGGGATACAAGTTTCATCGAATTAGAGTCATTTCCCTTAGCCATGAATGCTTGAACTTGCATGCTTGAACTAGATGATTTTGTAGGTAAATTTTTATTATTATAGTAATTGATTCCTCTGATTATACTTGCCTGATCATTAGGATCATCAAAAATATGATTTGTACCATTTAACTTTGGCAGTTTCACTATAGATTTGTACAACACCTGCAGCAGTTTTCAATTGAGTAGTAGTAAAGCCTGCAAATTTTCCTACATAACCATAATGCATATTCCCTAAATCTTCGCCTTTCATTGTGCGACCACCGAAAACATATCTTTCGGTCGTTCCATAAGCATGCTTGTAATCCCATGGTCCTCTACTCTTTACTTTGCTAGCAAAAAAACGACCCGTTCCAACAGGAAAAGTTATATCTGCAATCTTATATTGATAAGCTCTTGCAGCATTTTTTAACATGATTGATGAGAATGAAGAAGTGACATTCCCTCCCGGATTTACTACACCGTAAGCACTTACCGTGCCCTCAGCAGATTCTACTTCTTCAGCTTTAACGTTTGAATACGAACTTAATGTAATAGCTAACAAAGCTAAAGACGATATTAAAATACTTTTTTTCAATTTAAGCTCCCTTTCATTGGTATATGCTATAGGATAAAATTATTAATAGAAATACTGTTTTTTACAAAAGGAGTATATCTATTTTTAAATATTTGTAATAGGAGGATAGAAATGAAAAAAAGTATTTTTACTTTATATCTAGCAACAATCTTGGTATTTTTCTTTATCTACAACTCATTTTTTAACAAAGATTTTCATTCATTCTTTTTAGACAATTTTTCAATAAACCCTGTTATGTTTTCAGTTTTTTTAAGCGCATTTTTTGTTTTGCTTTCTTTTTTAGCAATGTTTAAAACAACTATAAAACAAAAAATTGGGCTTACAATTAATCTCTTAATTAATCTTACTTTTATGATTATTACTTTAATCATTACATTAATTGCATTACCTTTCTCATAAAACATACTAATCTTTAATAAAAGAAAAATAGAGAACTTCATGCTTATTCAATTTAAAACACCATGCTAAATACCTTTAATTGAACTGAAACAGAATGGTAGGGACTCACAGAAAACCCCTTTTAGGGGTTTTCTAATCTTCATTCGAGCATAGATGTTCGTCTCGCGACATTAAAGGGGTATACGCGGGTCATACGCTTATCTCAGCTGATCATGTAGAGAGGGTTTCAAGCGTCGTACTTATCAGCTAATCAATCGTAAGCTATCTTAAAATTGAATGGGTTAGTTGCTAATAAATCTTTTTTCTTGCTTAAGTGTATATTTTTCTTGAGGTTAGAAATCGTCGTGACGTTTAATGAAGTAATCACTATTTACGATTTCCGGTTCACGCCATGTCGACTCAACTCCAGTCCGACCTATTGATGTATCTCATAAAACCTCATTTGAAAAGACTATAAACGTGAATATACGTTGAGTACACATCAACTTTACTAATCAGTTCTCGAATAGCCGATAACGAGTATTCCAGGTCCACCCATACTCTTAAATCATGATCAAAGTACAAAGATTCATTTCTGATTTTCCCAAATGAATTTTTGTCATCAAAATCGATAACCCAATCTAGATTATCGTGGTTTATCTGAGATTCCATATCATCAAAACTACTTTTGGAGTCTATACTGGCCTGATGAAACCATTCCCAAATAATTTTCCACTTTTGTACGAGCTTATCCACTAAATAATGTCCCCATACGACATCCTTGCGATTAAAACCAAAACTGAATGTATGAATTCCTAAATTTGATTGTAGACATAAAACTACTTTAGTATCCTTAAATGTTTCTGAGTGTACATCTAAATAAAAACCTTGATCAAAATTAGATGAAAATTCATCCAAGGATTCAATCTTCCCATCTTCATTCTTAAATTTCAGTTCTATCGAATCAATTTTTAGAACGATGTCATCCACTATCCATACCTCCATAACGGTTATTTCAGATAAAGTTGATCCATAATCAATTTTCTATTCTAATGAGACATATGAAAAGAGCGTATACAATTCGATGTCGAAATGTATATGCTCCTCTGTAATCCAATCTTTCATAAACCTATTTTCTTAGAGAGGGCGATTCGCTTACTTATTCATAGAGTGATTAATTTTCTGTTCCTTCCAACTCTGAGATTATCTCTCGGATAGCTGGGAGTGAATGATCAAGGTCGACCCAAACTTGAAAATCATGCTCAAAGTAAATCTTTTCTCTTCTCATTTTTTCGAACGAGTTTTTATTATCAAATTCAATCATCCAGTCCATATTTTTGTGAATGTCATCGATTTCATCGACTTCTCCGGCATCCATGTACATCCGGACTTCTTCAGGTGATGAGTTGAGAACCGCTTCATATTCTTTACTCGTCTCACCAAAACGGCTCTTTACCATTTCAAAAATTGACGGATATTTTCTAAGCTGTTTATTAGAATCGAAATGAGCTTGATTATACCATGTCCAAATAAGCGACCATTTAGCCACGAGCTCATCAATCAGATAGTGGCCCATATCAATATCCATTCTATCGAATTTGAAATAGCATGAATGTGACCCATAATTTGAGACTATATCCATGATGACCACTGAGTCATTCACCGTTTCAGGATGTTCAAAAAATAAAATTCCTCTTTCGAACTGCCTTGAAAATTCTTCAATCGATTGGATTCGTCCATCCCGACATTTGAATTGCAGTTCAATCTTATCAATTTTTAAAACTTGATCATTCACGTGATTAAAACCTCCATAGTTGATAAACTGGATAGAATTGATCAATGATCAATTCTCCATTCGGTCCCTTTTTAAGACCTATTTTAAAGCGCATACCATTATAATCGACTTTAAAAGTCAATCGATTTTTTCCTAGGGTATTTCTTTTTAACAGTACCTCTTTGACTAACTCTTTATCCTTTAAACATTTTGACATCCAGTCTACTATCTGACTATAGCTCGTACCGTTCGGGAAAAAAGTTTGCATGTCATATGCTCCGAACGTCCCATCCCATACTCCGGTATGATGTCTTCTTAGTACATGCTCTAACCTTTCTGGAGTTAGATACACAGGTCGTCCGAGAGATTTTTTACCTAATGAAAATTTTTATGTATCAAATAACGATACGCATTTTTTCCGACCTTTCCATCGGCATTTTTAGGATTAAATTTGATACTTGCCATCAGGCTCTTTTTTTACGCTTCTTTCTCATTTGGTTCTTAATCTAACGAGACACCCATTTTGCTACTTAAAAAAAGTTAATACGATCTCAAAACTTATTTTTGCGCGAAATTCACTATGAGCAAGAACTTTTTTAATCGAACTGAGAAGTCGCTTTTTTTATGATTCAGAATTGTTGAGCCTACTTAGAAGTTAAATTGTGTACACAAAACATAAAAATCAAAACACTTCTGAAAATTTTTACTTCTGACTACAGACTAAACAACTTTTAGCTTGTACCGATACTACTGTCTGTATGAAACAAACTCAGGAGGATTGTATGCAAAGCAAACGTAAGCACTCACTAAAAAACAGACTTTCTCAAATCATCGGTATCATTCTACTCTTGTTTTTCTTATTTAGTAACGTTGCTCTTTATTTCAATACTACACAAACGGCACTCTCTACTCTAAAAAAAACAGCTATCCAAGATGTACAGCGGATTGCAAATCAAATTGATCCCACAACATATGAGCGGTTTCTCACTCAACCTGAAAAAGGAACAGATTATGAGAAGCTTCGTTCTCAGCTAGATAACCTTCGTCAGCAAAATGGACTTCTTTATACGTATACGGCACTCGTAGAGGATGAAAACGTCAAACTCATGGTAGATGGTAGCTCTTCAGAGAGTGCTAGTGACATTGGAGCACCTGCAACCGGTGCTTCTTATAAGGACGTCAAAGACGTTCTTTTAGGCAAGACACATGCAACTGACATCATTGAAGACGAAAAATACGGAAAGTATATCAGTGTCTTCGTTCCAATTAAATCTCCTGATGGTAACGTTATCGGCATTTTAGGAGGGGATATTTCAGCAGACGAGGTACACGAATTAACGATGGCTCTTGCCAAACAAAACTTCCCGCTCTTCTTTTTAGGTCTCGTTTTATTCTTTAGTATCACATTGATATACTTACGATGGATTCTTATGCGTAAGCTTGATCCGATTCGTATACTCCAAGAGGTCGCTCAATCCATTGCAGCAGGAGATTTAAAAAACGCTGATTTTCAATTGCAAGACTTGAGAGTGAGCGCCAACGATGAGATCCACTCCCTTGCAGTATCGATGCAAGACATGAATGACATGCTGAGTAAGATGATTGGTGAAATAAAAAAAACTTCTACATTGATTACTCAAACTAGTGAAACCATCGACTCCAGTTCACAGGAAGTACTCGATGGGTCGACACAAATCGCGCATACAATGACAGAGATTGCCGTAGGAACCGAGAGTCAGACTCATGTGACTCATTCTCTCAATGAAGAGATGAATGCATTCGCGGATTTGATTCAGAGTACAGATCATGTCAGTGCAAATATCAATCAAGCAACTGTCGAGATGAACGAATTGACTCGTGAGGGTCGTGCGCACATGCACCAGTCTGTCGAACGAATGAACGTCATCCACTCTCACGTCCAACGTTCGACAAACCAAGTTCAGGAGCTGAATCGACAATCGGAGGAAATCCAAGGTCTTATTTCCATCATCCGTGATATCTCTGAACAAACCAATTTACTTGCCTTAAATGCAACAATCGAAGCAGCACGAGCTGGTGAGCAAGGAAAAGGATTTGCTGTCGTCGCCTCTGAGGTCAAAAATCTCTCTATGCACGTCGCTGAAAACGTCAGTCAAATCTCTTCCATAGTCAATAGTGTACTCGTGAGTACTCAATCGATGGAAAAAAGCTTCACGGAGACAGTTTACGAGACAGAGGCTGGTAAAAAATCAATCCTTGATACGGATCAATCCTTTAGCCGATTGACAGAACATGTCGAAGTCGTTTCTCAGTCTTCTCAACATATGGCTCTGCAAATGCAAAATGTCCTTCTCTCAGAAAATCGTATTCGGCATGCACTAGGCAAAATTGCCTCCGTCGCAGAAGAGCATACTGCTGGGAACGAAGAAGTCGCTGCAGCATCAGAGCAGATGATTGGTACGGTGACTGCTCTGCATGATTTAGTCATCACTCTAAACGAAACGACAGATGCCCTAGAACAAGGGACAAACCGTTTTAAGATCTAATTTACAAAAAAAAGCATCCCTTCTGTAGTAGACTGACCTAGCACTATGAGACACATATAAAACACCTTGATTAGGCTGCCTGTACACCGTATTTTTTCGGTGTCAGGTAGCCTAATTTTTCTTGGATTCGTTCTTCGTTATAGTAATTTAAGTAATTAATAACGCGTTCAGAGACCTCATGGTCTCTTAGTGAATTAAATTTGACGTACTGGAATTCCTCGGACTTTAAATTAGAGTGGAACGATTCGATAACTGCGTTGTCCCAACAGTTTCCTCTACGAGACATGCTGCTTGTTAGGTGATTCCTTTTAACGAATTCTTGAAAGGCGTATGACGTATAGACACTTCCTTGGTCCGAATGAAGGATGACCCCTTCGGGATAGTTTCGATTCTCAAGCGCTATCTTCAACGTATCAATCACAAGAGACGTTTGTTGATGCTCGTATAACTTGTATGCGACGATTTCGTTATTAAAAAGATCCATGATGGTGGAAAGATATTTCGTCGTGCTGCCGTATTGGATATAGGTGATATCCGTCACCCACTTTTGATTCGGTTTACTTGCTGTGAAATCGCGCTTGATGAGATCCGGTGCCGTTATGATGCGCTCGAGACTTCCATCTTCCTTCGCTTCGGCTTGATCCGACATTGGAGATGGTGTTTTTGCATGATTTTCTGTACGGTATTCCGATTGGCTTTTAACTGATAGATTTGCTGTAATAATGCCTTTATTTTTCGATGTCCATTCCGATACTTCGTCTGTTTACTTAGTTTAATGACGGTTTTTTCGAGCACCGAAGGTGCTTTCACAGATTCCTTAATCCAACGGTAATAGCTTGCTCTTGGTACATTCAAAGCGCTAAGAATGGCGGTGCTTGTATACTTTCTCCGAAGAAACTCTACAATTTTTATGACTACTTCTTTCTCAACTCTCTTTCGATTTCCATGTACTTTTTTAAGATCTCATTTTCCATCTTCAGATGTGACATTTGTCGTTCTCTCTTGTCATCCTCACTCGCAGAATCTGTACCATGTCCATAGGTATATTGTTTACCGATTGGCTGATCAAATCGATAATGTTCGTTAGAGCGATACCATCTCATCCATGTTTTGATTTGAGATTCATTTTTGATTCCGTACTTCTCCATGATTTCTCTCGTCGTTAACTTACCACTCAGCTTATCTTTGACTACTGCCCATTTCACTTCACTTGAATATACGTTTTTGCCCATGCAAAAACACCTCCGATGTTAGTACTTTTTAAAAGTGTACCACTCCGAAGGTGTTTTATATTGTCTCAAAATTTTAGGTTAGCCCAGTAGAATAATTCTACGTAAGGGATGCTTTTTATGAGCTCGTGGTTTTTAAATAAAAAATTACCAACTTTATAAGATTAACTATATTTTCTTAAAGAAGTTAATACTTAACGTAATTAGGTTGGTTTACCAAAGTACGGTTGTTTATCCATGGTCCACGTAAAGATTTGTGCCCGTGTATGACGATTCGGATCGTATAAAGGATCACCTTCGATATCTGTGTATGTCCGTGCATGATAAACAATAACATCTTGTCCTTGTTCATCGACCGTAAAGCTATTGTGTCCTGGTCCATATTGACCAGCCTCTTCGTTCGTCGCAAATACGGGAGACGATGATTTTCTCCATGCATTCGGATTCAATAGATCTGCGTCTTCTGAAGCACTCAACATACCCATGCAATAATTCTCATCCGTTGCACTGGCAGAATACGTAATGAAAATCTGTCCATTGCGTTTAAGAACTGCGGGTCCTTCGTTTACAAGAAAACCTTTTGTCTCCCAATTAAGCTCCGGCTTTGTCAACATAACTTGCGGCAATTGAATGGTCCATGGGTTCTCTAAAATCGCAATGTAGAGGTTCGAATTTCCTTCGATGGAAAAATCTTTTTGCGCCCAAACTAAGTAATGAACATCTCGATGTTCAAAGACGGTCGCATCAAGCGCAAATGAATCCCACTGTGTTTGAATTTGTCCTCGTTCTATCCATTCGCCTTCTAGAGGGTTATCGGAACCATTTTCTAAAACGAACATTCGGTGATCAAAGAGCCCATTTACAATCTCACGTGACTTCGCAGCTGCAAAATAAAGATACCATTTCCCGCGAATACAGTGTAACTCGGGTGCCCAAATCAAATCACTCATAGGACCACTATCAGGTTTGACCCAAGCTGTCACCGCTTTTACATCTTTTAGTTCATAAAGAGATCTAGCACGACGCAATTCGATTCGATCGTATTCGGGAACGGATGCTGTGAAATAATAATAACCATCAGAATGAAGATACACCCATGGATCTGCCCGTTGCTCTAAAACAAGATTGCGATCCTCTATCTGGTTCATCGTATGACCTCCTCGTTGACCATCCTGTTTTTAAAAACAGGCATATCTCCCTGCCAAGAAAATGGTCGTATATACGTATGGCGATTCGGATCCCATAATGGATCACCTTCGATTTCTTTATAGTTCCGCGCGTGATAGACAATTATATCGGTCCCATCTGCGAGTGTCGTGAAACTGTTATGACCTGGTCCGTATTCATGAATTGACTCATTTGTCGTAAGAACGGGTTGCGGGTATTTTTTCCAATGAGTGGCATCTAACATATCTTCTTTTTCATCGATACGAAGAAGACCTACACAATAGTTATGATTTGTTGCACTTGCCGAGAACGTCACATATATATGTCCATTCCGCTTCATAACAGCAGGTCCTTCGTTTACAAGAAAGCCGACTTTTTCCCATGAATATTCAGGTGTCGCAATCATTGTCTGAGGTCCTGTCAAGGTCCAAGGATTCTCCATTTCAGAAATATAGAGATTTGAATTCCCTTCGATTTCAGGATCTTTCTGAGCCCAGATGTAATACAAACGTTTCTCGTGTTCAAAGATAGTCGCATCCAGGGCGAACGATTCTTGCCATGTCTTGATTTGTCCTTTTTCCACCCATTCGCCTTCCAAGGGATTGGCGGAACTATTCTCGAGAACGTACATGCGATGATCAAAAATCGCATCTTCACGCGCGGCCGCGAAATAGAGGTACCATTTTTCCTGGATATAGTGCAATTCTGGCGCCCAAATGTTGGCGCTCATGATTCCGGTCGAACGTTTCTGCCATACGACTTTCTCTGTTGCTTCAGTCAATTCTTCGAGCGTTTGAGCGCGACGCAGTGGAATCCCGCTAAAATCAGGTAAGGAAGCCGTAAAATAGTAATAGCCATCTGTATGATGCATAATCCATGGGTCCGCGCGTTGTTCTACGAATGGATTTACGATTGCCTCTGTCATAATGAACGCTCCTCTGTGTCAAAGTAGGTCGTCTGTAAGCTCATCTGTTTTAACAAGGTGTGCCTTTCGCGAAGCCGATACGCTTCTCTCTTGCTACTCGCTAGGAGAAGGGGTGAAATATCGATTTCCTCTGGTCGAATCGGGGCTTGTAATGCATTAAAAACGGACTCCATCTTCGGTCGTGTCGGAAGCTGATTCGCCCACTCCTCTAGCTCCCTCGGTACAGTAGAGTGCTCTTGAATCATCGTTTTATAGGTATCGATGAGTTCCATCGTCGCAATTGCAACTTTAGTGCCATGCAAGACCGCCGGACGTTCGTGTGTCAAGAAGTCCATCTCCCAGTAATGAGAGAGGTGGTGTTCGCCACCAGATGCAGGATGTGAATGTCCAAAAATTAACATCGCGATTCCTGATAAGATCAATGAATTCATCAGCTGATCTAAACCTTCCGCTTTTTCTTCATAGATATCTGGTAGAGCTTTCACGCAATCGAATAAGGCTTGTTCTGTCAATCGAGCAACTACAGGACAAAAAGGTTCTTGTCCATCAAAGGCACCAAAACGCCAATCCAGTAAGGAGGTGTACTTTCCGAGCATATCCCCGACACCTGCCGCCACTAACGACCGAGGTGCATCACGGATAATGTCGCTTGGGATGAATACTGCAATTGGTGAGACGAGCTGATAGGTGATTTTTTTCCCTCTTATAATCAAGGGGGCTCCTTTTGAAGTAAATCCATCCACTGAAGGAGCGGTCGGAACAGATAGAAACGGGATTTTTGCTTTCGCAGCACAAAACCGCGTCACATCATGAATCGTACCTGCTCCGAGTGCAATTAATGCATCCACACTATTGTCCAATTCGAGCATTACTTGTACAACTGATAGTTCATCAGCTGAGACGTCCCCTTGTTTGTTCGGTGAGAGCGTGACTAAGGTTACATCAATTCCTAACGTCATCAATGCTTTCTGCAACGGGGAATAACCGACCGTCTGCGTAGTGACATCAGCAATGACGAGAAGGCGCCGCCACTCTTTCTTCTGCACAAACTTGACTAGCGATTGCCACACCTTTTCCGAGGCATTGATTTGCTCAATCGAAATCGGATGGTGTGAATTTCCACAAGAACATGTGGCAACCTGCTTTTGTATCTGTTCGAGGTTCATCGACTGACTCCTTTCCCGACACGATATTCCGTTTCCCAGTGATACGTCTGCCCCGCTGATAATCGGATAGAAGGAAAATTACTGTGATGAACGGCATCGGGAAGATGTTGCGGCTCCAGACAAACACCATAATATTTTCGAGATCGTCCCTCACGTAACATCGTTTCTTCATTCATCTGGTTCCCTGAATAGAGCACGAGAGCAGGCGCAGTCGTAGACAACGTCAAGGAGCGCTTACTTTCAGGATCGTACAGCGTCGCTGTTCGT
Organism: Exiguobacterium sp. s91; assembly: GCF_018618915.1. Taxonomy (NCBI): domain Bacteria; kingdom Bacillati; phylum Bacillota; class Bacilli; order Caryophanales; genus Exiguobacterium; species Exiguobacterium sp. s91. Next base: position 45,621 of record NZ_JACSMZ010000005.1, on the reverse strand, counting down.
TGGTCGTCGAACAAGAAAGGATGATCATAACCATTGACGAGTTGATTTTGTGGATGGCTTGAAGCTGGACCATTCCCTAGCATTCGTCCTGAACGGAAGTCAAATGGGGTCTGATCGACATCTAATAAGCGACCTGTAGGAATCAAATCGTTTTGAAGCTCAGCAATTTGATTAGCCGGTAACGTTAGCTCATGCTGTAAGATGTCTCGTTTTCCACTACTTAAATTGAAATACGTATGATTTGTCATATCACACACCGTATCCGTGTCACTGATTGCCTCATACGTAATCTTAACGCCGTCTTCTAACAACACAAACGTAGCTCTAACATCAAGTGCACCCTTATAGCCATTCTCACCATCAGAACTTACATACCGAAGAATGAGATGATTGTTGGATACGTCTTCCACTTTCCAGAATCGACAGTGGAGACCATCTCCTCCGTGAAGATGATGCTTCCCTTCGTTTTGAGGCAAATGATACGTCGCACCGTCCATATCAAATGTCCCGTTCTCGATTCGACCAGCAACACGTCCGATGGTCGCGCCCAAGTAATACGTATCTGTCTTATATTCTTCAACCGTATCGTATGACAAGATGAGGTTTTTCCACCCCTCATCCTGAATCGAAAACTCTTGCAGGGTTGCTCCATATGTCAAAATACGCAAACGACACATATCGTTCTCGAGCGTAAACGCTGTCTGATCTATTACTTCTTGTCGTTCCATCTCAAGTCGCTCCTTTTTCACCAAACCTTCACCGGACAGTGCTTCGTTGCAAGGCGTGCCCGGTAAGAGACATAGCATCCGCATTTCAAACAGGTATCGTCCTGGTAAAACGAACAGACTGCACATTGACGAAGACGTTCCTGATATTCAGCGTCCGTGACTTGTGCCATGACTTCCGCGTCGATGGTCAATAACCAATCAGTGTCTACTTCTATTGGAGGACAAGTACGACACCGTCTTGTCTCGACGACTTTCATCTCAGCGAACCGCCAGTGTGATGACGCTCATCGCTGGAACATCCATGATGAGCTTCCCGTCTTCCGTCACCTTGACCTCATGCTCACGTGGCGCAACCACGTCTGGTTGTTCAAACGTATTATGAGCATTGAGATGATCTGCTGTTAAAATGCGCGCTGATACGTCCGAAATCGTCCCCATTCCCCGCAGATCAATTTCGACCTTATCGCTGTTTTGATGGTCAAGCTGGCAGAGGCTAATGTGCAATACACCATCAGCATCGCGAGAAGCTGTCGCATTTACAGAGGGAATCGATTCTTCTTTGGCTACATAGTCACGCGTGATAGCTGCTAGCTCGACACGTTCAGCATCTTGATGGACGCGATACATCTCAAAGACATGGTATGTTGGCGTGAGAATGAACTGGTCCCCCTCCGTTAAGATCATCGCTTGAAGCACATTGACCATTTGCGCGATATTCGCCATGTGAACACGATCATTATGCTTATGGAAGATATTGAAGTGAATTGCTGCGACGAGCGCATCTCGAATAGAGTTTTGTTGATACAAGAAGCCCGGATTCGTTCCTGGTTCAACGTCGAACCACGTTCCCCATTCATCGATGATGAGACCGACCCGCTTCTCTGGATCATATTGATCCATGATTTGTCCATGCTTTGTGATCAGTTCATCCATATAATAGGCACGTTTCAAAGTTATGAACCACTCATCTTCCGTAAAATCTAGCGCTGAACCCTTCCCTAACCAAAAATCGCCTGGAATCGTATAATAGTGAAGACTGAGGCCATCCATCATCGTACCCGCTTCACGCATAAGAATTTCGGTCCATTTATAGTCATCAATGTTTGCACCACCAGCAATCTTATAAAGTTGATTGCCGTCATAGTTGCGTACATAGGTCTGATAGCGTCGATATAGATCAGCGTAATATTCCGGACGCATATTTCCACCGCAGCCCCAGTTCTCGTTACCAACACCAAAATACGTAAGCGACCACGGTTCTGTACGACCATTCTCCTGACGCCAATTCGCCATCGGTGACTCGCCATTGAACGTCATGTACTCCACCCATTCAGACATCTCTTGGACGGTTCCGCTCCCCACGTTTCCACAAATATAAGGCTCACACTCTAGTAGTTCACACAGACGCATAAATTCATGGGTTCCGAAATGATTGTTTTCGACGACGCCACCCCAATGTGTATTGACCATCCGTTTTCGGTTTTCATTCGGTCCAATACCATCTTTCCAGTGGTATTCGTCTGCAAAGCACCCACCCGGCCAGCGTAAGACCGGAATGTTCAATTTCTTCAAAGCTGTTAGTACATCGTTCCGAATGCCATCTGTATTCGGTATGGTCGACTCCGGACCGACCCAAAGACCTTCATAAATACAACGTCCGAGGTGTTCCGCGAAGTGTCCATAGATATGTTTACTGATTTTACCTTTTGGTAAATCCACGTTGACGATCAATTGTGTTGCCGCTTCTTTTGTATTTAACGTTGATGTGACGAGTTGGTTATTCATAGTATCTCCTCCAAGAAAAGGGACCTAGTAAGGTCCCAATAAATTATGGTCGATAGTACAGTTCATTCCAACGTAACTCATTATTAAATCGAACTGTCTCCGTTTCTTTATCGATGACTGCAATTTCAATGTTCAAAAGTTCTGCGAAGTCGCGCAATTGTTCAGTTGTTACTTCATACGAGTAACAAGTATGGTGCGCTCCCCCGGCTTGGATCCAGTTTTCGACAGCTTGAGCCATCGATGGTTCTGTTTTCCATAGAACACGTGCCACCGGAAGATTCGGCATTGCTTCATCAGGTTGGATGCCCTCGACTGTGTTTACCAAGAGACGGAAGCGATGTCCTAAATCAATCAGACTAGCGTTCAATGCCTTGCCATTCTGTCCTTCGAATACCATCCGCGCTGGCGCTTCACGATCTCCGATTCCGAGAGGATGAACCTCGATTCTAGGCTTATCGACCGCAATGGTCGGACAGATCTCGAGCATATGCGCTCCCAGTACCATTTCGTTGCCTGGTTCAAAATGATAAGTATAGTCTTCCATGAAAGATGTCCGTTCGTTGCTCGCCATGATTTTCATAAGTCGAACAAGCGCTGCGGTTTTCCAGTCTCCTTCTCCCGCAAATCCGTATCCTTGCTCCATCAATCGTTGGACGGCTAGCCCTGGTAGTTGCTTGATGCCATGTAGGTCTTCAAAGGTTGTCGTAAATGCTGTGTATCCACCTGCTTCCAGGAAAGCTTTCATACCGAGTTCGATGCGCCCTTGATAGCGGACCGATTCCTGGAATGCTTCTTCTTCCATTCCAGTATTCGTCATTTCATACCGCGTGCGATATTCTTCCATCAAGTCATCTAAATCTGACTCCGCGACCGCATTCATATAGGTGACGAGGTCACCGACACCATACCCATTGACCGTCCAGCCCAGTTGGATTTGTGCTTCGACCTTATCTCCTTCTGTCACCGCTACATTCCGCATGTTGTCACCGAAACGCGCGACCTTTAAGTTCTTACTTTCCGCTAATGCGTGCGCCACATTCATCCAAGATGACATCTTTTGACGTGTGAGTTCATCTTCCCAATGACCGACTAGCACTTTTCGCTTCACGTTCATCCGGCTTGTGATAAAACCATGTTCACGATCACCGTGCGCTGACTGATTGAGGTTCATGAAATCCATATCGATCGCATCCCACGGGATGTCACGATTGAACTGTGTTCCAAAATGAAGCAAAGGTTTTTGTAACACACGCATCCCACTGATCCACATTTTCGATGGTGAGAAGGTATGCATCCATGTGATCACACCGGCACAGGTATCATCAGCATTCGCCCGCAACATCATCTGCCGAATTTCTTCTGCATTTTTGACGACTCCCTTGTAAACAATTCGATTTCGGAAGACATCCGCTGCATCTAATCCTGAGACCATCTCTTTCGAATGCGTTTCGACTTGACGAAGTACCTCCTCACCGTAGAGCATCTGACTTCCTGTCACGAACCAAAATTCGTGTGTGTTTGCTGTCAACATTTAAAATCCCCCTCATCTAGCTATGTGCACCTATCATTTCTGACCGTAGTAGGCGTTTTCTCCATGTTTGCGCAAGTAGTGTTTATCTAAGATGCTTTGTTTGATGGGTGCTAATCCTGGATTCAGATTCAAGGCATGAATACCCATCTTGGCTACTTCCTCAAGTACGACTGCATTGTGTACGGCTTCATCCGCATCCTTGCCCCAACAAAAAGGTGCATGATTTGCGACCAGTACACCGGGTACGGCAACAGGTTCCAAGTGTAGTTCGTTCAACGTCTCAATGATGACGTTTCCGGTTTCCAACTCGTACGCCGTCTCGATCTCTTCATCAGATAATTCACGTGTACACGGAATTTCTCCGTAAAAGTAGTCGGCATGTGTCGTCCCAAATGCAGGAATCGCTCGCTTTGCTTGCGCCCAGCTCGTCGCCCAAGGGGAATGCGTATGGACAATGCCTCCTATCTCAGGCAGAGCCCGATACAAAGCCAAATGTGTTGGCGTATCAGAAGATGGACGAAGATCGCCTTCGACGACGTTGCCTTCTAAATCGACTACGACCAAATCTTCTATCGTCAAAGCATCATATGGAACACCGCTCGGTTTGATGACGACCAAACCTGCATTTCGATCAATCCCACTGACATTCCCCCACGTGAAGGTGACCAAGTCATGCTTCGGCAATGCTAGGTTCGCTTCAAGCACTTCTTCTTTTAATTGACGACTCACCATACAGGTTCCCCCTTCTGACGCGACGCTTCCGCCTTAATTTTCTTTAATCGCTTCATCACATCATTTTCTCCGCGACCGAAATAATCGTATAGTTTCGTATACTCAGCAAACAGCGCCTCATACACTTCAACGTTTTCTGGAATCGGAAGATATGTCTTTTCTTTTACGCGTCCCATCTTCGTCGCTGCTTCGGTGATGGTGGCATAACCACCTCGTTCTGCTCCTGCGGCTACAGCACCGAACATGGCAGATCCTAAAGCTGGAGTTTGAGAAGAGGCTGAAATCTTGATTTCCATGTTTAGGACGTCGGCATAAATCTGCATCATCAAGGCATTTTTCTCCGCAATTCCTCCTGCAGCGTATACTTCGTGGACGGGAACACCACTTGTTCGGAACGCTTCTACAATCGTTCGCGTGCCATAAGCAGTCGATTCGATCAATGCGCGGTAAATATCTTCTGGCTTCGTCAGTAATGTTGCACCTAAAAGTACGCCCGTCAGATTCGTATCTACCAGTGTAGAACGATTTCCGTTCCACCAATCAAGAGCGATCAATCCATGTTCACCGACGCGTTGCATCGTTGCCTTATCAGTCAATAATTGGTGCGTACTAACACCTTGAATGTTTGCTTCTTGCAAATAGTCACTTGGTACACAGTTTTCGATGAACCATTCGAAATGATCTCCGACACAGGACTGACCAGCTTCATATCCCATTAACCCCGGTAGGACTCCGTCTTCGACGATACCGCACATACCGGGTACGACCTGTTCCTCTTCACCAAGCAGGATATGACAAGTAGACGTTCCCATTACCATCAACAACTTACCAGGTTCCGTGATCCCGACCGCAGGTACTGCAACATGAGCATCTACATTCCCTACGGCAACGGCAGTTCCCGGAAGGAGACCGATTCGTTCTGCAAAGGATATTGTTAATTCTCCTGCTTTGGCACCAATGGGTGCGATGTCGTTTGAAAGCTTCTCTTCGACTACGTTCTCAAGTCGTGGATCTAACGCTTTGAAAAACTCTCTAGAAGGATAGCCTTCCTGTTTGTGCCAGATCGCTTTATAGCCAGCCGTGCAACTATTGCGTACCACTTTTCCAGTTAGCTGAGAAACGACCCAATCCGTCGCTTCTAAAATTTCGTGAGCAGCCTCGTAAATGGAGGGTGCTTCGTTTAGAATTTGCCAGACCTTCGGAATCATCCATTCGGATGAGATTTTTCCGCCGTAGCGTTTTAAGAAAGGTTCTTCTCGTTCACTCGCAATACGGTTCAAAGCGTCTGCCTCATCTTGAGCTGCATGATGCTTCCACAACTTCACATAGCTATGCGGATTATCTTGATACTCTTCACGGAAGCACAACGGATTTAAATCGACATCGATCGGTAGAATCGTACAAGCTGTAAAGTCGATACCAAGCCCAATGACTTGTTCCTTCGTAATACCTGCCTCTTTGACAACTGCGGGGATCGTCAATTCTAGGACCTCTAAATAATCACGCGGATGTTGGAGTGCCCAGTCATGTTCAAGCCGTGTTTTTCCATCAGGCAAAAATTGATCCATTACTCCATGTGTATATGGTTTGACTGCAGTCGCCACTTCATGACCTGTTTCGACATCAATCAAGACGGCTCTACCTGATTGCGTGCCATAATCAATTCCGATTGTATATTTCGACATTTCATCACCCTACTCCCAAAAAGAATGCGCTTACATTTCAGAAGAAAAAATAAAGTGTGTGGGCACTCCCTCATTTTCATCCGGACAAATAATCAAAATTTGTGCAGAAAACTTAAACAAACAATAAATTTGTACGTATAACTTACACTATGATTGTATCAATTATTTAGGAATAAGCAATCATTTTTCAGAAAATACGCAATTATTTACGTTTTTTTCTATTTATTAAACTTTTAATCTCCTTCAATATAGTTATTTGTCCGTACAAATAATTGATTTAACTTTTTTTTGTCCAAATTGCTGTTCCGTCCTCACTAAGACCTGTCATGATGATCGTGGATTTCCAATTTTCCCAATCCCACGCTGCACCGACCTGTAACTCATACCTTTCTTGCCTAATGCGTAGACTAAGGATGTTCCCCTTTAATTGCCACGAACCTTCCTCATCAAAAAGGGTGCCGTCTTTTTGCAACTTCAGCTTTCTTGATTGTTGCTGACCATCATCAAATCGCGGAAAAATAATGGTTTCCCATTCTCCAACGATCTGGTCTTTTTGAACACTGATATTCTTTTCACCTGCGTATCGTTCAGGCGAAACCACTGGCCACCCATCTTTTGTCCAATACACTTTTCGGACCTGCAATTGCGACCAATAGATATCTTCGCTTGGTCGAGCTTGATGGGTAATAAAAGTATCTTTTCCATCCTGTAAAAATGCAGAATGACCGGTCCCCACGTAACCGTCGTCTCCTCCAAAACGGTAGGAGCCAACAATTTTTAAGCCAGTATCAAATGATTCATCTGAAGTATCCCGTAAATCACGCCCACGAGAATCAACATAGGGTCCATCGATCGATTTTGATCGCCCGATTCTTACGTTATACGAATCTTCTAACCAACCATATGAAACCATCAAGTAGTAATAACCTGTTTTTGCGTTGTAAAGAATTTCTGGACCTTCTATTCCCATCGTCATATCTTTTCGCTTAGCAAGTAACTTACCTTCTGACGACTTCTTCATCAATTTCCCCGTATTCGGATTGATTTCCGTTAAGAAGATACCACCAAAATAGGATCCATACGTCATCCACCATTTTCCTGTTTGGTCTTTTAGCACGTGAGGATCAATCGCATTAACCGTTTTTCCATCCCCTTCTTTTGAAGCGATGACGACTCCCTGATCGTGCCATGGTCCCTCAATATTAGAAGCGCTCGCCATACCAATGTATGAAGTACGACTCCCAACTTTTGAGACAGAATAGTAGAGGTAGAATGTATCTTTGATTTTCGTAATGGAGGGCGCCCAAAATGTATTTCCTCCCGTCCATTTGAACGCTTCTTGAGAGACTTCATCAAATACACGACCTGTGAATTGCCAATTAATGAGATCTTTTGATTTCCGAACCTGGATGCCCGGTGTCGGTGGACCTCCTACCATATAATCTGTCGAGAACACATAGTAGGTATCACCTTCCTTTATGATTGCCCCATCATGCGTAAAGTTTGTCGTCCACTTCTTTTCTTGATTCAAAATATTTGGTCTGACATCAGCCGCTTTCTTATCAAAAGGCGCTTTCGGTAAATTCAAATCCTGGAGAGATGCCCTCGTGGACCACCAAAAGAAAGAGCAGCCTGCGATGAACAACACGATGAATCCTATTAATATTTTTTTCATACGAATTTTTCCTCCTTTAATTAAAAACACCCGCCTTTACTCAAGACGGGCGTTTCCATTTTCGTTATACCTCACCCTTTAACACCAGAAATAGCAATCGATTCGATGATTTGCTTTTGAAAAATCATGAAGACGATCAACATCGGTAATAATGCGACAACAGATGCCGCCATAATTAATGGATAATCACTTTGGATGGCATAGGATGCATTAAAATTAGCGATGACCAATTGTAGGGTTTGTTTTTCCGGAGAGTTGAGATAAAGAATCGGACCGAGATAATCATTCCAAATCGCCATGAACCATAGAATCAATTGTGCGGCTACGGCGGGCTTAATCAACGGGAAGACGATTTTATAAAAAATTTGAAAATAGGAGCACCCGTCAATTTTTGCTGCTTCGATGATAGAATTCGGAATACTGTTCAAGAACTGACGTAAGAAGAAAATCATGAAAATATTTCCGAACAAACCAGGTACAATCAACGGAAGAAGTGTATCCACCCATCCGATTTCTGAGAACATCATAAACTGTGGAATCATCAGGACAGGATACGGAATCATGACAGACGCGAACAAGAGAAGGAAGATTTTATTTTTGCCCCTAAAATTCAACTTAGCGAACGCGAATGCCGCGAGACTCGAGGTGAATGTTCCAACGATCGTGACAGATAGGGCGACGATCAGACTGTTTGATATGCCAGACAAGAGCGGACCCATATTCCAAATCTCCAAATACTTATTGAACGATATGTCGCTAGGAATCCAGACCGGTGGAAGTGAAAACACTTCATCTTTCGATTTCAAAGAGGTGGACACCATCCACAATAAGGGAGCGATCATGACGATGGCACCCATTGTCAGAAAGATAAAGACAAAGATATCCGTGATCCGGTCTTTTTTCTTTACGGACATCGTCTCTACATTTTCTTTTTTTCGTGTAAGGGCTAACTGCATGGTTATTCTCCTTTCTAAGATATTAGTTTCTTAATCCAAATCGAATGATGATTTTTCGTTCATACGGAATTGGAACAAGGTAACGATGAAAATGAAAAGACCGAGAACGAGTGCCATTGCCGAAGCATAGCCTAGCTGGAAGTTTCCAAAGGATTTTTGCCAAATGTAGAAGACGGCAGAAGCAGATGAATACTCCGGTCCCCCTGTCGGTGTCATAACGTTGATTTCCGTAAAGATTTGCGCACCACCAATAATATTTGTCACGATGATGAAGAAGGTGACCGGTTTAACCATAGGGAGTGTAATATACCAAAAACAGTGCCAGGCATTCGCACCATCTAATTTCGCTGCTTCATAATAGGAACGCGGGACACTCTGCAAGGCCGCTAAATACAAGAGCATCGTATAGCCAAGACCTTTCCAAATTGCCATGACGATCAACGCCGGCTTGACGGTATTAGCATTTTGGAGCCAGTTTGGACCATCAATACCGATTAAGTCTAAGAACTGATTTACCAAACCATAATCACCGTTATATGCCCACTGCCACAAAATCGAGACAGCGGCGATGGAAGAAATGACGGGAATGTAATAGATAACGCGGAACGTATTTGTACCAAAAATTCCTCGATTCAACGCGAGGGCAAGTAATAACGCTAATACGATACCAATGGGAATCCCAATCATCATGAACAGCGTGTTGTACATGGCTTTATAGAAATACTCGTCTTGGAACACATTAATGAAATTTTCGAGACCAATAAACTTCATTTGTCCAAGTCCATTCCAGTTCGTGAACGCACCATAGAAGGAATACATTAACGGAATTAAAGCAAACAGAAAGAACCCAATTACCGGAGCCGCAACGAATAGGTAAGCATATCGTTGCTCCGTACGATATAACTTGGAAATCGGTTTTGTCTTCATTGTCTTCCATCCTTTCTACACTAGAGTTCCAGGTGGCGACTTACGCCACCCGACTCATTATCTCTAGTTAGTTCGCCTGTTTCTCTTGAGCGATGGCATCATCTAGCAACTTTTGCATTTTTGGTTGCTCTTTTTTCACATAGTCTTCCACTGATGTTTTTCCATCGAGGACAGGCTGGATGTTTTTGAAGAACTCATCATACCATTCAGCAGTATATGTTTTTTCTGCTGGCATACCGCGTCCATAATCATTGATTAAATCAAGGAATTCTTGCTTGTTAGCAGGTTTAATAGATGTATCTTCCACCCAATCTTTTGCGATTTTCATACTATTTGGTAGCTGGACTTGTGCATCTACCAATGCTTGTTGTCCTTCTTGATTGGCAGATAAGTACATGGCTAGTTCTGTCGCTTCTTTTTGATGTTGCGTTGTTGACCCTACACCAATTCCGAGTGATCCAACCCAACCAGCTGCTTTACCTGTTGATCCTGCTGGCCATGGAAGAAGGTCATATTCGAACTTTAATTGATCTTTGAAAGCCGCCATATCCCAAGGACCGACAGGGAAGAACGCCAGTTGTCCTTTCATCCACCGTTGATACGTATCGAGTGTTTGTGACTCTCCAATAGATGGAGTTACTTTATGTTTTAACTGCTGGTCCACAAAAAATTGGAGGGCTTCGATGAATTTTGGATCGTCAATCGTTACCTTCGTTCCCTCTTCATTGATCCAATCTGCCCCGTTACTCCAGACGAATGGTTGCAATGCCCAGTTCACATTAAATCCAGTACCATACTGATCTATTTTCCCATCACCGTTCGTATCCTTCGTTAACTTCTTAGCTACCTGAATAAACTCATCCCACGTGTATGGTTTGTCTTTATCCGGAAGTGGTACCTTTGCTTTTTCGAACATCGTCTTATTATAACCGAGCGCAAATGGTCCTAAATCTTTTGGAAGACCGTAAATAGCGCCTTTGCCAAGCACCTTTCCATCATACCGGTACTTATCAACACCTTTTTTCCAGATATCCTCTAACTCGATGTTCTTCGATCCTTCGACGTTCTTTGTAATATCTAGTAATACACCCGAGTTCACGTAAGCTTTGACTTGAGCCGGATTATAGAAGAAGACATCTGGTACTTTACGTCCTGCAATAGCAGATTTTAATTTTGTATCATATTGATCTGGAGCTGTTTGTACCATTGTCACTTTAACGTCTTTATTGGCTTCTTCAAATCGTTTTACTGTTGCTTTGTACGCTTTTAGTTCTTCAGGATTCCCACGAAACATGAATGTGAGTTCGACTTTTCCATCCGCACTTTTACCATCTCCTGAACAACCAGCTAATGCTATTGATGTTGTCATCAAGGCGGTCATGGTTAGCGCAAACATCTTCTTTGTTTTAAGGTTCATTGTGAATTCCTCCATTGCTTTAATTTTCAGGGTCAAAGCGGAATTAAGATGTACGTACATATTTATTTAAGCAAATACGATATTTTTATAGCGAAGCCCACACAACGCTATAACAAAAGACAGTTAAAACAAGTTAAATGAACAATGAAAGCGTTTTCTGCACAATTTGAGTCTATTACACACATTTGGGCATGTCAATTTGATTTTTTGTCATTTATTTCTTTTTTGTACGTACATTTAAATGATTTATCAATTGATTTTCTCTTAAATCCATAGCAAACCAGACAAATCTTTGCTAATATGTAAGTACTATCATATCTTGTACGGATAAGTTTGCTGATACAAGAGAGAAAGCAGGGACGCCTCATGGCACAACGGACAAAATATAGCATCGTGAAGGATCATATACTTGATTGGATTAAGGATGGCATAGTACGTCCTGGTGAAAAAATTCCTCCTGAAAGTGAACTTGTACAATCTTTCCAAGTTAGTCGGCACACGATTCGCCAAGCAGTTGGAGAGCTTGTGAATGAAGGCTATTTGTACCGCGAACAAGGTTCAGGAACTTACTGCTCCCACGTACTTCCTAAACCAGAAGCTGAGGTAATCGAGCGCTCTAATAACGGCAAGAATATCGGTGTGATTACAACCTATATGTCTGATTACATCTTTCCATCCATCATTCGAGGAATCGAATCTCATTTAGCTTCGAAAGGATATACTTTGACACTTTCGTGTACAGACAATGATGTAGAGAAAGAGCGTCAATGCCTCGAAATGATGTTAGATCGTCAAGTTGACGGATTAATTGTTGAACCAACCAAAAGTAGTAATCATAATCCGAACATCAAATATTATCTAGAACTTGAGCAACAAAACATCCCCTACTTGATGATTAACCAGTATTACTCCCAATTGATGCCTCCTCATCTCATGATGGATGACGAAAGAGGTGGATTTTTAGCAGCAGAACATCTCATCAATCTTGGTCATGAACGTATCATGGGCTTGTTTAAAACGGATGATTTACAGGGAGTTTATCGCATGCGTGGATTTCTTCGTGCGTTTCGTGAGTACAACATCCCTTTAGAACCAGAATTGATCATCACCTATACAACGGAAGAGTTAGTTTCAAGTTTCTATGATTCGATTGGACTCTTCTTCGAGAGTGAAGAGCATCGGCCAAGTGCTGCGGTTTGCTACAATGATCAATTGGCGCTAAACGTGTTGGATCAGTTACGGAAGCTACGTCTATCTGTTCCGCAAGATATCTCTCTTGTAGGTTATGATGATTCCGTCCTTGCAGTAGCAACGGAAGTGAAGTTGACTTCGATCATCCATCCCAAGCAAGAACTCGGACGCGCGGCAGCAGAACGGATCATCGCAGCGGTGGAGAAAAAAGAAGCCCCTCCCTCTCACATTTATGAACCGGAATTAATTATTCGTAACTCAACAGCACCATTTAATCGTCTCGAATCTAAATCTGGTTAATTTTTTGAGGAGAATTTCGGAGGAGGTACTTATGAACTTAAAGCATGAACAAAACAAGCTATTTCAACTTCTTGAATTCACTACTGGACTTGTGCAGTTGAATTTCATTTTTTTCATCACCCTTTTACCAGTCATCACGATTTTCCCAGCTCTGTATGCCTTAACCGCCGTCACGAGACAGTGGTCAGTACATCGAGATTACAGTGTTTTTCGATCCTACATTCATTTTTTCAAAGAAGCGTTGCAGTACCATTTAAAGTTCGGCATTTTGTGGACCTTTACCTTACTGTTCTTACTTATTGATTTTTTTATCATTCGTCACCTAGAAACGGGACAGACTTTCTTATTTACAGGTCTCTCAATTGTCAGCTTGTTCTTTTTAGCTATTTCCGTTTTTTTATTTCCAATCCTCTCGCATTATGAGCTGAAAAAAAAGGATGCTCTCAAGTTAGCTCTTTTTAGCTCAATACGTTATGGATATGTTTTATTGTTTTCGTTTCTTTTACTCACGACATTGTGTATATTGGCTTATCAATCACCACTCTATTTATTGTTCGGTTTCTCGTTTGTTATATTCCTTACTACCAAGTTGTATTTACATCAGCTGGATCGCACGATGCTTAAATCATAACCTTCGTCGGATCAGAGCTCTCACACTTACAACATGTCCGTTTTCTCGGTATAGATTTTAATTTTAAAACATCAAGATAAAGAGAGCTCTCGATGATCGAGAGCTCTCTTTATGGCTATTTTTTAAGTAGGTCTAAATACAATACGGATTTGAAATAGTATACCGTCTTTAATACTTTATCTGTCATTTTATTGCCATCTTTAAAGACGTAGAGATGATAATGCATCCAACTTCTTTATCAATTAGCCTTTCAGATGTAATCATCTGCTTAATACCTACTATTTGACCATAGTTATCATAAAAAATTAAAAAAATAATTTCACCCAACCAATCAAAATAGTAATATCGTGTTAAAAAACTTAACTCAATTTTCTTCTAACAACCGCATGAATAAGCCTTCTCTCTCAATACTCTTCAGATTAACTTCATTCAAGTCATATCTCTTCATCTATCTAGTTATCCTCGATTATATTCGTAAAAATAGTTTTTAAGAGTATAGAGAAAGACGTATACATTACGATGTCGCAATATGTATACGCCTTTTTGATTTAAAACCACGAATTATTTAATAGTATTCTTCATTTGATTAAACCGAGAAGTAATCATTCACTTGCCCCAACGTCATTCATCGACCGATGTGAACGGAAGTAAAGACGAACTTATTGTAACGGTGCCTCGAGAACGAGTACTCGAACGGCTTTCCGTTCCCGAGGAAGACGACTTGCTCGACCTCGATAATTGGATCGGTCTCCTCATTCCCAAGATAATCACGGTCCCACTGGTTCGGTTTATCCGCCCGAATCATCTTGTGTGAGCTCGTGATCGTGTAACCGAGTTCTTCCTGGATGTATCGATAAATCGAACTATCGAGGACCTCCTTCGTCACACCAGTAATCAACGAGGAAGGCATGAACGTATGCTCGATCACGTAAGGTTCGTCATCGACATAACGGACGCGCCGAATCTCATAGACGGGATCGGTCTTCTCAATCATTAAGTGACGTGCGACCTCCGCATCTGGAAAGCGTACCTCGAACTGAAGGACCTCACTCCTGACGGTCCGCTCGCCGAGAAGCTTCGTCAACCCTTGGGACTCTTTGTTCAACACGTTGATTCTCCCCTGTGAGAAGCTCGAAGGCAAGATGAAGGTCCCCTGTCCTCGCTGACGATAGATGATGCCTTCCGACACCAGGATTTCGAGGGCCCGCTTCATCGTCATCCGGCTGACCGCGAACTCCTCCGCGAGTTGAATTTCGTCCGGCATCGCTTCCTCGACATCATAACCTCCGTTAAGGATTCGTCCGCGCAATTCATCTGCGATTTTCTCATACTTTGGTTTCTTTTTAATAGACATGATTACACCCCATGTATAGACATATACATATAATATAACAAAAAAGGATGACCAGGGCTAGATATACCCTGATCATCCTTCCTCATCTCACGAACCCCTTCTCTTCGATCACGCGCTTGAACCAGTGACCACTCTTCTTGACCGTCCGGCCCTGACTCGTAAGGTCCACGCCGACGAAGCCGTAGCGGTTTTTGTAGGCGTTACTCCAAGACCAGTTGTCCATGAAGGTCCAGAGATGGTAGCCCTTGACGTTCGAACCTTCCTCCATGGCCAGATGCACCCACTTCAGGTGCTCCGCGATGAAGTCAATCCGATAATCGTCCTGGATGCTGCCGTCCGCGTCGCGATAGCGTTCCTCCCCTTCGACCCCCATCCCGTTCTCCGAGATGAAGCACTCGATGTTCCCGTAGTTCTCACGAAGGTTCGTCAGGATGTCATAGACGCCCTTCTCGTAGATCTCCCAGCCACGATGACGGTTCATCTTCCGCCCTGGCATCTCATAGTAGTCGAACAGGTGCTCCGGCATGAACGGTGCCTTCGGGTTCGGGAGATGTTCCTTCACCTTAATTCGTCTCGGCTGATAATAGTTGATGCCGAGCAGGTCGACCGTGTGTGTCGCAATCTTCTGTCGATCCAGTTCCTCCATCAGAGGAAGCGCATCCTGTTCCTTCAACAGGTCTATCAATTCTGACGGGAATGTCCCGAGGACGGACGGGTCCAGGAAGGAACGGTTGAACAGGATGTCCGCCAGATGAGCGGCATGAAGGTCCGCCTCGTTCCGGCTTCTCGGATAAGACGGCGTCAGGTTGAGGATGATGCCAATCTTGCCAGCCTGGCCCGACTCCTTATACGCCTCGATGGCAAGGGCACTCGACAAGATTGAATGATAGGCGACCTGGACGGCGCGCTTGAAATCCACCACGTTCGGATAATGGAAGTCGTACAGATAGCCTCCCTCGACCGGGACGATAGGTTCGTTGTGCGTGAACCATTTCGTCACGCGGTCCCCGAACAGCTCGAAGCAGACCTTGGCATAGTCGACGTAACGTGTGACGACATCCCGGCTCTCCCAGCCACCCTGCTGCTGCAACGCGAGCGGCATGTCGAAGTGGTACAGGTTGACGAAGGGCTCGATGCCGGACTGGATCAGCTCGTCAATCACGCGATTGTAGAAGTCGACGGCGAGCGGGTTGACCTCCCCTTCTCCGGTCGGGAATAGACGGGACCAGGAGATCGACATCCGGAACGAGTTGTGCCCGAGTTCCTTCATCAGAGCGATGTCCTCTTCGTACTGGTGATAGAAGTCGGACGCCACCGTCGCACCGACGCCGTCGAAGAAACGATTCGGCTCCTGCTCGTACCAGTAGTCCCAGATATTCGGTCCCTTACCGTCCTCATGCGCAGCGCCTTCCATCTGCGTCGCGGATGCTGCCGTCCCCCACCAGAAGTCGGTCGGGAAGGTATACTTCTTCTCCTGCATGGTCGTGTTCTCTGTCTGATTCATCCTATGCACATCCTATCTATAGTTGTTTTTCACTCAACCGACGTCGTTCAGCCGATTTGTTCCTTCTTCTCCTGCGTTGCGTTCGCCTCCTCGCGCTCCTTCTTCAGGTTCAGTCGATCGATGAAGACGAGGAACGGGAACCAGACCGCCATAATGATGGCGAAGTTGACGAGCTGTAACAGACCTCCGGCGAGGGAGTTGGTCGCCATCATGCCGCTGATGAACATCGGGACGGTCCACGGCACGGCTACGCCGGTCGGAGGCGGGACGATGCCCGTCGACATGGCGAAGTATGTCACGGTCACCGTAATCAATGGTGCGACGATCCATGGAATCATGATCAACGGGTTCATGACGATCGGGAGACCGAAAATCATTGGCTCATTGACGTTGAAGACACCAGGCCCGATCGATAGTTTCCCAATCTGCTTCAATTGCTTGGAGCGCATGAACAACAGGATGGCGACGACCACCGCCAGCGTCGAACCGGATCCCCCGATCCCAACGGTGTAGATTTCGATGAACTGTTTGCTGATGATGTTCGGGATCTCTCCGTTCGCGGTATAGGCGTTCAGGTTTTCGAGGGACAGCGTGTTCCAAATCGGATCCATCACCGAGTTGACGATGACCTGTCCATGAAGACCGAAAAACCAGAACAATTGGACGAAGAAGATGGCGATCAATGTCGGGACGAGACCGTTCCCTAAGTTGACGAGTGGTTTCTGGACGAGATTGAAGATGAGGTCATGTAGGTTCGTGTCCAAAAGTGAAGTGACTGCGATGTTGATCCCGAGGAAGACAGTGAGCGTAAGTAATGCCGGCACGAGTGCCGAGAACGATTTGGCGACCGCGGTCGGTACACCAGCTGGCATCTTGATCGTCCAGTTCTTCTGGACGATGAAGCGATAGATCTCTCCTGCCAGGAATCCTGTGATCATGGCGAGGAACATGCCCTTCGCGCCGAGTCGGTCGAGCGGGATGACGTTACCCACCGGCTCCGTGACGTTTTCGACCGAGACGAAGAACGGAGTAAGTAATAGGAACGAGACGAGGGCAATGACACCACCGAATACGGCTTCGACCTCATAACTCTTGGATAGATAATAGCCAATACCGAACACGACGAACAATGACATGATGCCCATCGTCGCAGATGGTGCATTCCCGAGCGACGTCTTGAAGGCGTCGAGCACGCCAGGGGACATGAACTTGTCGAGGAATGGTAGGTTGGCGACGACGACGATCAAGGAACCGAACATCGTAATCGGGAAAGCAAGCATGAATGCGTCACGTAACGTCTGCAGGTAGCGACTGTTGTTCAAGAATGCCGCCATCGGCATCAGGAAACGGCTCAACAGGTCGAACCACTTACTATTCTCTGTCATCTCAAACACTCCTTATCATTTTTTAGAGAACTTATGTTCCATGAGCTCGATGAGCCCGGCTGTGAGATCCAGCATCGTCTGCGTCGACATCAGATGGTCCTCCGCGTGTAGCAACAACAAGGATAGCGTCGCCGGTTCACCGCTCGCTTCCTTCTGGACCTGCCCGAAATGGACCTGATGTGCTTCTTGTAGTTGAGCGCGTGCATCCGACAGCAACCGCTCGAACTCCTCGAACGTCCCTTCCTTATAGGCTTCGATCGCCTCACGAATCGTACTTCTGGCATTCCCGCTGTGTAGGATCATCATGAATGCGACTTGCTCGATTGTCTGTTCGTTCGTCTGCATGTCGTTCACCCCATCAACTTCACGGCTTGTTCATAGGCCGCTTTTCCGTCCGCCATGCCATACGCCATCATGTCGATCACCTCGACGGGCTTGTCCGTCGCCTGCTGGAACTTCGAGAGAAGGAACCGCATCTGTGGTCCGATCAATATGACGTCGGCGCCATCCATCTCCTTCATTGCCTGGTCCTGTCCGACCGCCCAAATCTTCGCTTCTTCTCCGATATCCTTCGCATGTTCCTGCATCTTCGACACCAGGATGCTCGTCGACATCCCTGAACTACACGCCAACATGATTTTCTTCACCTAAAATCTCCTCCTTTTTTGTAATCGCTTACAAATTTGATTATACGCATTTATTATTCCATGTCTATACTTGATATTTAATTTGTTTATTTTTATTTCATAAAAGTGTAGAGTTGTATTTGAAAATAGGATGAAGGAGGAGTTAGCATGCAGGAAGCGATTTATTTCGAACCAATCATCAAGGAGCGGATATGGGGTGGACAGCGACTTCGCGAGTATGGTTTTCCCATCCCTGACGCAAGTCGAACAGGCGAGGTCTGGACACTCGCGAGTCATCCGAACGGTACTACGCGCGTCGAATCCGGACCGTTCGTCGGTCTCAATCTGGAAGAGTTGTGGTCAAACCACCCTGAAATCTTCGGCATGGAGACGGATTCTGATTTCCCGCTCCTGTTGAAGTGGATCGATGCCTCGACGGACCTATCCGTCCAGGTCCATCCGAACGACGCCGATGCCAGACGTTATGAGCAACAACCTTACGGAAAGAACGAATGTTGGTACATCATCGATTGTCCGGAGGACGCCTCCCTCATCCACGGTCATTCCTTGTCCTCCCAGGAAGAGTTCGACGAGGCTGTCCTTCAGGGGACATTGTTGCAGTCATTGCATCACGTACCGGTATCGAAGGGTGATTTCCTCTATGTACCGGCGGGGACCGTCCATGCCCTGACGGAAGGATGTGTCGTCCTCGAAATCCAACAGAACTCGGACACGACCTATCGTCTGCATGACTATGATCGTCTCAATTCAGTCACCGGCACTCTGCGTACACTCCACATCGAACAGGCCCGCCGCGTGATACGGTTCCCTCACTATCGTTACTTAGAGCCTTCCGTCCCGTTGTCCCCATCCAGAAGACGGTTGACGCGGAATCCTGATTTCTTCGTCGAGGAATGGACCATCCGTCAGACCCATGCACTAGACCCGAGTCCGACGTTCCGTATCATCACCGTCGTCGAGGGGACCATCGAATTGGACGACGTTGTGTTATCGGTCGGGGCGACCGCACTCCTCCCTGCTGACAGCGAGCATGTCGTCTCCGGGGACGGTCTCATGTTGGTCACCGGACCTGCTCCTAAGACGATAAAGCCATTCCGGATCGGTGTCGATCTCGGCGGTACGCAGACACGCGTCGCCGTCGTCGATCAGGAGAAGGTCATCAAGCAGTTGTCCTTCCCGACTAATCCGGTCGCCGACCCTGGGCAGACCATCTCGCACATCGAACATGCCATCCGATACTTCTCGGAAGAGTTCCATCTGACGAACATCGGCATCGCCGCACCTGGTCCACTCGACGCGAGGACCGGACACCTGTTATCCCCACCGAATCTGCCTGGCTGGGACGACGTCGACCTCGTCACCCCCATCGCCTCCCGATTCGAGCTCCCGACCTGTCTCGAGAACGACGCGAATGCAGCGGCGCTAGGCGAGGCGTTGTTCGGAGCCGGACAGACATCCTCTTCCGTCTATTATGTGACGGTCAGCACCGGGATTGGGGGTGGCTATGTCCATGAGAAGAAGCTCATTCGCGGGGCCAATGGGTATGCGGGAGAGATTGGCAACACTATCATCGATTCATCCGGGCCCGTCCATCCGGTTCTCAACGTCGGATCCCTCGAGGGGTTGGCGAGCGGCACCGCACTCCAATCACGTGCCATGGAGCAGGAAGCCTCGTCCATCGAGATGCTGCTCACCGTACCCTCAGAACGAACCCGATTCATCAACCACTTGGCGACAGGGCTCGCGAACATCATCCACACGATCGACCCCGAGGTCATCATCATAGGAGGGGGAGTCACAGGATCTGCAGATTTGTTCTGGGAAGAGTTGATCTGCCGAGTCCGCGAGCTCGTCTATCCTGCTCTTCGTCCGAGCATCGATGTACGTCTCGCGACATTGGAGGGTCATGCGGGGGTCATCGGTGCTGCCCATCTCGGCTGATTCTGATCATGTCAAAGAATGTCTCGAACATCGCACTCATTGGCTACTCAATCGTAAGTGATGTTCGAGATTGAATGTATTAGTTCATAATGAATCAGAGAACAAAAAAAGATTGTATACATTTCGACATCGAAACGTATACAATCTTTTTCCTTAATTGTAGATTTTTCTTAAGATTAGAAATCGGCGTGCCATATATACAAGGAATTCAGAAAATAAATACGAGTGAACAAGTGAACCTCTTTTTTTATGCTGAATGAATATAATGTATACAACTTTTTATAAATTGATTGAATGGATAGAAAGCCATAGAACTATAATTATGACGCAGAGTACACAACTGAACCGCTTCATGAAATGAAGTTGTATACGGCTCAACATCAATAGTGATGTTCAATACTTCCTCACTTCCAGTACTTCAATCAGTTATTCGACTGTCAAAGCCTTATCTTTTTTATAATAGAGTTAGTCACTACCGATAAAAATAGTTGAGATAAGATAAATTAAAATACGATGTATCCATCGTAAGTTCACGATAAATACATCGGTCTATATATATTAATCATTCTTTACATCATTTTTCCTTGCATATAAATCTACTTGACTAATGACTTTACGTATCGCTGGTAAAGAATATTCTAAATCAATCAAAGCTTTCAAATCATGGTCGTAATACAATTTTTCATCTCTAATTTTAGAGAACGAATTTTTATCATCAAAATCTAACACCCAATCTAGGTTGTCATGGTTTATTTCTGACTGTTCTTCATCCAAACTGATTTTTGAATCAATCCAAGCCTGATAAAACCACTCCCAAATAATCGTCCATTTTTGAACAAGTTTATCTACTAAATAATGGCCCCATTCAACATCCTTTTGATTAAAACCAAAACCACATGTATGATTTCCTAAATTCGAATTTATATACATCTCTATTTTGATGTCTTTAAACTTTTCAGGATGTTCAACCAGATAAAAACCTCTCTCGAATTGTGCAGAAAAACTTTCGATTGATTGAATGGTTCCATCTGTAGACTTAAATTTCAGTTCTATCGAATCAATTTTTAATTTGATAGTGCTCATCGTTTAAAACCTCCATAATTGGTGTTTCGGATAAAACTGATCAACGATTAATTTTCTGTTCATATCCATGTGGATTCCAATTTTATAAGATATACCATTAATTTCTACGGTCGGAGAAATACGATAACCAGTCCTCATATTTTTTATTTTCTTTTTCGTCAATTTGTCTTTTACTTTCGGATGCTTCATTACGTCATTCATTATATTCATAATTTGACCGTATGAAGTACCATTTGGGAAAAATGTCTGAAGATTATTCGGTCCAAAACTCCCATCCCAAACTCCAATATGATGTCTTCTAAGGATGTGCGAAAATCTTTCGGGAGTCAGAATAGCTGGTTGTCCCAATGATTTTTTTCCTAAGGCGAAATCTTTGTGCATCAAATAACGTCCCGCATCTTCAATAGCCACTTTTCCACCAGCATTTTTAGGATCAAATTTGATGCTTGCCGTCAGGCTTCTCTTTCCTTTACGTTTCTTTTTTACAACAACTTTCTTTTTACTTTTGAATAGCGAAACAGTGACACGGACCAAAGTCTTGATTGCTCCCGCTCTCTGAGCGGTCGCCCGTTCTACTGGGTTATCCAAAAATAATTCATTGTTGTACAACTCGAATTCAAAGTCATCTTCAATCGTACTTGATTCATCATCTTCTTCATTTACATCATATTCCTGTTCGTTCCATGGACGTTCAAGTTCAATTTCTCGTTCACTCGTACGTCCTTTAGCGTCCGTAGTGCGGACCATGAATTGATACTCAGGTAATTCGTCAATTTGTTCTTTCGACAAACCATTCAATTGATATATTTTATCCATGTTCTGTGGAAGTGACGTACTGGCAGGACCGTTCATCTGGAGAGAGAGCTTATCCTCATTCTGATAAATCTTAGCTTGATCTGAATTCCAGATTGTCGAATTCCCTAAGCCATAAGAGATGTACTTCTGTCCATTGAAAACTAATAGCTCAGAAGTAGTATCCTGAGATTTTCTCCATCTCATCTCGACTTCTCTGTGTCCATCCGGATGCACCACATCATTCTCAATCCATACTTCAGGTTCTTCTAAAGGTATCGATATGCTTGAGATTTTTGAAGGAGGAGTAGCCCCTTCTTCCAAAATGGCCGATAGCCGGACCTGATAACTATCACTACTGGATGCAGGTTCATTATAATGCTTTCTTACCGCAGCATATAGAGTTTCAGGAGATGGAGGAATCGCCTGTCCATCCTCGTTCACTCTATATGAAAAGTCGCCATTTTTTATTTGCTCCGATGTCGGATATATGTTCCTATCAAGCGTCGTCCAACTGTTTAAATCACCTGGTACATCAAAATACGTATAATCATGTCCGTTGTAAATCATCACCTGGTATTTAAGTGCCTTCGGTACGGGTTTCCATGAGACAGAAAGGTCACTTGCGAGGTCGACTTTCTCCTCGTCGCCATCTCGTTCGATGACTTCAAGTATCGGTTCCTCCATAGGATTAAGACTACTAGCCACCTCAACAGGTTCGTTATCGAAATCGCTCATATCTAGGGTCAAGCTAGAGTCTTCTGATTCTATATCACTTTTTCCTAAATATCTATTCGAGGATAATTCCTTTTTCTCAGTATCCTCATCTCTAAATGATTGAACGTATACATGATAGGAAGATTCGTCAGCCCTGTTCATGTCAGAGAGTGAATATAGCTTCCCCGCATCACGTAATAACTCGAGACCTTCGAAGTCCGTCCGGAAACTAGCATCTGCCGTAGTCGTTGGATAAAGCCCGATGTCACGACTACTCCAATAATTTTCGTCTGCCGAGAGTTGCTGCACGATTTGTTTAGTGATTCCGTTGTCTATGAGGATGAGATAGCCCGATGCATCTTTTACAGGACTCCAGGCGGCCGTCAAATAACCACGGGATTCATCCGCACCTTTATATGCAAACCCGCGACCATTCGTGACAGGTGACTTTGTAGGGAACCAAAATTTAAGGGCAGAGGACGGGAGGCTCTCCCCTTTGTCCGATTTAGCAATTAGCTTGACGTAATAGTTCGTCGTATTCTCGTGTTTGATCCCAGTAGCACTATAGAGTGTGCGCGGATCACTTAAGAAATCACGTCCATCTCCATTTTTCCTGAACAGATTGCCCGAGGATGCACTATTGAGTTGCTCATCGGTAGGGAACACTCGCTTCCCCTTACTCGACCAGCTCGTCTCGTTCCCTACTGGGAGACGTTCGTACTTATCACCGTTGTAGATAAGAAGATCATAAGATGTAGCTCCTTCGACCTCATCCCATTCTAGTTCGACCCATCCCTTATCGTCTTTCTGGTTCGAATGTATGCCTTCGAGTTGAGGCGTCTCAGGATTCTCGGGGATGATGCCATCGAGGACCGGCTTCGCGGTCGTCGATGGCTCACTCGACCCTAGTTCGTAGTCTGCGACGACACGGAACTGATAGGCTTTCGTGTTCGTGTTCGAGTTGTTGCTCGCTCGATACATCGGTGATGGGTCGAGCGGGAGCTCCATCCCATCGCCTTCCCGGAAGGCGATTCCTCCCGTCAGAGAATCTTTATCCTTGTACTGATTCGTCGTCGGCCAGAGCTTCTTGTTCTTGGTGCTGAAGCTAGTCGCCGTCCCTTTATAGATGGTACGCCAACCTTTCCCGTTGAAGAGCTGCAACCGGTAGTTCGTCGCTTCCTTCGCCTTCCCCCAAGATAGATTGATGTAGCCGGTCGATGCGCCCGCTGCAGTCGGGAAAGGCTCTGCCTTCAATCCTTTCATCTGAGGATAGCTATATGAGATGACGACATTCGATTTCTTACCGGACTCGCTTGCTGTAAGTTGTTTCCAATAATTCTCGTCGTTGCCGTTCGCGTGCAGCTTGAAGCCGTAGTCATCCATCTTCCCATCGGCAATCTGTTGAATCGTATCCTTCACGTTGAACGTGGCCCATTGCGCCCGTGCCACCTTAGTCGAGGTGATGTTGGTCGACGTCGGCTTGTTCTCCCAGTTGATGCTCGATTCCGACCATTTCGAATTGACTCTATCCAACCAGATGCCGGTCTTCGTCGTCGGATGATAGCTCCACTTGACGTAAGTCTTCAGACTCGCTGATGTGATGGTAGCCCCCTTGATGTCAGAAAGTCCATCCATCTTCATGAAAGCATAGTTCGTCCCCGTCTGGCCGTCATAATTACCTACCCGTAGGACGTATTCTCCCTGTGCGGAACTCCAGAACTTATTATAGTTCCCCTTCGGATCCGCGCTCGTCACGAAAGCATCTTGTGCAGCACCACGGCTGAGCGTAGGATCGATATACACCGGATACTTCGTATCCTCATCCGAGAGCCATTCCTTGCTCGGGATCAACTCAAGGGTGAAGCCATCCTCTTCCTTGACCAGCTCATAACGAATATCGCGGCTCTCTCTCGATAATCCAGAACGCGCATCGAACGAGCTATCACTCATGACGGGCGCTGGCATCGTGTACTTCACTTCACCGTCCCTCGGATCTTTGAAGAGGATGTTCCCAGCCCCATCAAGCCCGACATCGAGCTTCGTATGGATTCGGTAGATGAATTTCTCGATATCCATGTTCTTCTGATTCAATATGATGTCTTCTTTGACTTCCTCGTTCATCACGACATGACGGACGTCAACTCCGGGATGGATATCCTTGTAGATGATTTGATTATCGTTCGTGTCCCCCGGGCGCTCCTCGATTTTCTGGAATCCGTCCTTCGTCTGAGTACCCTCGAACCGGAAGTCGATGGCATCGCCGTCGCTTCCTTCGACCGACATGAAAGGAACTCGCGAGGAAATCCTATCGTAGAATCGTACATCGATTTTCGAATTCTTCGGCTCGATCGTCCGTCCTTGCGTTTCCGCTAGTCGAAGGTCGACATCCTTCCAAGAACCATCGCGCTTGAGAAATTGTTCATCATTGTAGATGGTTAGTCGATAATCGCCTTCCCCCTTCTTCTCGGATTCCATGAAAGGGGTATTGATCGTCTCGCCGACCTTCTCTTCTGGGTCGAGCATGTAGGCGGGAGAACTCTCGAAGCTACCATTCAGTTTGAGCCCTGATTTTTCTTCTGCCTTCACATCCTTGATGTGAAGCGGGAGGGAGCTCACGAGCAACGAGCTGGCCACCAACGTTTTTGTCCACTTTTGTAAAGCCCTTTTTTTCAATTCCGTCTCCTCATTTCATTGTATTTAAGGAATATCTGAGTTCTCTTTATACAACAATCGACCTATCAATTATTCCTTTCTTACAATACTGTTAGGTATATTGACCTAACTATGAAATAGCGAAAAACGATAATGATTTACAGGTTCCTTATTTATATATACGTCAATTGAATACCAATAAAATTATGTAATGATATCATTCTTGATGAACCTATTTTCATGATAGATAATTTCTCGACGGTATATTCTTTCGACATGGAACAAAAAAAGCAGCCAATCATCGAGAGTCATAGTAAATAGAAATAAAAAAATCTGCAGTCTCTAATCATAATGATATGCTCCCCAAAAAGTAGACAGTTGAAATAACAAAAACTGTCTACTTTTTTGAAGGGAGCTTTTTCTATGACTAAATCTAAGTTTTCGTCAGATGAAAAACTACGAATCATTAAGATGTGTGAAGACGGGATCGACTCGATCAAATCGATTGCCTCGCTCTTCGAGCTTTCAGTCACCACCTTAAATAGATGGAGGACAAAATATCGTACGGGCGGCTCCATAGCACTTCGTAATCGAACAGAGTGGACGCGTTATCCGGAAGAACTGAAGATGAAGGCTATACATGCAGTACTCGACCAAAAGGAATCGCTTATTAGCGCTACGGCACGGTTTGATATCTCGGATAAAAGCCTACTTGCGAAGTGGATAGGGAAGTGTACTAGTCATAGTACTCAAGGGAAACCATTGAAGGAGCGATCCACTATGACTAAAGGTAGAACCACTACATTCGAAGAGCGTGTCCATGCAGTCATGGACTGTATACAAAGCGGAAAAGACTACCAAAGTATCATGAAGACCCATCGGGTCTCGTACCAACAAATTTATAGTTGGGTAAGAAAGTTCGAGAAGGACGGAATCGACGCACTGATGGACCGTCGCGGACGTCAGAAGCCAGTAGAAGAATTGACGGATACAGACCGTTTGGCGTTGGATCTGAAACGACTCGAGAAAGAAAATGAGCGTCTACGCATGGAGAACAATTTCTTAAAAAAGTTAGAGGAGATCGAGAGGAGGTCACGTTAAGTCAAATTCGTCTTCAAGATAAATATGAAGCCATCCAATCATCGGTCGAGCAATTCGGTTATCCGATCATCGTCCTATGTCATCTCGCAAGTGTCTCGCGCGCTGCCTATTACAAGTGGTTACGTCGGATTGGTATACCGCAGAAACGTGAGACTGAGAATATGAAAATCATCGAAGAGATGAACGAGATCCACCTTTCGGTGAAAGGAATCTATGGCTATCGCCGAATGACATTGAACCTGAAACGTCGTTTCGGAAGAAACGTTAACGCAAAGCGTGTCCGTCGCCTGATGCATGTCGCTGGTATTCACTGTGTCATACGTCGGAAACGTCCTTTGTATATTCGCAATCGTCCTCAACAGACCGCAGAGAACATTCTAAACCGTGATTTCAACGCAGCAGAGCCGAATCAAAAATGGGTGACGGACGTCACGGAATTGAAGTACGGCACCTCTCAGAAGGCATATTTGAGCACCATACTAGATTTATATGACGGATCCATACGTTCCTTCGTTCTTGGACATTCCAATAATAATCAGCTCGTGTTCCATACTCTCGAACTCGCCCTACAGGGCGCACCCGGAAGTCGTCCCTTGCTTCATAGTGATCGAGGATTTCAATATACGTCTCATGCGTTTCGTCACATGACACGCGTGGCAGGCATCACACAAAGTATGTCTCGGGTTGGTAAATGTATTGATAACGGTCCGATGGAGTCTTTTTGGGGAGCGTTGAAGTGCGAAAGTTATTATCTACATAAGTTTGTGGAGTTAGACGAACTCCGACTCGCGATTCAGAAATATATTTACTTCTACAATGAAGAACGATATCAACAACGATTAAACGGCTTGGCTCCATTAGAATATAGAGCGCAAGCCGTTTGAAGGATTTTTATTATTTGTCCTGTCTACTTGACAGGGAGCAGTTCATAACTGAGAGGATGCAGATCTTTTATTTCTAATGTCGTTTTATAAATATTTCATTCTTTAAGTATGCTAAATCTGATTAATGATTTTATATTGTTAAATGTTTCTAAGTCGATTGTTGAATCCTTCCAACAATCTTCTAATTTTATTTTCAGCTCATTTAAAGAAAAATCACGTAAAATTTCTTTTTCCGAATACTTACCATTTATAAAAGTATATTCAATTATTATATAGTCAATGGATTTAATAATTTTGAAACTCCTATTATTAGAAGACTTTGAGCTGTAATTGGCAATCGATAATGAAATTAAAATAATACTTAGTAATATTTGAGTAATATGAACTACATTATTTAAACTAAGATTATAAATTATGCTTAATTTAAAATGTGTTTCTGGAAAAGAAGCATTAAAGATAGCTACAGATAATGCATACTTTATTTGTTCAATAAAAATATAAAGTATTTCTAAATACGAGTTCATAATTTGAAGTTCTGTTTCTTGTAAAAAATACATAGCGCTAGACAGTAAAACTACTTCGCAGATACTTGTAATTGCTAAAGTTATTCTTTTACTAGAGCTTAGATTAGATGATTTAATCTTGCTACTTTTTAAGTCGTAATAAAAAGCTAAACCAATTTCAGTGGATCTAAGCATCAATCTTAAGAAGATCAATATATATAGGCATTCTCTAAAATACTTAATAAAACCATAATGAGAATAACTAGTTTCATAAAAATACAATTCAATAACTAACGTAGAAATTAATAAAACTATAGCTATGTGTAGATTACTTTTATTCCTTTTCAATATTACATTGCCTAATATATTAGAGGTTTGATTTCTATCTAAAATCTCATTTTTAAATGTTGTTAATATTGATTCTTTAGTTTTTTCTTCTAAAATAGTACTGTTTAACATTGATTTAAAACTAGCTAATTTGTGTAATTCAAACTTACACTTATATATTTGTGAATTGAACTCACTTTTAATTGTTCTTTTCATGTATCCTTTGAACTTATTACTAATAGTTTCTATAATGTATTTATTTATAAAAAGTTGCTTTTCATTTTGAGCAGCATCATACTCAGATAATAAAGCCGGAATAAAATATTGACCAAAGAAAAATATTAAGTATAAAGAAATAAAAAAATAAATTTGAACTGTAGGAACAAACCACCACGAATGAGGTAAAGAGTTGTTATATAAAATTGAAATAATAAGCGATATCATAAAAATATAGTGGAATTTTCTCCATTTTTTATAACGAAACATACTGTAAAGGAATTGGAATATCATAAAGATAATTAATAAAAAACTGTATATAATTGCTAATTTAAAATATAATTCTTTTGAAGAATAATTTAATAACGTTAGATAAATAATGACTAGACATGCATATAGAATAGTTTTTTTACTTCTTATAAATTTCATTATTTTTTTTGACTCATTTCTTATATAATACGATGCACCTCTGTACAATATAAAATTAGAAAATGTGTGATAGTAGATGATAATTAGAAATAAAATTCCAATTAAATTAACCAAATCTATTGATAGTGCTATTGAACCATCATGAAAGTTATATCCTAAAGAATTTTTTAAGTACTTATTAATTTCTGAAAAAGGTCCTGTATATATTAAATATGAAATAAAAATGGCAGTAATTATAGTAGAAATGAAAACACATAAAATGTGTTCAACATGATTTACTTCTGTACTAAATATTTTCTTATTCAAATCTTTTAATCTCCTTTAAAATAATTATACAAATATGTATCCACAAGTTATTTTACTATATTTTCTACGGAAAATAAATATTGTAAAAAAAGGATTCTATTTTCTTTGTTTTATATTTAATTACTTTTTAATTCTGCTAGTTGCATACAATAATTCTTTTTAAATTTAATCTTAAATAATCATGCTATAATAACGATACAATTTTTAGTTAAGAGGGGTACATTTATGACATCTAATGAAATGAAGAATAAGTCGTTTCGCCTTTCTGAGGAAGTCACTGAAAAAATTGGTGAATTATTAAAAGGACGTCAGATTACAACCAATCAGCTTTTCGAAGAGTTTATTGTGCTTGCTGAACAAAAGGAAATTGATCCTAAACTCAGTGAGGAGGATGCTGTATTAGAGGCCTCAATTAAGCAGATCACGCTTCTCTTTCAAGAACGGGCTGCACGTCTTGAGACATTTCAACATGAAAATCAACGCATTCAATCTCGTCATCTAGATACAGTCACTAAGTTAGAGTCTGAAGTGCTTCAAGCCAAAGAAGATTTAGAAGCAGAGTATATAGAAAAAGTTTCTCTCTATCAGCAAGAACTTGAAGACCTGAAAGTAAAATTGGAAAAGACAGAACATGAGTTAGTTCAGATAAGACAACAACAAGAAAAATTAGAAGTATCTAAAAAGGAAGAAGTCACCTCATTAAAAAGAGAAGTATTTCATTTGGAAGGAAATATCACTAAGCTCGAGGAAGAACGCGATCAATTGTATCGTCAAAACAAAGCATTAACCGACCGAATTGATGAACTAAAAGCACGTACCGAGCGTTCCGAGCAGTTAGAAGAAGAAAACCGAAAACTGTCGTTAGCGTTGACCATTGCAGAGCGGGATCAAGAATCGTTTGAACGCCGCCTTCACGAACAAGTTGAGCTTGCTGTTTTACGAGAGCGTACACAGACATCTCTCGATAGTAAAAATGAGTAATCGATTAAGCTGAAATCATAAAAAGACCGTTCTACTAGGATGTAGGACGGTCTTTGCTATCCAATTACGTGCGTAAGTATTGTTCTAATGCTGCTCGAATGATTTGATCGGGCTTTATCCCCTGATCTTGCGCTCGCTTTTTCAGCGTTCGGTACAATGGATCATTTTTATCAGAGAAATCAACATGAACACGTGCTGGTTTTGGCTGTACAGGAGTTGCATCAATCACGTTTTGTTCTTTCCGTTCATTTAACATTTTTTTAACTTCACGTAATTGCTCACGTGTCATTTCGTAGACCGTGAACTCGCCATCTTTTATCCTATACTTACGCTCTTCGAGCAACGCGATTTTTGGATCCTCTGGCCATGTCAATAATTCAGCTAACTTTGTTGCACTAAAATCTTCTTGAATCGCCTTGTCTAAGATTGTTGGTCCAAATACATTCCAAAAAGAAACATAACGACTTACTTGTGGACGAGTCTGTCCAATTTTATTTAAAAAATCAGTCCAGTTTCCTTGTTCTTCTTTAAATTGAGCTTTTGTTTCTTCTCCGTGGAACAACGCATTTGCATGTGCTAGAATACGACACTTCTCAACAAAACTTGTCGCTTGGATCGTATCAATATGATTGTAGTACTGAATAATACCTTCCATGTCTTCTGGAAGTCGTTTTGATAGTACACGCGATAAGCCGACAGCTGGAAGCGACTGATACGGATTTGACATCGCAGGCGCAGCAAATTTCTTTACTGCTTCGACTTGCTCTTCCCGTAACGCTTCAGTAGCCTGTTCTTGAGCAGGTTTTTCGGCTACTGTGCTCTGAAAGCTTTTGAATATTGCTTGTCCTTTTTTACGTCGATTGCTCATAAGGCAAGTACCTCCTCTGCTAACTGTAAGTAAGCATCTGTCGCTGGGCTCTTATGGTCAAGGACCGGACGCGCTTCTCGTTGTAGGGATTGAATTTTTACGATGTATGGAATTGTCGTCAGTACGGGAATACCAACTTCCTCCCCTAACTCCTTTAACTCGTCAACGGTCGTCATATCTCCTTTAGAACGCGCATTCACCATTGTGGGAATAAATGCTGAGATATGAATATCTTCCTTATATCCATGTCTCATTTCTTCTAATTCTTCCGGAGCTGTATAGACAGCATCCATCGAGAATTTCTGCATCTGTACCGGCATGACGATCCGATCTTGCGCAACGAGAGCACAGCGAGCGTATGGGTTTAAAGCGGACGTTGATCCCGGGCAATCAATTAAACAAATATCAAATAAGTCTTCAAGTCGCGCTAGTTCTTCAATCAAGCGGTATTCATATCCCATCTGACTCGTCAGTCCGGTAGGAGAAGCAGAGCGACGCGTGGGTACTAAGTGAATCGTTCCTAGTTCATAATCACAGGTAACAATCACTTGTTCAATCGGTGCGTACAACGGATCGTATTCTTCAATCAGACAATCAAGGAGCACTTTTCCATCGTAATCATCGGTTAAGCCTAGTCCGTTTGTCGTCGATGCTTGGTCATCTGCATCAATGACGAGAACGCGTAATCCTTGTCGAGCATACGCGTGGGCTAGATTAATCGTGGTTGTTGATTTTCCGACGCCACCCTTTCGATTATATAAGGCAA
This sequence comes from Exiguobacterium sp. s91, assembly GCF_018618915.1. Lineage (NCBI taxonomy): Bacteria > Bacillati > Bacillota > Bacilli > Caryophanales > Exiguobacterium > Exiguobacterium sp. s91. The sequence continues at coordinate 13,607 of NZ_JACSMZ010000005.1, read as the reverse complement.
TTTTTTTCACTGTTCCTTCTCTCCTTCCACGATCTCACTCTGATCTTCAATAATGTTTCGCTGAATTGTCTCTTCGATCATCTTTGAAATGTATTCACTAATGCTGAGTCCTTTAGCACGCGCTAACACATGAATCTGTTCTGACGTTTCTGTAGGAACTCGTGTAGAAAGGACGGTCGATGTCACTTCCGGTTGTTGAAACGACTTAACTTTTACTTTAGGTGTCGTTGATCGAGCAGCACGGATTTCTCGGACAGTTGCTTGGTCGAGCGACTTTCTTCCCTCTTCTATCGGAAGTCCGTTTAGTACAACGTCTTCTGGATCATCGACATACATCAGTTCGAATACTTTGGATGCTGGTAACGTTTGGAGTCGTTCTTCAAATGGTTCTAGAGTGTCAAACGCTTTAACATATCGGGAAGCAAGTGAATTTGACATGTTAACGACTTCTAAAAAGGTGCGCCATTCTTGTTGGTCATGCATTTCTGATTTAGCAATCGACAAGCGCTTACCAATCTCGAAAACAGAGATCGTTTGAATCTTAGCTAACTCCTTGATCTCGACTGCGAGATTTTCTAAATCGCGCGAAACCGGTAACTTCTGAACAACAGAACTCAGATCAGTCAATCCACTTCGATAAGGATGTTGGTCTTGTGGTCTTACTTTATGAATTTGTTTATTCCGCGCTTTCATGTTTCGGACCTCCTGTCATCAAAAGTGCTAGCTCACGAAACGGCTGTGCCAGTTCCATGCCTTCTTTCGACTTGTACTGTAAAACACTCTTTCCGCTATCTGCCGCTTTCTCAATAAAAGCAGCGCGTCGTACAGAGGGAAGTACGTGTAATTGTTCTGTTGTTGCCAACTGCTCCATCGCCTCTGCGTATTCGCGATCCCCTTTTAAACCAAGATCGATTGCGACTGGCATAATGCCTGTTAGCTCAAGCGAAGCATTATAATACTTCTTCACTTGTCGAATCGTTCGAATCGTACTTCCTAACTGATCAAAGACGAGCTTTTTCGCCATGAATGGGATAACCACCTCGTCTGCGCACGATAAGACGACTTTAGATAATTCATTGATTGAAGGAACTGAATCAAGAATGATCCAATCAAACTCATCGGCAAGAGGAGCTAATAAGTCTTTTAATAGAAAAATCTTATCTTGTTCAGATATTAGATTGATTAAACGTGCATTTCGTTCATTGGAGGGAAGAAGACTAATATTATGTTTTTCATCATCAAATAAGATTTCTTCTATCGCTAATCCTTTAGACTGGACGTCGTACAGTGTCATGTATTGAATCGTATCCGACTCTTTCAGCATTAACTTACTTAATGATCCCTGCGGATCTAAGTCAACGAGAAGCGTCCGATACCCGATTTCTCCAAGGGCATGACCCATATTGAGCGAACAGGTTGTTTTCCCAGATCCTCCCTTTGATATGTAAAACGTCATAATATTCATCATCTCTCCCCTTTCTTTATTCATCATGGCACATGAAATTATTAATTTCAATGGTTATCAGCACTCAAAAGATAATATGAACATAATTTTATGTATACATTATTAAATATGCTGTAAACATTTCGACATCGAAATGTTTACAGCATATTTAAGTTTTCCTACGTAGATGTTTTTGTATACGTTTTTAAAATGCTTTTCCCTATTTTAATTTTTATTCTTCATCATAATAAACCGTGATCTACCAGATTATTATGATTCAACACATTGGAAGAGATTAAATAGATTAATAAAGAATTAATAAGAATTAGAAAAAGACTTCACCGCCTCAAGCCTGCAATACCAACAAAAACAAGATATTTTGCAATTCGGTAAACGAACAGCATAATTTGTAGAAATTCAAAAAGTGTTGGTTTTTATGAATTCATTCAATGATTTCGTACAAAATCTATTGATTAAATAACTCAACAAGCAGTTTTTTTAACAACAGAATTTGTTTTTTTTCCTAAATAGTATGTCATATTCATATTGTCCTTGGATGGATCAATAAAACAAGTATCATGACAATGAATTCAATCAAAAAGACTTAAAATGACGCGGATTTGTTGTCTTTTCACGACTATTTTCAAAAAAAAACATGACAAATAGACCATCATGCAATGGCCAATTTTTCCGATACGACTCGGAGTCGTTCATTTAGATAGAGAATTGGTGATTCAAAGAAGAGGCGATAGAGTTCTGCATCTTCGAGACGGTCCCCGTATTGGTAGAAATCGTTTCGAATCGAACGAATGACTGCATCACAGGCAGCAAATCCGTACGTATCACTTAACGACTGCAGCGATGTTTGCGGAACTTCCAATGCATCAAAATCTACGTAGTCACGAGCGACTTCTCGAAGATCGAACCAACTGATCAACGTACTCGCCCGTTCCGCTTCCCGGATACGCTTACTGTTGATCTGGTCTTCGAGTTTCACGTGAAACATTAAAGGACGTGTTACGGTATGTATGCGCTTCTTAAGCGAGACATTCTCTTTAACAGCAGATAAGAAATCTTTCGTATTCTCAACCAAATGCACATTAAAGAACTGCGATAGTTGATCAAGCATCCCTTTTACAGCCAAACGGTGTCCACAGTAACGCGGTAAGAATCCACGTACTTCATCATAGGTTAAAGTCGCTTTCTCCTGAGACTGAACATTCACGTCCCGCTCTACTTGTACAAGAGCACGTAATGCGACACGAAGGATATTCACATGCTCAATATCCATCAGTTGGCGCACCATCCCACACCAAAGAGACGTATAACCGGTCTTCGATGTATACGTACCATCTTCTTCAAAAAGATCACGGTAGTTTTCGAGATAATCTACGAGTTCAATGGTGACGACTCCAGAGAAATGAATCGAATAACGAATAAGTCCAATTGATTCAAAAAGGCGTAGGTTATTGTGTAACGATCGAACTGACGTATGCGCATAGTGAGCCAATGCTTCACTTTCCACTAATGAAAGAACACCTTGATCATCGCAATGCGATAAAAGCGTCAACAAATGACGAATACGAGATTTTGTCCACTTCAATGCCAGGAAAGGTCCTGGAATGTTATAGTGATGCTGTTCATATAAGAAACTGTCTTGACGTTTTGTCCAACGTGTTAAGCCGCTCATCGCGATCAGTAATTTATTAGCGACCAATACATGACGATTTTCATGTTGAAATGACATACCTACACCTCCCCTACTCTGAACTATTATCACTAGTATCCTGTTCAGAAAAGGAACTGTCAAAACGCGGTTTCGGTACGGTCAAAAACGACCAATGTTCTAAAAACGTTGATATGAAGCCGTTTTCAGCTATAAAAAAGATGTCAATTCAGTACGGTCAAAAACGACCAGAATCTCTGAAATCCTTATACGATGCGCTTTCTAGAGGATTTTCTTGAGTAAATTCATACATGTAACGATGCAAGATGTCATTCTGGTACGGTAAATGACGACCAAATGATTAAAAGTGCCATTTCAGTACGGGATAGAGCGACTAAAATGTCCAAAAGTGTTGTTTGAGTACGGTATATGACGACCAAACGGATAAGTTAGCCGCTTTAAATTATTTTTTAAAAAGTGTTCTAAACTGCAAAAAGGTTATTCTGGTACGGGAAACAACGACCAAAATCACAAAACTGTTGTTTTGGTACGGTGATCGGCGACCTAAATACATAAAGTGTTGTTTGAGTACGGTCAAATCCGACAAAAATGCTAAAAATTTAAGAAAAAGTGCTGTTTCAGTACGGTAAATAACGTCTGAATTTGAAAAATGGTCGTTTTACGACACGATTCGACATGTACGATCAATAGATATTCTGGAGAACGAGAAATTCAATTATACGTGAGTTCTTACAACAAGAAGAAAAAGAGAAAAATTAAACGGAATATATGTTCCTATTTTTTTTGTTACTTCAAATACAAACATCTATCTTGGTACTACATTACAAATCTTTTGATATGATCGTTTATATAAATATATGATTGTGATTAGCGAAGTGTACATGAGCATGGCTGAGTGCTTGATGCTGCTTATTTTTGGTTATTGTATTGCTGTTAAAGCGACCATATTTTTCAATGGCAACATGACTCGATAGCTAATCTCGATTTAATACGACAAAGACAACGTAGGTTAGGCATACGAGGAAAAACGCTTATTTACTATCATATAGTTTCAAGGAGAATCATAACTAGTATTCAAAAGAGCGTACGAGATTCATGATCTCATACGCTCTTTTATTTGAATCTATGAAGAATGGAGGAAGACTACTTTCTATTGATCTGCTCGATACTCCTTATAGGAGAAGGGCATTGCGGCGATCATCATGTTCCCAGCGTTCCAAGGGATGGAAGTATAAGAAATAGTAGTCACCGGATCGATGCCAATCTTGAATGATAAAATCAAGTTCTTTGATACGATCCAAGTTAGTTTCAAGCTCTTTCAAGTTTTCTGCTTTTCGACTCTTATTAAATCGAATCGAGTGTGTAAACTGACGCCAATGCCGTTTCGCGGGCATTGCTTCGTTTAACTGATACGAGTTAAGTCGTTCCTTTTGAAGTACAAAGGATAAATGATAAGCGAATGTTCCTTTTAATCGTTCAATCTGTTCTCCATAGATGCTGATGATCTGTTGTTTTAATAAATCATCATAAACTTCCTCTGAGACGGTGACAGTAATTTGTGTGTCCCGCTTAACAGAAGAAGCATTACTAATTTTAACAGAGGAGAAGAGACCAAAGATCGAGAGATCCCCTTCCTCATTTCTAACAGCTACGCGATAATAACCGAGTTTTACAAGACGTTGGGTTGTGAGGGTATAGCTTTTCCCGCTATCGTTTCCATAAATCTTTTTGACAAGTTTTGAGATCGGGAAGACGATTTTACGACTCGTTTGAAACGTCACATCGCGATACGACAGAATCTCGTTAAAGGCTTCGAAATCGCGGGCATCAAGATCCGGGACTTTTCCGTCGAGTTCTGCAAGAAACTCATTACTGACGAGAACCGATAAATTTGTCGGTATACCTTGTTTGTATTTAGGAACGACAGCGGAGAAGTCATGGAGGTCAAGAGATAAGTCCGTCAACATACCCTCTCCTTGATTGAACTTTTCCGTCGTATTTTTCATGCGATCAGCGATTCCAAAGAACGGTACCGTAATCGAGGTAGAAGTGGCAACGTGTGCTTTTGGTTGCGCACGTTTCAATTCCTTTGCAACCTCGCCAATAACCATTAGAATATCGGTCCGCATCGTTGTCGTTTGCTGGTTCTTCGTCTTTTGTCCCCAATGCGGATACGTATGAATCAGTAAGTTATTATTTTCAGCCCATTCTTCAAGTTCCTGTATGTGTTCTTGCATCAACTTCTCAACACTATCAGCAGAGAACTTTCGTTGAAAGCCTTCTTTTCCCGCAATGTCCCAATACTCAAGGTACATTTTATGAAGGCCACGTAGTTCTTTCATCGGACCTTTGTTCTCAACATAGTTTTTTACGGCTGCTCGTACCCAGCGCCGTTTCAATTTCTTAAAGGAATAATAACGAAGCTTGGTATATACATCTTCTTCATTTTGAAATTCATAAAATTCTTCATAAAGTTGATTGACATAGGCTTCGACATCAATGATATTAATGGAGATTAGTTGTTCGGTCACATCGTTCTCGAGCAATGTCTTCGCTGCTTGAGAGACAACAAGTTGTCTATGTTGGATGGATGAGGTAGAGTCCATAATGCACGCCCCCTTAATTCGATATAGCTAGCATAGCATGTCTGAAGAGGAGTGGGAAATTAGATAAAAAGCGTGCGCCGGCGCACGCTTTTTATCTAATTGATAGCTGTATAAACATTTTTAGAGATCTTTTTAAAATAAACGTTTCACGTGAAACGTTTATTTTTTAGTATTACTATTAGTTGTATAGATAAAATTCATAATACAGTTTCATCCTGAGTTTAATTATTATTAGATATATAAAGCAAAAAAAAACGTACGCTGACGCACGCTTTTTGTTTGGTAGTTATATCTAATTGATCACTAAAACTAATATATCCTTTCAGGATGTCACCGTCGTATCTTCATACCAAAATAGAGAGTAATCCATCATCAGTGATGTTTCATTTTGTTGTCTTAGCATGGTAGTAATATTACCTAGATGATATGTACCATGATTAGATACGTGTAAAAGAATTTCTTCAAAAGTTGTTTCTCGTGAACCAGACCAAGAATTATTTACATCCAACGTCACAGTAAGGTCTGAGTTTTCATTTAAAAAGCTTTGATACTCTGTTGCGACATTTTTGAATGCCGATTTAAATTCTTCAATTGTATATGCATCAGTTAATGGTAATTGACTCATCGCATCCTGCAACGCTTGTTGAAACTCTACTCTTTCTAAAATATGAATCCACATGGTATCAACAGCAAGAATGTGACTAAGCGTTTTAGCGATAGAAGGATAAGAACTTTTTACCTCATTGTTTAAGACATCTTTCGGTAAACCACTCAGATGACCTAACATCGATTGTATTGCCCACTCGTGATATCCATACATTGTTTTTCCAACATTCATTCAAATCGCTCCTTTGAATTTAGTAATAACTGTCTGACTACATACATTATAAAAAAGGATATATGACAACTGATTGTCATATATCCTCATATAGATTTATTATTTTTTTTGCTTCAGTTTTTAAAACGTCTTGTAAGTATAAGGGGTGAATAACAACTACCCCTGACCTGAAACTTAACAAAACGTTAATTAACCATTCTGCATGTAATGGTATAGGTAATAGAAGCGTCATTGTAAAACTACCATCTGTTTCTTGAACCATCGATTGATGTTGAAAATGATTTAAAACTAAATGAATGAAATCAGGATGTACCCGTAGAATTATACTTTCTTTTAAAGGTTGCACGAAAGGTTTCTCTTCAGGGATCGGATGATTTTTATTAATCGATGTAGTAAGTCTTTGAAGATTGAGTATATGAGACACTTTAAATTCACGATAATCGTTTCTTAAATAACAATAAGCATAAAGGTACCATGTACGAAATTTATATCGGAGAGTAATGGGATCTACTTCTCGAGTAGTTTGTTCCTTTTGAGCACTAATGTATTGAAAATAAACTTTCTTTGATTCTTTGATGCTTTTTTGTAAATCAATTAATAAAGCAGGTGCAACAGATTGGTGAGCTAAATCAATCTGTAAATGATTTTTTTGTTCTTCTAGCGTAAGAATGGATAGACGTTCCAGCGCACTTTTTAGATCTTGATCACGTAATTGCTCTGACAAGCTTTTCATTAGAGATAGTACATTGACCATGGAAGACGGATCTAAAAATGTCCTATCCCACTTGTAATTCTCAATGATACCAAAACCTCCATTTGTCCCATGATAAGAAGTAATAGGAATGCCAGCTGCACTAATGGTTTCGATATCTCTATAAATGGTTCTTTGAGAGACATTTAATTCATCGGCTAATTGAGAAGCCGAAATTGTAGAGCGATGAAGTAATTTAAAAATAATAGCTAGTAAACGTTCAAGTTTCAATGTATTCTCCTTTACGCTAAGCATGGTAACAGTTTTGTTATGTGTTTCCTTTTTTAAGTATATAAGATTTATTTCAAAAAAATAATTAAAAAGCATTTTAATAACGACAAGAATGCAAAACACAATAGATGTATCGCCACACACTTTCATTATTTCACTTACCATATTTTCAATAAAAATAGCTAAATATACACTAACGCGAAATATTCATTATACCTATTCCATTTTAGAATGTATTAGGTAGTAAAGCATAAGCATTTAACGCCGTAAAAATTAAAACGAATACTTAATAAAAATAAAATGTGTACTCTATATGGGAAATTTAAAAGCAAGGGTTTCGTTTGTAAATCAATGTATGTTAGAATTCAGGTCAATTCAGCTATACATTTTAGCTAAGCTAAAAGGAGAGTGGAGGAAATGGATCATGTCTCGTTCTTAGGGGTTTTAGGTAATGTCTTTTTTATCATTATCGTTTTCTATTTTATCTACAAAGTTATTCAATACATTCGACTGAAATGACTCTTTATTACATATAGTTTAGATTAAATGAGTAAGATGTAATGACTTACAGAAAAAATACTCGATATAATATGTTTTGTATAATAGTGAATAACAAAAATCAAAAAGCGTGCGCCGGCGCACGCTTTTTGATTAAAGCAAAATGAAACGATGTCTATAGCGTCATTATTTAGAGGATGGACGTTCAAGCGTTAACAATTCATCATCTAATGATGAAAATTGATTTAATACAGCTGCATGAGCATCCTGAATGCCAACATTGTAAAAATGGACTGCGATGGACTCTTTGATGAAATCGAAAACACGTTCAGCAGCGAACTCAGATAATTCTTCGTCACGCTCTTCTAAGAAAAAATCTTGAATGGATTGAATGATTTGTTGTTGCTGTTCTGTATTAAACCGATCGAACATAACGACGACACTCCCTTTAGTTTTATTGCTGTCTTAATGGCCTAAGGAAACTATAAGAGAGCTTGTCTTAAAATCACAGACTATACTTTATCTGAAAAAAATGTACACGCTTTGATTAAAACGTTTTTTTCAATTTTTGCAACATCCCATACCAACCCTGAGACATGAAATTACGGACCTGACCTTGTGGTTGATTTGCCTTTGGGACTAAATCATAAGCATTTTTCCAGCCACCATGATTCACGGTAAAGGTTGTCAAGTCATTCATTGTACTCAAAGAGAAAGTCACAATCCATCCGTCCTCATCCCAACGAAATGATAATTCTTTTTCTGGCAGTACGCTGAGTACTGTGCAGGGAGATGGACCAAAAGGAGATTGAAGATGAAATTGATACCCTGGACGTGCAATGAGATCGTTCGGCATAAACCATTGAGATAGAGAACGAGCGGTCGAGATTCGCTCCCAAACTTCTTCAATAGGAGCTTCAATAGTGACCGAGTGATTGATATCTTCTACAGCTTGATTCATCTTTTATTACCATCCAATCTTATTCATTTAGTTAAATCGTTAAGACTAATAAAAAAGAAAAAACTTCTCTCTTAGTTTCTGTGCTAAAACTAAGTTCATTACAATATAAGTGTTAGGTTTGATCGCAAGCCTTTCCATCGCTATCTCCGTCTACTTCATTGATATCATTCCTAGACCACAAGCGACTAAATAAATATCTTAAGTTGTCAAAGTATTAGAAATCACCATAAGCATAGTCTGCATTCTATGATACATATATTTTAGCTACTAGCTTAGTTTCGTTTAACTAAAGCGTGTTACTTAATTATATACGAAAGCAAAATTCTGAAAAAGAAGCTGGTCTACATAATGAAATCAGCTTCTTTTCAAATCTTTTTCTTTATTAATAAGCTAAAGTCACTATAAAACATAAAAGGAAGCTAAAACTTAAAGATTAAAGCGACTATGGACTATTATAACTATTCTTTTTTAAGGAAATTATTCCAATTTTTAAATTGAAACATCAACACTATTTATACTGAAAAATACAACTTAATCCGAATTATCATGAAGAGGATTTACTATTCTTCATTTCGATTTTATTGTACAAGTTTATTTTATAATTGATCATCCAAGGACTATAAATAATTTGACCTTATAATTATTATATTTCTTCTTCGATGGTATAAAAACTTATTATGAGTTTTCAAGAAGGTTTAATAGACAAAGAGAAGTGTTGAGTGACTTAAAGATGTAAAGATTGTTCATGTTTAACCTAAAAAAAAGTAGGGGAAAATTAAATATTGGCACGTAAGATGTTTCTTCGCCAGTCAATTATCGTTTTAGAAAATTTATTATAAGGAGGAAAAAGAAAATGAGTAGAAAAGAAAATACATTCATTGAAGTATTTAATACCCAGGCGGAAGTTTTGAGTAAAGTAAATGAATTAAAAGCACAAGGGTATGATGAAAGAAACATGTATGTTGTAGCTCAAGATAAACATTCCTTCTCTATGGTAGAGAATCAAACAAACGTTAATGTAGAAACTGCAGGTGAACAGCAGAACCAAGGGTTTATGGGGAAATTCATGGCTGCCTTTTCAGATGATTCTTCTACTGAAGCATTTCGAGGAATGGGCTTAACACATGATGAAACGGAAGAATATCGTCGGCAAGTAGAGACTGGTAAATTGGTTCTATATGTAGACAACGATTATAATGACACTTACGAGAAACACAATCAAAGTTACAATCAGTTTACTGGTGAAACCGAAAATCAATACGACCGAACTGGGGTAGATGCAAATCAAGATCATAATGATCATCTTGCAGATGTAAATCGGACTCAAGGATACGATCACACATCAGGTGCCGATCGGGCGGGTGTCACTGGAATGAATAGTGACACAGAGGAAGAACGTCTCCGCTTGCATGAGGAACGACTAAATGTTGATAAAGAAAAAGTACAAACTGGAGAAGTAAATGTCAGTAAGCATGTAGTGGAAGATGAACAATCAATTGAAGTACCTGTCGAGCGTGAAGAAGTTTATGTAGAGCGACGCAAAGTGGATCAAAATACGTCGGGAACAGACGCATTCGTGGATGAGAATGACTCCATCCACGTCCCACTCACAGAGGAACGAGTCGTCGTCTCAAAAGAAGATGTGGTTTCCGAAGAAATCGTCGTCGGAAAACGCAAGGTGCGTGACACAGAAACAGTTTCTGAAACAGTACGACGTGAGGAAGCAGATATTGATGAAGGTAACGCTACTAAATCCGATTTAAATCGAGAAGATAACAATAGACTATAATAAATGCAAAACAAAGAGGGGGTAGCTAAACAGCTACCTCCTCTTTGTGAGGAAAATGAAAGTACACAAGACATGTTCATAGTGAGGATTAATCTCAAATTGGATGAAATAGAAGATAAATCTCTACTATATTTAATACTTTGACTGCTTACTTATAGTAGGATCCTAAACTTGTCAGATAATTGTTTCAAGAGAAATGAAATATTTAATTGTATTCAAAGTCAAAAGAGAAATAGGCTCATTCATGATATATCAGAAAAAATAAAGTAAAAAAAATTAATTCCAGTCGCATGCGTTTCCATCGTTATCGCGATCTAAGTCGTGTGGATCATCCATAGGACCTCCGGAAGCCAGATAAAAATCTTGAGCAGCCTGCGGAGTTGAAAAATCTCCACAATCTCGGTCTGCGCCATACGGATCGTACTCAAGATCGGTTGCCACTTCTTCTTCCTCTACATATTCTTCGTCGGGAATATCCTCGTATGCTTCTGCATCAGCCAGGTTATCTGATCCTTCTGATGTCTCGATACTTGCTAATGATGATTCAAGTTCTTTTACTTTCTCTTCGGCTGTAATCCGTTTGGTCGCTTCTTCCTTTAATTCACTTTCAAGAGCAGAACGTTTGTCTGCTTCTTCCTGATAGTTTTCAACCGCTTGCAGACGTGACGCTTCCTCGCGTGTTAACTTCTCTTTCAGCTTCTTCGTTTCTTGCTGTTGTTTTTTCAGCTTAAGTTCTGCGTCTTGCAAAGATGCCTTCAATTCTTTCGCTTCTTTTTTGAGGGCAACCAACGTCTTCGTATCTTGTGAAGAGGAGTCCGCTTCTATCTTTTGCGTCTCTCTCCCATCCACCATGTAAATAGAAATTGCCAAAGCGATGAAAACACCCAGCCAAACGACAACAACAGGATGTTTGATAGGATTACGCAATCTCGGTTTGAGATAGAAGTATAGACCTAAAACAGTGATCAGCAAACCGATGATATTCCAGAAGCTGATCGTAAACAGTAAAAGGTATACAATCGCAATCACGACAAGTAGAATTCCTCTACGAATCTGCATAAATTCACCTCCTTCTTGAAGAAATGTATACGTTATATTTATTTTACAGCTTAGTCAGAAAAAATCACTATATACAATGAAATCTATTTCCATTTTTATATGTTTTCGAAATGAAGATATTCTTGAATGGAGGCAGAACTATATTCAAGTATCATTAAAAATTGTAGGAAGTCAGAGAAAGTATTCTATAAATCGAAATCTATCGTTCAATTGTAAGTTGGTAATATCCTTTTTAAATTCGGGGAAATTTCAATAGAAGAGTGTTACATTAATTATTGTTATATATATTGATTGGGGGTACTTCTTTGCGAAAAATCGGCTTCCTTTTTCTATTAGCCAGCTTTTCAAAGCTTTGGTTATCTATATACCTAACTGATTTTTATATGCTCAAGAAGTTAGATGTATATGGTAGTATTGGAGAAAATGGATTTTCAGCAGTTCCAAATCTTGTTTTGTGGATCATTGGGTTAGAGTTCGTGATTGGGATATTGTTGATTATTTCAGGGGAAAAATTGTTTACTATAGAGAGAAAAAAGACGACAGATATTTAATAAAAAGTCATCAAGTCCTTATGGATTTGATGACTTTTTCTGCAATTACACGCAAAATGACGATTTTTCTAATAAAAACTTTATACATTTCAACTTGAGATAAAGTAGATAGAAGGATAGTTTGAACTGAGCCCCGTAAAATGGACAGTTTAATAAAAAGACCAAGTTTTCTACGCTGCGATCAGATGGTCCCGATATTGTTTCGGGGTCGTCTTTTTTAGGTTCCATTGACCGCGCTCGCAGTTGTAATAGCTGATGTAGTCCCCGACCATCTCTCGGACCTCCTCGATTGATTCGCACGAACGGTTGGTGACATAGTCCTTCAAATGACCGAAGAACGATTCGATCGGTGCGTTGTCGAGACAGTTGCCCCGACGGGACATGGACTGAACCAGTCCGAGGTCGCCAATGAGTCGCTGGTAGCTCGGATGGGTGTAGTGGAAGCCTTGGTCCGAATGAATCATCGCCTCGGGATGTCGCTTCTCTTGGAGATGCTCTTCGAGCTTTTTCATCGTCTGAAAGACGAGGTCCATGTGAAGACTCGTGGACAATTGGTGTGCCACGATCTCGCGTGTGGCGACGTCCTTCACACAAGACAGATAGACGTTCTCGCCGGAGGCGATAGGGAGGTAGGTGATATCGGTCACGAATACCTTCCCGGGCTCGCCCTGCCGGAACTCGCGGTTCAATCGGTTCGGCACGACGCGGTGCTCGTGCGTCGCCCGAGAGAGCTTGCGATAAGGGTTCATCCTCCGGATTTTGGTCACGATGTTATATTTGCGCATCAGCCGAAGAATCCGTTTATGGTTGATCGGGAAACCGAGGGTAGCGAACACCTCCATGTACAGCCCCCGATAACCGACTTTGCCTTTGTGGCTATCATGGATTTTCTTGAGGAGTGTCGCATCTAGATAATCATGCTCTTCCCGAAGGGAATCCGCCTCGGCACGGTTCAACCAAGCGTAATAGCCACTGCGGCTCACTCCGGCAATCTCACATAGTGGGCAGACGAGATTCTTAATCTGTGCGATGCGGATGACGGTGTTGATGGCCTGATATTTCTCTGCTGGTGTCAGTTCGTACGTTTCGCCTGCCCCTCTAACTGCTCTAGCTTTTTTAAGAGCTCGTTCTCTGCCGTCAGGTATTTGATCCGTGCCTCTGCCTTCGCCAACCGTCTCTCCATCGACTCGTC
>NZ_JACSMZ010000004.1:0-223564 GCF_018618915.1 Exiguobacterium sp. s91 | reverse complement strand
CCGTTCCCATGCCGAACACGGAAGTTAAGCACTTGAACGCCGAAAGTAGTTGGGGGCTTCCCCCTGTGAGGATAGGACGTTGCCAGGCAAACGGTGGTTCTGGAGCATACGCTCAAGGGCCGCCGCTTTTTTGTGTCTTTTTGTAGAAAGACATGTATCCATTTTAATGAAGGGACTGAACAGGGATATGGCGAAAAAAACGAAACTACGCGTAGCCGTCGAAGAGAACGAGACGATTGGTGCCTGTTTGGATCGTATCGATGCCATGGGATACCGCCCGACGGTCCGACGAGAAGAACCGATCTTTGGATTAGACGCTAATGGCGAACCGTATCCAATTCGTCAGCAAATCGTCTTCGATTGCAAAGTGAAAGAGAACGAATAACTGCCTAGAGCATCCTCCGAATCATGTGGAGGGTGCTTTTTTTAGCGCTTGATTCCATGTGATGCCTTTCAAGAAAATAAACTCCGAATGGACACTAGATGAAATCAGAAAAACTACTTTTAAAACCGAACGATAAATTTTCAGACAATTAAATTGTTCGCCTTTGGTTGACGCCTTGGGATGGACTTGTTAAGATGAAGTCGTGACAGGATGATTGAATATAAACACCTCGTATAATAGCAGGGATATGGCTTGCAAGTTTCTACCCAACGACCCTAAATCGTTGGACTATGGGGTATATGGATGTTCGTCGATATTTCTTTGGCGTACCTTTTTATACCCTAAGCCACCCTTTTAGCCGTGGTTTGGGCTTTTTTTATGCACAAAGGAGGAAACAGCGATGGGAAATGCAGAAGTCGGCGTCATCATGGGAAGTCAATCGGATTGGGAAACGATGAAACATACATGTGATGTGTTGGAGCAACTTGAGATTCCTTACGAAAAGAAAGTCGTTTCCGCACACCGGACACCGGATCTAATGTTTCGTTATGCTGAATCAGCACGTGAACGAGGACTGAAGGTCATCATTGCCGGTGCAGGCGGTGCTGCTCATCTACCGGGCATGGTAGCCGCTAAAACGACATTACCCGTCGTCGGTGTTCCTGTGAAAAGTAGAGCGCTCCAAGGAATTGATTCCTTGCTCTCGATCGTTCAAATGCCAGGTGGTGTACCGGTCGCAACGGTTGCCATCGGAGAAGCAGGCGCAAAAAACGCCGGATTGCTAGCTGTTCAAATTCTTTCGATTCAAGATGAACGACTTGCCCGCAAGCTCGATCATATGCGAGTCGAACTAGAAGGAGACGTCATTGCATCTGGAGGAAACCTGTTATGAAACGAATCGGGATACTAGGTGGCGGTCAACTTGGTCGGATGATGGCACTGTCCGCCCGTGAGATGGGCTTTGAGATTCTGACACTCGATCCAACGGACAACGCACCATGTGCGCAAGTGGCGGATCAACATATTAAAGCTCCCTTTACGGATGTCGAGGCAGCGAAACAGCTCGCAGCTGAATCAGATGTCGTCACCTACGAATTCGAGAACATCTCGACGGAAGTCGCTGAAGCGATCGGGACGAAACTGATTCACGGAACGGATCTCCTCTTTCAAACGCAGCATCGGGTTCGGGAAAAAGAGATGATTGAACGCATTGGGCACTCTGTCGCTCCGTACCATCCGGTGACACATCCTTCTGACTTAGAGGAAGCAAAACAGCGACTCGGACTACCGTTCGTCTTGAAGACAGCACGATTCGGCTATGACGGAAAAGGACAGACCGTCATCCGGACGGAAGAACAGTTCCAAGCGGCAATCGAACGATTCGAACCGACTGAGTATGTCGCAGAACAATGGTTACCGTTTGATCAGGAAATTTCCGTCATCGTCACTCGAAGCGCAACAGAGACTCGTGTTTTCCCGGTCAGTGAGAACATTCATCAAGAGAACATTTTGCATCTATCGATCGTACCGGCACGCATTTCCGAATCACTCGAACAAGAAGCAATTGCGCTCGCTGAATCGATCGCGGATGCCGTCGGGCTGATCGGTACACTAGCCATCGAGTTGTTCGTCGTTGGTTCTCGACTAATCGTCAATGAACTAGCACCCCGACCACACAATTCGGGTCACTATTCGATTGATGCTTGCGAAACATCCCAATTCGAGCAACATATCCGTGCCATCAGTGGTCTCCCACTCGGTGATACCCGTCTGACAACACCGGTCGTCATGGCGAACATCCTGGGTCAGCATGTCACAGCATTATACGAGGAACTACCGAGACTAAACGCTCGGACGAAAGTTCACTTATATGGAAAAGCAGAAGCCAAGACAGGACGCAAGATGGGCCATTTGAACATTCTTGCGGATACCGTCGACGATGCTTTGGCAGAAGTCGAACGCCTGTCGATATGGAAGGAGACAGTTCAATGATCGAACGGTATACACGTCCTGAGATGAAAGCGATCTGGACCGAACAAAACAAATTCGAGGCTTGGTTAAAAGTCGAGATTCTTGCATGTGAAGCATGGAGTGAACTAGGTGTCATCCCGAAAGAGGACGTCCAGTTGCTTTGGGACAATGCCTCATTTGATGTCAACCGCATCCTTGAGATCGAACAAGAGACACGTCATGATGTCATCGCCTTTACGCGTGCCGTCTCTGAAACACTCGGAGAAGAACGCAAGTGGGTGCATTACGGACTCACGTCAACGGACGTCGTCGATACAGCACTCTCGTATCTGTTGAAGCAAGCAAACGACATTCTTGCTGCGGATCTTGATCGGTTCATCGAAATCTTAAAAGTCAAAGCGAACGAACATAAATATACGGTCATGATGGGACGCACACATGGCGTACATGCAGAACCGACGACGTTCGGTCTGAAACTAGCGCTTTGGTATGAAGAGATGAAGCGGAATAAAGTTCGTTTCGAAGCAGCGCGTGAGACGGTCGAATACGGCAAGATGTCGGGTGCCGTCGGAACATTCGCGAACATCGACCCATTCATTGAAAAGTATGTCTGCGAAAAGTTAGGAACAAAACCAGCTCCGGTCTCAACGCAAACGTTACAACGTGATCGTCATGCACACTACATGTCGACGCTTGCTCTAATCGCGACATCGATCGAAAAGATGGCAACGGAAATCCGGGGTCTGCAAAAAACGGAAACACGTGAAGTCGAAGAATTCTTCGCTAAAGGTCAAAAAGGATCATCGGCGATGCCGCACAAGCGAAATCCGATCGGATCAGAGAACATGACAGGTCTTGCCCGAGTCATTCGTGGACACATGGTGACGGCATACGAGAACGTCTCACTCTGGCACGAACGGGATATCTCGCATTCTTCGGCCGAACGCATCATTCTTCCGGATGCGACAGGACTACTCAACTATATGTTGAACCGTTTCGGAAACATCGTGAAGAACTTGACGGTCTTCCCGGACAACATGAAGCGGAACATGGACCGGACGTTCGGCGTCATCTTCTCTGGACATGTCTTACTCGCTTTAATCGAAAAAGGCTGGTCGCGTGAAGCCGCCTATGATTTCGTTCAACCGCGTGCGATGCAGGCGTGGGAAGAACAAATCATGTTCCGTGACTTATTGTGGCAAGAACAGGACATTCAACAGCTTTTCACAGAAGAAGAGCTCGATGCGTGTTTCGATCCGACGTATCATACGAGTCGTGTCGATGAAATCTTTGAACGGTGTGGCTTGAACTAATCAACCTGAGACGGGGCACTTGCCCCGTCTACATCTTAGGATCATGGGGGACGAAAGCGATGCAACCACTTTATGAAGGAAAAGCAAAACGATTGTACACGACGCAGGAGCAGGATGTGCTCCGGATCGTCTATAAAGACGAGGCCACGGCATTCAACGGCGAGAAAAAAGAAGTCTTTGCTGGAAAAGGCGAATTGAACAACCGGTTGACGAGTCATTTCTTTGAAATCCTCGAACAAGCGGGCATTCCGACACATTTCATTGAACGTGTCTCGGAGCGCGAACAGCTCGTACGTCGTGTCACCATCATTCCACTCGAAGTCGTCGTCAGAAACGTCGTCGCGGGAAGCTTGAGTAAACGGCTCGGTATCGAAGAAGGTACGGTGCTCGAAACACCAATCGTTGAGTTCTACTATAAAGATGATACGTTAGGCGATCCACTCGTCACCTCATCACACATCAATTTACTGAAGATTGCGACTTCTGAAGAGTTGAAACAGTTGTCGGACAAGGCACTTCGCGTAAACGAAGTCTTGCAACCTTACTTCCGTCAAAACGGAATCACGTTGATTGATTTTAAACTGGAATACGGAAAGATGGCAGACGGAACGATTCTACTAGCTGATGAGATTTCACCAGATACATGCCGTTTGTGGGATCAAGCAACTGGAGAACATCTCGATAAAGATGTCTTCCGCCGCAACATCGGTTCACTGACAGAGACCTACCAAACACTATTCAATCGCCTAGGAGGAAACACACAATGAAAAAAGTCATCGTATCGATCGCATTACGGGAAAGCATTTTAGATCCACAAGGGGTTGCTGTAAAAGGCGGATTGCAACAGCTTGGTTTTACGGGTGTCGAAAGTGTCCGAATCGGAAAACAGATTGAACTGCTCGTTGAAACGGAAACGACAGAAGCGATGATTCATGAGATGTGTCAAAAACTACTCGTCAACACGGTGATGGAAGATTACCAGATTACGATCGAAGAGGTGACGCCAGCATGAAGTTCGCGGTCATCGTCTTTCCGGGATCGAACTGTGATTTAGATATGTACCATGCGGTCAAGGATGCTCTCGGAGAAGAAGCGGAATACGTCTTCCATACCGAAACATCACTTGAAGGCTACGACGGCGTCCTACTACCGGGCGGATTCTCCTACGGTGATTACCTTCGTTGCGGCGCGATCGCGCGCTTCTCACCGATCATGGAAGAAGTCAAACGTTTTGCGGCAGAAGGGAAAACGGTCCTCGGGGTATGTAACGGATTCCAGATCCTTGTCGAAGCGGGACTCTTACCAGGTGTCTTGCACCGAAACAACGGCTTGAAGTTCATGTGCCGGACGGTTGAACTGAAGGTTGAAAACACGAAGACACGTTTTACATCGGATTACCTGCCAGGCGAGACGATTTCGATTCCGATCGCGCATGGTGAAGGAAACTACTACTGCGACGATGCGACTTACGCGATGCTCCAAACGAACGGACAAATCGCCTTCACATATGTCGACAATCCGAACGGCTCGCGCGGCGATATCGCCGGAATCACGAACAAAGCCGGCAACGTTCTTGGGATGATGCCACACCCGGAACGAGCGGTCGAACTCTTGACCGGCGGAACAGATGGACTAAAACTCTTTACTTCACTCGTCAAACAGGGGGCACACCATGCTAAAACAACAGTCTGAACCAACACCAGAATTGATTCAAGAGCAACGCGTCTATGCCACGATGGGCTTGAGTGATACAGAATACCAGATGGTTGTCGATTTACTCGGACGCCAACCGAATTATACGGAAACAGGATTGTTCTCAGTCATGTGGTCCGAGCATTGTTCATACAAGACATCTAAACCCGTCCTCCGTCAATTCCCGACGACTGGACCACGTGTCTTACAAGGACCAGGGGAAGGGGCAGGTGTCGTTGATATCGGCGATGAGCAGGCAGTCGTCTTTAAGATCGAAAGCCACAACCATCCATCCGCTGTTGAACCGTATCAAGGGGCTGCGACAGGCGTCGGCGGAATCATTCGTGACATCTTCTCGATGGGCGCACGACCGGTCGCACTCATGAACTCGCTCCGTTTCGGTCATCTCGGTACACCACGTGTCAATCAACTGTTCGAACAAGTCGTCGCTGGGATCGCGGGTTATGGCAACTGTGTCGGTATCCCAACGATCGGTGGCGAAATCGGATTTGATCGCTCGTATGAAGGCAATCCACTCGTCAACGCGATGTGTATCGGTTTAATCAACCATGCGGATATTCAAAAAGGTCAGGCAAAAGGTGTCGGCAACTCAGTCATGTACGTCGGTGCAGCTACTGGACGCGACGGAATTCATGGTGCGACGTTTGCCTCGGAGGATCTCGGAGAGGATACGGAAGCAAAACGTCCGGCTGTTCAAGTCGGTGATCCATTCATGGAGAAGTTATTGATTGAAGCTTGTCTTGAAATCGTCGGGCATCCGGCACTCGTCGGGATGCAGGACATGGGTGCTGCTGGACTGACATCGTCTTCAGCAGAGATGGCTTCAAAAGCCGGTATGGGCATCGAGATGCACCTCGATGACGTCCCGCAACGAGAAACAGGGATGACTGCCTACGAAATGATGCTCTCGGAATCACAGGAGCGGATGTTACTCGTCGTCAAGCGTGGTCGCGAAGCAGAGATCGAAGCAATCGTCAGCAAATGGGGACTCCATGCCGTTCACGTTGGAGAAGTTATTGAAGAGAAAGTCTTACGTTTGATCCATCACGGGGATATCGTCGCAGAAGTTCCGGTCGACGCGTTAGCGGAAGAAGCACCAGTCTATGAAAAACCATCTCGCGTCCCTGCGTATTATGAAGAATTCCAAGCGATGGAAGAGACGCTTCCAGTCGTTGAAGACGTCGTTGAGACATGGCGGGCGCTACTTCGTCAGCCGACGATTGCTTCAAAACGTTGGGTCTACGATCAGTACGATCATATGGTCCAGACATCGACCGTCGTCGCACCAGGATCAGATGCAGCCGTCATCCGTGTCCGCGGCACGAACAAAGCGCTCGCGATGACGACCGACTGTAACAGCCGCTTCGTCTACTTGGATCCATATGTCGGTGGACAGATCGCGGTTGCGGAAGCAGCCCGTAATATCGTCGCGAGTGGGGCGACACCACTCGCCATCACGGATTGCCTGAACTTCGGAAATCCGGATAAACCAGAAGGCTTCTGGCAGTTGCAGCAAGCAACAGCCGGTATGGCAGAAGCATGTCGTGTCCTTGAGACACCTGTCATCGGTGGAAACGTCTCACTCTACAACGAGTCAGCCGGTCAAGCGGTTCACCCGACACCGGTCGTCGGAATGGTTGGATTACACGAGCAAACCGAATGGATCACGACACAACACGTCAAACAAGCTGGTGACCAGATTTATCTATTAGGAGAAACAACAGCCGAGTTTGGTGGTAGTGAGCTTCAATATATGCAATTCGGTAAATCATTCGGTCGCGCACCACAGATTGATTTAGCCGTCGAACACGCACGCTTACAATTGTTACAGCAGGCAGTACAAGCAGGTGAAGTCAATGCGATGCATGATGTATCAGAAGGTGGTCTTGCCATCGCTCTCGCTGAGATGACGTTTGGGACGAACCTCGGGTTGACGGTTCAGTTCGACGGACCAACGTTACACCTGTTCAGCGAATCGCAATCACGCTTCATCGTCACTGTGCCACAAGCGCACGTCACAGCATTCGAACAACGGACTGGTGCTCAAGCGATCGGTGTCGTCACGAACGATGAGCTTCTCGTCATCGAAACGGTAGAGACACGGATCGAAGCAGACCGTTCGACCTTACAGGAAGACTGGGAAGGAGCAATCGCGTGTTATATGACATCAAAGGACTAAATGAGGAGTGTGGCGTCTTCGGGATCTTCGGACAACCGAATGCAGCGCAACTCGCCTATTACGGCTTGCATAGCTTGCAACACCGGGGACAGGAAGGGGCAGGCATCGTCACGAGTGACGGTGACGACCTCTTCCCGCACCGCGGGCAAGGACTCGTAACGGAAGTCTTTTCGGAAGAGACACTGACGAATCTGAAAGGACATCACGCGATCGGACATGTCCGGTATTCGACAGCAGGTGGAAACACGCTTGAGAATACTCAACCGCTTCATTTCAAATCGCGGACGGGAGATCTCGCCCTCGCACATAACGGAAACCTCGTCAACGCCGATTCACTGAAGCACCTGTTAGAAGCAGAAGGTGCCATCTTTCAGACGACGAGTGATACGGAAGTCGTCGCCCATCTCGTCAAACGCAGTAAGCTCGACACACTCGAAGACCGGATTGCTGACAGTCTCGCGCGTCTCGTCGGGGCGTTCGCCTTCCTTTTCTTAACGGAAGATACGTTATTCGTAGCGGTTGATCCACACGGACTGCGTCCACTGTCACTCGGGAAGACACCAGACGGCGGCATCGTATTCGCGTCAGAGACATGTGCCTTTGATATCGTCGGCGCGGAGTTCATTCGTGATATCGAGCCAGGGGAGCTCGTAACGATCACAGAACACGGCATGTCGTCTCGTCAATACATGGAACCACGGGAACGGGCAATGTGTTCGATGGAATACATTTACTTCTCACGTCCGGATTCAATCATTGATGGTGTCAACGTCCATACAGCTCGCAAAGCACTCGGGAAAAAGATGTATGAAGAAGCACCGGTCGAAGCAGATGTCGTTACCGGAGTGCCGGATTCAAGTATTTCGGCAGCGATCGGTTACGCGGAAGCGAGTGGGATTCCATATGAAATGGGATTGATCAAGAACCGGTATGTCGGACGGACGTTCATCCAGCCGTCACAGGAGTTACGGGAACGTGGGGTCAAAATGAAGTTGTCCGCGCTACGCGGCGTCGTGCAAGGAAAGCGTGTCATCATGGTCGATGATTCAATCGTCCGGGGAACGACGAGTCGACGCATCGTCGGTTTATTACGTGAAGCGGGTGCGACGGAAGTGCACGTCCGCATCACGGCACCACCGATTACGAATCCATGTTATTACGGGATTGATACTTCATCGAAGGAAGAACTGATCTCTGCTCGGTTGATGCCGGAAGAAATCCGTCAGGAAATCGGGGCGGATTCACTTGAATTCTTGACTGTACCGGGCATGGTCGATGCCATCGATCGCCCGTTCGATGGACCGTTAAAAGGACAATGTACCGCTTGCTTCACAGGAGAGTATCCGACACCGCTCGGTTCGCTCGAGTTAGAAGCTAAACTTTGATAGATGGGGGAAGAACATGAGCAAACATTACGAAGCAGCAGGTGTGAGTCTGACAGCAGGATATGAGTCAGTCACCCGAATGAAAAAACACGTCGCCCGTTCGATGCGCAAAGAAGTATTGACGGGACTCGGTAGCTTTGGTGCGATGTTCGACCTCAGCCAATTGCAGTTGAAAGAACCGGTCCTTGTCAGTGGGACAGATGGTGTCGGTACGAAACTCAAGCTCGCTTTCGCACTGGAACAACACGATACGATCGGGATTGACTGTGTCGCGATGTGTGTGAACGATATCATCGTCCAAGGCGCGGAACCACTTTATTTTCTTGATTATATCGCGCTCGGTCAGGCGATTCCGGCGAAGATCGAACGGATCGTCGCAGGTGTCGCAGAAGGTTGCGTCCAGGCGGGATGTACGTTAATCGGCGGCGAAACAGCGGAAATGCCAGGGATGTATGCGGACGGCGAATATGATATCGCCGGGTTCGCCGTCGGTGCCGTCGAGAAACAAAAATTGATCACAGGTGATAACGTCGCAGCGGGAGATGTCATTCTCGGTCTCGCTTCGTCTGGCGTCCATTCGAACGGGTTCTCACTCGTCCGTAAAATCGTCGCCGACAGCGGTCTCCGCTACGAAGATGAAGTCATGATGCTCGGTCATACGCTCGGAAATGCGCTCCTCATGCCAACACGTATCTACGTCGAAGCGGTCAAAGCAGCCCTTGAGACGGAAAAGATTCAAGCGATGGTCCATATTACGGGTGGTGGATTCTACGAGAACGTACCACGCGTCTTACCGGAAGGGCTCGGCGCATCGTTCGACCCGAAAAAGTGGCCGACGTTACCAGTCTTCGACTGGCTCGAGCAAGCGGGTGATTTGCCACGACATGATATGTATAATGTCTTCAACATGGGGATCGGTTTCATGTTGATCGTCAAACCGCAAGATGTCGCGGAAGTGACAGCACGCCTCGCTCGTGAAAATGAGACGGCGTACGTGATCGGTCAGGTGACCGATCAAGAAGGTGTCCGGATTCAAGGAGTCGACGCATGAAGATCGCCTGTTTTGCATCAGGAAGCGGTAGTAATGTCGAAGCACTTTTTGAAGCAATCGAGGCAGGAACGTTACATGCCTCAATCGAACTGATCGTCTGCGATCAACCGGACGCAGCAGTCATCGAGCGGGCAAAACGACGCGGATGTGACGTCTTCGTCTTTCGGGCGAAGGAGTATCCGGATAAACCGAGCTTTGAGCGGGAGATCATTGCCCGTCTTGAGGCGAAAGGCGTCGAACGGATCATTCTCGCCGGCTACATGCGATTGATTGGGGAAGAGTTGCTCGGACGATACGCAGGACGAATCGTCAACATCCACCCGTCGCTACTTCCGGCCTTCCCAGGAAAAGATGCGATCGGACAAGCATTTCGTGGCGGAGTTAAAATCACAGGTGTTACAATTCATATAGTCGATGAAGGCATGGACACAGGACCGATCATGGCCCAAGAAGCCGTCCGGATTACAGAAGAGATGACGCGTGAAACATTGCAACAAGCGATTCAGCGTGTCGAACATAGACTGTATCCGCAAGTCATCGAAGAGTGGATGAAAGAGGAGGCAAACGTATGAGAGCGTTAATTAGTGTGTCGGATAAAACAGGAATCGTCGAATTAGGACGAGCGTTCCATGAAGCAGGGATCGAGCTCGTCTCGACAGGCGGAACACATCAAGCATTAGAGGAAGCTGGGCTTCCGGTCATTGGTATCAGTGAAGTCACACAATTCCCAGAAATGCTCGATGGGCGTGTCAAGACGCTCCATCCAATGGTTCATGGTGGATTACTCGGTCGTCGTGATCTTGAATCCCATCGTGAGCAGATGGCGGCGCAACAGATCCAACCGATTGATTTCGTCGTCGTCAATCTGTATCCGTTCAAGCAGACAGTCTTACAAGAAGACGTCGCCTATGCCGATGCGATCGAGAACATCGATATCGGTGGACCAAGCATGTTGCGTTCAGCAGCGAAAAACCACGCAGCTGTCACGGTCGTCGTCGACCCAGCTGATTACGAAACGGTCGTTGCTGAGATTCGTGAAGGCGGTACGACGTTTGAGACACGTCAACGTCTTGCGGCGAAAGCCTTCCGGCATACAGCGGCGTACGATGCGTTGATCGCGGATTATTTCTTGACGCAAACAGGTGAGAAGTTCCCCGATCAGTTGACGATCACGCTTGAGAAAGTCCAGGATCTCCGTTACGGAGAAAATCCACACCAAGAAGCAGCCTTCTATAAAACACCGATTTACCGTGGAGCTTCCCTCGCTTCCGCGAAACAATTGCACGGTAAAGAGTTGTCGTATAACAACATTCAAGATGCGAACGCCGCACTTGAAATTCTCGATGAGTTCCGCGAAGCAGCAGCCGTCGTCGTCAAACACATGAACCCATGTGGTGTGGCCGTCGGTCCAACGATCGGAGAGGCATTCCGCCGCGCTCATGCAGCCGATCCAGTGTCGATCTTCGGTGGCATCGTCGCCTTGAACCGTGAAGTCGATTTAGAGACAGCAGAACAATTAAGCGGCATCTTCCTTGAGATCATCATCGCTCCATCCTTCACGGAAGAAGCATTCGCCTTGTTGTCAGCGAAAAAGAACATCCGTCTGCTTGAACTCGACGTCAAGCGTGTCCAAGCGATCCGTTATACGGCAGTCGCTGGCGGCATGCTCGTCCAAGACAGTGACGATGAGACGCTTGATGATGCAGCAGCACGTGTCGTGACAGACCGCAAACCGACAGCGGCGGAATGGGAGGACTTGAAACTCGCATGGCGCGCCGTCAAACACGTCAAGTCGAATGCCATCGTTCTCGCGAAGGACGAAGTGACGGTCGGTGTTGGTGCAGGACAGATGAACCGTGTTGGTTCAGCGAACATCGCGATTACGCAAGCCGGAGAAAAAGCAGTTGGCGCGTCCCTTGCTTCCGATGCTTTCTTCCCAATGGGCGATACGGTCGAAGCGGCAGCAGAAGCTGGCATTACGGCAATTATCCAACCAGGCGGCTCGATTCGCGACCAAGAGTCAATCGATGCGTGTAACAAACATGGCATTACGATGGTCTTTACGAACGTTCGACATTTCAAACACTAAGCGGAGGCGATTTGAATGAAGGTATTGGTGATTGGTAAAGGAGGGCGTGAACACGCGCTCGTCTGGAAGCTGGCACAGGATGAACGGATCGAGACCGTGTATGCTGCGCCTGGGAATGCCGGGATGACACAAGCCACATGTGTTCCGATCGCCGAAGATGCTATCGATGAACTCGTGACGTTCGCACAAGACGAACAGATCGATTGGACGATTGTCGGACCAGAAGGACCACTTGTTCTCGGAGTCGTTAACGCCTTTCAGGCAGCGGGACTGCAAATCTTCGGACCAACACGGGAAGCGGCAGCGATCGAAGGAAGTAAGCAGTTCGCGAAAGAATTGATGGAGCGTGCCGGTATTCCGACCGCTGCTCACGCCGTCTTTACTTCAGCAGCAGAAGCAGAGGCTTATGTTCGCAAAGCGGGTGCACCGATCGTCATCAAAGCCGACGGACTTGCTGCCGGAAAAGGAGTCACGGTCGCAGAAACCGTGGACCAAGCGCTTGTTGCAATCCACGATACGTTTGCCGGAGAATACGGTCAACAAAGCCGCGTCGTCATCGAAGAATGCCTGATCGGGGAAGAGTGTTCGTTGATGGCATTCGTGCACGAAGAGACGGTCATCCCGATGGTATTGTCGCAAGATCATAAACGGGCGTTTGACGGTGACTTAGGTCCGAACACAGGAGGCATGGGCGCGTATTCTCCGCTTCCTCAGTGGGACGAAGCAGCATTGACGACAGAAGCTGTTGATCGCATCATTCAGCCGCTCGTCGATCAGATGGCAAGCGAAGGAATTCCGTTCACCGGCTTCCTCTATGCCGGTCTGATGCTGACGAAACAAGGACCGTTCGTCATCGAGTTCAATGCCCGGTTCGGTGATCCGGAAACAGAAGTCATTCTTCCGCGCTTAGAGACGCCGTTGCTTGATGTCATCATGCCTCTGATGGACGGACAGATACCAGAAGTCGTTTGGACGGATCAAGCAGCTGTCGGTGTCGTCGTCGCAGCAGAAGGATATCCGGAAGCGCCAAAAACGGGACAAGCGATTCCACTTGATCAGATCGGGGACGGTCTTCTCGTCTTTCATGCCGGTACGGCAGAACGAGACGATCAACTTGTCTCAGCTGGTGGACGTGTCCTCGTGTGTGTCAGTCGTGCGGAGACGATCGAGCAGGCTGTCGAACAGGTCTATGCGAACTTACCAGACGTGACGGATCAACCATTCTTTTACCGAACTGATATCGCTCAAAAAGCCTTTCGTGCCTCGCATGAATCATAATATCTGAACCAGACGTGCTCGAAGGAGCGGCGTCTGGTTTTTTGTTTCTTGGCGAAGTGCACGAAAAGATTTGTCTTCCATGGCGAATTTGTGTTATTTTGACCAAATGAATCCGGAACGGGGCAAAACTTCTTGAAACTTACTTAGCAACATTTTAGTATAAGAACTATAAGAAAGCGTTTTCAATAAAACAAAGGAGGTCGAGCTTTCGTGAAAAAAAATTGTGGAAGATCCCCTTGGACGAAATCTGAAGTACGAACACACCAAGCGGTCATCAGCGGAAAGCTTGCACCGACACTTGTCATACAGAATGCCACTTACCTGAATCATGGTGTCAAAGCATGGCGGACGGCGAATATCTGGATTAGTAGCGACCGGATCGTCTATGTCGGTCCAGAGATGCCGGAACAAGCCGATGCGTATCATGATGCGACAGGTCAATATATCGTACCCGGTTACATTGAACCCCATGCCCATCCGTTTCAACTTTACAATCCAGCGAGTCTTGCAAAATTCGCAGCAGAGCGGGGAACATCGACGCTCGTCAACGACAACATGTTGTTATTATTAGAGCCGACGGAGCAAGCGTTTGCTCAAGTCGAGGCGCTAGCAGACTTACCGACCTCAATGTACTGGTGGGCACGACTCGACGCACAAACCGAGCTTGATGCCGACAGTATCTCAATCGATAATCGCCGGATTCAAGCGTGGCTCAAGCATCCACAAGTCATCCAAGCAGGTGAGTTGACGGGATGGCCACGTCTCTCGCAAGGAGATGATGAACTGCTTCACTGGATGCAGGATGCGATCAAACTCGGAAAACCGATCGAAGGTCATTTTCCTGGTGCTTCAGCGAAGACGCTGACGAAGATGGCGCTTTATGGCGTGACGAGTGATCACGAAGCGATGACGGTTGAAGAAGCGATGACACGTCTTGAACTTGGCTACACGACGACGATTCGTTATTCATCGATTCGTCCAGATTTACCGGATATTTTTAAAGGTCTCGTCGAAGCAGGGTTGACGCAGTTTGATAAGGTACTCGTGACGACAGATGGTTCAACGCCGTCCTTTTATAAAGCAGGCATGATGGACGAGACGATTCGATTGATGCTTGAGGCAGGCATCCCGGTCGAAGAAGCGTACCGGATCGCGTCGTACAATGCAGCGCGTCATTTTAATCTCGATCATCTACTCGGGAGTATCGCACCAGGACGAATCGCGCATCTCAATTTCCTTGAGGCAAAAGATGCACCGACACCTGTCGCCGTACTTGCGCGCGGCACATGGGTCCGTCAAGCAGACATCCCCTGTTACCCGGCAGAAGCGCTTGATGCAGTCTATGCGCTCATGCCACGTTCAGAAGTCCAGGTTTCGTTAACGGAACAGGATTTCTCGTTCAGCATGCCGGTTGGTCTTGAGATGGTCAATTCCGTCATCATGAAGCTCTATCAAGTCGAACACGATACAAGTGTGCCTGTGCTACCAGCAGGATGTGATGAATCCTTCCTGATGTTACTCGATCGGGAAGGGAAGTGGCGACTGAATACCGTTCTGAAAAACTTTGCGACACAAGTCGGAGGCCTCGTCAGTTCGTACTCGATTAGCGGTGATATCTTGATGATCGGTAAATCGAAACGAGACATGCAAGTCGCGTTTGATCGCATGAAAGCGTTCGGTGGCGGAATCGTTCTTGTCGAAAACGGAGAAGTCATCGCTGAAGTTCCGTTGACCTTGATGGGGCAGACGTCCGACTTGCCACTCGAAGATTTGATCGTTCAGGAAACCGCTTTACGGGAAGCCTTGTTTGAACGCGGTTATGCGTTTGAAGATCCTGTCTATACGTTGCTATTCCTAGCGTCAACTCACTTGCCATATGTGCGGATCACACCGCAGGGAATATACGAAGTCCTTCGGAAAAAAGTCCTTTTCCCAGCGATTTTGCGATGACGCTTGAATTTTAAAACGTCGCGCTTTAAACTATTAAAGAGCAATTGAATGGGAAAGGGAGTCACAAGATGCAACTCGATAAATTGCGTGGAAAAGAATTGGATCAGTTATTTACAGCCATCATGAAGATGGATTCATTAGAAGATTGTTATACGTTGTTCGAAGACTTAGCGACCGTCAACGAAATCCAGGCGCTCGCCCAACGTCTTGAAGTCGCACGTCAATTACGTGAAGGCAATACGTATCACAAAATCGAAAAGGCGACAGGTGCTTCAACAGCAACGATCTCGCGTGTCAAACGTTGCTTGAACTACGGTTCGGGCGGTTATGATCTGGCGCTTGCCCGCCTAGGTCTTATCGAGCAAGAAGTAGCGGATAACTAATGTTATCCGCTACTTCTATGAAGGGGGCGTGTCACATTGGATTTTGCGTTACAACATAAAATTCAGCATTTCATTCGAAGGCTGACGCCCATCCAGTCGCTCGTCATCATCTACTTCGTTGCGGTCATCATCGGGATCATCATGCTTGGTCTGCCGTGGTCGACCAAGGGAGACTACAACTGGGATTTCACGGACCTCGTCTTCATGGCGGTCAGTTGTGTCAGTGTCACTGGTTTGACGACGGTCTCGGTCTCAGAAACTTTCACGACGTTCGGCTACTTCATGATCATGATTTTAGTGCAAGTCAGCGGAATCGGTTTGATGTCGCTTCATATCGCGATGTGGGTCATTCTCGGAAAACGAATCGGCTTTCGGGAACGCCAACTCGTCGTCCGAGATCAGAACCAGACGACGATGCAAGGGGTCGTCAAATACATTCGGGAAGTCATCTTGATCATCGTCTCGATTGAATTGATCGGGGCATTGATTCTCGGGCTGTACTATACGAAATATTTTCCGACATTAGGTGAAGCGATGCTCCAAGGACTGTTCGGATCGGTCAGTGCGACGACGAATGCTGGTTTTGATATCACGGGTGAATCGTTACTACCGTTTCGCGGTGATTTGTTCGTCGTCTTCATGCAAATTTTGTTACTGACACTTGGTGCGATCGGCTTTCCGGTACTCGTCGAAGTCCGGCGCTACATCTCGTACCGGGCGACACGCCAAGCGACACGTCAACCGTATCATTTTTCACTGTTTACGAAATTGACGGCGTCAACGTTCTTCATTCTCGTCCTATTCGGAACGGTAGCATTGCTGCTATTTGAATGGAACCAATCCTTTAAAGGTTTACCGATCGATGAGAAGCTCGTCGACGCCTTGTTCCAATCCGTCACGACCCGAAATGGGGGATTGACGACGGTCGACATCACCTCCTTCTCACAAGCGTCGATTTTCGTCCTGTCACTCTTGATGTTCATCGGGGCGTCACCGTCTTCCGTTGGTGGGGGGATTCGAACGACGACGTTCGCGGTCGCCATCTTGAGTGTCATCGCCTTCATCCGAGGCGAATACGGCATCAAAATCTTTGGTCGTGAGATTGGTCAGTCGGACATCTGGAAAGCCTTCGTCGTCATCGTCGTCTCGACTGGTGTGACGATGGTCGGATTGATCGTCTTGTTGCTTGTCGAGGATGCCCCGTTCCTCGTGCTGTTTTTTGAAGCCTGTTCGGCGTTCGGAACGACCGGTCTATCGCTCGGCATTACGGATCAACTATCGGATATCGGAAAATGGACGTTGTCCGTGCTGATGTTCATCGGTCGAATCGGTGTCATCTCGTTCGTTCTTCTCTTGAAAGCGAATCAACCGAAACGTAACTATAACTATCCGAAGGAATCCGTCATCATCGGATAAGGAGGCTCTTTTATGAAACGTGCCTTTTGGATCAACTTCGCTTATATCTTTGCTGTTCCTGTCTTACCGTTTTTGGCGCTCGTCAACGGTCGAGCACTCTGTTCACCGGATTCACCGTTACTGGACGTTCCGGTACTCGGCTTCTTTTTGGCAGAGCCGTGGGCGTTCGTGCCGGTATATGCTGTCTTTGCGTTGTTACTGGCATCACTCTTGACGAAACGACGGACACACGTCTGACCATCTCGCCCTGCGCGAGATGGTTTTTTGTTTTATACTGAATGTGGAATGAGAAAGAGAGGATGGGACGAACCGTGTTATTACCTTTTAATGAATGGCGACATGTCTTTAAACTAGATCCAGCAAAACCAATCGATGATGCTAGCCTGCAGGCGATTGCGACGTCTGGAACGGATGCGATTCTTGTCGGTGGAACAGATGATATCACACTCGATGCGACGCTTGATCTCTTGATGCGTTTGCGCCGGTATCCAGTCGCAGTGGCACTCGAGATTTCTGAACTCGAAGCCGCAACGATGGGATTTGATACGTATCTGACACCGACGGTCCTGAATGCGGGAACATTAGAGTACGTCGTTGAAAAACAAGTCGAGGCGTTAGAACAAGTCGGTCATATGCTGGCGCACGCTGATCTTGTCGGGGAAGGGTATATCGTCCTGAATCCTGATGCGAAGGTCGCGCGTGTGACACAAGCAAAACCGCTAACATTAGATGAGACCGTCGCTTATGCGCAGTTAGCGGATAGCGTCTTCCGTCTACCTGTCGTGTATCTTGAATACAGCGGCGTTTACGGAGAACCGGAACGAGTCGCAGCCGTTCGCGATGTCTTGAAACAGGCACGCCTGTTTTACGGTGGAGGAATCGACTCCGAGGAGCGAGCGCGTGAGATGCTGCAGTATGCGGATACGATCGTCGTCGGGAACGTCATTTATGAGGATTTAAAAGCAGCGCTTGCGACTGTCGCAGCGACACGATAAAATATAGGAACAAAAGTTCGGAATATAAGAAATGAGGCTATTGATATGTTTAATTTGAGTGAACAGCTCGTCAGTGGACTAAACCCTGAGCAAGCAAGAGCAGTCAAGCATACGGAAGGTCCACTGCTGATCATGGCAGGAGCCGGTTCCGGGAAGACACGCGTCCTGACACACCGGGTCGCTTATTTGATGGCGGCTAAACAAGTCGCACCGTGGAACATCCTCGCGATTACGTTCACGAACAAAGCGGCGCGGGAAATGCGAGACCGAATCGGTCGTTTGGTCGGTGGTGTCGCGAACGATATTTGGGTCTCGACCTTCCACTCGATGTGTGTCCGGATGTTACGTCGTGACATCGATCAGCTTGGATACGACCGCAACTTCACGATTCTTGATTCAAGTGATCAGCAGTCGGCGATCAAGCTCGTCTTAAAGGAACAAAACTTGGATCCGAAAAAATGGGATCCACGTTCGATGCTGACGATCATCTCGTCACAGAAAAATGAATTACGCAGTGCTGAATTCTACGCCTCGATCGTGACGAGCCCGTATGAGAAGACCGTTGCTGAAATCTATAAAGGATATGAAGCGGTCTTACGCAGGAACAACGCGCTCGACTTTGATGATTTAATCGGAAAAACGACGGAATTGTTCAAGAAGAGTCCGGATGTTCTTGCTTACTATCAAAAGAAATTCCGTTACATTCATGTCGATGAGTACCAAGATACGAACAAAGCCCAGTATGATCTCGTCAACCTGTTAGCGTCAGGACATCAGAATCTCTGTGTCGTCGGGGACTCGGATCAGTCGATCTATCGCTGGCGTGGTGCTGACATCGCGAACATCCTCTCGTTCGAAGAGGACTATCCGAATGCAGCTGTCATCTTACTCGAGCAAAACTACCGTTCTTCGAAACGAATCTTGGAAGCGGCCAACCATGTCATTCAAAACAACTCGACACGCAAGGATAAGAAACTTTGGACGGATAATGATGAAGGCGAGAAGCTCGTCGTCCATACGGCAGAAAATGAGCGGGAAGAAGCCTTCTATATCGTCCAAGAGATTCGGAATTCGCTTCGTTACGGGATGAAACTGAGCGATATCGCGATTCTCTACCGGACGAACGCACAATCGCGTGCGATCGAGGAAACGCTTCTGAAATCGAACGTTCCGTACAAAATGATCGGCGGCACGAAGTTCTATGATCGTAAAGAAATCAAGGATGTGCTCGCTTATCTTCGTTTAATCTCGAACCCGGATGAAGACCTGTCCTTTGCGCGGATCGTCAACGAACCAAAACGCGGCATCGGCGCAACGACGATTGATAAGCTGCGTGATTTTGCCGATTTACAAGGTGTGTCATTGATGGAAGCGATTCGCGATATCGAATTGTCGAGTATCGCACCAAAGACGGCAGCGAAGCTGACGGATTTCCGGACGATGATTCTCGGACTCAGCCAAATGCAAGAATTCATCAGCCTGTCGGAACTGGTCGAAGAAGTACTCGAGAAATCAGGCTACCGCCAAGTGCTGAAAGAAGATAAGACGCTTGAAGCACAAAGTCGTCTCGAGAACATCAACGAGTTCATCACCGTTGCGCAAAACTTTGAGAAGGAGACGGCGAAAGCCGATCCAGAAGATCGGACGATCATCGCCTTCTTGACTGATTTGACACTCGTCGCCGATGTCGATTCACTCGACGAGACGGATCCGGAAGAACAAGTTACGTTGATGACGCTCCACTCGGCAAAAGGGCTCGAGTTCCCGGTCGTCTTCTTGATTGGGATGGAGGAAGGGTTATTCCCACATAGCCGCTCGCTTCAGGATGAAGACGAGATGGAAGAAGAACGTCGCCTCGCGTATGTCGGGATCACACGTGCTGAGAAACGCCTTTACTTGTCACACGCGCGGATGCGCTCCCTGTACGGACGGACGAACGCGAACCAAGAATCACGGTTCTTAGCGGAGCTGCCGGAAGTCGTCATTGAGCGGACCGGTAAAAAAGCGAAGCCACTCCCATGGGAAGACCGCCCTGTCCCGCAAGGCAAAGCCGTCATCGGTCGCTCGATCAGCAAACCGACAGCAATGAAGACGTCAGGTGCGGAAACGCTCGGTTGGTCGGTCGGAGATAAGGCAGAGCACGGGAAATGGGGACTCGGTACAGTCGTCCAGACTCGTGGTGAAGGGGATAATCTTGAAATCGATATCGCATTCCCAGCAGTCGGAATCAAACGACTGCTCGCGAAATTTGCACCGATTAAAAAGGTATGACGGGAGGTCCAAAGATGGACGCAAGCCAGCGTATAGATGAGATTCGTCAAACATTGAACCGATACAGCTACGAATACTACGTACTGGATCAACCAACGGTACCGGATGCGACGTACGATCAATTACTTCGTGAACTGACGGAGTTAGAAACAGAGCATCCAGAACTGATCACACCGGACTCTCCGACGCAACGCGTCGGAGCAGCACCGCTCGAAGCGTTCGAGAAGGTGACGCATGATTTACCGATGCTGTCGCTCGGAAACGTCTTTGATGAGACGGAAATTCGCGAATGGGTCGCTCGGATTGAGCGGTCGCTCGGACGTTCGACGACGTATGTCGCCGAATTGAAGTTCGATGGACTTGCGATTTCACTGAAATATGAAGACGGTCGGTTCGTTCGTGGGGCGACACGTGGCGATGGAACCGTCGGTGAGAACATCACGCAGAATCTACGGACGATCAAAGCGTTACCGCTGCGTTTGCAGGCGGAAGAGACGGTCGAAGTCCGCGGTGAGGCTTACATGCCGAAACAATCGTTCGAACGCTTGAATGAAGACCGGGCAAGCCGGGAAGAGACATTGTTCGCGAATCCGCGTAACGCGGCAGCAGGTAGTTTACGTCAGCTGGATTCGTCGATCACAGCGTCGCGCAATCTGTCGTTATTCGTGTATGGCGTCGGCGTCAATACGTTGACGGCTCGTTCGCATAGCGAAGCGATGGCACAACTCGCTTCACTTGGGTTACCGACCAATCAACATATGCAGACATGTGAGACGGTGGAAGAGATTCTTGCCTACATCGCGCACTGGACAGAAGCACGCGCGAGCCTGCCATATGAGATTGACGGAATCGTCTTGAAAGTCGATCGATACGATGATCAGGAAGAGCTCGGCTTCACAGCAAAAAGTCCCCGCTTCGCGACAGCCTATAAGTTTGCGGCGGAAGAAGTCATGACGACGGTAGAAGACGTTGATTTCAGTGTCGGTCGGACCGGGAAAGTCACACCTCGCGCCCGTTTTGCACCGGTCGTCGTCGCAGGATCGACGGTGACGTATGCGACACTACACAACGCTGACTTCATCGCTGAAAAAGATATCCGCCTTCAGGACTCGGTCATCATTAAAAAAGCAGGCGATGTCATCCCGGCAGTCGTACAAGTCGTCACCGCAGAACGGACCGGGGAAGAAACACCGATTGTTTTCCCAACGCATTGTCCGGCCTGTCAATCGGAACTTGTCCGGCTCGAAGGTGAAGTCGACATCCGCTGTGTCAGTCCGGAATGTCCAGCGCAATTGATGGAAGGCATCATTCACTTCGTTTCGCGTCAGGCGATGAACATCGACGGTCTCGGTGAAAAAGTCGTTCGTCAATTGTATGACCATGAAGCGATTCGGACGATTGCCGATTTATATCGACTTGATCGTGAAGAGTTGTTGACGTTCGACCGGATGGGTGAGACGTCCGTCGATAAATTGCTTGCGGCAATCGAAGCCTCGAAACAGAACTCGGTCGAGCGTCTCTTGTTTGGTCTCGGAATCCGACTCGTTGGTCAAAAAGCGGCGTATCTTCTAGCGGAACGTTTTGATTCGTTAGCAGGGATTGCAGCTGCAAGCTACGATGAGATTGTCGCAATCGATGGCATCGGTGGGAAAATCGCAGATTCAATCGTGAAGTACTTCGAACATCCGGAAGCACAGGCATTGATTCGTGATTTGGAACAACTCGGCGTTAATCAACGTTTCCTTGGTGAACGGGTTGATCAGACGAATGCACCGCTCGGTGGCAAAACGATCGTCTTGACGGGGACGCTCGAGAGCTTAAAACGGTCAGAGGCTGGTAAACGACTCGAAGCACTCGGTGCCGATGTGACAGGAAGCGTCAGTAAAAAGACAGACGTACTCGTCGCAGGGGAAAAGGCAGGTTCTAAGCTGACGAAGGCAGAATCGCTTGGTATCGAAATTTGGGATGAAGCGCGTCTGTTAGAAGAACTTGCTAAACACGAAGCGTGAGAAGAATGAATGAGAACGATCAAATAAAAAGGAAGGCGGAATTCCGCCTTCCTTTATTCGTTTTCATCTTTGTTACGAAGCAATCGTCTCGCTCCGAATCAAAGTACCTTGTTTGATGAGACGATTCGTTGCCGTTTCCGGTGGATCACAGGTGATCAATGTGATGGTTGGGGAAGCGACGGATTGGTCGAGGACGGACAATGTCGTCGGTGTGACAAGACGACTGGACGTGATGCGGTACGTATACCGATGTGTTTTTGTCGTGACGACGACGGTATCGCCTTTTTTGACGTCAGGCAGACGATTGAAGTGAAGCCCTTCCGTGAAACTTCGGTGTCCGGCGAGCGCATAATTGCCTTTTCCGGGTGATCCGGTTTCTGGAATATGACCGATACTACGGTCTAAGACCGCTGTCGTCGAGCCTTCTAAGATGACTTGCTCGAAATCTATGCTTGGAATCGAGAGCAGTCCAACACCTGATTTTGCGAGCGGTTGTTTCGTCTCTTTCGCATCGACGGTCTTCAAACTTTTGGTCCATTGTTCCTTTAAATTGGCTGCCTCTTGTTCACGCTGATAGTCACTGATGAAGGGCCAAGCAATAAGGGCGATGCCTGCCAGTAAAAAAAGCAGACCGATGAATTTACGACGTGTCATGAGAAAAAGTCCTTTCGGATACGCTAAGGCGCATCATCTTTTTTGAAAATCAGGGGAAAACTTGTCCTTCCCCGATGGAAAACGATTCTGTTATGATAAAGAGAACGATTTAAAAACATGGGGTGCAAATAGAGATGAACTATAAAACAGCAGTAGCGTTGACGTTATCGAGCACGTTATTTTTAGGTGCTTGTTCGTTCGACCTTTCGCCAAGTAGCGATACAAAAGAAGTCATTACTGAAAGTGAACAAGGTAAGGAAGTCCAAGCCGTCGTCAGTCCAGCCATTGATACGACGGATTCGTACTATCGGACGGTCTTGCCGTTTCGTCCAAGTGTCGCACGTGGAATGACACAAAAACGTGTCAGTTCACGTCTTGAGCTTGATGAAATCGAAACGGGTTTAATGCGTCATTCGACACAGTTTTTTGATCCGGAAAAATACTATTACCAAGAAGGTCAGTTACTCGAAGCCGACCAAATCGCGAAATGGTTGTTGCGAAAAGGAAAAGCAGGCGATGGCGTCAGCGATCCTGAAGGTCTGAACCCAGCCTATACGTCTGGTAAGTCGTATAAAGAAAAAAACCAAAAGTCACCTATGATTCTATCGCATATCTTAGAGCAAGACTACATGCTTGAAGAAGATAAGAAACTCGAACTCGGTGGCACGTCGATTGCGCTTGTCTTAAATAGTGAGTATGTGTTCCAAGATGAAAACTATGGACCGACCTATACTGTTAAACTTGATGAAAAGAAAGTCGTTGCTGAAGGAAAGCAGATGGCGAACGATTTAGTCAAGAAGATGCGTAAGACACAAGGGATGAAGACGACACCGATTCACGTCGCTCTCTACCTCCAGGAAAAAGAAGGGTCACCGGTTTCCGGTCACTATCTCTCGTCTGCCTTCATCGGTCGCGGGAATCAAATCAGTGCGAACGACTGGAAAAACTACAATGAGCGCTATTACTACTACCCGTCAGCACGCGCGACGAATGACGTGCGGGATGATGCGGCGAAGTTCGATTTATTCAAAGATCGTCTAGAAGACTACTTCCCGAACTACACCGGTATGATGGGGGAAGGCTTCTATCAAGAAGATGAACTGAAAAAGCTTGAGATGAAGATTCCCGTTCAATTTTACGGAAAAGCAGAACTCGTTGCATTCGTTCAATACGTGACGTATCTGCTTGAGAATCGTTGGGAGTATAATCGAAACATTCCAACGACGATCACTGTGACGAACTTGAACGGGGATACGGAAGCGATGCTATTCCTCGATCCGGATACAAAGAAACCAATCGTCAAGATTCGCTGATTTCTCCATTCACTTTATGAAGCGACATTCCTCCAATGGACGGAATGTCGCTTTTTTTGTAGAACGGACGCTGGAAGAGAGAAGCATATGAATAAGAGAGGAAGGGTATGGAAGAAGAATGGTATTTTGTTTCACTTTCCCATTTTTTAGATTTACGAAAGCCAGTAGGAGAGAGCATAATGAAAGAAGAACAGTTCTACACACAGGAACGACGCGGTAAGTGATGAATCGTCAGTTCTTTTAAGAAGAAGAGGATAAAGGAGAGATGTAGATGAAAGGCGGTATCTATTCACAAATCGGTGCAGTTCGAGAGGAACTACCATCGTCCTCACGAAAAGTCGCAGACTATGTCTTGACGCATATGAACCAAATTGCGCGCATGACGATCCACCAACTTGCAGAGGAATCAGATACAAGTGCCGCTGCAGTCGTCCGCTTCTGTCGCGCGCTTGGATTAAAAGGATACCCGGAGTTGCGGATGCGCATTTCTGCCGATACAGCACGGACGGATTTAAAAGGGTATCACGATATCGAAAAGGATGAACGTCCCGTCGACTTGATTGAAAAAACGCTTAGTAACAGCATTCAAGCGTTACAGGATACTGCGAAGCAGTTGAATGATGAACGGATTGCAGATGCGATTGATGTGATTGATCAGGCACGTGCGATTTATTTTTATGGGATTGGGGCATCGCATGTCGTAGCCGAAGACGCTGCTCAAAAATGGACGCGTGTCGGGAAACTAGCGATTCAAGAAACGGACCAGCATCTACTTGCGACGATCTTAGCGAATGCACGTAAAGAAGATGTCTTCTTTGCGATTTCCTACAGCGGAGAAACGGAAGAGGTCGTCGAGTTGATCCGTTTGGCGAAAATCCAAGGACTAAAGGTCATCAGTCTGACACGTTTCGGAGACAACCGGATCAGTCAACTAGCGGATATCGCGCTTTGGACATCACGCGCACCAGAAGCGCCGCTTCGTAGTGCAGCGCTCAGTTCGCGTCTCGCCCAACTATTTGCGATCGATGTCTTGTTCTTATCGTATGCTGCTGGACATTATGAAGACACACTCGAACGTCTCCAATACACACGAGAAAGCGTTAAGACACTGCATCAAAAGAAATAAGGGGGATACATATATGTCAGAACGAACTGCCGGACTAGACGCGTTGTATCCAGAAATGGTCGAGCGCCGTCGTTATTTACATCAGCACCCAGAGTTGTCGTTTCACGAAGTCGAGACACCGCGTTATATCGCGAAACATTTAAAAGCGCTCGGAATCGAAGTCAGGACGGAGGTCGGCGGACGTGGTGTCGTCGGGTATATTCGTGGAGGAAAACCGGGGAAGACCGTCGCGTTACGTGCTGACTTTGATGCCTTACCGATTGCTGACGCCAAAGAGGTCGCGTACCGGTCAACGGTTCCGGGTGTGATGCATGCATGCGGTCACGATGGTCATACGGCAACGCTGTTGGCCGTCGCAGAGACGCTCATGCAACAGAGAGAATCATTACCGGGGAACGTCGTCTTGATTCATCAACATGCGGAAGAAGTCGTTCCGGGCGGTGCACGCGATATGATTGCGGACGGTTGTCTCGAAGGGGTCGATGCCATCTTCGGAACGCATCTTTGGTCAACAATCGATTTAGGACATGTCGGTGTTCGGACCGGTCCGATCATGGCAGCGGCTGATAAGTTCGAGCTGACCTTATATGGAAAAGGCGGACACGGTGCGAAACCACATGAGACGATTGATGCTGTCTTACTCGGGGCAACGATCGTTAAGGAATTACAATCGATCGTCAGTCGTCAACTCAATCCACTGGAGCCGGCAGTCGTGACCGTCGGAACATTACATGCGGGGAATACGTTTAATGTCATCGCAGATCAAGCGACGTTGACAGGAACGGTCCGGACGTTTGATGAAGCGACAGCGGACGATATCATCGAGCGGATGGAGCGAACGATCAAAGGAATCTGTGAAGCAGTCGGAGCAACATATCACTTTGCGTACGAAAAAGGCTACCCAGCTGTCGTCAATCATACGGTACCCACCGCATTGATTGAATCTGCCGCACGAGAAGTTTTAGGAGACGAGCGTGTATTTGAGATTGAACCGACGATGGGTGGCGAGGACTTCGCTTATTACTTGCAACACGTACCTGGTGCGTTCTTCTTTACAGGAGCGGGAGATGCTTCGTATCCACCGCATCACCATCCACAGTTTGATTTTAAGGAGCCAGCGATGCTTGATGCAGCGCGTATTCTTGTCGAAGCGACGTGGCGGTATTTAGAACAAGCGACTAAATCATGAAAAAAATCGCTCGTCTTGACTCCGAAAAGGAATCAGGGCGAGCGATTGCTGTCTTTTTATCCTAAAATTTCTTGAACACGACCGACTTGACCGTCTTCCAAGCGTACTTTAATCCCGTGTGGATGTTGCGGAGATTTCGTGAGAAGGTCTTTGACGATTCCTTCTGTTCGTTTACCTGTTCGTTGATCTTGCTTCAACACGATGCTGACTTTAAGACCAGGCGTAATATTTTTACGTGTTTTACCATCCATCTGTAAATCCTCCCATCGTTCATTTCCTGTTTGGCTATCAGTATAACATGGTTCAGTCGGTGAAACTTGTTTGTCGCAAGGACGTAAAGTGAAAAGAGAACAGAATGTCAGAAAAAAGTTTGACTATATTTGACCAATTAAGATACGACTTTTATAAT
This sequence comes from Exiguobacterium sp. s91, assembly GCF_018618915.1. Taxonomy (NCBI): domain Bacteria; kingdom Bacillati; phylum Bacillota; class Bacilli; order Caryophanales; genus Exiguobacterium; species Exiguobacterium sp. s91. Next base: position 196,485 of record NZ_JACSMZ010000004.1, on the reverse strand, counting down.
TAAGGTAATGAAGTATAGGAAAAGGAAGTGAATTCGAATGGCAAAAGACTACTACCAAACACTCGGTGTCGCAAAGGATGCATCGAATCAAGATATTAAGCGCGCGTACCGCAAATTGGCAAAGCAGTATCACCCAGACGTCAATAAAGAGGCGAGTGCGGACCAGCGTTTCAAGGATATCCAAGAAGCCTTCGATGTGCTTGGAGATGAGGAAAAACGAGCGAAGTATGATCGATACGGCAGTAACTTCGATCAGATGGCAGGCGCTGGAGCTGGTGGCGCTGGAGATTACGAAGATCTGTTCCGACAGTTCGGAGGTGGTGGACGGACACGACCTGGACAATCGTTCGGATTTGAAGATATGTTCGGTTCGTTCTTTAGTCAGGAAGAAGTGTCGACCGATGAAGAGCTTGAATTGACGGTCCCACTCAGTCATCTCAGTACGAACGAAAAAGTCACGGTGCGTCTTGCGACGGGTTCGATCCAGCTGACGCTTCCGAAAGACGTCTATGACGGTAAAAAAGTTCGCTTACGTGGAAAAAGTTCAATGCGTAACCGACAAGGTGTCGCGGGAGATGTTTACGTGACGATTCACTTGAAGGATGACGATCAGTTCCGACGGGTCGACCAAGACGTCATTTCAACCGTCCGTGTTCATCCGACGACGCTTGTGCTCGGAGGCGAAGTCGTCGCAGATACGCTTGAAGGGAAACGAATCAAACTGAAAGTCAAACCGGGCACGAAACCAGGAGCACGACTCCGGATTCCAAATCGTGGTCTGAGTCAAGCGAATGGTCATCGTGGGGCGTTACTTGTCCAACTCGAAGTCAAGTTACCTGAGATGGACCGTGCCTTTTATGAAGAGTGGGAACGTCAACTTGCAGTGAAGGAGTGATCAAGGATGGATTTTGAACGTTTAACGGATCGGGCACACGAGGGAATCGTCTCTGCCCAAGCGATCGCGAAACAACGTCGTCATAGTGAAATCACAGAATGGCATTTGTTACTTGCCTTACTTGCTCAAGAAGAAGGGATTGCACGAGTCGTCTTTGAAAAGCTGAATCAACGGATTGAGACATTGAATGGAGCGATTGACGAGGCGATTGGTAAACTTCCTGCTTTGTCCCAGGCGACGACGCCTCGGATCGGTAGCTCGTTGCTGAACGTGTTGACGGAAGCAGAGACGGAAGCACGTCTCATGCAGGATGACTATGTCTCCGTCGAACACTTATTGCTAGCATTGATCAAACAATCAAGTCCAGCAGCTCAATATTTACGTCGTCAAGGCATCACGGAAGAGACACTCCGAGAAGCGATCGTCAGTATGCGAGGCAATCGGAAGGTCACGACGAAAAATCCCGAAGAGACGTTTGATGTGCTGAAAAAATATGGACGTGATCTCGTAGCGGATTTCCGGTCTGGGAAAACAGACCCGGTCATCGGCCGTGATGATGAGATTCGACGTGTCATCCGGATTTTGAGTCGGAAGACAAAGAACAATCCCGTCTTGATTGGAGAACCCGGCGTCGGGAAAACGGCAATCGTTGAAGGACTCGCGCAACGGATCGTCCGAGGAGATGTACCGGAGAGTCTGAAGAACAAGCAGTTGTTCAGTTTAGACATGAGTGCGCTCGTCGCTGGTGCGAAATACCGTGGTGAGTTCGAAGAGCGACTGCAAGCAGTCTTGAATGAAGTCAAGGAAGCCGAAGGACAAATTCTCTTATTCATCGATGAGCTGCATACGATTGTCGGTGCCGGGAAGACGGACGGCGCAATGGATGCCGGAAACATGCTCAAACCGATGCTTGCGCGAGGAGAATTGCACTGTATCGGTGCGACGACGCTGGATGAGTACCGGAAGTATATCGAAAAGGATCCGGCGCTCGAACGTCGCTTCCAACAAGTCCTCGTCGCGGAACCAGATGTCGAGGATACGATCTCCATTCTGCGTGGACTAAAAGAACGGTTTGAGATTCACCACGGTGTACGGATTCATGACAATGCGCTCGTCGCGGCGGCGATGTTATCCGATCGGTATATTACGGATCGGTTCATGCCGGATAAGGCGATCGATCTCGTTGATGAAGCATGTGCGATGATTCGGACCGATATGGAGTCGATGCCAGCTGAGCTCGATTCACTCGTTCGTCGGGTCATGCAGCTCGAAATCGAGGAAGCGGCGTTAAAAAAAGAAACGGATGAAGCATCTCGGAAACGACTTGCCGTCTTACAGCAAGAACTCAGCTCTGTCCGAGAAGACGAGAGTGCGCTTCGGACACGATGGGAACGAGAAAAAGAGAGTTCGCAAAGTGTCCAGCAGTTACGTGCGGATCTTGAGAAGGCAAAACTGGCGTTACAAGAAGCGGAAGGGCGCTATGATTTGAACCGAGCATCGGAAATCAAGTACGGTCAAATTCCGGATCTTGAGGCACGTCTGAAAGTCGCGGAAGAGTCATCTGAACACGTCTCACACGAACTCGTTCGAGAAGCGGTGACGGAAGAAGAGATATCCGACATCGTTTCGAAATGGACCGGCATTCCAGTGACGCGGCTTGCGCAGGGCGAACGGGAAAAATTACTTTATCTTGAAGATACGCTTCATGAGCGTGTCTTCGGTCAAGACGAAGCGGTCCGTCTCGTCGCGGACGCTGTCATTCGAGCGCGAGCAGGCATCAAGGATCCGAACCGCCCGATTGGCTCGTTCTTGTTCCTCGGTCCGACAGGGGTCGGGAAGACAGAACTCGCAAAAGCCTTGGCAGCCGCGATGTTCGATAGTGAAGATCACATCGTCCGCATCGATATGTCGGAGTATATGGAAAAACACAATGTCTCCCGTCTCGTCGGTGCGCCTCCGGGATACGTCGGTTATGAAGAAGGCGGTCAATTGACGGAAGCCGTTCGACGGAGTCCGTATTCGGTTCTGTTGTTCGATGAGATCGAAAAAGCGCACGGCGACGTCTTTAATATTTTGCTTCAGTTGCTCGACGATGGTCGATTGACGGATGCGCAAGGACGGGTCGTCGACTTCAAAAACACGATCGTCATCATGACGTCAAACATCGGAGCACCCATCCTGCTTGAAGCCGCCAAAGATGGTGTCATCGATGCAGCGGAAGAGGAAGCCGTTCGCCAAGAACTGAAGCGCCACTTCCGACCGGAGTTCTTGAACCGGATCGATGATACGATTTTATTCCATCCACTCCACCGGACGGAAATCGAACGAATCATCGACAAAGCGGTCGAGAAAATGAGTTCACGTTTATCTGGACGTGGCATTACGATTGATGTCACGGATGCTGCGAAGACGTTGATTTTCGAAGAAGCCTTCGAACCACAATACGGGGCGCGTCCAATCAATCGTTATATGCAACGAACGATTGAGACGAAACTTGCCCGTGCCTTGATCAGTGGGGCGATTCAAGATGGCGCCCGGATTGCGATTGACGTAGAAGACGGCGAACTAGTCGTCCACGGATGAAGCAGATGCTAGAAAAAGGAGTCGACTCGGCTGAAACGAGTCGACTCCTTGTAGCGTTTACGGAAGAACCATATCCGTATTCGTCAGATGCGTGATAAGCTAGAAAAAAAGAGAAAGAGGGAACGCCATGAATGTTACACAAGCCCAACTCGAGGAGTTGATTGAAGAATGCCGTCCGTATACAGTGCTTGGACAAGTCGCCAGTTATATTCCAGAGCTTGCGAAGGTTGATCCGACACAACTCGGAATCGCCGTCTGTAATGCCGACGGGACGTTCGTTTCGGCAGGTGATGCGGATACGATGTTTACACTACAGAGTGTATCGAAGATCATCACGCTCGCATTCGTTCTCGAGACATTCGGAGAAGATTATGTTTTTTCAAAAGTCGGGATGGAACCGACAGGCGATGCGTTCAATTCGATCGCAAAACTTGAAGAGACGATTCCGACAAAACCGCTCAATCCAATGATCAATGCAGGGGCACTAGCCGTGACGAGTATGCTACCGGGAACGGATGCTGCCGATAAATTACTTCAATTGCGTCAATTCATCGCAAAGCTATTGGATATTGAAGTAGAAATGGTAAAATATGACGCAGATGTCGCTGAATCAGAATTCGAAACGACGGATTTGAATCGGGCGTTGCTCTACTTCATGCGCTATCACGGTGTCATCGAAGGCAATGTCGAAGAAATCATCGACGTCTATACGAAACAATGTGCGATTTTGACGAACTGTAAAGGACTTGCCATGATGGGGAAAATTTTGAGTACATCCGGTAAGACGCCATCAGGACGCCAAGTCATTTCACGTCGGAACGCACGAATCATTCGAGCAATCATGACGACGTGTGGCATGTACGATGCATCTGGAGAATTTTCCGTCCAAGTCGGGCTTCCAGGAAAAAGTGGTGTTTCCGGTGCAGTCGTTGCTTGCGGTCGAAGTGATTTCGATATGGCCGATCTCGGAATCGGTGTCTTTGGACCATCGCTTGATGCCAAAGGGAACTCGATTGCCGGAACAAAGATGCTGGAATTACTCGTTCAACGTCATCCATGAGCGATTTCAATCTGATCAAGCGCAGAACGTAGTTCGTCCTCTAACCGCTTGATCTGACGCAAACGCTCTTCTTGATAAGCAGATGGAACCTCGAAAGAGCGCCATCTTTCTAATCGCTGATACGTGTCATTGATGTGTCCGAGTCGTGTCTGGGTTGCCTTTAGACGATCGACAGCAGACTTCGGTTGATGCGTGTAGGGACGAAGATACTCGACCGTATAACGGTATGCTTTTGTAGCAAGCCGTAATTCATGCATCCGTTCGACACGCTTCGTTCCATCCTTTCGTTGCACTTTTTCAAATTGTTCACGTTTTTTTTCATAGCGTTTCTCAGCGGCCTGAATCAGCTCTTTTTCTGACATCCGTTTGAGGCGCTTTGTCATCGGACCGGCTAAAAAGCGACGAACGGATCGATCCAGTTCATTGGAGATCAAGAGATGCATCGTCTCGATTAAAGTCGAACGTTTCCCTTGAAGTTGCAGAGCGACATGGTTCGCGAATAACTGATCGATTTCTGTTTTGTTTGAGGTTGCTTCGAGTTGTACGTCGAGGTCACGGACTTCGCCGAAAGCATGCATCAGCCGCTTCCAAATCAAATAAACGGGTTCCTCCGTTAAATCGACCAATCGGGCGAAGGTGATTAGTTTCCGTAACCGAATCCGCGCTTGATGGACATCTTCCGGATTTTCAAACGTTTGAGCCTCTTTGGCATAATGATTGAAGGTCGACCATGTCTCAAGCAGTTCGAAAGTCAGCTTTTCAGTATCTCGATGGTTCATGAGATGAATCCCTCCTCGGATTATTTTCGTAAGAGTTCAAGAGTGCTAGGTTTTAAAATTAAGGAGGACACCTCCTGAAATGTGGTGGAAACATGTTAGAAACAGTTACGTTCTCAGGAAAGATGAAGCAATTCATGAAAATTTTCTTTCCGATCCTCGTAACGCAAGTCGCGTTTTACTTAATTAGTTTTTTCGATACGGTCATGGCCGGTCGATATGGTTCTGCTGATTTAGCAGGCGTCGGGGTCGGAGCAAGTCTCTGGGCACCCGTCTACACAGGACTGACCGGTATTCTACTTGCCGTCGCACCGCTCGTTTCCCAAGCGATGGGAGCGAAACGCGAGCGGGAAGTCAAACGAATCGTCATGCAGGCGTTGTACGTTGCTGTCGTGATCATTGGTTTGACTGTCGTCATCGGACTTATTGCTGTCAATCCGATTCTCGAACGGATGGAGTTATCAGCAGAGGCGCGTGAAGTCGCGCGAAATTACCTCGTGATGTTAGCACTCGGAATCGTACCGATGTTCGTTTTCTTCGTGTTACGAACACTCGTCGATTCATTAGGCAAATCAAATATCACGATGGTCTTACTACTAATCTCTTTACCCATTAACGTCCTTTTCAATTATCTATTCATCTTCGGAAGCTTCGGTTTTCCGGAACTTGGTGGAGTGGGCGCGGGAGTTGCGACTGCCATCACGTACTGGATTCTTTGTCTAGCGATCATCGCTGTCGTCTTTAAAGGAGAGTTATTTCAACGCCTTGGGATTCTGCGGCGCTTTTACCGTCCAGACATGAAGCGAATCAAGGAATTGATTCTACTCGGTGCCCCGATTGGTCTTGCGATTTTTTCTGAAGTCAGTATTTTCTCGGCGGTCACGTTGCTGCTCGGAGCGTACGGCGATGTCATCATCGGTGCCTATCAAGCGGCCATTAACTTCGCTTCGTTTGTCTATATGATTCCATTATCTGCTGCGTCCGCTTTGACGATCACAGTCGGTTTTGAGGTCGGTGCCAAACGGATCAAGGACGCTGTCCAGTACGTTGTCATTGGATTGACGATGTGTGTTGCCGTCTCCTTGTTCTCTGGGATCTTATTGTACTTAAAGAATGAAGAACTTGCCGCTTTGTATAGTCGTGATCCTCAAGTCATCGAAGCAGCCGCACACTTCATGATTTTAGCGATTTTCTTTCAACTGTCGGATGCCGTTGCTGCACCGACGCAAGGTGCATTACGTGGATTCAAGGATGTCAATGTCACCTTCTTGTTGACGATTGCTGCCTACTGGGTCATTGGACTACCATTAGGTTTTTATCTCGAACGCTATACGACGCTCGGACCAGATGGTTACTGGTGGGGATTGATCATCGGTCTTGCGGTCGGAGCAACGCTACTACTTGTTCGTCTTATGCACTTAATCCGTAAATCAAGGAGGCTGGCAGCTTGAAATTCTCAAAACAACGCATCATGACGATTGCGAAGATCATCTTGCCGATCGTCTTGATTGGATTCATTTTTTATCAAGGACAAAACGAATTGCGTAGTTTATCGCTACAGGAGTCGATTCAAGCGATTCGTCAAGTCCCATCTTGGCAATTCATCCTGTTGATTCTCGCAGGTCTTGCGGCCGTCTCGACGATGTTCTTTTATGACTTCTTCTTATTACGTTCATTGGAGGCGAAAGCACCGATCGGACTGATTTTCCGAGCATCCTGGATTGCGAACTCCTTTAACGGCATCATCGGATTCGGTGGTCTCGCTGGGATGGCGATCCGCTCCGCTCTTTATCGACCATTCGTTGAAGGCGGTCGTTTGTTGAAGGCGATCGGCTGGATGGCACCGACGTTGATCAGTGGATTGTCCATCTTATCTGCCTTATCGCTTCTACACGTTTTTCCGGCGTTTGAAGTGCTCGATTTAAAAAAATGGCTGTGGCCCGTCATCATTGGTGTCGCATTCTTCTTTCCACTCTATCTGCTGTTCTCGTTTCGACGAGGCAATAGTAGCATCCATCCGAAATCGATTGCGTTATATTCACTCGTTTCACTCGCAGAATGGTTCAGTGCTGGCGTTGTCGTCTATCTGATCTTGGCAGCGCTCGGAACGGATGTTAGTTTCTCAAAAGTCATCGGTGTTTTCATCATCGCTGCGACAGCCGGTTTGATCTCGATGGTACCGGGTGGGTTTGGTTCGTTTGACTTAGTGTTTTTGATCGGCATGCAGCGTGCGGGTGTCGAGGAAGGCATCGTCTTGACAGGATTATTGATCTACCGTCTTGTCTACTACTTGATTCCGTTCCTGATCGGTGTCATTTTCTCAGCTCGGGAGTTCAGCGGTCCGGTCGTCAAGATGATCGAAGACAAACCGATCGTTGGTCCATCGATGGAGGTCGGGGGCGTCATTTGGCGCTTACAACTGCGATTCCTCAGTAAAATTCGTCATTTCACACTCGCATTGATCACACTCGTTGCCGGGATCACGATCTGGGGATTGGCGATTTTACCACCTGTCTCGACGCAATATGAATATTTGGAATCGAAATTACCGCATGAAGCGCTGTTACTCGCGAATAGTTTCTTCTTGATGGGCGGCTTATTGTTCGTCCTCTTATCGACAGCACTGTATCGTCGAACAAAACGGTCGTTATATATGATGTACGGGGCATCTTTTTTCGCCTTGATTGGAATGGCACTTCGTGGTTTTAACTTGATTTCTTTCCTTGCCGTCATCATCGTTCTCGTCTTGCTACTGATGTCGCGAAAAGCATTTCACCGAGAACGAACGCTCATTACGACGACACGGTTCATCCGGGTTGCCTTCGCTGGTCTATTGTACATTGGAGGATTCGTATTTTTTGGATACGCCTTCTATACACTCGGATCAGCAGACGGAACAAAAGTGTATCCGGCACATGAAATTTTCATGTTTGCAGCGAGTGCCTCTATCTTTGCGCTCGTTTATGTTCTCGTCTTCATCCGCTTATTCAATACATTCAATCAACCGGTTCTCGGTGAGCGATTCGATGCTGAAAAGATCGAGTTGGTGTTGCGTGAGCAGGGTGGGAATTATTTAAGCCATCTCGCGTTTCTAGGTGATAAACGTTTCTTCTTCTCCGAAACAGGACGTTCATTCATCCAGTTCAGTCAGACCGGCAATCGGATCATGGTCCTTGGCGACCCTAGTGGAGATCCGAAGGAACATTCACAAGTCATCGCGTCTTTCTTGCGTCGCGTCGAAGATCTTGGATATATTCCGAACATCTATCAAATTCAAGCGCAAAATATGTCTCTCTATCATGATTTTGGCTTCAACTTCTTCAAACTTGGTGAAGAAGCGATCGTTGATATTCCATCTTTCACTGTATCAGGAAAAAAACGAGCTGGACTTCGGTCGATTAAAAATCGCTTTGAACGAGAGGGCATGACGTTCGAAGTAGTCGAGCCACCTATTTCAGGAACTCTATTAGCAGAACTACAAGAGGTCTCCGACGAATGGTTAGGAGGGAAGTCCGAGAAAGGTTTCTCGCTCGGTTACTTCCACGAACCTTATTTAAACCGGGCACCGATCGGCATCATGCGTGAAGCGGAAGGACGATTGATCGGGTTCATGACATTCATGCCTGCTTACCAAGAAGGGGTCCTATCGATTGACTTGATGCGTTTTCGACCAGATGGACCGAATGGAATCATGGATGCGATGTTCATCCGACTATTCGAGTATGCGAAAGATGAAGGCTACCATACGTTCAACATGGGAATGGCTCCGCTTTCGTCCGTCGGAGAGGACGAGACGTCCTTCTGGCAAGAACGTGTGGCAGCGGATGTCTTCAATAATATTCGCTACATGTATAGTTTCACCGGTCTACGACGATACAAAGAAAAGTACGATCCAAAATGGGAAGGACGATATCTTGCTTACCGCAAGCGTCAATCGTTACCGATGGCAATCTTAAAAGCAACGCGTCTGATTTCTCGAAAGAAAGACCGGATTTTATTACCATGATCGACTGACGCATGAAGTCGGCAATCGACGGGTATACAAAGGGCGACCCTATATCTACGGATATGCGGGATCGTCCTTTTATAATTTCTTTTAAATGTACAAAGGTCTATACAACTAGAATTAATCGCGTTATACTAGATACGGAAGCAAGTCATGGAACGGATAGAGAAAGGAAGATGCCAGATGACAGTGATCATCAATGCTCGGATTTACACGGGAGAGCAGACGATTGAAGACGGCTTCATTCGTTTTGACCGAACAATCGAGGCGATTGGACCCATGTCGAAATTCGAGGAAATCGCAGGAGAAGAGATGATCGATGCGCAGTATCAATCACTCATTCCGGGAATGATCGATGTGCATATTCATGGGGGATATGATGTCGATGTCATGGATGGAGATGCCGAGAGGTTGCGTCATTTCAGCCGACAGATGTTACAAGAAGGTGTGACATCATTTTTAGCGACGACGATTACTCAGGACTGGGGAAATATCACACGCGCGCTTGAGACGGTCCGAGAAGTCGTAGCGCAAGACGATACAACGATCGTCGGCGTTCATCTTGAAGGACCATTCATCAATCCGGATTATGCGGGTGCACAGCCTCACGAACATATCGTCGAACCGGATGTCGAGCAGTTCTTGAAATGGCAAAAAGCAGCAGGGAACACGATCAAGCTCGTCACATACGCTCCGGAACGCCCGGGAGCACGGGCGTTCGAAGAAGCGGTGCGCTTGACGGGTGCGATTCCGTCAGCCGGACATACAGACGCGACGTATGCCCAAAACCAAGCCGGTCACGTCACGCATGGTACCCACCTCTACAATCAAATGCGGGCACTTCATCACCGGGAACCAGGCACGGTCGGATATTGCCTCCTGACACCAGACGTCTATGCGGAGATCATTCCGGATGGGATTCACAGTGCGCCAGAAATGGTAGACTTCGCCTACCGAATGAAAGGCGCAGATCGACTGATCGTCATCACGGATGCGATGCGTGCAAAAGGATTAGCTGATGGTGAATATGAGTTAGGTGGTCAGGCTGTATTCGTTCGAGACGGTGCGGCACGTCTTGAAAACGGTAGCTTAGCTGGAAGTGTCTTAACGATGGACGCCGCCTTACGGAATATCATCGCCTATACAGGCTGTTCGCTCGAAGAAGCGGTTCGCATGACATCGGTCAATGCGGCAAAAGAATTTCAATTGACTCAAAAGGGAAGCCTCTCGGTCGGCAAGGATGCGGACATCGTCCTGCTCGACGAAGCGCTACACATTCAAGAAACGATTCATCGTGGTACGCGACACCGGATCACGAACGGAAAGGAGTCTACCTCATGAAATGGATGATCGTAGAAAAAGGAGAAGAATTAGCACAGGTGGCCTATCAATTTTTGAAACAGGAAATTGAGCGTCACCCGGAAGGTTTGACGGTAGGACTGGCAACGGGAAGTTCACCGGTCGGCGTTTATGAAGAATGGCGGAAGAATTCGCTCGATTGTCGACATGTGACGACGGTTAATCTAGACGAATATGTCGGTCTCAGCCCAGAGCATCCACAAAGTTATCATACGTTCATGCAAGAGCATCTATTCAAAGATGTCGCGTTTAAGGAATCATTCGTTCCAATCGGGGACACAGAAGATCCCGTGCGCGAAAGTGAACGATATGAAGCGCTCGTCCGCAATCGAGGAATCGACATTCAATTACTTGGAATCGGAGCGAATGGACACATCGCCTTCAATGAACCAGGTACACCGTTCGATGCTAAGACACACGTAACGGAATTGACAGAGTCGACACGAGAAGCGAACCAACGATTCTTTGATCGATTAGAAGAAGTACCGACGAAGGCGATCACGATGGGAATCGGTACGATCATGGAAGCGAAAAAGATTCTTCTCGTTGCTTCTAGTGAACGAAAGGCAGAAGCGGTTCGCGATATGATGGAAGGTGTCGCAACAACGGATTGTCCAGCAACTGTACTCAAGCGTCATGCTGATGTCATGGTGATCTTGGACGAAGAAGCTGCATCTTTATTGTCAGATGACGCTAAACGTACAGGACGAGCGGCTTATCTGAATTTCATGAAAGTATGACGATGGAAGAGCGATGAATCAAAAGGGATAGAGACAATCATTGGATTGACTCTATTCCTTTTTTTGATTCTGTTGAGCCTAGTCTCAAGCGATTTTTTATTTTGATAGAAAGGCATCAACAGGACATATACCAAGATCATTCAATCTCATGATACAGCGCACTAAGGGTCCATGATTTTTTCAGTGCAACGATTCCATACAATTTCTTTAATCGAAACGTAAATTGACATTTCATTAAATGTCCGGATAATGGAGATTAGCGAACTTTACGGAAAATTTACATGAAAATGAGGGTTTACATGATGGAAACGCGATCCGCACGAAAGAGACAGCCAAGTGCTGGCAAGATGTTCATGAAAGTCATCGCTGCACTCGTCCTGCTTGTCACAATCATCGGTTCTGGATATGCTGGAGCTGTTTTTATTAAAACGCAAGAAACATTGGCAAAGACGCAGATTAACATTCCCGGCTCGAAGGTGAGCTCTAAATATGATGATGTTCCGTCTGAATCGTTCTTGATTCTTGGAACGGATGAAACGAAAAAAAGTAAAGAACGAAATGAACCGGCGCGATCAGATGTCATGATCGTCGGGATCTTAAATAAAAAAACGGAACAATTAGTGTTGACGAGTATTCCGCGTGATTCACTCGTGAACATCGATTATTCGAAATACGATGTACCTTATGGTAAGACAGGTGTTGAGCAAGATAAAATCACCCATGCCCATTACTTCGGTTCGATGGATAAATCGAATTCCTATAATGGGATTAAATTAGCGCGTGAAACGACAGAAAACCTGCTCGGTATTCAAATCGATCACGTCGTTAAAGTTAATTTCCAAGGATTCGTTCAATTGATTGATGCATTGGACGGCGTAGACATCGATGTACGATATGCGTTCAAAGAGCAAGATTCAAAACGTAAAGCCGGTACTGTCACTGTTGATAAAGGTATGCAACATTTAACAGGAGAGCAAGCACTTGCTTACGTCCGGAACCGTCATGATGATCCGCTCGGTGATATCGGACGCGGTCAAAAACAGATGCAAGTCATTCAAGCGGTCGCCAAAGAAGCGGCAAGTTTCCGTTCCCTCAGTGCATACCGTGATATTTTGGATGCTGTCGGTGATAACGTCGAAACGAATTTAGGTCCGAACGATTATACACGCTTAGCAGATTTCACAGCAGCGTTACGTAACACGACGGAGTACCAACTCGCTGGAGAAGGTTATATTGGTATCAGCGGGAAATGGGAGTATCACCTCGATCCGAATCAATTGGAGCAAGTGAAAAGTAACTTAGCAAAAGCGATGCAAGGTCAAGAAGTCGAACCGATCAAGGAAGAGACAGACCCGGCACAAAGCACGACAGAAGAACCAGTGACGGAAACAGAAGCCGTTCCTGCTCAATAATATACGCTAAAAATCCCCTTGTATCATTGTCACTATACGACGATACAAGGGGATTTTTAGCGTTGTCGTTCCATTTCGACGGTGAAGGTATAGCGGTCTCCTCGGTAAGCAGAGATGACATATTCAAACGGTTGCTCCGTTGTAAGATACGTCAGTTGCTCGACAGATAAGACAGGCGAAGCGGTCGATAGACCAAGATGGCCCGCCTCTTCCTTCGTTGCCAGGCGTGATTCGAACGTTTGACTCGCACGCCCAAGATTTAATCCGCTCGCTTCTGCAAATGCATAGAGCGATGCGGTCGCGACGTCTTGATCGAGTCCAGGTAAGAGCTGTTCCGGGATATAGACGGTCTCAAGGGCAAGCGCTTGCTCATCAGCAATTCGTAAACGTTTCAGTTCATACACCGATGCCCCTTCGCGAATCCGTAGCTTATTGGCAATCGTCATCGAGGCGTCGATGATTTGATAGGAAAGTAGCGCACTCGTCGGTTCTAAACCTAAGTGCTCCATCTCTTCCGAGAAACTCGTCAATCCAGACAGTTGCATGACGATTTTTTTATTCGCGACGAATGTTCCACGTCCTTTTTGACGAATCAAGTAACCGGCGTTGACCAAGTTTGAAATGGCTTGTCGGACCGTCATTCGGCTGATTTGGTGCGCTTCCGCAAATTCGCGCTCGGACGGGATCAGATCGCCAGGTTGAAGAACACCGCTTTCGATTTGTTGTTTTAAGGCAGCTTCGATTTGATAGTAGATGGGGAGTGGTGAATTTTTATTGATATGCTGAATCACGGCATTTCGTCCCTTCGCGATCGGTAGTCTTTCGTCTAGTGTACTAGGAAAAAGGCAAGCCGACAAACGATTCTGGATGAAATATGGCATAATACAGAGTGAAACTGACAGAGAAAGGTGGTCGAGGTATGCGCCCCGAACAAATAGAATCCGATGTCCGAACCTTTCAGACATCCATTCGTGCAACAAAACAAGTAGATGGTTATTGGGTTGCTTTAGAGAAAAGTTACTTCTATCCGGAGAGCGGTGGACAGCCGGCGGATCGTGGAACATTGAACGACCAACCGGTCCTTGACGTTCAAATCGAAGACGGTGTCGTCTGGCACCAACTGGCGACGCCGCTCACAGGTGACGTCACCGGTATCGTAGATGACGCAGTCCGAATCGATCATGCGGCGCAGCATACGGCACAACATGTCATCTCTGCAATCCTACAAGATGAATCAAATATCAAGACACTCAGTTTTCGGACGGGAAGTGAGGTCTCGACGCTTGATATCGAGACACCTGAATGGACAACTATGCAACAAGAACAGCTGGATCGACGATTACGACATGTGATTGAACAAGGATTACCGATCACGGCGACAGAGTATGACGAGGCGGAAGCTCTACGCTTACCATTACGAAAAACACCACAAGTTGAAGGACGAATTCGTGTCGTTCAAATCGGCACACTCGATTATAGTGCCTGTGGTGGGACGCATCTTGATTCAACGGCACAGCTCGAGTCGATTCTCTTTACCGGAGTCGAGCGGGTTCGTGGAAATATTCGTCTGTCCTATGTCGCGAAGGAACGGGCATACCAACTCGTTCAGGCAGAACGACGAGCCTTACGGGAAGCGGCGCAAGCCTTGTCGGTCAAACCAGTTCAAATGCTAGAAGCCGTCCAAGCGTTACAAGAAGAGCAGAAACGCTTAACGAAACAGATCGAACACGCCCAGGAACAACTCGCAACGTTTACACTCGCTCATGCTCTAGAACAACAAGAAGGCATTCTTGTGTTCGAACATCTGGATGAAGAAATCAAAATATCCGAGCAGCTTGCTAAAGCGATTCAAGAAGCGGGACGCGTCGGCGTCGTCTGGAATGCGACGACGAACAAGTTACTGATGAGTAGTCCAGGTGAACCCCATCTCGGGAAGTTCGCTAAAGCACATGTCCAAACATTTAACGGGCGAGGCGGAGGAAGTGCGGTTCAGGCACAGGCACAATTTACGAATCGGGATGATGCGATGGCATATGTCGATCGATTACGGGAGGAATATCAGTCATGACAGTCATTCAAGTACGTACAGCAGAACAACATCAAGCCGTCCGGATGATCCGGGAGCGTGTCTTCGTCGAGGAGCAAGGCGTACCACGTCATCTTGAATACGATACACACGATGAGACAGCGATTCATCTGCTTGTCCTCGATGAGCAGAGTCGACCGGTCGCAACGGGTCGTACCCGTCCATATGACGACCAACGGATGAAGGTAGAGCGTGTCGCGACGCTAGCGACAGCGCGAGGAAAAGGATACGGTGGCGAGTTGATGCAGGCGATGGAACGAGTCGCACGTCGCGAAGGGAAGCAATTGCTAACACTCGGCGCACAAGTTCAAGCGATCCCGTTTTATCAAGGACTCGGGTATACGATCGTCTCCGATGAATTCGATGATGCGGGCATCCCGCACCGAACGATGGAGAAAAAAATGTAAGTCATTTTGAAAGAAATCCTGCAAAAAGGGTTTCTTTTTTTTGTTTTCTATGTATATATATAATTCATAATGAATTTTTATACAGACAGATGAATTTAAAACCAGGAGGGAATTATACATGTCGAAACAAAAATTGATCTTAGCGTACTCTGGGGGACTTGATACATCGGTAGCCATTAAATGGTTGAGCAAGGACTATGACGTCATTGCCTTATGCATGGATGTCGGAGAAGGAAAAGATTTATCCGTCATTAAAGAAAAAGCACTCCTCGTCGGTGCGATCGAATCGATCGTCCTCGATGTAAAAGAAGAATTCGCACAAGACTTCGTATTACCGGCACTTCAATATGGCGCGCATTACGAAAATGCCTATCCGTTGATTTCAGCGCTTTCGCGTCCGTTGATCGCAGAAAAGCTCGTCGAAGTCGCGCATCAACATGGTGCAACAGCGGTTGCTCACGGATGTACCGGAAAAGGGAACGACCAAGTCCGGTTCGAAGTTTCGGTCGCAGCACTTGATCCATCACTCGAAGTCATCGCACCGGTTCGGGAATGGAAATGGTCACGGGAAGAAGAGATCGCCTATGCGAAAGAAAACAACGTGCCGATCCCGATCAACCTCGACAGCCCATACTCAATCGACATGAACCTCTGGGGACGGAGTAACGAGTGTGGCGTCCTAGAAAACCCTTGGACAGAGCCACCACAAGACGCTTACGCGTTAACAGTAGCGCCAGAAGACGCACCGGATCAGGCAGAAGAAGTCATCATTGGCTTTGAAGCAGGTGTTCCGGTCTCGATCAACGGAACGACATATCCACTGGCGAAACTGATCACGGAACTGAACATCATCGCTGGTGCACATGGGGTCGGACGGATCGACCACGTCGAGAACCGTCTCGTCGGTATCAAATCGCGGGAAGTCTATGAGTGCCCAGGAGCAACGGTTTTACTCAAAGCTCACGCTGCACTCGAGACGATTACATTGACGAAGGACGTCGCGCATTTCAAACCACTACTCAGCAAACAAT
The DNA here is from genome assembly GCF_018618915.1 of Exiguobacterium sp. s91. Lineage (NCBI taxonomy): Bacteria > Bacillati > Bacillota > Bacilli > Caryophanales > Exiguobacterium > Exiguobacterium sp. s91. Next base: position 180,130 of record NZ_JACSMZ010000004.1, on the reverse strand, counting down.
ACGCAGAAACGATCTATAACGGTCTCTTCCATGCACCATTGACAAAAGGCTTGAAAGCATTCCTGACGGCGACACAACAGGACGTCACAGGAGAAGTTCGCGTTAAACTGTTCAAAGGAAACGCAACCGTGACAGGTCGTCAGTCCGCTGTCTCACTCTACGATGAGAAACTTGCGACGTATACGAAAGAAGACGCGTTCGATCATGAAGCAGCAAAAGGCTTCATCAAATTACACGGACTTGCCGTTTCGACTCATGCGAGCGTACATCGTCAGGCGGGTGTAACGAAATGACCAAACTCTGGGGTGGACGTTTTACGGAAAGTGCTTCCGCTCAAGCGGAAGCCTTCGGAGCATCGATCACGTTCGATCAAAAATTAGCGAGCGTCGATTTAAAAGGCAGTCTCGCACACGCGCAGATGCTATTTGAACAAGGGATCCTCGCTCAAGACGAGTGGACACAAATCGAGCAAGGACTGAAGCAACTGGAAACGACGTTAGCGGATCATGTGTATACGCTAGCAGATGAAGACATTCACATGAATCTCGAGCGTCTATTGACGGAACAGATTGGTCCGGTTGCAGGAAAACTGCATACGGCACGGAGCCGAAATGACCAGGTCGCAACGGATTTACATCTATGGATGGAACAACATGTTGAAGCGTTGACGACGGCATTACGCGAGCTCCAATCGGTTATCACGGAACAAGCTGAGCAACATATCGAGACGGTCATGCCAGGTTATACGCATTTGCAACGGGCACAACCGATCTCGCTTGCGCATCACTTGCTCGCTTATTTCTGGATGTTCGAACGTGATGTCGAACGGTTGACGGATAATCAAAAGCGGATCCGGAAATCACCGCTCGGGGCAGGCGCGCTCGCGGGGACGACATTCCCAATCGATCGTTTCCGTTCTGCCGAGTTGCTCGGTTTTGAGTCAATCTATCCGAACAGTCTCGACGCTGTCTCCGACCGCGATTTCGTCATCGAATACCTCGGGATCGCCTCGACCGTCATGATGCATCTCTCGCGTTTTTGTGAAGAAATCATCATCTGGGCATCGCAAGAATTTGGCTTCATCGAGTTGTCTGATGCTTTCTCGACAGGGTCGAGCATGATGCCACAGAAGAAAAATCCTGATTTCGCTGAATTGATTCGTGGGAAAACGGGGCGCGTCTACGGCAATCTGATGGGCTTCTTGACGACGATGAAGGCATTACCACTCGCTTACAACAAAGACATGCAAGAGGATAAGGAAGGGGTCTTCGATACAGCAGATACCGTTCTCCAATCCGTTCAAATCTTCACCGGAATGATTGAATCTGCGACGTTTAAGACCGAAGCGCTCAAGAAGGCGACAATGCAAGACTTCTCGAATGCAACGGAACTCGCTGACTACCTTGTAACGAAAGGCATACCGTTCCGGGAAGCGCATGAAATCGTCGGCAAAGCCGTCCTTTACTGTGTGCAGAACGGTTGTTTCCTGAAGGATTTGAACCTCGAGACGTATCAAACGTTCCATCCTGATATCACAGAAGACGTCTATCCGCTCCTCGATCCGGTTCAAGCAGTAGCACGCCGGACTAGCTACGGCGGGACAGGGTTTGCTGCCGTGTCGGAGCAACTCGAACTCACGAAACAGCATCTTGCGAATTGACGAATTTTGAAAAAAAACAGTCAAATGACTGGATTTAACAAAAGATGTCTGCTATAACTGTAACTAACAACCGACAGATAGAGGCGCGGATGACATGAGTAGCATCATTCTTGAAGGCAAGCATGCCGAATGATGTGAAAGGGGAAGTCCGCCGAAGTGAACGAGAAGATGCTTCTTCTTGTTTGCTGGTACAACGGTTAAGATCCGTTGTACTGCCGAAACCGATGTTTCGGAGCGCTATCTTACGTAAAAGAACGAATGACTTTGTCTTCGTTTGTCCGATCGTGATAACGACGGGCCGTAGGAACGCTCCTACCGGCCCGTCGTTTTTTTTCTGTATCGGGACAAAGGAGATAGGATTGTGACAACTGTACTTAAATTTGGTGGAAGCTCGGTTGCGACTGTCGAACAGATTCAGTCTATTGCGAATTATTTGAAGAGTCGCGCAGCCGAAGGTGAAAAACTCGTCGTCGTCGTTTCGGCGATGGGCAAGATGACAGATTCTTTGATCGCTCAGGCGCAAGCCATCACGGATCGCCCCGAGCGAAGAGAACTCGATCGACTGCTTGCCATCGGAGAAGAACAGACGATTTCATTACTCAGCATCGCCCTCAACTCGCTCGGTGTCAAAGCGTTATCGCAAACAGGCGCTCAAGCAGGAATCAGCACGATGGGCGTGCATACGAAAAGTAAGATCAAACAGATCGATGGAGATCTGTTACGACAAAAACTCGAAACGTACGATGTCGTCATCGTCGCCGGATTCCAAGGTGTCAACGAACTCGGTGATGTCACGACGCTTGGACGGGGTGGGTCGGATACAACGGCAGTTGCCCTTGCGGCAGTCCTTGATAAACGGTGCGAAATCTATACCGATGTCGACGGTGTCTATACAGCTGATCCACGAATCCACGCCGCCGCTCAACCGATTCCACATATCTCGTATGATGAGATGATGGAAATGAGCGCCCTCGGGTCGAAGGTCATGGAAATGCGAAGTGTCGAACTAGGAAAAAAATACGGCGTACACATCTTCGTCGGGAAAACACTTGAATCGAAAAGGGGAACATGGATCATGGAAGCGACGGAAACAATGGAACAAAAAGCGGTGACGAGTGTCAGTGTGACGAAGAACGTCTTGACGGTATCAATCAAACACGTACCGCAAACGAATGCAGCAGTAGCCGATATCTTCGAACTGTTATCCAATCGCCACGTCAACATCGACATGATCAGTCAAACGACGTTCGACAGTGACATCTTCTTATCGTTCTCATGTCCACTCGATGAGGAAGAGTTCCTCGATGAAGCATTGAAAGACATCATGGATCGCTTCACGACAGTCAAGGTCGATCGCCATAATCAGCACGCGAAGTTATCTGTCGTCGGCATCGGGATGCGGGATGCAACAGGTGTCGCTTCGAAGTTGTTCGCAATCTTCCGAGCGGAGAACATTCCGTTCTATCAAGTTACGACTTCAGAAATCAGCATCTCATACACGATTGCACAAGCAGATATTGAACGGACGGTTGCAGCGATTGCAAACGCGTTCGAGTTATAAGGAGGAAAACAGGATGTATCATGTAGCAGTCATTGGAGCAACCGGCGCCGTCGGTCAAAAAATGTTACAAGTACTAGCCGAACTGGACTTCCCGGTCAGCCGCCTGTCCGCTTACGCTTCTGCTCGTTCAGCAGGGAACACGGTACAGTTCAAGGAAGAAGCCATTACGATCCAAGCACTGACACCAAGTATCACGGAAGACGAGATTGACGTCGCGTTGTTCGCGGCGGGCGGAACGATCAGTGAACAATATGCCCCGTTACTAGCTGAAAACGGAACACTCGTCGTTGATAATTCAAGTGCTTTCCGGATGCAGGAGACGATTCCGCTTGTCGTGCCAGAAGTCAATCCACAAGCGATTCAAGTGACGGACCGCTTGATCGCAAATCCGAACTGTTCGACGATTCAATCCGTCGTCGCCTTAGCACCGCTCCAGTCACTGGGATTCGAGCGTGTCAACTATACGACGTATCAGGCCGTATCCGGTTCTGGTCAAAAAGGAATCGAGGATCTGGCACGTGGAGCACGCGGAGAAGAGCCCGTCAATTATCCGCATCCGATTCACGATAACATCTTGCCACATATCGATGTGTTCCTTGAGAACGGCTATACGAAAGAAGAGCAGAAGATGATTGACGAAACACGGAAAATCTTCAATCTTCCAGCACTACCAGTCAGTGCGACATGTGTGCGTGTTCCAGTCACGAATTCTCACTCGGTTGCGATCAACGTCACGTTTACGCAGCCGACGACGGTTGCAGCGATCCGTGAAGCACTTGAAGGCGCACCGGGCGTCGTCCTCATCGATGATGTCGCGAATACGCGTTATCCGATGCCACTCGATGCAAGTGGTACGGACGACGTCTACGTCGGTCGGATTCGACAAGATGATAGTCTCGCGAACACGTTCCATCTCTGGTGTGTAGCCGACAACATTCGAAAAGGTGCCGCCTCAAATGCCGTACAAGTCGCACGCCAAGCAATCGAACAGTCGATTCATTCATAAAAAAGGAGGAGTTCTTCATGTTCAAAGGAGCAGGTACAGCGCTCGTCACACCATTTAATGAAGCAGGCGAGTTGGATCTACACGTATTCGAACGCTTGATCGAGCAACAACTCGCAGCAGGAATTCAGGCGCTTGTCGTCGGAGGAACGACAGGAGAAGGATCGACACTGACGAACACGGAATTCGAACAACTACTGACGACTGCCGTTCAAATCACGGCAGGACGAGTACCAGTCATTGCCGGAACGGGTTCGAACAACACGGCAGCAACAATCGAGAAGACGTTACTCGCAGAGCGCCTCGGTGCGGACGCAGCGATGCTCGTCACACCGTACTACAATAAAACATCGCAAGCGGGTCTCGTCGCACATTTCACGGCGGTCGCTGATGCAACCGAATTACCAATCATGCTGTACAACGTTCCATCGCGGACAGGAGTTGCGATCGCAGTCGAAACAGCAGTGACGTTAGCACGTCATCCACGAATCCAAGCGTTTAAGGAGGCGAGTGGAGACGTCAGCTTCATGGGTGAACTGATGGCGGCGATTCCGGAAGATTTCGCGGTCTTCTGTGGAAATGATGATCAAATCCTGCCGTACATGGCATGGGGGGCACAAGGCGTCATCTCAGTTCTTTCGAACCCGTACCCAGCAGAGACACAAGCACTTGCTGAGGCGTTACTCGCACAAGATCTCGTCACAGCTCGCCGGATTCAGGCAGACTTGTTACCGGTCATCGGTGCCTTGTTCAGTGACGTTAATCCGATTCCAGTCAAAGCATCGCTTGAAGAACTTGGCTTTGCTGTCGGTGCGCCGCGCTTGCCGCTCGTCCGTCAATCGGAAGCGGGACATGCCCACTTACTCGAAACGATGCGGGCTTACAAAGGAGTGGTTCGATGAAACTCGCGTTACACGGTTATGGGGCGACAGGACAATACGTCGTCGAACTCGCACCACAAAGTGTCGTGGCGATCGTTGACCGGACGAAGTCATCCGATACGATCGCTTCATATGCCGAGCTAACAGAGATGTCAGAAACGGTCGATGCGATCATCGACTTCTCGCATCCGAGTTTGCTACCTGATCTGCTCGCATACGGGCTGGCGACAAAAACACCACTCGTTATCGCAACGACTGGTTTTTCTGAGGCGGAACTGGCATCGATTAAGGACGCCGCAAAAGAAATTCCGATCTTCCAGTCGTACAACATGTCGTACGGTATCGCGATGGTACAGCAACTGCTGAAGACACTTGTGCCACTAGCAGGAGCGTATGACATCGAATTGCTCGAGAAACATCATAACCAAAAAGTCGATGCGCCAAGCGGAACGGCTGAGTTGTTATTGCAAACGATTCAGACGGCACGTGACGTCACACCGGTATATGACCGGTCACAGACGCGGCAAAAGCGGGAGACGAACGAGATCGGGATGCACGCGATGCGCGGTGGAACGATCTTCGGAGAACACGAAGTCTTATTCGCAGGTGTCGACGAATTGATTGAAATCAAACATACAGCGCTATCGAAAAAAGTATTTGCTTCTGGTGCGATCAAAGCAGCTGAGGCACTCATTCAAAAAACAGCGGGACTCTATACATTAGAGACGCTCTACACACAGGAGGATTCACATGTTACTCACTGATGCTTACGAAATTGCTAAATTCATTAAAGATGCTAAAAAACAAACACCGGTAAAACTTTACGTCAACGGCGATTTGGCGGGCTTGACGATCGAAGGCGCTACAGCATTCGGATCAGATGAATCAAAGATTTTCTTCGCGGATGCAGGACTTGCGGCTACTTTCTTAGAAAAGTATTCAGATCGCATCACGGATGTTCACGTGGAGTATGACCGTCGCAACAGTGCGGTACCAATGCTTGATACACGTCACTTGAATGCGCGCATCGAACCAGGTTCATGGATTCGTGATCATGTCGTCATCGGTGACAACGCAGTCGTCATGATGGGTGCCATCATCAATATCGGTGCATCAATCGGAGATGGTACAATGATTGATATGAACGCTGTCGTCGGTGCACGTGGGACGATCGGGAAAAACGTTCATGTCGGCGCAGGTGCCGTGGTCGCGGGTGTCCTCGAACCACCTTCAAAAACACCTGTCATCATTGAAGACGGTGTCTTGATTGGTGCAAATGCAGTCATTCTTGAAGGCGTCAAAGTCGGCAAAGATGCCGTCGTCGCTGCTGGTAGTGTCGTCACAGAAGACGTACCTGCTGGAAGCGTCGTTGCTGGAACACCTGCACGTGTCATCAAACAGAAAGATGCGAAAACAGAAGAGAAGACGCAATTGGTGGATGATTTACGTTCACTCTGATTGACGTCGAAGAGGAGGAAAACACATGGCAGTGGATACACAGTATGGAGAAGCAATTTGGTTAGATGGAGTCTTTCATGATCCGAAAGATGCGAACACGAGCGTCATGTCACATGCGATTCACTACGGTAGTGGATTCTTTGAAGGAATTCGTGCATACGCGACACCGGACGGACCGGCGATTTTCCAATTGAAGGAACATATCGAGCGTCTCTTCCGCAGTTGTGCGTACTACCACGTCACGATTCCGTATACTGTCGACGAACTTGTTCAAGCAACGATCGATTTAGTTGCGAAAAACGGATTTGAATCGTGTTATATCCGTCCATTCGTGTTCCTCGGTACGCCATGGCAAGCATTGATGGCGAAAGATACGACGGTTCATGTCGGCATCTCTTGCTGGGAGCTTGGGGAATACTTCGATAAAGGTGCTGGCATCCGTGCCAAAGTCGCATCATACCGCCGCGTCTCATCAACGATGATGCCGATGCAAGCGAAAGCGGCTGCGAACTATATGAACTCACAACTCTTAAAAGGTGAAGCGATCCGTGATGGATTTGATGAAGCAATCGCGCTCGACATGAACGGAAACGTTAGTGAAGCGAGTGTTGCGAATCTTTTCCTTCTTAAAAACGGAACGATTCATACACCGTCACTTGATTGTTCAGTACTCGACGGTATCACACGCCAAGTCATCATCCGTTTGGCACAAGATCAAGGCTATCCTGTCGTCGAACGTCATATCGGACGCGATGAGCTGTATGTCGCAGATGAGATCTTCTTAACAGGAACAGCTGCTGAAATCACGAGTGTCGGTGAAATCGATCATATCTCGATCAACGGCGGAACACGGAACGTCGCAGATGAGTTGCTCGATCTTTATCGTCAAGCCGTCACAGGTCAATTACCGCAATACGCGGATTGGTTGACGTACGTGACACCTGCTGTCGCAGAATGACGACGCGTACACTCGTCACGATCGATCGGAAGGCGGTGCGACAGAATGTCGCATCGGTCTTCGCTCGGTCACGTAAACGTATTTTTGCCGTGGTCAAGAACAATGCGTATAACTTAGGTATGCTCGAGATGGTCGAGACGCTGATGGCATCTGATGTGCATCACTTTGCTGTCGCTGAGTTGTATGAAGCCATTGAAATCAAAACGAATTTTCCAGACAGTTATGTACTGGTGATGAATCCGACGGAGGATTTTGAGACAGCACGACGTTTCGGAATCGCACTCGGTGTCTCATCGCTAGAATGGCTCGCCCTAAACAGTAAACAGCTGCAGGGAATCGAGTTACATTTGAAGATCAACGTCGGGATGAATCGTTTTGGTGTCAGTTCGCTTCAAGAGGCGGAAGCTGTTCTTGCGCTTGCGCAAGCAGATTCGCTCGCTTTAACAGGTTTATATACACACTTTCCGCTTGCCGATGAGCCGGATGCGGATCACGATGGACAAGTCGAACGTTTCGTCGCCATTGCCGATGTGTTACGAAAGCGCCATACGTTTACGTATATGCACTCGGAAAACAGTGCGACGATCGTCAAACACGATCCGCGTCTCGCATTTTGTAACTATGTCCGCCCTGGCATCTTCTTATTCGGCTATTCACCGATTGAAAAGATGGACTGGCTCGTTCCTTCGCTACGGATGACGACGGAGGTCGTTGAAATTCGCGAAATTGGACCGGGTGAACACGTTGGGTACGGGACGAACTTTACAAGTACAGAACCGATGCGGATTGCTATCTTACCCGTCGGATATGGAGACGGTGTAGTCCGTGGGCGTGCCGCGTTGCCTGTTCATATTAAAGAAAAACCTTATCCGGTCATCAATAAATTATTCATGAGTCATACGTTCGTCGCTGTCGATGGGACGATTGAGGTCGGAGACGAGGTCGTGCTATACGGGGATGGCGTTGAAATTGACGATATCACCCGGACAGGAGCAGCGAACAATTCAGAGCAGATGTGCGCCCGGTCGTGGCGTTTGACGCATCAGTATCTATAAGGAGGAACTTATTATGTATGGAAGTCAATACCTGACAGAAGAAAACAACACGTTGCACATCGATGGTGTCGCAGCGACCGATCTTGCAGCACAGTACGGAACACCATTGTACGTGATGGCAGAGCGGGAGCTGACGGATCGATTAGCGACCGTCCGGGAACACTTCCTTGATAAGTATCCGAACACGTATGCTTCCTTTGCTTCTAAAGCTCTGACGGTCAGTGCCGTATATGAACAAGTCGTGCGTCATGGTCTCGGAATCGATGTCGTTACGGGGGGAGAACTCTTCATCGCCCGTCAATCCGGGGTTCCGGCAGAACGGATCTATTTCCATGGTTCGAATAAATCGACGGCTGATCTTCAATATGCCGTTGAGCAAGGTGTCGGACGGATCGTCATCGATCACTTTGCCGAAATTGCACAACTGGAAGCCATCGCAGCGCAAGCTGGTCAAACGGTCCATGTCCTGATCCGGATCGTGCCACAAGTCATCGGGGGAGCGCATGCGAAAATCCAGACAGGTGGCGTCGATACGAAATTCGGTTTCTCAACACATGCGTCAGATTACTTGGACGCGATCGAGGCAATTTTAGCATCGGAACATCTGTCGTTACTTGGCATCCATTGTCATGTTGGTTCGCAAATCCAAGATCCGTCACTGTTCGAACAGACAGCTCTGACGATGATGGGCTTTGTCGAAACGATTCGTGCGCACCATGGCTTCACAGTCAGCGAAGTCAATGTTGGCGGTGGCTTCGGTATTGCCTATACACAGGACGATCAGCCGCTTGATTTTGAAGCGACGATCGCACGCGTCATGGACGTGATCGAGACGGAAACGGAGCGACTCGGCATCGAACGTCCACGAATCGGGATCGAGCCAGGGCGCTGGGTCGTTGCGAATGCAGGAACGACACTGTATACGGTCGGGGCCATCAAAGAAATTGAAGGCGTCAGAACATATCTTTCGGTCGATGGCGGAATGACGGATAACATTCGCCCAGCACTTTACGGTGCGGTGTATGAAACGGTCATCGCTAACCGGATGAGTGGCGAAACGACCGAAGTGACGGTCGTTGGAGCAGCTTGTGAATCAGGGGATCTCGTCGCTGAAAAAGCACAGTTGGTTACACCGAACGGTGGCGATACACTTGCTGTCTTTGGGACAGGAGCATATAACTTTTCGATGGCAAGCAACTACAACCAGTTCTTACGTCCGGCACTCGTTTTCGTTCGGGACGGGGAATCCCGTGAAGTCGTCCGTCGACAAACGTATGCGGATTTGATTCAGTGTGATCTTGGAATCAATGGGGTCCGATCAGAGTCGTAAGAGGTGCGGGGTCAAACTAGAGGACAAAAAAACCGACGCTATCGCGCCGGTTTCATGCATACGATCTAAAGCGATTCTTCTCTTGAATAGAGAGGGATCGTTTTTTTTTGTGTTGCGATTAGCATATTCAGTTTGGAATTTTTAAGACTTGTCCAACGAGCAAGAGGTTCGGATTCGTAATGTTGTTTGCCTGCATCAATGCTGTGACGGTGACACCATATCGTGTCGCAATCGAGTAAAGTGTATCACCGGCTTTAACCGTATAAGTCGTTGTTGGAATTTTCAAGACTTGACCGACGTTCAACAGATTCCAGTTCGTGATGTTATTCGCACTCGCGAGGGCAGAGACCGAGACGTTGTATTTGCGGGCGATGGAATAGAGTGTATCGCCAGCTTTGACGGTATACGTCGTACCGGTTGAAGTCGGTGACCGTAACAGTTCTGAAATCGTGACGAACGAATAGCCTTTTGCTTTTAGTTTTGAAATCATCGTCGGCAAGGCGGTCGGTGTTCCTTTCGCACCAGCACCGGTATGCATCAGAATAATCGATCCGGGAACGACTTTTGGTAATACACGATCCAAGATGGCTGTTGAAGAGATGCCTTTCCAATCCGTCGTATCGATATTCCATTGAATCGTTTTCGTATAACCTGCCGCCCCAACGGCACTCAATACGTTACTATTACTTGCACCGAACGGCGCTCGGAAAATTGGTTTCGTCGTTTTTCCGGTCAAGGACCGGATGAGAGATTCTGTTCGGGATAATTCACTCGTCATCTGGCTTGCTGTTAAGGTCGTAAAATCCGGATGCGAATACGAGTGATTGCCGATTTGGTGTGTAGGAGAGGCGGTTGTGATGTTCTTGATCGATTGAGGATGATTGTTTGCACCACTGCCTGTCAAAAAGAAAGTCGCTTTCACTTGGTTACTTTTCAAGATACTTAAGATTTTTGCAATGTTCGTCCCATCTGAACCGTCATCAAACGTCAATGCGACGACTTTTTGTGTCGTCGTTCCTTTCGTCACAAACGTAGAGCTCGCCGCATTAACCTGTGAAGGAATCGAAAGTGGACTAAGGAGAAGTAATCCGATCATCATGATGGTAGGTTTCTTGATGTTCATCGTCTAGTACCTCCTTCATCAAAAACATGCTTTACAAGTACTCTTTATTAAGGTATTCCCTTTATTTTAAAAAAAGAACTAAGAAATTCCCGTTTTGCAAAGAAATAAAACTAAATTACAGAAAATTTGTTTAAACCGTAATCTTTTTGGGAAACCATAATATATGGAAATAGTAAAAAGGAGTGAGAAGGAATGATCGAATTCAAAAACGTCGGTAAGCAGTTTAAGGACAATGTCGTCTTGAAAGGCTTATCGCTCGAGATTCAAAAGGGTGAACTCGTTGTTTTCATCGGACCAAGTGGCTGTGGGAAAACGACGTCACTTAAGATGATCAATCGACTGATCGAACCTTCTTCAGGCACGATTTTGGTCAACGGGAAGGACATCATGAAGACGGACACGATCGAATTAAGACGTCATATGGGATATGTCATTCAGCAAACCGGCTTGTTCCCTCACATGACGGTCCGGGAAAACATTCAATTGATTGCTGGGCTTGAGGGGAAGAACCACGATGAGATGGATCAACGGACAGAACAACTGTTGACGATGGTCGGGCTTGATCCAAAGCAATTCATCGATCGTTATCCAAGCGAACTCAGTGGTGGGCAGCAACAGCGTGTCGGTTTCGCGCGTGCTCTGATGAATGATCCTGATGTCATCTTGATGGATGAGCCGTTCAGTGCACTTGATCCCGTTACTCGTAACGATTTACAGGAAGAGCTCTTTAACTTGCAAGAAGAAGTGAAAAAGACGATCGTTTTCGTCACCCATGATATGGATGAAGCGATCAAGTTAGCGGATCGGATATGTATCATGCGTGATGGGGAGATCGTTCAGTTCGATACTCCAGAAGAAATCTTACGTCATCCAAAAGATGAATATGTCGAATCGTTCATCGGAAAAAATAAGATCTGGAGTAGTCCAGAATACATCAAGGCAGAAGACATCATGATCGAGGACCCGGTTTCAATCAGTGGCAAACGAACGTTGTTGCAGGGAATTGAAATCATGCGTGGACGCAAAGTCGACAGCCTGTTGATCACCGATCGTGACCGCGTCTTACAAGGGCTGATTAAGTTGAAGAACATCCAGACGATCCCGGATAAGAGCCAACGGATCGAAGAAGTGATGGAAGGCGAAATCATCGCTGTCAATGAACATGATTCATTACTCGATGTTCTTGAAGTCATGAATCAGGAAGAGACTGGTTATCTACCAGTAACGGATGCAACAGGAAAACTCAGAGGGTTGATTACACGTAGTAGCTTACTTTCCGTCTTGAGTGAGCAATTCATTCATGAGGAGGAAGTCCAATGAACGGATTCTTTGATTATGTAAAAAATAATACCGATCAGATCGGTGATTTATTGCTAGAGCACTTACAGCTGACGGTCTTTGCCGTCGTCATCGCGGTCGTTCTCGGAATTCCGATCGGGATTTTGATCACCCGTTACCAAAAGTTCGCGAAGCCTGTCCTTGCGCTGACGAGCGTCGTGCAAGCCGTTCCGAGTCTTGCTTTACTCGGTTTCTTGATTCCGTTCATTGGTATCGGGTCGACACCAGCGATCATCATGGTCGTGCTTTATTCACTCTTGCCAATCGTTAAAAATACGTACACGGGTCTGTCGAGCATTCCAGGGGATACGCTCGAAGCAGCTAAAGGGATTGGTTTAACGGATCGACAAATCCTCAGTAAGGTTCAGATTCCACTTGCTTTGCCGATCATGATGGCAGGGATTCGAATTTCAGCCGTTACAGCTGTTGGTTTGATGACGATTTCAGCATTCATCGGTGCCGGCGGTCTTGGTTATCTCGTCTTCTCGGGTATTCAAACGGTTGATAATAACCAGATTCTCGCCGGAGCAATTCCAGCCGGTATTTTAGCTCTTGTCATCGACTTCGTCGTCAGTCGGATTGAATACTCCGTGGCGCCAAATGGGATTCCACTTGCAGATGGTCGAATCAAGAATAAGGCACGGAAGCGTCGCAAGGCGATGCCAGCTGGACGTAAGATCGCGATCGCAAGTATCGTCTTCTTGTTAATCGGTGGAACGGTCGCGTACTCTTTCCTCAAGGAAGATAAGATTGTCATCGGATCGAAGAACTTTACGGAACAATTGATTCTCGGAAATATGTTAGCGGATTTAATCGAAGATAAAACGGATTTAGAAGTCGAACGTCAATTGAACCTCGGGGGGACGAAAGTCGCTTACGGGGCGCTTGAAAAAGGGGAAATCGACGCGTATGTCGAGTACACAGGTACTTTGTTGATCGACGTGCTCAAGCAAGACGTCGAGACGGATCCAGAAACAGTTTATGCCAAAGTCGGGAAGATGATTCCTGAGAAAAGTCAGGTCGACGTCCTGGACCCAATCGGTTTCAACAATACGTATGCCCTCGCCATGACGAAAGAAGATATCGAAAAATATGACTTGAAGACGGTATCAGACATGTCAAAAGTCAGTGATCGTTTGATTCTCGGATCAACAATTGAATTTGCGAACCGGGAAGATGGTTATCTTGGTCTGAAGAAAAAGTATCCGGACATGAAATTCCAAGATGTACAACCCGTCGATGGAGGACTCCGTTATACAGCATTGACGAATGGTCGAACGAACGTCATCGATAGCTTCTCAACAGATGGTTTGTTACAAAAATTCGATTTAACAGTGCTAGAAGACGATAAAAAGTTCTTCCCACCATACTATGCGGTACCGCTTGTTCGTCAAGAAACACTTGAAGAACATCCGGAGCTGAAGAAAGTCCTCAACACGTTAAAAGATAAGATTACGGATGAGAAGATGCAAGAATTGAATTACAAAGCAGATGTCGAGAAACAGCGTCCTGAAAAAGTCGCGCGTGATTTCTTGATCGAAGAAGGATTAATTTCAAAATAAACAGATAGAGCCGAGGCGGGAATCCGCTTCGGCTCTTTTGGTATGCGCGCTGACGCGCTATATCGTTTTGGAAAATACGTAATCAAGTGATTAAATTATTTTTTGATGCGACTAGCGAGCCAAGCGCGAACAGTGCGTTGCTGAATCATACACGTTCTTCCTCTCGGTTTAATGTTCCAAGGCGGTGCTCGGCATCTTTAACGATACGTGCTTGGATCTCGACTGTCAACCAATCCGTTTCCGATTCGGGTAACGTCGGCAAACCGTAACTTGGGTTATTCGTAGATGAAAACAAATCAGACATAATGCGTTCTTCGTATACTGGAATCATGTAAAATCCCCTTTCTGTGTCTTGATTCATCTCTTACACCTTTAGTGTACGAAAGAATTGTAAAGACGGAAGAGGGGAGGTGTTAAGAACCCGTGAACTTTGTAAACGTTCTCACAAACTTGTCAAATCCTCTGTGATGGCTTCACAACTGTCAGCATACTGCTGCCCTCGTTTCACGTATTTTCGGACTGTCCGTTCCATGATGAATCGATCATGGTCACTGATATCGCGGACGATTTTTGCAGGAACACCCATGACCATCGCGCCGGCAGGTACCTTCATTTTTGGCGGCACAAGACTCCCTGCAGCAACGAATGCCCCTTCTCCGATTTCGGCTTCATCGAGGATCGTCGCCGACATTCCGATTAACGCTCCTTTTCGAATGATTCCGCCGTGAACCATCGCCATATGACCAATCGTCACTTCATCTTCAATGATGGTCGGATACCCTTCATACTGATGAATCATTGAACCATCTTGGATGTTGACGCGTTCCCCGATGTGAATCGGACCTTCATCTCCCCGGATGACCGTATTGAACCAGACAGATGAGTCTTTTCCGATCGTGACCTCTCCGATGACTTTAGATCCGTCCGCTAAATAAACGGATGGATCGATGTTTGGAACAAGTGAACCGACACGATATTTCATGCGTTTTTCCCCCTCAGGCATTAAATCGATACTCTTTCATCTTGACGTTACAAAAAATAAATTGCAACAGCTTCCAAACTAATTGTAAGATGGTAAAAATACGCTTACAACAGGAGGAGACAGGATGGAACAAACAGTGCGTGAACGATTGATCGCGATTGCTGCAAAAAAAGAGAAGGCAGCCGTCGTCTATCAGAATATTTCAGTCATTGATGTCATGACACGTGAGACATATACAGCAGATGTAGCGATTGATTCAGGTTATATTGCTGCTGTCGGAGAGGGGTATGAGGGAATCGAGAATCGTCCGGGAGAAGGACTTTTCATCGCACCAAGTTTCGTTGATGCCCACGTCCATATTGAATCATCGATGGTGCCACCGAGTGAGTATGAACAAGCGATTCTACCGTTAGGTGTCACGACGATCATCGCCGATCCGCATGAGATCGCGAATGTCAAAGGAGCAGAAGGATTATCCTTCATGCTAGACGATGCTGAAGATCTCGCGCTTGATGTCCGGATGATGCTACCGAGCTGCGTACCGGCGACTTCGTTTGAACACGCGGGAGCATCACTTGATGCGGCGGCACTTGCACCATTCGTCAATCATCCTGGTGTCCATGGTTTAGGAGAAGTCATGGATTATCCAGCGGTCGAACGAGCCGATCGCGATATGCTCCAAAAAATTAAACAGATCGAAGACGCAGGAAAACTGGTCGATGGTCATGCTGCGGGACTTGGACCACGCGAAATTAACATTTATGGTGTCGCCGGAATTCGAACGGATCATGAATCTGTCAGTAAGGAAGATGCGATCGCCCGAGCGCGTCGTGGTCTGTATGTCGAAGTGCGGGAAGGATCAGCTGCCCGAAACTTGAAGGAAGTACTCGATGCCGTGACAGAGAGCAATGCGAGCCGTTTCCTCTTCTGTACGGACGATAAACATTTGGATGACACGTTACGAGAGGGTACGATCGACTATAATATCCGCTATGCGATTCGTCATGGAATTAAACGCGAAACAGCGTATGCGATGGCATCGTTGCATGCGACGAATGCGTATCGTTTAGACGATCGGGGAGCCATCGTACCAGGACGCCGGGCGGACTTCGTCTTGTTATCCGATGCCGATAACGTCGTGATTGACGAGGTGTATATTCAGGGGAATTGCGTCGCGCGATCTGGGAAAACGATTCGACCTATTCGACGTGCTTATGTGCCGGAGTCATTACGTGGAACCTTGAATACAAAACCGATTACACCAGAAGTATTTGCCCTTCCACTTGAATCAGCACGGGCGCATGTCATCGGAGTCATTCCAAAAAGCATCGTCACCGAGCACTTGATTCTCGACGTTCCACTTCAAGACGGGCATTTCATGCCTGTGCCGGAGCAGGATCTCTTAAAGATCGCTGTCATTGAACGGCATCACGGCACATCCTTCTCGGCAGTCGGGATTGTCAAAGGTTTCAAGATGAAACGCGGAGCGATTGCGGCGACTGTTGCCCATGATTCGCACAACCTCGTCATCGTTGGCGCGTCGGATGAGGAAATGCAACTGGCTGCGGAACGTCTCGTCCAAGCGGGTGGAGGAGTCATTGCTGTCAATGGGCAAGAGGTACTTGCTGAGTTACCGCTTGAAATCGCTGGACTGATGACGAATCGTCCCTTCCAAGAAGTTGGAGATACACTCGAAGCATTGAATGATGCCCTCGATGTGTTAGAGGCGGATCGCTCCTTTAATCCCTATTTGACGATGTCATTCCTTTGCTTACCGGTCATTCCGGAGTTGAAGCTGACCGACAGTGGATTATTCGACGTAAAACACTTTCAGCATATTTCAGTACAAGCAGACTGATGTCCGTCGCGAGTCTGAGTCTCATTCCGGGACTCAGACCGTTTTTCTATCAATCGAGTTACGATAAAATCAAAAAAAGCCACTTTACAAAACAGCTAAAATTCCTTAATGAAACTTAATAGTTTGGATGTTGAATCATTTTGGAAAGCTTGTTATAGTAAGTTCTATATCGTTTGTGAGAAATCTCACTTTCTATGAAACTTTTATCTAGAAGGGTCGTAGAAAACAGTAGGACAACAAGATTAGAAAGGAGATCATCATTATGGATAAGACCTATTTTGAAGGGCATGAAGCTTTGATTGCGGATGTCTATCGTTCATTCACGCGTCAATTTCATGCCCTACCGACACATCGACGAACGAAACGTCAGTTGCGAAATCTTGCATTCTCCGTCATTCGTCAAGCTCGACCGACATATGAGGAACGCACCGTTCTTTATGCATACTTCGCTGAATTCTTCCGAGCAGTTGAGGAAGGACAGGATGAAGAGATTGCTTTTTACAAACAAATTGCACAGTAAAGACCCCCGATGGCTCCGTCAGAAGGGGTCTTTGTTGTTTTTTGAGAATGTCGTCTGGAAATAAAAAAACAAGTAGGGAACGAGGTCCGCTACTTGTTCATCAATGTTCTAAAGGGTTATTTTACTTCCATCCATTTAAAGCTCATATCGGCACCGAATGGGTGACGGTACAATTTATCAATGTTTGTCCGTTGTAAGTAAGCTTCCCCTTTTTGGTAGATTGGTGCGATGGCGTAGTCTTCTGTCAACAGCATTTTTTCAGCTTCTTGCATGTCCGACCAACGTTTCGCTTCATCTGCTTGTTGTTTTGCTCCTTTAATGAGATCATCGAACTTTTTGTTCGAGTATTCCATCCGGTTGAAGCTTCCATCCGTTAACCACATATCGAGGAACGTCATTGGATCCTGGTAGTCAGGTCCCCAACCAGCCGCAGAGATATCGTAATCTCCCTTCGATTCGAGTTCGAGGAAGTTTTTGAATGGTTGTTGTTTGATTTTGATCGTCAAACCAGGCAGGTGCTTCTCAAGATCTCCTTTTAAGTACTCAGAAACCTTCTTGAAGGCATCTTCATCTCGTGAGAGCATGCTGAGTTCAACTGTTTTCACACCAAGTTCCTTCAAGCCAGCATCCCAAGCTTTTTTCGCGGCGTCAGCATCGTAGCTTTGAAGATCTGGATATTTCGCGCGGAAGTCTTCCCCATCTGGTGTAAACGTGAAGTCTTTCGCGACGATGAAGTTTGCTGGTTTTGATCCATCGTTTAGGATGACATCTGTAATCCCTTGCTTTTCAAAACCAAGCGCGAGCGCTTTTCGGATGTTCTTATTTTTCAAAGCTTTATTCTTTTGGTTAAAGCGAAGGAAGTTGATCCGAGCATCTGGACGTGTCTTGTAATCATCTGATTTTTCATACTGCGAAACGAACTCAGACGTAATTGGTGCGAAGTCGACTTCTTTCGCTTCGAACAGGTTGACGCCAGTTGAGATTTCTTTGACGACCTTGACATCGATTTTATCCATCTTGACATTCGCTTTATCCCAGTAATCTGGATTTTTCTTGTATGTCCAGCCAGCATTTGCTTGCCACTTATCGAGGACGAAAGGTCCGTTGAAGACCATTGTATCAACACTTGTCGCGAACTTATCGCCTTTATCTTCGACGAATGATTGTTTTAATGGTAAGTAAGTTGGGAAACTTGTCAAACCAAGGAAATAAGGTGCTGGAGCTTCAAGTTGGACTTCAAGTGTTTGATCGTCGACTTTCTTGACACCGAGCTCATCAAGTTCAGCGTCGCCAGCCATGATTTTGTTGGCGTTCTTTAAATCTTGTAAAATGTACGCGTATTCTGCTGCTGTCTTCGGATCAAGTGCGCGTTTCCAAGCATAGATGAAATCATCTGCTGTGACGGCTGATCCATCTGACCACTTCGCATCTTTACGCAGTTTGAATGTGTATGTTTTTTTATCTTCCGACACTTCGACGCTTTCCGCGATTCCAGGTGTTGGTTTGTTATCTCCATCAAGACGATATAGCCCTTCAAAGACGTTGTTCGTGACGATGATGGAAGTCGAGTCCGTCGTTTTCGTCGGATCTAGCTGAGGTACATCCGTCGTCGAAACGAGTGTGACTTCCTTTTTTTTGTTTTTCGAATCTGATCCGCTTGTGTTTTCGTCATTTCCTTGCCCGCATGCAGCGACAGCAAGAAGCGCGATGCTGGAAAGTCCAGCAAAAGCGATTTTCGATGGTTTATTCATGGAACGATGACCCCCCGAGAGTTAGTGTTAAATATTTCAGAAAAATGTGAACATATTGTTAATTTAAGTGAAAGTGATTAAAAATGCAACATAAATTTTCAGATAATTCTCACTGATCAAGGTCTATATCCTCAATTCCAAGCGATTTCAAATAGTCATAAAGTAGGAATAAGGTCAGCTTATGCGGGGAATACATTCGTAACGTCAATCGAACGGGATTACCACGTAAACGCATATTCGTAATACGGACACCTTTACGCTCAAGAGCAAGAACGATGTCCGTCGGATCAAGTCCGGAAGGAAGTAAGAGATGCGCAACGAGGACATTTGCTTCGAACCGACTATTGTTGATACGTCCCATCATCCGAGTTAAACCTTCCAGTAAGAGGAAGAGAAAGAGAACGAGAAAAATCGACTCCCAGATGAAACCTGCACCGACAGCGATTCCAATCCCGCTTGCACTCCAAATAATAGCGGCAGTCGTTAATCCGCTGACGATATCATGCGGTCGACGTAAGATGACACCAGCGCCGATAAAACCGATTCCGGTAATGATTTGGGCGACGAGACGCATCGGATCCATCTGAACATTCGTCGCCATGTCATGGTAGAGTAAGACCGATTTGATGGAAACGATGGTTAACAAGCAACTGATCAGGGTAATTACGAGGCTAGTGCGTATACCAACCGGTTTATTTTTGATTTCACGCTCGAATCCGATGAAAATTCCAAGCGTAGCGGCTAACAGGAGTTTTAGAAGGTCTTCGAGCTGAAATACATGAATCCAGTTCATTTGTCTCAAATCCTTTCTTTACTTTAAAAGGTGATTTGTTATAATGACTTTTGTGTCTTTCGAATGAATATACGTAAGATGTAATAGATATACGAAAAAGGAAGTGTCTCATCATGAATCAACAAAAAATCGGATTCTTTGCGCTCGCTGCAATGGTCATCGGTTCCATGGTCGGTGGAGGAGCTTTTAACCTTCCTGGTGCAATGGCCCAAAGTGCAAGTGCAGGGCCTATCCTCATCGGGTGGAGTATAACGGGGATTGGCATGATCATGCTCGCGCTAGTATTCCAACATCTCGCCAATAGTAAACCAGAGCTTGAAGGCGGTATCTATGCCTACGCGCGTGAAGGGTTCGGACGTTTCGTCGGTTTTAACAGCGCTTGGGGATACTGGGTATCGGCGTGGATCGGAACAGTTGCGAATATCACGCTCGTGTTCAATGCGATTAGTTATTTCTTCCCGATTTTCGCAGCAGAAAATCGAATATTCCTTCTTTTGATGAGTATAGTCGTCATCTGGGGATTGTTCTGGCTCGTCTCGAGCGGAATCAAGGAAGCGACGCTGGTCAATTTGATTACGACGATCGCAAAGCTCGTTCCAATCTTGATTTTCATTCTTCTAGTAGGAATTGCTTTTAATATCAAAACGTTTAATTTGGATATCTGGGGAGAGGGAACAGAACTCGGTTCGATTTTTGATCAAGTAAAAGGAACGATGCTCGTCACGCTATGGGCGTTCGTCGGTATCGAAGGTGCTGTCGTCTTATCAAGCCGTGCCAAAAACCGAAGTGATGTCGGGAAGGCGACAGTAACAGGACTTGTTGGCGTTCTTGTCATCTATATCTTAATTTCCGTTTTATCACTCGGAGTGCTCAGTCAAGAACAACTAGCTGGATTAAAAGAACCGACGATGGCGTATGTATTAGAGGCAGCGATCGGACCGGTCGGTGCGACGATCATCATGATTGGTTTGATTATCTCACTATCCGGCGCACTTCTCGGATGGACGATTCTCGCATCGGAGATTTCGTATCTCGTTGCAAAAGACGGCGCATTTCCGAAAGCATTCGCAAAAACGAACCGGAAAGGTGCTCCAGTCGGTGCGCTGTTGATTACACAAATCGCGACACAGGTCGTCGCTGGAATCGCACTCTTCTCAGCACAAACCTATCTTGTCCTGTCGAGTATCGCTGGGATTTGTGCGTTATTGCCATATTTATTGTCAGCGTTGTATAGCATTCGGACATCGCGAGAAGAGCGCAATCAGAAAATGTTACTTTTCTCTGTCATCGCATCAGCGTATTCAATTTGGCTCGTCTATGCGTCGGGTATCTGGTACATCGTCATCGCGGCATTAGTCTATGCGCCAGGGATTCTCGCATATGCGTTAGCAGAGCGAGAACAGCAACGGACGGGCATGTCACGTTATGAGTGGATTGCCAGTATGATTCTCGTTGTCTTAGCAGGAGTAGCTGTTTACGGAATGGTTGTAGGAGAAATTCAATTGTAAGAAACGCTATGCAAAAGAAGTCACGGTGATTGTTATCCACCGTGACTTCTTTTTTGATTAAGGTGTTAAGAATCTCTTTTCGACATCCTGTACAGATAGAGGTTCAGAGAAAATAAATCCTTGCATATGCTGACATGATGTCGTTTTTAGATAATCTAACGCGTGTTCTGTCTCAACACCTTCAGCGACAAGATTCAACTCTAGATTGCGACCGAGTTGAATGATGGAATCGAGCAAAGCGTGGTCATTTGTCGCCAGACCATCAATGAATACTTTATCGATTTTTAATTCGTCGATTGGAAAAGCACTGAGATACTGTAAAGAAGAATAACCAGTACCGAAATCATCGATTGATAAACGGAAGCCGAGCGACTTGATGAGGTGCATGCGTTCGACTGTTCGTTGTGTCTGTAAGATCGCGATATTCTCTGTCATCTCCAGCGTAACGGAAGATGGTGAAACGAGTCGCTCCGTTACGATATGTTGCAGCGTTCGAATAAAGGAGTCGCTTTGGAACTGATGCGGTGAGATATTGATTGCGATCGTCAGTTCAGGGTCAATCGTCTGTTGCCATTTTGCGAGCTGTTCACATGCTTCGATGATGACCCAGTTGTTGATAGGTGTGATCAGTGAAGCTTCTTCAGCGAGTGGGATGAACTCATCTGGTGGAATGCTCCCGAGTGCCGTGTGATTCCAGCGTAATAACGCTTCGAAGCCTTTGACGGCTTGTGTCTGAAGTTCAATGATTGGTTGATAAGCAAGATAAAGGGATTGATCTTCGAGTGCTGTGAAAAGGGAGCGCTCGAGTTGGATTTTCCGTGTGAATTGTGTGTCCATCTCGTGCGTTAAATACTGGATCGTTCCAGTACCAATCGATTTTCCTGCGTATAGAGCTGTTTCCGACCGGCGATATAAATCTTCCAATGTTTTGGCTTCGGACGGATAGACCGTGATCCCGAACGTACAAGAAACGATCAATGAATGACCGTTGATATAATAAGGACGCTGCAGTGCTTGTTGTAGTTTTCGAGCATATTGGAAAAGCAGATTGCTCGACGGTGCAGGTAACAAGACACCAAATAGATCACTCGTCGGATGAAAGGCGAGTACACCTGTCGTATGTTGCAAAAGGCGTGTTGCCATCGCTTGAAGTAGTTGATCGCCGACATGTGTTCCAAACGAATCGTTGATGACTTTGAAACGATCGATATCGAACAAGATGAGCGCAATCGGATCATGCGACGCGGCAGAACGGAATAATGCTTCGCCTTCGCGTAAAAATCCTCGTTTATTTAATAAATGCGTCATCTCATGATGATGTACTAAAAAATCGAGTTCTTCTTCAAGTGCTGTTGTTTCCGTGATGTCGTTCCCGATGAACAAATGTTGGAAGCGAACGCCATTCGCATCATAGATCGGAATGAGCGTCGCTTGGAGATGTTTTCGTTCGCCCGTTTGCGAAGTGAGGCTAAGGCGACCAGACCATGCTTTTCGTTCACGAAGTTGTGCACGAATCCCCGAAACGACGGGACTGGATGGATCTAGGATGAGTGACCAAGGCTGGTTGAGAAGCATCTCAGAGCAATATCCTGTCACATCGATGAGTTGATCATTCACGTACGTGATCGTTCCTCGTGCGTCGAAGACGGCGACAGAAGCAATCTGATCGAAGGCATGACGCAAATCCATCAATCCTTGGAAGAGTGGTTTCATATTCGTTTGTTGCTCAGCTGAAGGGATACAGCAAGCAAAAGCGGCAATGACAGTTCCTGTATCATCAAGTAAAGGAGACAAAAGGAGAGTTGACGTTACAGAAGTGCCCGTCTTATGCAATAAGGAGGCATTCGGTAATTGGACGGATTGACGGCGCTCCAAGAAGGCATGCCAAATCTGCTGGCTGAATGCCATGTCTTCCCGTTCAAGAAGTGGAACAGTCTGACCCACGACTTCTTGTTGTGTCCAGCCCCATTGCTGTGCGGCTAGCTCATTCCAAGAGCGGATGGTCAAGTCAGTATTCAATATGAAAGCGGGTAAAGGGAATTCTTGAATGACGACTTCATAGGAATCAATGGTCGAACGGTCCATTACGTGCGCACGCTCCTTTATATTGAAAAGAGATGACGGTTCACTTCTCTTGTCTTTTCCCAATATATTCAATTCTTACGCATTAGAATCCTTTCGCTCGGATACTTTTTAGATGAAGATTCTGTGAAAGAATCTGCTATAATAACATTGAAAGCGTTTTCTAAAGAGTTATGAGGGGGAATTTCGATGAATCAAACAGAGAAAATCATTCAACAGACAGAACAGTTCGGAGCACATAACTACCATCCACTCCCAATCGTCATCTCAGAGGCTGAGGGTGTCTTCGTTACGGATCCTGAAGGACGTCGCTATATGGATATGCTAAGTGCCTATTCAGCCGTTAACCAAGGACATCGTCATCCAAAGATCATCGACGCCTTAAAACGTCAGGCAGACAAGATTACATTGACGTCACGTGCTTTCCACAATGATCAACTGGGCTTTTTCTATGAAAAAGTAGCACAATTGACGGGTAAAGACATGGTGTTACCAATGAATACAGGTGCGGAAGCTGTCGAGACAGCAGTAAAAGCAGCACGACGCTGGGCATATGAAGTCAAACAAATTCCAGGTGATGCTGAAATCATCGTTTGTGAAGGAAACTTCCATGGTCGGACGATGACAGCCGTCTCGATGTCGACGGAAGCAGAATACCAACGGGGATTTGGACCGCTTCTTCCTGGAATCAAGACGATTCCATATGGCGATCTTGAGGCATTAAAGCAGGCAATCACTGAAAATACAGCGGCATTCATCTTGGAACCGATTCAAGGCGAAGCGGGCATTTTAATTCCTTATGATGGTTTCTTGAAGGACGCGCAAGAAGTCTGTCGTGCGCAGAATGTTTTGCTCGTATCGGATGAGATTCAATCTGGACTCGGTCGTTCCGGTAAATGGTTTGCTTCTGATTGGGACGAGGTAACACCAGACATGTACATTCTTGGTAAAGCACTGGGTGGTGGTGTATTCCCAATCTCATGTGTTGCTGCGAATAAAGATGTCCTTTCCGTCTTCAATCCAGGTTCACACGGCTCGACGTTTGGTGGCAATCCGCTCGCTTGTGCCGTCTCGATTGCTTCACTTGAAGTATTAGAAGACGAAAAGTTACCGGAACGTTCACTCGAACTCGGTACGTATTTCATGGAAAAATTAAAACAAATCAACAACCCGATGATCAAAGAAGTACGTGGTCGTGGATTATTCATTGGTGTTGAGTTGACAGAAGCAGCGCGACCATATTGCGAAGCGTTGAAAGAAAAAGGCTTGCTCTGTAAAGAAACACATGAGACAGTCATTCGATTTGCACCACCGCTCGTCATTACAAAAGAAGAATTGGATTGGGCGTTCGAACGGATTGAACAAGTGTTAGGTGTTTCCGTCGCCCAGTAAATGAATAGATTCATCGAACAACAGTGGACGAGATGTTCACTGTTGTTTTTGTTTGGATGAGTGTTGGTTTTTCTTCAGGAAACGTTTGAAAATCAGTGACAAGGGAACAGACAACTATCGCAAAAAAAACTTTTAAACGGGGGTAATGGTTATGTCAAACAACAGTGGTCTCAATAAAAAAGCAGATGGTCTCGTCGATAAAGTAGCAGGTAAAGCGAAAGAAGCGCTCGGGAAAGCAACAGGTGATAAATCAACAGAACGCGAAGGTAAAAAAGATCAAGTAAAAGGCGAGGCGAAGAAAACAGTCGGTAACGTCCAACAAAATTTTGAAGATACAAATCGCCGCTAAGACCGTTGAAATTAAATAGAAAAACCGGACTGGAGAATGACTCTAGTCCGGTTTTTAGTGTCTGCTATAATGAATTTTTATATCAATAAAAAAAGATAATGAATAATTTGTATAAAGGTCTAGTCATTTAGATATTTATATGGAATAATTAAAAACGTAAAAGCGTTTACATTGTTCTGTCATTATCGTTTTATTCAGGAAAGGGTGAAAGGTATGTTGCAGTTTCTACAACGAATTGGTAAAGCCTTGATGCTACCAATCGCAGTATTACCGGCTGCGGGGATCGTGCTCCGGTTAGGTTCGGCGGATATGCTTGATATTCCGTTGATGGTAGCAGCAGGAGGGGCTATTTTTGATAACCTTCCACTGATTTTTGCCATTGGTGTCGCGATTGGTCTATCGATCGATGCGAGTGGGGCAGCGGGTCTTGCCGGGGCCATCGGGTATCTCGTCTTAAAGAATGGCGTCGACTCGATGAACAAGGATTATTCCAGCGCACAGATTCAGGCGAAGTATGATGCGATCGCTGCGATCGTCAATGATTCCTCGACCAAGGTCGACGGAGCGACACTTGGTTCGATCGCGAATCAGGCGACACTCGGTTCGACCGTTAATATGGCGGTATTCGGTGGAATCATCGCGGGTATCGTCGCAGGACTTCTATACAATCGGTTCTATAACATTAAGTTACCGGATTGGTTAGCATTCTTTGGTGGTCGTCGTTTCGTTCCAATCATTACATCAGCGGTCATGCTCGTACTTGCTTTCATCTTTGGTTATGTCTGGCCGTTCATCGAGCAAGGCATCAACGGTGCTGGTGAATGGATGGTTGGTCTTGGTGCAGGAGGCGCTGCTCTGTTTGGATTCTTTAACCGTCTCTTGATTCCTGTCGGCTTACACCACGTCTTAAATAATATTTTCTGGTTCGTCTTCGGTTCATATGAAAAAGCAGATGGTACGGTCGCGAACGGTGACATCGCGCGCTTCTTCGCTGGAGATCCGACAGCTGGGATTTATCAAGCAGGCTTCTTCCCAATCATGATGTTCGCCTTACCGGCTGCAGCTTTTGCGATCGTTATGGCTGCGCGTAAAGAAAATCGAAAAGCAGTTGCTGGAGCGATGATTGGTCTTGGACTGACGTCCTTCTTGACAGGGATCACGGAACCAATCGAGTTCTCGTTCATGTTCTTATCACCTGTTTTATATGTCATTCATGCGGTTTTAACTGGTCTATCGATGGCAATCGTTAACTTACTCGGTATTTTACATGGCTTCTCCTTCTCGGCTGGTTTCATTGATTACGCCTTAAACTTCGGGATTGCCACAAAACCATTACTTCTCATCCCGGTTGGTCTCGCGTTCGCGGTCGTCTATTACTTCCTGTTCTACTTCATGATCACGAAATTTGATCTGAAGACACCAGGTCGTGAAGATGAATCGCTCGTCACAGACACGGGAGTCGTTTTGACAGATTCAGACGATAAATATGAGCAACAAGCAGCACGCATCTTTGCGGGACTAAAAGGAACAGAAAATGTCACGTCGATTGACAACTGTGCGACACGTTTACGTCTTCAAGTCAAAGATCCAAGCATCATTGACGAAGCAGCGATTAAAGCGGCTGGAGCAAAAGGTGTCATGAAGATGGGGGCGACTAGCGTGCAAATCATCATCGGCACGGACGTCGAGTTCGTTGCGGATGCGATGAAACGACAGAAGTAAAGAAAACGACCTTTCCTGAGCTCAGGAAAGGTCGTTTTGCTGTACGTTCGCAACAGCTGCTGTTTTGCTTGAGCGATAGATTGGATAAAAGATTCCGATCAAGATGATGACGATCCCGATCCATTGGGAACTCATCAGATGTTCTCCTAAAATTAAGACAGAACAGATGACTGCTGTCGGTAGTTCAGCCGCTCCAAGTAAAGAAACGCTTGCTGGGGAAAGATGAGGTGCGCCAGCAGCAAATAAGAGTGGTGGTAAAATCAACGCGAACAGACCGAGCGGAATCGCGTATAACAGAAGTCCATTTTCGAAGTTCGCAGAGGACAAGAATGTCGTCGGTGGATACATGGTCATGACGAAAGCAAGACCACCTGTCATCATATAAAAACTTTTCTTGATGACGGGTAAATGATTGGCGATGCGTCCACTAGCGAGTAAGAAAATTGAGAAGCTGACAGCTGCTCCAAGACCGAATAATGTTCCACGTAAATCGAGTGGACTCGAGTAAGCGGCACTCGCAAGAATGGCTCCGCCAATCAGTAGAATCGCGGACAGGAAATGCGCGCGAGTAGGTAAACGTCTGAATGCGAGCGCATCGATGACGACACCGATCCAAGTAAATTGGAATAAGAGAATGATCGCAACGGATGCGGATACAGTCTGAAGACTTTGATAGTACAGATAACCGGTTGTACCACTTGAGATACCGATCAGCATGAGCAGACCAGCTGTCTTGAGATCGAGACGAAGATTTTTCGTAAATAAGGCAAGTCCGAAAATCATGAGCCAGCCGAAGAAAAATTGACTACCTGAAACGGCTGCTGAGTTAAATCCAGCGGCATAAGCGAGTTTGACGATCGTTGAGAGGACACCATAACTGATAGCGCCAATCAGAACGAATAAGGTTGCTTTTGAACGATGCATGAATAAATTCCCTCCATTTTTAATAAAAACCACACAAAAAAGGTTGCAACAGGGCCTTGTCCAGGTTTTTTGGACAGGGTTTGGTTGCAACCTGTGTGATTTATTGAGTTGATGTGTCGAGCAAACGATACAGCTGGGTTTTCGTTTGATTATACTGAACGGTCAGCGCATTCCACTTCTTTAATGACGCGGTAGCTTTCCGTGTTAAACGATTTAAATCCGCTGTTGACTCATCAATCTTAACGAAATCCGGTTTTTTCGTCAAGCGTGAAAGCACTTTCTTTTCAGCGTCCATCGCTTGTCGATACGTTTTCGAGAACGTTTGAAATGTCTGCTGGCGTTCCTTGATGATTGTCACTAAGGCAGTTCCTTCTGTTTTTGCTTTACCATCAAGTTGGTTGACAGCATCCTTCAATTCTTCAAGATCGAGTGCAGCGTACGTTTCCTTACGTAACGTTTCTTCTTGTTTCAATAAAGCAAGCCGTTCGTCATTTAAGGCTTCTAATTCCTCTCGTTCATTTTGAGAGCGTTTGATTTCTTCAGCACCTGCATCAAGAACGGCTTGGTACGTATTAACTGAAATTTCATCCTTACGAGCACGTTGATCAGCTAGCGTGAATGCCTTCTCTTCACCTTTCACTTGTTGCTCTAGCTGTTCATGAAGAGAGGCTGGTGAATCGTTGGAACAGGCAGCGAGTCCAAAGCTCGACAGGAACAGTACTGCTACGAATGTTTTTTTCATCTGGATAGTAACTCCTTATAAATTCGAGTGTTGCGCGAAGTTGTACGGAATATGGAAATCTTCATCATAAATCGCGAATTGATAGCCTTTTTTCTGAAGTCCGGCAACAATGGCTGGAAGTGCCTTGATGGCTTGTGGTTGTTCATGTAAGAGTATGATTTCAAACGGACGCTCTGCTCGCCGAATGACCGTATTTGCTACTTCTTTTGCACTATCTTTGTAATACCAGTCCATTGAATCGATTGACCAGTCCCACACACGGAAGTCTGCTGAATGAATGGCAGATGCCATTTTTTTCGTGATGCCGGGATCAGAGCCATAAGGTGGTCGTGTCAAATGTGGTGTTAGCTTCGTCAACTCATGGATTTTCTTCTGAACACTTTGCATCTCTGAGACATACTTTCCTTTTTCGTACAATGTATCGTAATCGTGTGTTTCCCCGTGTAATCCGATATAGTGTCCAGCTTTAGCAGCAGCTTTGACTTCTTGCGGAAAAGCATCTACTTGTGATCCGAGATAAAAGAAAGTGGCACGAGTCTGAAGTTGATCCAATGTTCGAAGTAAGTCCGGTGTTAATGCGGATGGACCATCCTCGAATGTTAAATAAGCGACTTTTTTCGTCACACCATTCCATTTTTCCACGCGTGCTTTTTCCATATTGACGACAGGTACTTCAGTAATGGATTTACCTGTCGTAATGGATTGCTGTTCAGGAGTAAAAACGTATCGATAAGCGACATATCCCCCAACTCCGAGAAAAACAAGTGTGAGAAGTAAGAAAAATCGAGGGAAAAACTTTCTTTTTTTTGTACGCGGTCGTGGACCGAGTTCGCTAGCGTGGCTTGAGGTAAATGGATCCATCGTTGTCTGTCGCTCCTTTTGTCAAAAAATATCATATACAGATAATGTAACATTCTGACTGTTTCTTTTGTAACAAACAGATGACAAAAAGATGACGGAAAATCGATTTTTCTAAAAAATATCGATTTATTTAGAAAGAGTTTAAAAGAAATAAAAAAACAACCACTAAGTAAGTGATTGTTTCATGTGTTATTAGTGTTCTGTTACAGCACACTCATCGCATTCCGTTTGATAGGATTCACATTGTTCATCCATCTCTTTTCCGCAATGGGCACACGTCTTGACGGGAAGCTCACGATAGAATGCAGCAGATGCTTCTTGGTAAAGGGGTTGTTCCATGTGTTTTTCCTCCTTCAAAGTAAACGCAATGATCTTTTTTCTTGATTTTATTGTATTAGTACAGAAATCGAATGTCAACTATTGTTTTATAACAGTTAATTCATTTGAAGTACTGATAGAGGACAATGAAAAAGAGACATGCTACGATATCTAAGTAATCTGATAATGATAAGGGGGATTTACACATGACACAGGCAACACTTGATACAATGCGTGTCTTAACAGAAAGACGTTCCGTTCGTCATTACGACGAAACGTTCAAGCTTTCAAAACAGGAAGTAGAAGAACTATTAGAATGGACGACAGCCGCGCCGAGTGCTTGGAATTTGCAACACTGGCATTTCACGGTCTTTCATTCGGAAGAAGTGAAGCAGCAGCTTGCACCGATCGCATACAATCAGCCGGCTATCACTTCGGCTTCAGCAGTCATTGCGATCTTAGGTGATGTTCAAGCTAATCGAAACTACAATCCGGTGTACGGGCCAGCAGTGGAAGCAGGTGGCATGACAGAGGATCTGTTTGATTCGATCAAGGCACAGGTAGAAGGCGCTTATCAAAGTGAGGCGTATGGACGCGACGCGGCTATGTCGAATGCGAGCCTTGCTGCGATGCAATTGATGCTTGCGGCAGAAGCGCGTGGATTATCAACACTCGCAATGGGTGGATTTGATCATCAACGTTTTGCGGAAACGTTCATCACCGAGTCACGGTATGTACCGGTCATGCTAATTGCTGTCGGAAAAGCGGTTGAAGATGCGAAAAAACGTCCGGCACTACGTTTACCGATTGATCGAGTATCAACCTTCCTGTAAGTCATTCAAAATGGGGGAAGCGGGGTTGATTCCCCCATTTTAAATTTTTTTATTTTTTTTTCGGAAAAAGACTTGTCAGCCTTTTAGTTTCTTGATATATTAATACATGTCCTAGCAAGTACATAACGTACTGCAAACATGATTCTGTAGCTCAGCTGGGAGAGCGCTACCTTGACAGGGTAGAGGTCGCTGGTTCGAGCCCAGTCAGAATCATACCGAAAGCCCGCTTTTCCTTTATAGGAAAAGCGGGCTTTTTTTATTATTTCTTTATCTCATCCTCTGTGACCCATTTATGGTTTTTCACCATCTCTCCACCGTCCGTCGGTTCATAGTTCACCATGTAGACCGTCGTTTCCTTTACTTCATCAATCGTCGCTTTTGCTCCATCCATACCTTTCATATGATCCGCTTTGACAGTCGTTTCATCACCAACTTGCAGTGGTTTAGTTGGAACGGGATCGAGTTCTTCCTGAATGACCCATTTATGATTTTTCACCATCTTTCCACCAGTAGTCGGTTTGTAACTGATCGCATAGACGACGGTATCGTAAGCTCCCGCAATCGTTGCTTTAGCTCCGTCCATACCGTCCATATGATCCGTCGTCAACGTGACGTTGCTTCCTTTCGGATAAGTCGGATCACTGGCTTCCTTTAAACCGGATGGTAGCTTTCCGTCGCTCGAATGCATCATATCTCCATGAGACATATCGTGTGAGTCACTATTACTTCCATCGTTATTGGCGGATCCACATGCACCGAGCCAAAGCGTAGAACTAAGAGCAAGTGCGGTTAATGTCAATGATTTTTTCATATAAAACCCTCCTGAAGTCACTAGTCTTCTTTACTATACCCAGCGTATATGCAAATCGTGTGCAGATGAGGTGACAGTTTCGTTTGCCTGCGTCGATCGCGTTTTTTTTAGCTATACTAAAAGTGGAGAGAAAAAGGAGGAATCGTCATGCGTCGTATTTCATACTCAGTCGGAGGAATCGTGCTTGCGGCATTTTTAATTTGTGGCAGTGTGTTGTTTGGGACATTGTATTATCAGTTGTCTCAAACACGAACGCAGGAAGTAGTAGACGGTTTACTGAACCGAGGAAATACACACCGTGATGTCCTTGTCGATTCCTATGACCAAACGACGATGCGCCATGTCAGCATGATGGAAGCAGATTCATCGTTTACTGTGGTGATCACTGATGCAGATGGAAAACAACTCGAAGCGTCACGACCTTTGTCGAATGAGATGAAGAGCATGTTAGAGCATACGGATTTTGATTACCGTCAACAAGGAAAAATCGTGACGATGCGTGACTTTTTAATGACGGACAGTCCCATCAACATTGACGGGGAACATCGTGGTCATGTCTTCATGTTCGCTTCTAAAGCAATCGTAGATCACGTACTTGATCCGTTGAAACAGCAGTTTCTCCAAGTGGGTCTGCTAGCGCTTTTATTAGCAGGTGCGGCAAGCATTTGGACGACCCGACTCATTTCTCGTCCGTTGATTCAGATGGAAAAAGCGACAGCGCGTCTATTGGATGGGGAAGGTGGAGAGTTGCCGATTGATCGAAAAGATGAACTGGGACAATTGGCGCGTTCGATTCAGCAATTAAAACAAGATCTCGATTTTTTGAATCGGGAACGATCCGAATTTTTAGCAACCGTATCTCATGAACTACGAACACCATTGACATATATAAAGGGATACGCGGATATTCTCGAACGCCAAACGTTGACGCCGGATGAACAACAACGCTACATTACGATCATTCGAGAAGAAAGTCAGCAAATGAATGAATGGATTGAGCAATTGTTTTGGCTAGCACGAATTGACGCCAATGCTTTTATGATGGAGCGAAAACCTGTCGATGTCGAAGACTTGATTCATCAAGTGATACGATTGATGCGCCTGGACATCGAACAAGAAAATGTTTCGTTCGAGATAGAAGGTGAGCGATTAGAAGTGATGGGTGACGCTCAGCAGCTCCGTCAGATGATCGTGAATATCATTGAAAATGCACGGCGACATACGACGTCGGGAAAAATTATCGTTCGTTATGGTGTCAACGCAGTAGGGGCTTTCATTCAAATCGAAGATACAGGAGAAGGGATCGCTGCAGAATCTTTACCTCATGTAACGAAACGGCTCTACCGAACGGAAGCATCTCGTTCTCGAAAACATGGAGGAACTGGAATCGGACTCTCCATCGTTGAAGCAATTGCTCAGACACATGGTGCAGAATTGAACATCAAGAGTCAACTTGGACATGGAACACAAGTGACACTGCAGTGGAAGGAGAAATAAAATGCCGCATGTACTGATCGTAGATGATGAACCAAGAATGCTTGAACTGCTCAAACTGTATATTCAGCCGTATGGGTACACGTGTCAGCTTGTGGATTCTGCGCAACAAGCTCTTGATCTCTGCCGTCAGCACGTATTCGACCTGATTTTACTAGATGTCATGATGCCGGATATGGATGGCTGGACATGTTGTCGTCTCATTCGAGAACACTCTAACATCCCGATCTTGATGGTTACGGCTCGGAATCAACGGGAAGACATCATTCGGACACGAGAAGTAGGAGCGAATGATTACATATCAAAACCGATTCAAGAAGGGGAACTGATCGGGCGAATGGAAGTTTTATTACAGCAACAGTATGATGGTCTATCCTATGACCGGGAAAGCTATCGTTGTAGTTACCTCCAACAAAAGATTTCGTTAACGAAAACGGAATTTGAGTTGTTAGGTGTATTTTTAGATTCTCCACGACGTGTTTGGACGCGCGATCAACTAACGACGATGTTATGGGGAGCGGAAGCGTCTGTAGACGAGCGGACGATCGACTCGCATATCAGACATTTAAGAGAAAAACTACGTGTTTGCGGTTTTCCGATTGAACAGCATCTCGAAACAGTTCGCGGAATCGGATACCGCTGGACACACCAATAAAGGGGAAAATCAAAACATGACGACACTCTATTTCGTACGGCACGCACACTCGACATATTCACCAGATGAACGGAAGCGGTCACTTTCCGATGCAGGACAGGCAGATGCGATACGTTTACTTGAAACGTTTAAAGGGATTCCAATCGACAGATTCTACAGTAGCCCGTATCAACGGGCAATCGAGACGATTGCACCGCTCGCGGAGGCACGTCAACAACCAATCATTGAGGTAGAGGAACTACGAGAGCGATTGTTGGCACCGGGAGAGCTTGACGATTTTCAAGGAGCGGTCACATATGTATGGCAACATCCGAATGAAAATCCGTATGGAGGCGAAACGAACAAAGAAGCGTCGCAACGCATTCGACCATTCATCGACGGACTAATGGAGAAGCATCCTGACGAAACAGTCGTTCTTGGAACACATGGAAATATCATGGTGCTACTCTTAGAAACATTTGATCCGACATTCGATTACGCATTTTGGAAGTCCTTACCGATGCCAGCCGTATGTCGAATGGATGTGAAATCAGGAGAAAAGGCGGATATTCACGTCGTACCACTTTTGACGAATACAAAGTAAAAAAGAGACGGAACTGATGCGTGAATCAGTTTCCGTCTCTTTTGTAATTGGAGAAATCTTAAGGTGTAGGAACAGCACCTTCATGTTTTCGGATCAAGTCCGCCGTCAGTTGACCGGACAATGTGACCATCGGTACACCGCCGCCTGGGTGTGTCGAACCACCGACGAAATAAAGTCCTTCGTACAAGTCACTCTTCGATGGAATCTTGAATCCACCATTTTTCTTCCGGTCGGCTGCGACACCATAAATCGATCCACCGTTTGGACCGTATAATTCCTTCAAATCTTCTGGGGTAAAGCGATATTCAAACTCGATCGATTCTCGAAGTCCATGAAGTCCCATCCGCTCCAGTTTATCGAGAACGACTTCACGGTACGCATCCCAGTCGACCTCACCTTTTTGAAGTGTTAGCGGTGGAACGTGTGTCAAGACGAATAAGTTATCCTTCCCTTCAGGAGCTTGGGAGGCGTCGGATTTTGACGAGACTCCGACGTAAATCGTCGGATCCTCAGGAGGGGTACCTTCTTTGAACATTTGGGCGAATTCACGCTCTGGATTTTCCGAGAAAAAGAAATTATGATGCGCTAGCCCGCGATACTCACGATTTACACCGAGCAGTAGGACAAGACCTGAAACGGAAGGGGCAAACGACGCTTGTAATTTTTTTGCCTGTTTCCGGGCTTTTTTCTCCGGTACGATCCGTTCGTAAGTCGGGATGACCTCAAGGTTTGAAACGACGATGTCGGCTGCATGAAACGTTCCGTTTGATAAGACGCCAACCGCTTTTTTATTTTCAAGGACGATTTGTTCAACGGGTGAGTTGAGATGAACCGTGACACGGAGCTCATCAAGCAACCGTTTCATGGCACGCGCGATTTGGTACATACCACCTTTGACATAATAGATGCCGAGTCCCATTTGAACGTAAATCATCTGATTGAAGACAGCAGGTGCCTGATACGGATTGGAACCAACATACATGACCATATAGTTGAATAGCTGTTCGAGATACGGATCATTGAGATGTTTCTTTGTTCCGGTCGCGACCGTATTCATCGGGTCCATCTTTAATAAATCAGACATCGTATGGTATTTTTTTAAGTCCTTTAAATCTTCGAGACTGTATTTATAAAAACTGTCGAGGCACAAGTCGTACATTTGTTTGGAGTACCGGAACAATTCAACGAAATCAGCCCGTGACGAGACTTGTTCGACTTCTTCAAGCATTCCAGGTAAGTCACCTTTGACATCGATTTTTGTTCCATCCTCAAAGAATGTACGCCATTGCGGTTCAATGCGCTCGATTTCTAAGTAATCATCCAAGTTACGATGAACGCTTGAGAAGAGTTGTTCGAGTACCCAAGGCATCGTTAAGATGGAAGGACCGGTATCGAAAGTAAATCCCTTTCCACTCCGTTGATTCAGTTTCCCTCCGACGTTTGCATTCTTTTCAAGCATCGTGACTGCATAACCATCTCCAGCCAAACGAATGGCGGCAGACATACCAGCAAGACCTGCTCCAATGACAATTGCGCGTTTCTTCAAATGAATCACTTCTCCTTTAGTAGATGAATGGAATCAATCGTTTTCGTTTCGCAGCCCATACCGTATAGGCAGGTCCAAAACCTTTCGTTAACATCGCTTCCTCGATTCGAATCCGGTAGAGCAAGAAAATGAACATTAGAAGTCCAGAGAGAATGAAGAGTCCGGACTGACCGGTGAACAGGGGGAAGCTCATCGTAATCAACAACAATCCACTGTATAACGGGTGACGTAAAAAGCGATAAGGACCGCTACTGACGAGCTGATCACCAGACGCCACGACGACATGACGAGTGAACTGTTGCTTTAAGTGGAGAATTCCCCATAAGCGCAAGGAAACACCACACCATAACAAAATGCATGAAAAGATGCGCATGACAGAAGAAACGGTTTCATTCGCAAAGAGGAAAGCGCAGACGATCGTTCCGCTTAGGACAAGGAAAATCAAATAAAAACTCACTTGTTCTGCTGCGCCTGACTTAGACTCGGAGCGATTCCGGAAACGAATCATCTCACCAATCCAGCAGATGCTACCAATACTGAAAATCCATTCCCAAAGTGACACGTACGCTACTCCTTTCTACATCAGAATCATGTTTCGAAAACGCATACATCGTTATTTACCCATTGTAATTCGTCCTTAAGCTACATTTAGAAAACTTCAGAAATACTTCATTTTCATGACAAGCATTCCGAAAGAACCCTGTTTGAAAAAAAGAATGGTATTCTAATCTAAAATATGGATGCAGATTAGAACATGCATTAAAGGAGATATACGATTCATGAAATACATCACGACACTCATCACGACGTTGACATTAACAGCGGCCTGTACATCAGTGTATATACCAACAGTCGAAGCATCGACTTCTACTTATCGGCAAGCAAAGACATCTCTTCATTTGCGTAAAGGAGCATCGATTGATCAACCGAGTCTTGCGGTTATTCCGACGGGAATCTATGTGACGGAACTTTCAAAAGTCGGTACGTGGTCAAAAGTACAATATGGTACGAAGATTGGTTATGCGAGTACGAAGTATCTACTGACGGATGAACAAATCGGTGGGAAACGGATCGGTAAGACCCTCATCGCGAATAAGAACTTAGCGCTCCGCGCGACGTACGCTCCTGGTGAGAATCAACAAGCAAGAGCAGCGTTTGAGAAAATGCGTGTAGCGGCTAAAAAAGAGGGAATTACGCTCGTTGCGTTTAGTACATATCGCTCCTATGCCTATCAAAAAACGTTGTTTGATAAATATGTTGCGCGGGATGGTTATGAGAAGGCGAGTACGTATAGTGCAGAACCTGGGAAAAGTGAACACCAAACAGGTCTTGCGTTTGATATCGGAGGCGCTGATTCAACAAAATACGCCACGTTTAGCTTTTCCAAAACAAAAGAGGCAAAATGGTTGTTTGCGAATGCTCACCGCTACGGTTTCCATCTCCGCTATCCATCTGGTAAAGAATCTTGGACGGGGTATACGTATGAGAGCTGGCACTATCGGTATGTCGGAGCAACGCTTGCCGCTCGTCTAAAAGTCAGTGGATTAACAATGGAGGAGTATTTCCACCTCGCACCATGGAAACCAGTAAAGGTTTCGACTCCTTAAAAACATGGTAAATAGAGGATGTTGGCTTAGTCGGTTATTCGTCTCAGGTGAAAGAGGTGGAACGAATGGCAAAAAAAGATGCGAAACATCACATCATGACGTTTACGTTCAAAGAAGAAGCGACATCCTATCAAGTGTTCAGTGAATTGAAGAAATATCATGCGCGAGGTCAAGTCGATTTCGAACAGATTGCCGTCATCAAGCGAAATGAGAATGGTGCTTTTTCGTTTGAAGATGCTGTAGACCTAAGTGGATCGAATCGTGCCGTCAAAGGTTCATTGATCGGAATGGCCGTTGGTATCTTAGGTGGACCGTTTGGCATCTTGCTTGGTTCGATGACGGGTATGCTGATTGGTGGATCGAAAGACATGAAGGAAAATCAAGAAATCCAAGAAACATTCAAACGAACACTCGGCGTCATTCCGCCTGGGCAAACAGGAATCATCGCGATCGGTGAAGAGTTTGAACCATCCGTCCTCGACGGATTAGTGGCGCAACATGATGGTACGTTGGAACGAACGGATGAACAGTTAGAGTCGTAAGCCTGATAGAATGAAAAGAAGCCTATCGCGATCCAAGCGATAGGCTTCTTTCATGTGCATTTACTTAGTCGTACGTTCTTTTTTTGCTTTTTTGAAGAAGAACAATTCATAGACGACAGGAACGATGATAAGTGTCAACAACGTAGAGGTCGTTAATCCACCGATGACCGTCAAGGCAAGACCTTTTGAGATCAATGTTCCTGAAGAAGTGGTTAATGCGAGTGGTACCAATGCCATGATTGTTGCAAATGCGGTCATCAGGATTGGGCGTAATCGCGTTTTACCAGCTTCAATCAATGATTCGCGAATCGGCATACCACGTCCGACGTTTTGACCGATGCGGTCTACGAGAACGATTGCGTTCGTGGTGACGATTCCGATCAACATCAGGAAGCCGATCATGACACTGACAGACAATGGTTCATTCGCAAGGAAGAGCGTGACGAGTGAACCGATCGGAACAAAGATCAGAGAAGACAAGATGATGAATGGAATCCGAGCTTTTCCGAACGTAATCAACATTGTCAGGTAAACAAGTCCGATTGCAACGACGATCGCAATTCCAAGTGATTGGAAGATTTCAACCGTATCGTCATTTCCGCCACCACTTGTCAATGAGACACCGTCTGGTAAATCGATTTTTTCGACGTCAGCTTTTACGGCATTCGATACGTTTTGAACGTCGTCTCCTTTGACTTGTCCAGATACGCGAGCATATACTTTTCCGTCGAGTTTCTGAATCGATGTGAAAGTCTCGACTTCATTGACGTTCGCGACATCTTTCAATGCGACAGGACCGTTTGCTGAGAAGAGTTGGACGTCTTCGAGATCTTCTTTCGAGACGAGTCCTTCTTCATAAGATAATTGTACGTCTTGATCCTTATTGTCGAGATTGAGCGTTCCGACCGTAACTGGCTTCGTTTGATCGTTAACGGTACCGAGAATCTGGAAACCAGATAGTCCGCGATCACTTGCTTTCTCAGGATCGATTTCTACGAGATACTGCTTTTGTTTTTCGCTGAAGTTGTTCGTGATATATTTCAAATCATTATTTTTCGACATGTTATCCTCGACGAGTTTTGCCGCCTCTTGAAGGGCTTCGAGGTCGTTCGAGAACAAGTCGACATCGACGTTGTTATTCGACGGAGGACCACCTGTTGATAGTTCAGCCACACTGATTTTGACATCGACGTTTTCATCTTGAGCGATGTCTTCCATCTGTGTTTCAAGTGACTTGATCGTTTTCTCGACGTTTACACCGTCTTTTAGATTCAAGAAGTAACTTGCTTTATTATCGAGACGTAAGCCTGTCGTGAAGTCACGCGCTCCGACAGAAGTCGTCACGTCAGCAATGGCTTTTTCTTTATCAAACATTTTTTCCATCTCAAACGAGACGTCACTTGTTTTTTCAAGTGATGTGGCAGCCGGAAGTTCAAGCGATGCCGTCAAGGTCTTCGATGCTTCGTTCGGAATGAACGTAAAGCCGAGACGCGGTACGATCGCAAGGGAACCACCGAGAAGGATGAACGATACGACCAAGATGATCGCCTTGTGCGAGAGTGATTTTTCAATCAGCTTGCCATACCAACGTTGGAGAGCGCCTTCTTTTTCTTCCGCTGGTACCTTCTTGAATGCAAACTTCGCGAGAATCGGTACGATCGTGATCGCAACGAGTAGTGAAGCAAGTAATGAGAAAATAATCGTCAAAGCGAACGGTAAGAAGAACTTACCAGTAATACCACCGACAAATCCAATCGGTAGGAAGACGACGACGGTCGTCAGCGTAGATGACGTGATTGCTTTTAGAATCTCTTTTGTCGATTGTTCGATGATCTCATCCGTCATACCGGATTCGGATTTTCGGACGCGCCGGAAGATGTTCTCGATGACAACGATACTATCATCGACAACACGACCGACTGCAACAGCCATCCCACCAAGTGTCATGATGTTCAGGGAGATATCTTGCCAGTTCAAGAAGATAGCGGCGATGAGTAATGATAATGGAATCGAGACGATGGCGATGATCGTCGCGCGGATATTCCGCAAGAATAACAGAACAGCGAGTGATGCGAAGAGGGCACCAAGTAATCCTTCTTTGACGAGTGTCGCAACGGACTCCTCGATATCCTTCGCTGAATCAATCCCAATCGTATAGTCGACTTGGTCGTCATATTTATTGAGAATCTTCGTGACTTCATCTGCGATTTCGACTGTATTGGCATCTTGTTTTTTCGTGATTGCCATCGATAAGGAATCTTTTAAATCGTAACGCGTTTTTTCACTTTGTTGTGAGACGGCTTCGATTTTTGCGATATCCTCTAGGCGAATCGGTTCTGCAGGTTCAGACGCCTGATCTGCAGTTGCTCCACCTGTTGTACTTGGTGGACCTTGCGTTGCACCTTGTGGTGGACCGCCAGCAGATGAACCACCTGTTTGACCGTTACTTGATGAACTAGTCGCACCTGCAGCAGGTGTCAATTGTAGATTTTTGAGTTTATCTAGATTTTCTAGTTTTTCCTCAACGCGAATCGGAATTTTCGAATCGTTTTCTGATAGCTGACCAGATGGGAACGAGACATACTTTCCATTGATTTGTTCCTTGATGCTCGAGAGCGAGAGACCCGCTTCCGTCGCTTTCTCCTTATCGACGGTGATTTGAACGAGATCATCCTTATAGCCACCAACCGAAACGCTGTTGATTCCTGGAATCTTATTAAGTTCAGGTTCGATATCTTCCTTTAGGATTTTTTCGATGTCTTTACCATCCTTGCTAAAGAAAGAGATGTTATAGATCGGGAATGAACCAAATGACAAACGATTCAATTTCGTCGTTGCTTCCTCCGGTAGATTCGCATCTTGGATGGCAGCATCGATTTGTTGTTCGACCTTATCCATATCAGTATCGAACGGGAATTCGATGTTTAAGATACCGATACTTTCATAAGAAGAACTTGTTAGCTTGGTAGCCCCTTCAATTCCTTTTAGAGAAGTTTCAAGCTTTGAGACGACTTGTTTATCGACATCGTCAGGTGATGCACCAGGGTAAACCGCTTCGATTGAAATCTGAGGAAACTCGATTTCCGGGAACTGGTCGACTTTTAATTGTGAGAAGGAATACACGCCTCCTAAAATCAATAGGATTGCAATGATGAAGACAGCAACCGAGTTCTTCAAACTAAATCGGGTTAAAAAGTTCATATGAACGCTCCTTTCTTTTTATATGTGCTTATTTACATAGTAGAGGACACTCATAGAACCCGCAACTTTAAAACTGTTTTTATTTAAAAAGATCTTTTTGAAAAAAGATAATTTTTTTATGAAAAAGGCTTTACACTTTTCGATATGCTGCTATAATAAAAACATACCCAGTAACAACACAGCATGATTCTGTAGCTCAGCTGGGAGAGCGCTACCTTGACAGGGTAGAGGTCGCTGGTTCGAGCCCAGTCAGAATCATACCGAAATCGTTCCTTTTCGAAGGGGCGATTTTTTTTGCGTTAAAAAAACTATTCCCGAAATCAATCAGGAATAGTTGGAAGGGAGGTAAATTGTTTTATTGAATTTCGAGATGAAGATCGCCACGCTTCGTCCACCCTGCGACAGTCGTCAATCGATAGAAGACGAGCGTCAAGACACCAGGTAGAACGACACCAGTCAAGAAGAAAACGAGGAACGCCTGAGGACCTTGGTTGACGAAGATATTGAGTGGGGCAATCATCGAATTTAATCCAAGTCCTGCGAGTTCGTACGGTACTTTCAAAGAGAGTAGAAGCGTCGCGACAGGAGCTGAAATCATCGCTGCGAGAAACGGTGCAACGACAAGACGTGGATTTTTAACGATATTCGGGAATTGTACTTTAGGTGTTACAAAGAATGAAGCAATCAAACCACCTGGATCCGTCTGACGGTATGCCATCAACGTAAAGCCGACGAATTGAGCGGAACAGCCAATCAGTGCAGCGGCACTTGCTACAGGATCAAGTTGCAAAGCGATAGCGAGTGCAGCGGACGAAGCAGGAGACATCAATAAGACACTAAAGATGAGTGCAATGACAAGAGATGTAGCAATAGGAGAAGACTCGACTGAAGCCGTGATCATGGCACTGAATTTTGTAAGGAGTGGTGTCGTGACGGCAGCAGCACCGATTCCAGTCACGCCACCAGCAAGGACAGCACTCATCGGGATCACCATCATGTCAAATTTCGTTTTTCCAGTCATGCGTTTTCCGACGTATACAGCGACAGCAGCTGCGAGTAACGCACTGATTGGCTGACCGGGTACAAGAACGAGTCCAGAAGCAGTCGATTGAAGAGCGGCACCACCAATCGTCGCTGCGATCATCGCGCTGAACAGGACAAGTGTGTTTCCTCCGAGCTGAAAGGCAATACCGGCACCAAGCGCAGGGGCGAGTAGTACTTTTGCGACACCACCAATCGTCAGTAGCATTTGGATATGTAGAAGATTTCCGAGCGTCTCAATCAGGAGTCCGACACCGAGTGTTACAAGAACGGCATTTGCCATTCCAGCTGATACTTTTACCATTCGATCCATCGCATATTCTTTCAACGTTGTCATCCTCTCTATCTATCTCTATTTTTTGCCATGAAAAAAGCCTATCCGTTTTTGGGATAGGCGCCACTCATTCTGTGCGGGCGCCTCATTCGATGCATCGAAAGAAGGGCCCAAAAATCATTTCCGTTTCATCATCGGAAAAGTTTTCAGTCCCTCATGCATAGAATAATCAGTCGGCCGGCTTGGTTAAATGGCTGTTGCGTCGGAATCATTCGATCGTGCCCCTCTCTGTGAATTTTTCTAAGCCTAACACGCTCTTGATTAATAATCAATATTTTCTGACAATTTATTTTTTCCTGAAATCTGACAGGAATTCACGGTATCATCGGGAAATCCTAATGTACCAACAATGGAGGCGTTTACATGAAAGTGATGCTTTTTACAGATATTCATGGCAATGCATCAGCATTACGTGCGGTATTGTCCTATCTTGATCAACAATCAGATATCGATGCCGTCTATTGTCTCGGTGATCTTGTCGGCATTGGACCAGAGCATAATGAAGTCATTGATCTATTGAAGCAACGACCTGATATTCAAACGATTTCTGGGAATCATGATGAATGTGTCCTTGCTTTAATCCATGGGGAGACATATCCCGATAGTTACCGCCATGCGAAAGAGCACCATCAATGGATCGCGGATACGTTGACGCAAGAAAATCAAAAGTATTTGGAACGTTTACCGCGTGTCTTAAATATCATGCATCAGGAACAAACGATGCACCTGACGCACTATGCTTATGCCGACCAGACGAAGAAGATTGGTGAAGAGCCGTTAAAGCAAGCGGTGGATGGAACGAAAGAAAACTTATCTGTCCTGTTTGCTGGAAGTGAGGCGCGGATCATTGGTTTCGGTCACCATCATCCAGCGCAACAAGTCGAGACAGGACAAACACTCTTTATTAATCCAGGTGCACTTGGATGTCAGAAGACAGCCATCGCCCCAGTAGCAATTATCGATTGGGAGAAGGACCAAGTCTATTCAGAAATCCTGAAGCTTTCATATGATGATCGACCATTTTTAGACGTCCTCAATACGACGGAGATGCCGGAACGTGAATTGATGCGCCGTCTCTTCTTCGGTAGTAGGACATGAAAAAACCTTCATGAGTAGTTCATGAAGGAAGTCGATTAAGCAGATAGCTTCGTCATAATTGAGATGAGGCACACGACAAT
This sequence comes from Exiguobacterium sp. s91, assembly GCF_018618915.1. Classification (NCBI taxonomy): domain Bacteria; kingdom Bacillati; phylum Bacillota; class Bacilli; order Caryophanales; genus Exiguobacterium; species Exiguobacterium sp. s91. Next base: position 136,574 of record NZ_JACSMZ010000004.1, on the reverse strand, counting down.
CAGTAACACGATACCGATGTTTCGTTTCAATGGATGGCGTGACCAGTAAAAGAATAGCGCAAGGACAGGGGCCACAAAAAAGGCAACGATGAGACTGATTAATGTTGCAAGAAATAATACAAACATCCAAAGCTTGCTAGTTGTCCGATATACCTGCCACATGTCGTAGAGCGACATGAGTGTATAGGCGAGTAACACGAAGATGATTCCGGTCGATAAACTCAAAGCGATCATCACTCCATTCCCTATTTAGTATAAGGGAAAGAGTGAGAATGATTACACGACTTGAAGTAAAAAAACATGACGAATCAATGAACGTATGATTAGACGCTGTAACGAAAAAAGAAAGGAGAGGGCATCTATGTCAGACATCTATCGCCGTTTTTTTCTATTTCCGGATATTTTGATCATGCTCGTAATACTGATTGCGGTCAGTAGTTATGTCCTTGCTCAGCCGTTTCATTGGTCGATTTTACTGTTCTTTTGTCTTGGACTGATCGTCTTTAGTTTCAGTGAATACTTGACGCATCGTTTTTTGTTCCATTTACCACCACCTAAAAATGCGCTTGGACGAAAATTGTTGAAACGACTTCATTACGATCATCATGCGCATCCGAATGAACTGCATCTGTTGTTTTTACCTGTCTGGTATTCCTTGCCGAACCTTGGTTTCTTTGCGGCTCTGACCTATCTTCTGACACAATCTGTCGTCTCGACAGCTGCAGCCGCGAGTGGATTGATCGTCATGTTGCTTGTGTATGAATGGAAACATTACGTGGCACACGTTCCGCTGAAACCGAGAACACGCTTTGGAAAATGGATGAAAAAGACGCATCTATTACATCATTTCAAAAATGAACACTATTGGTTTGGTGTATCGAATCCGGTAGGGGATTGGTTGTTTGGCACACTGAAGGATGAAAAAACAGTTGCTTCTAGTCAAACGGCACGGAATTTAGAAAAAAATCGAGAATATGAAAAACCGCCAATCAGCTGATCGGCGGTTTTTTGATTCATAAAATGCGTAGCATGGCACGACGAATCGTATCTAATTCTAACGGTCGAGCAATCAATGGCCATTCGGCAATTAACGCAATGTACGTCCGGAAAATCAGAAAGGCGGTGACATCGACTGGTACGTCACGATCATCTTGTCCAAGGCGAGTCTCGAGTAGCGTTTTAAGATATTCGACGACATGCCGTTCGATCCGTGTCCGTAGTTCTTGCATTTCTTGTAATTTGAGATTACGTGTTTCTTCGATGATTTGAAGAATGAACAAATGTTGTTGCTGATGATAGACGATAGCGTCGATCATTGCTTGCTTATTTTCTTCTACCGTCGCATGTTCGACGTAAGCGCGTTCTGCTTCTTCTTTCATCTCTTGCAGCACACGTGTTACGAGTGATTCGAACAGGTTGAGTTTACTTTCGAACAATTGATAGACGGTCGGTTTCCCGACATGAGCGCGTCGGGCGACACGCTCAATCGTCGTACCTTTATAACCAAGTTCAGAAAAACAAGCCATCGCTGAGTCCAGTATCAATGTTTCTTTATCAGACTGTGTCATGTTGTTTTCGTCTCACTTTCGTTGAGAGTAAAATTCGCTTGGCTCCGAGCCCTCCAACGAAGCTGATGATCAACGCGACGACTAAGATGGTCGCAAGGACTTGACTGTTTGAGATGAGGGCGTCTGTCACACCAAGTCCAAGAGCTTCACGGAATCCGCCGACTGAATACGTCATTGGTAAGAACGTATGGATGGCTTGGAAGAAGCTTGGCGTCATCTCGACTGGGAACGTACCACCACTACCGCCGATTTGAAGCAGAAGTAGTAGGAAGGCAAGGAACTGTCCGACGCGACCGAGTAGCATCGCGAGCGTGAACAGAATCGTAATGAACGTCATACCTGTTAAGGCAGCGAATCCATAGAGCGCAGGAACACTCGCGACATCAGCATCCAGGACATAAACGATGGCTGTAGCCGCTGCGACACCTTGTAAGGCTCCAATCGGTAAGATGAGTGATAATTTACCGACAAGGAAGCGCCATGTCAGACTTTCACCATGTTCTGGACGAATCTGATAGACAGACGAGAACATCAAGGCACCTGCGAATAAGGCAATACTAAGGATATAAGCTGATAAACCAGAACCGTAGTTGTTGACCGTCGAATAGTCATGTTCTTTTAAGACGACGGGTTCTGCGAGCATATTATCCCGCTCTTTCGTCGGCTTGACGGTTGCATCCTTAGCCCCTTTGCTGAGCTCATCCTTCAATGTTTTAGCACCATCTTCAAGTTTTGTGTTGGCATCCGCGATTTTCGAAGCCCCATCGGTCGTTTTGCCGATTCCGTCCGTAATCGTAGTTGAACCAGAAGCCAACTGTCCTAACCCGTTATTTAACGCGCTAGCACCTGTTTGGAGTTGATGTGTGCCATCTGAAAGCTGATTAGCCCCGTCAGCCAGTTGTGCGCCACCTGTTGCGGCTTTATGCACACCTGCAGTATATTGACCGAGTTTTTCATTGAATGTTTGTTGACCACTTGCTAATTGTTGTGCACCAGACTCGACTTGTTTCGCACCGTCGACGAGTTTCACTTGACCTGCGTTCAGTTGTGATACAGCTGATTCGACTTGTTGACCACCTGCAGCCAGTTGACCAATTTTTTTCGTCGCGTCCGTTGCTTGAGCAAGACTCTGATCAATCGCGCCTTCTTGGGCGGCGAGATTTTGGATGTTTTCTTCTAATGAACCGATAGAACCGAGTAACGTTTGTTTTTCTTCATCCGATAACTGTTCAGAAGCAGAAATGACTTCTTTTAGTTGCGCAACGTTTGCTTCAAGGGCTTCACGACGTGCTCGTAAATCTTGTTTCGCTTTTTCAGCATCTTGATTAAGTTGCGTTAAAAAGGCGTTGGCAGCTTGTGCTTTTTCATCCAATTGATTTAATCCATCCGTCAATTGAGGGATTTTTTCATTAAGCTGAGCCGTACCTGCAGCCAGTTGTTCTGCCCCTTGACGGACTTGTGTCGAGCCACCGCTGAGTTTCGTTGCTCCGTCTTCTAGTTGTGCAGCACCGGCTTGTAATTTGCCACCATTTTCGTCTAGCGTGTTCAACCCAGAAGACAACTCACCCGTTTTTTGGGCGAAGAGGGCAGTCTTTTCGTCGAGTGTCGTGACGCCGTCACTGAGTTTTTTCGAACCTTGATTGGCTTCGCCAAGTTTTTCGGACAGTGTCAGACTTCCATCCGCAAGTTTTCCAAGATTCGTTGCTAGTGTTTTGGCACCATCCGCTGTTTTATGGTTGCCATCTTCTAGTTTAGAAGAACCGTCCGATGCCTTTTCCATACCGTTTGCGATTTTCTTTAACGCACCGAAGATCGCACTACTGTATTGTTTCGTCACGGATTTTCGGATCTTTTCGTTTAATTGTTTTGCAGCCGTACTCGAAATTTGTGTGCCCGAGTAGTTTTTGGCTGGATTCAAGTAATACTCCAACTCAATCTTCTTCGGATGATCATCGAGTAGTGTCGTTGCATTTTTAGAGAAGTTCTTCGGGATGACGACCGTCATATAGATTTTGCCGTCACGTAATTCTTTTTCGGCTTTGTCCTTAGATAAGAACTGCCAATCAAAATCATCATTTTTTTTGAGTTTGTCGACGAATTGATCCCCGATGTCGACTTTCTCTCCTTTAAACTTCGTCGCCTTGTCTTCGTTGACGATAGCGACCTTGATATCTTCTGTTTGACCGTATGGGTCCCAGAATGCAGATAAGAAGATGGAGTTGTAGAGAAACGGTACGAGGATGAGGGCGAGAATGACAACAATCATCATCGGACTCTTCAATTTCTTCCATTCTGAGCGAAACATAAATACAAATCCCCTTTCTAAAACTCAAAACTTATTTGGGTTTTAGGTTTTGATGAGATTTACTTTACTCTCTTCATTAAAAAAAATCAATCGATAATTCTAATTTCACATAAAAAAGACGACTCGCAGGGAGCCGTCTTGGAAAAACGAGTTAAGGAAGCAAAAGTAGTTTTCCTGTACTGCGTCGACTTTCTAAAAAGTCATGTGCTGCTTTGCCATCAGATAATCTGAATGTTGTAGGAGAAGACAGGGTGAGATGATTGGATAGAATCCAATCAAATAATTCACCAGATCTACGGATTCGTTCTTCAGAAGATGTTAATACGTTCCAAAGGTCACCACCCGTCAATGTTTTGGACGTATCCATCAAAAAGCGAGGATCGACAGATACGGGATCGCCGCCTGCCATACCATAGAAGACAACCGTTCCATGGACTTTTGTCACATGGAAACTATCCATTAAGGTAGAACCAATGGATTCGTAGACCACATCAACTCCTTTACCAGAAGTTTGCGCGAGCACGTGCTCGACCCAGTTCTCAGAATATAAATAGACAGATTCACAGCCCGCAGTTTTAGCGATCTGTGCTTTCTCAGGAGAAGACGTCAATCCAATCGGAGTTGCGCCAAGTAAACGAATGAGCTGTGTCAACAACTGACCAACGCCACCGGCAGCTGCATGCACTAAGACGACATCTCCCGGTTGGACATGATAGCTATCTCGAGTTAAATAATGCGCTGTTAACCCTTGTAATAAGACAGAAGCTGCTGTTTCGTATGAGATACCATCAGGAAGCGGAATCAATTTATCGACGGGTGCTGCGACGTACTCCGCGTTCGCAAGCGGAACGTCCGCAAAAGCAACTCGTTGACCTACGTGGAACGTTGAAACAGCAGCACCGATTGCGGTGACGACTCCTGCACCTTCATACCCTAAAATATAGGGAGGCTGTCCTTCTAAATGATAGTTTCCTTTTCGGCGATAGATGTCTGCAAAATTCAGACCGATCGCTTTCATTTCAATCAGAACTTCCTGTTCAATGATTGTTGGCGTTGGTACGTCTTCGAAGCGTAATACATCAGAACCTCCGAATTCGTGGAAAGTTAATGCCTTCATCTCAGCACATCCTTCTTTTAAATCTGCTTTTAGTATAAGGCAGAACATCTGAAAATGATGGACAGATGCGTTACACTAGAAAAAAAGACGAAAGAAGGGACAGTATGAAGCGTGTCTTAATGGGAGGAATTCGTTTTTATCAAAAAGTCATCTCTCCCATGAAACCAGCTACATGTCGATTCTATCCAACATGCTCCCATTACGGGATGGAGGCGATTGAACGTCATGGTGCGGTAAAAGGTAGTTATTTGACGACGCGTCGATTGTTACGGTGCCAACCGTTCCATCCAGGAGGCCTTGACTTCGTTCCAGAACCCGATCAATTTAGTTGGAAAGCACCGCTGCAACGGGAAAATCCACGGGAGAAGACGGAAGAAACGAAGGAGTAAGTCATGTGAAGATTCTCTCTTGTTTAATGAAGTAAGAACAAATAAAGGGAAGTATGTTACCGGAAATTACCGATAACATACTTCCCTTTTGTTCTACTTACAGACGATCATAGTTTACCCGTTAAAAACTGTGCTTCGCCAAGACCGAAGCTCCAGTCGGCTGCATCATTTTCGACGATCGACACCATCAAATCAGTCGGTGCGAGTCCGCAGTTTGCTTGTAAGCGTTCGGCGAGTAATTGGTAGAGACGTTGTTTTTTCTCTTCCGTCCGCGTTTTACTCGTCACACTAATAAGAACGATATCTTTACTCCGTTCAAATCCGAGTCCTGTATCTTGAATGACCATCTCATGTGCTTTATGCGTATGCACGATTTGATAACGATCGCGCTCCGGCACATCAAATGCTTCGACCATCGCATCGTGTGCGGTATCGAGTAACGTTTTTAACTCTTCTTCTGAACGTCCTTCAATGACGTCGAATCGTAATAACGGCATGTGAAATCACTCCTTCACAAAATTATGTAGAGTAGGGAAAAACCCTACTCTTATATTACTCAAAGAATGGTTTGTATTGACGACGATCGTGCATGACAGATAACCATTGGACAGTCGAGAATTCTTCAAGTACCCACTCGCCGTTAAAGCGACCGAGCCCTGAATCTTTTTCACCACCAAATGGCATATGTGGCTCATCGTTGACCGATTGATCGTTGATATGAATCATACCTGTCTCGACTTCAAGCGCAAAGGCAGTCGCGCGTTCAATAGAAGAACCATGGACAGCGCCGCTCAATCCGTACGGAAGCGAGTTCGCGATTTCAAGTGCCTCTTCATCCGTATCGAACGGGATGATGACAGCGACCGGTCCGAAGATTTCATTTTTAGCGAGTGGCATATCATTCGTAACACCAGTGACGACAGTAGGTGCGATGACGTTATCTTTTGCTTCGCCACCGACACGAACGGTTGCACCCGCAGCTTTTGTTTTCTCGAGATCTTCAAGAATCCGTTCAACTTGTGATTGGTTGATGAGTGGTCCGACTTGTGTCCGATCATGTGATGGATCACCGTATTGTAGCTCTTTTACACGAGCGACGTATTTCTCGACGAATTCATCATGAATCGAAGAAGCGACGAGAATTCGGTTCGTCGACATACAAATTTGACCTTGGTGATAGAACTTGCTGTAGACAGCAGATTCGACCGCACGATCGAGATCAGCATCATCAAGTACGACGAAGACGTTGTTTCCGCCAAGTTCAAGCGCTGTTTTCTTCAGGTGTTTACCAGCAAGTTCACCGATATGACGACCAACTTCAGTGGATCCTGTGAATGAAATCAAGCGTGGTACAGGATGTTCGACGATAGCATCACCGATTTCTGAACCGCGACCGACGATGACATTCAAGACACCTTTTGGCAATCCAGCTTTTTCAAATAGACTAGCAAAAATCAATCCACCTGAAACAGGTGTGTCCGTAGCCGGTTTAACAACGACTGCGTTCCCGATGGCAATGGCAGTAGCGATCGACCGTACAGCTAAGTGGAACGGGAAGTTCCATGGACTGATGACACCGATGACACCAAGTGCTTTACGGTAAATCCGGTTTTCTTTGCCTGGTACGACCGATGGACGAATTTCACCGTGCATCCGAAGTGGGAATGTCGCAGCTTCCTTGACGATCAAGACAGAAGCAAGGAATTCACCTTCTGCTTTGATGCGTGTACTTCCGGACTCTTTGATCAACCATTCGATGATCGTTTCTTTCTCTTCGTACAAGACTTTCAAGAAGTTTTCGATGAGACCTTGACGTTTTAAGGCAGGAACTTTCGCCCAGTCTTTTTGAGCGACTTGAGCCGCTTCATAAGCGTCATCTAAATCTTGTTGATTCGCTGCAGAGATTGTAAAGAGCTCTTCACCTGTGAAAGGATTCGTGTTCGTCATGTTGCTGTCACTTGCGCCTGTGCGCCACTGACCATCAATGTAAATCTTCGTGAAATCTGTATGCAATGTTGCTTCGTTTTGTTGAGCCATATCATTTCATCTCCCATTCGTTTTCATAACAATTAAGTTATTCACGTTATGAAAAGAAGTAAAACACATCCGTGCACTTCGACCAAACATATTGCTCAAAGTCAGTCAGTCAGATGGGTTTTAAAGCGCTCTAAATCAGGAATTCAATCAATATAGTGCTATAAAAAGGAGGAATTTTATTTTGAAGAAGCTGAAAGTCCTGTCTCGAGAAATCAATTGGTGGTGGCCATTGTTATATGGTCTCATTGGGATTGGTTTGACGGGAATCGTGACGTGGTTAGATGTGTATATATCAAACTGGTTTCCAAAAGACTGGCAAACGACGCTTGGCTTAGCGCAGACAATCCATAGTTCTGTCTTTACCGGACTGCTCGCCATGATGACGTTCACATTCTCAACCATTCTTGTCGTATTGACGACCTATTCATCACAATTCTCACCACGGACATTGCCTAACTTCATCGAGAATCGGCAAGTGCAACACATTTTCGGCATATTCATTGGAGCGGTCAGTTACTCGATGACGATGCTCTTTTTTCTTCGTCCGGCGTTGAAGACGAGCGTCGTCGCTTCGACAGTAGCCGTTCTCGTCGTGTTGATATCGATCGTGGCATTCGTCGCATTCATTCATATCGTCAGTCAGTCGATTCGCGTGACGACATTACTCGATCGATTACACGAAGAAGGGAACGAATTATTGAAACGACAAGTCGAACATCTAGGATCAGGAGAACAAAAGATTACTGAAAGAAAGATGACGACAAATTATCCACATCTTATTCAGGCAACTCGAACCGGATATATTCAAGCAGTCGATTATGATGTTTTTGATCAGAAAGACCGCGTGTATATTGATCGAACGGTCGGCTCATTCGTAACAGAGGGAGAAGCCATCGGACGGGCAACTTGCCGGGATATCAATGAAAGTATCTTGATTGGACCGACGAAATCTTCAGAACAGGATTTTGCATTTGTTCTTGAAAAATTAAGTGAAGTTGCTTTACGTGCGATTTCTCCAGGAATCAATGATCCGAATACAGCGAGACATGCGGTCCGGATTATTGGTGACTTAATGCGACAGTATGCCGTAATACCAGATGGTGTGCTAGTTGTTGGAAAGGACCAGCAACACATCGTCGTCAGGGAAACTTACCAACAATTGTTATACACGACGTTTTATCAACTACGACATTACGGAGCAGAAGATATTTCAGTTCTCGCGACGATGCTTGAGTCGCTTGGAACGATGAAGCGGCAAGCCTTACCAGCTCACTATGAAACGATTCAACGGTTCATTCCATACATCTGTTCGGAAGTACGTTTTGAAACAATGAACGACTGGGATCGTGATTTTTTACAAAATCAAATCCATCGGGCGTTGAATGAAACTTTTGTCTCCCCTTCGACGTAAAAAGGGCAAGAGAATCAAAAGAAGGGAGGAATAGAAAGTGACAATCTTGTTATGGAGTCTGATCGTCGTCTGTTTTCTAGTCGCTTTTGCAGGTCTCGTGTATCCGATCATCCCAAGTGCGCCGATTTTAGTAGTTGGTTTTTTGATTTATGGATTCGGATTTGGGTTCTCTGAACTATCGATTAGTTTTTGGGTGATTCAAGCGATTTTCATCATTCTCTTATTTACACTCGATTATCTCGTTAGCGCCTACACCGTCGATCGACGGGGAGGCTCACAAGCGGCTAAGATTGCAACGACAGTCGGATTGATTGCGGGACCATTTATTTTGCCGGGTATCGGATTATTAATTTTCCCGTTTGTCTTTGCCATCTTGACGGAAAAAATCATTAGTAAAAAGACGTGGCAAACCTCGGTTTCAGTTGGGATCGGAACAGTCCTTGGTATCTTATCAAGTGCCTTGTTAAAGGGAATCGCGATGTTACTCATGATCGTAATCTTTATTCTCTATGTCGTCTGACGGTCTGAAATGATGTCTTCAAGTACACATTTTATGAAAGTTCCGTTATAGTATGAATATGAAAAAGTAGGGAAGCTTTGAAAGTCTGAAGCTTCTTTTTGCTGTAAACCACCAGATGCCTCGGCATCTGGCTTTATATTAATGGAGGTGAATCCCCTTTCTTCGGGGAAACGATTGGACAGTACACACTCAATGGAGACATTCGACACGACGACGATCATCATTCGGCTACTCGTCATTGCACTACTCATCGTCTTAACCGCTTTTTTTGTAGCTGCCGAATTTTCGGTCGTCAAAATGCGAATGTCTCGAATCGATCAGTTGATTACAGAAGGAAGCAAGACTGCGAAAGTGGCGAAGAGGCTACTTGAGAATTTGGATTATTATTTATCGGCCTGTCAACTTGGAATTACCGTGACAGCGCTTGGTCTCGGGTGGTTAGGAGAATCAACGGTAGGTGCGATTCTCGGTATGTTGTTCGAAGAGATTGACATTCCGAACTCCGTCTCGACGATCATTTCGTTCGTTCTTGCATTCTCGATTGTAACGTTTCTTCATGTCGTGCTTGGAGAACTTGCTCCAAAATCTTTAGCGATTCAAAAAACGGAAGCGATCACGATGTTACTCGCGCCACCACTATATTGGTTCGGTAAAATCATGAAACCTTTCATCTGGACATTGAACGGTTCAGCACGAATCATTCTTCGGTTGTTTGGCGTCGAGCCAGCGGGACACGAAGAAGTCCATTCTGAAGAAGAGATTAAAATCATCATGACACAGAGTTATAAGAGTGGAGAAATCAACCAGACTGAGCTTTCCTACATGCAGAACATCTTCTCGTTCGATGAGCGGATCGCGAAAGATATCATGTTACCGCGGACGGACTTAATCACGATCTCGAACGATGCATCGATGGAGGACATCATTCGTCTCGTTGAAGAGTATCAGTTCACACGTTACCCAGTAGCGGAAGAAGGAGATAAGGATAAAATCCTTGGCTTCATCAATGCAAAACAATTATTTACGGATCATATGGCTAACAAAGGAAAAGCATTAAGCTATTACATCCACAACTTGCCGATTGTATCCGAGTATTCACCGCTTCAAGACGCTATGTTGAAAATGCAGGTGGAACGGACGCCAATGGCACTCGTCATTGATGAGTATGGTGGTACAGCCGGTGTGATTACGATGGAAGACATATTGGAAGAAATCGTTGGAGAAATCCGAGATGAATTCGATAAGGATGAGAAAGCAGATATCGAACAAATTCATGAGCGATTATACCGGATCTCAGGCCGTGTCTTGATTGATGACCTAAATGAACGCTTTAACCTAGGAATCGAAGAAGAAGACATCGATACGATTGGTGGCTGGGTCATGGCACAGGATACGGAAGTGTCGAGTGGCCAAGAATTCCGCTATCAGGAATACACGATCAAAGTCATGGAAGTCGATAATCATCAAGTCAAATCAATTTATCTTCAATTGCCTGATCGAGAAGAAACTGCAACAGAAGAGATCGGATAAGAAATAGAATGTGCAAGACGATGGACTTCGAGTTCATCGTCTTTTTTTGTCTACTAAAAAAATGAATCAGCTAAGGTGATAGACACATCTTGTGTTTATCTCCCTCACTGACGGGTATTACTGTCTATGTGGCAAAAAAGCATTTTTCAATTCAACAGGAAAAGGGGTTTTTTATTATGTCAAACGTCATTCTTACTTCACGTGCATCTGCAGTCGGTGGTCGCGACGGGAAAGTCGCTTCAGACGATAACGTCATCAATCTCGATTTAGTCATGCCAGGAACAAAAGGCAAAGAAGACATTCCGACATCAAACCCGGAACAGTTATTCGCAGCAGGATATGCCGCTTGTTTTGATGGTGCCTATAATTTGATGGCGCGCCAAGCAAAAAAACGAGTCGAGACGCGGACGAATTCAGAAGTCAGCCTCTTACAGGACGAAGCGGATAACGGTGTAAAAATTGCAGCGAAACTCGTCGTCGAGGTCGTCGGCGTATCGCAAGAAGAAGCCGAAGATTTACTAGAGAAGACACACAATTTCTGCCCGTACTCGAAAGCGACACGTGGCAACATTGATGTCGATCTTTCTGTTAAAGTCGTCGATTCACTATAAGCATAATCGACGAATCATAAGGAGGGTTTTCCATGGCACCGAAAGAAACCGATCGTCCAAATGAAGAGTTTGAAGATGAACGGGATCGTCTGTCGGATAAAGAACGGAAACTGACAGAGGAGCAACAAAAGGAAATCCTAAAAGGAAAAGACGAAATGCCAGATGATACGGTTTCTCCACGAGATCGCGGAGAAGATCCGATTTAAATCAAACAACTTGGGGGATGAATCACATGTCTAAAAAAGTAGCAGTCGTACTCGCCGATCATTTTGAAGATGTAGAATTCACAGGACCGGTTGATGCATTAAAAGAAGCAGGGCACGAGATCACGGTCATTGGTGCTAAGAAAGGTGCAGAACTCGTCGGCAAACAGGAAGAGGCAAAAGTAAATGTTGATCTCTCGATTGATGAGACTTCAGCAGCAGACTACGATGCTCTCCTGATTCCAGGCGGATTTTCACCAGATTTACTTCGAGAAGATGAGCGTTTCGTCTCATTCGTCGAAGAATTCGATATGTCGAAAAAACCGATTTTCTCGATCTGCCATGGACCACAATTGATGATTAACGCAAAAATCGTCAAAGGAAGAAAAATGACAGGTTATAAATCAATTCGAATTGATTTAGAAAATGCTGGTGTGGACTTTGCAGATGAAGAAGTCGTCGTTGACGATAATTTCGTCTCAAGTCGTCAACCAGATGATATTCCTGCATTCAATCGGGAAATCGTTGCAAAACTTGGCTAATGGTATAGAACAAAAATCAGCACTGCGATAACGCAGTGCTGATTTTTTATAGATTTTCTGGATAATCACAGAGTTCCGTAATGACGCCGTGTGAATGACGAGGATTCATATAAATCAATCGTCGTCCGAATGGCGTCGTTCGATACGTATCTTCTAAAAATGTTAAGCCTTGTTGTTTTGCTTCTTCAATCGCTTGATCTAAATTCTCTACACGATAAGCAATGTGGTGGACACCTTTCCCACGTTGTTTCAAAAAACGAGCGATCGGACTATCCGGACTTGTTGGCGTTAACAACTCGATGTGCGCATCATCGAACTCGATGACCGCAATATTGGAAGCGACACCAGGCGCAGGATTCGAGTACTCTTTTGTTAAAATTCCTCCAAGTACGTTTGTATAAAATGAAATGGCTTCCTGCATGTCGCGAACGGCAATTCCAGTGTGGTCTAATTTCATATGATATCCTCCTTCTGTTCGCTTCAGTTTCCCAAAAACACTCCAAAGTTGCAACGATGAGTTACCTTCCAAATGTTTCTATTACATAGAAGAGGAAAGATTTATTTAAAATGAAATATCACTGAAATATTATGGAAGAGGAATGAATGCTATAATCAAAAACGTTCTTATAAAAAAGAAAAACTATTACAGAATTTAAATTTAACTTAAATACTCTACGATAAATCATAAAACATACACTACAGAAAAAGAGGGAATACTACATGAAAAAAACGTTCGCGTCGCTCATCGTTTCCGCACTGGTTCTTTCATCAGCACCTCATTTTGCAGCAGCTGACGATTTAAGTGAACAGAAAGCCAAAAACGAACAACAGCAACAAGACAATGCTAAAAAGCAAAAAAACTTAGAGTCTTCTGTTAATCAAGAAGGTCAAAAAATCTCTAAAACACAACAAGAAGTCAATCGACTAGACGAAGCTTTGAACGAAAAAATCTTTGCTGTCGAAACAAAAGATCGTCAAATCAAAGCAACAGAACGTGAAATCGTTGAACTTGGAAAAGAAATCGAGAAATATAAAGCGAAACTAAAACGCCAAGAAAAACTACTTGGTGATCGTCTTCGTGTAATGCAAGAGAATGATGGAAACTCAATTAAATGGGAAGAAGTCATCTTTGGCTCTAAAAATGTTGGTGACCTCGTAAGCCGTGTCATGGCAGGGAAATCCATTTCAAAACAAGATGATAAAATGATTACGGATTATCAAAATACGCAAAAGCAATTAGCGGATGCGCAACAAAAAGTAAAAGAAAAGAAAGCGCAGTTGGTCGTTGAGAAACAAGAATTAAAACGTCAACAAGCAGATCTTGAATCACAATTAAAAGAGCGGAACAAACGCTTAAAAGAACTACGTAAGAAAAAAGAAAAGTTCGAAACACAATTGATGGATGCAAAAGAAGTTCAACAAATTCTGATTGCGCAAGAAAAAGCGATTGCTGCTGAAAAAGCAGCGCGTGAACGTGAAGCGCGAATCGAAAAAGAACGTCAAGCTCAAGCTGCACGTGAAGCAAAAGCACGAGCAGAAGCTGAAGCAGCGCAAGCAGCAGCTCAAAAAGAAGCAGAAGAGCAAGCCGCTAAAGAAGCAGCAGCTCAGCAAGCAGCTCAAGAGAAAGCAGCACAATCGGCAAAACCTTCTGGTTCGACGAAGCAATCGGCACCAAAACCATCTACACCAGCACCAGCTGCGCCTGCTCCAGCGCCAGCTGCACCAAAACCAGCACCATCATCAGGTGGTCTGTTCATTCATCCAACTGCCGGAACTGTTACACAAGGGTATGGTTCTGCAGGTGGAGAGAACGGATATACGTTCCATAACGGAATTGACTTTGGTGGTCCAGTCGGTACGCCGATCATGGCAGCTGCAACAGGTACAGTCATTACAGCATCAGGTGGTGGACCTTACGGAAACCATGTCATGATCGCTCACCAATTAAACGGGAAGACATATACGACAGTATATGCTCACATGAGTTCACTCAATGTTCATGCTGGTCAACGTGTCAGCCAAGGTCAACAAATTGGCGCGTTAGGTAGTACAGGAAATTCAACAGGACCACACCTACACTTCGAAATCCACGTCGGTGGATACAGCTATAGTGCAACTGGTCCAGCTAATTCAGTCAATCCATTGTCAATGCTTTAATCGTAAAGAATCGTTGCGTATGCAACGGTTCTTTTTTTTGTCATTTTCAAAAAACAAATCGTATATTACAAAAAACCGTTTTCATTTGAAATGTAAATGAAATTTTTTTGAAACGATTACGGTGCTATAATCTATTTCAGATATGAGAGAAACTTGAATACTATAATAAAATATGAAAAAACATAAGTGAGGAAAACGATATATGCTAAAAAAACTAATTTCTACCATTGTTTTAGGAGCATTACTTATAACAGGAACGCAACCGATCGCAGCAGCGACAATTAAAGAAAAAAAGGCTCAAAATGCTGCTGAACAACGTAAACTTGAAAAAGCGATCAAAAAACAAGAGGCTAAAATCTCAAAAGAGCAACGTCAAATCAATCAAATTGACGCAGCAATCAACGAAAAGATTTTCCAAGTCTCTGAAAAAAATAAACAAATCGAACAGTTGAACGTTCGAATCGATGAGTTAAAGGCAGACATCGTCCGTTATGAAGAAATGTTACAAAAACAGGAAGAACTACTCGGTGATCGCTTACGTGTTTTCCAAGAGAACGATGGAAACTCGATTAAATGGGAAGAAGTCATTTTTGGATCGAAGGATTTAGGTGATTTATTCAGCCGTGTCATGGCGGGAAAAAAAATCGCTGAGCAAGACGATAAAATGATTTCGGATTACATCGCAACGCAACAAAAATTAGCAGAAGCAAAACAAGCGCTCGTTGAGAAAAAAGCCGAGCAAATGCAGGAAAAGAAAGTATTGATTGAACAAAAGAAAGCGTTAAAGCTTCAAATGAAAGAACGTAGTGCTACGCTGAAGAAATTACGAAAAGGGAAGACGAAGTTCACGACAGAACTGTTAGACGCAAAAGAACTTCAAGCGACTCTCGAAGCGCAAGAACGTGCAATTGCGGCAGCGAAGGCAGCCGCTAAAGCAGCGGCTGAAAAAGCAGCAGCGGAGAAAGCAGCAGCTGAAAAAGCCGCTAAAGCGAATGCTCAAGTAGCAAAACAAGCAGGTAAGAGTTCGGAATCAACTGATTCTGTTGCCCCGCCCGTTGTTTCGAGTGGAGGGAAATTCGTTCGACCATCTTCTGGTGGAGTGTCGCAAGGATTCGGACCAGCAAGCGGAGTGAATGGTTATACGTTCCACAACGGTGTTGATTTCAGTGGTTCGGTCGGGTCTCCAATCGTCGCTGCAGCAGCTGGAACGGTCATTACAGCATCAGGTGGTGGACCTTACGGCAATCATGTCATGATTTCTCACTTCCTCGATGGGCAAGTGTACACGACCGTCTACGCACATATGAGTTCATTATCGGTTCGTGCAGGACAAACGGTCTCTCAAGGTCAGCAAGTCGGAACACTTGGTAGTACAGGGAATTCAACAGGACCACACTTACATTTCGAACTACATGTCGGAGGCTATCAATACAGTGCTTCTTCTCCTCTGAATGCAGTCAATCCATTGGCATATCTGTAATCAAAACGGGCTTCGGCTCGTTTTTTTTTCTTCTCTATGCTACAGTTAAGGCGAAACGAATACTTGAGCAACTAGGGGAGCTGGAGGAATCCGGCTGAGAGGAAAACCAATCTGTTTTCGACCCTATTACCTGAACTGGATAATACCAGCGTAGGAAAGTTGAGCCGAACGGATACCGGAATGCGTGTATAACGCTTTCGTATAGCGTCGACTGCTTTTTTACAGCGGTCGACGCTTTTTTTGTCGGTCACGACTCCCTTACATTGCTCGATGGGAAGGTGAAAAGAACATGAAACACGTACTGACGATTGCAGGATCCGACTCCGGTGGTGGAGCTGGGATTCAAGCAGATTTAAAAACATTTTCAGCTTTAGGCGTTTATGGAATGAGCGTCCTGACAGCCGTCACGGCGCAAAATACGTTGGGTGTTCAAGCGGTGGAAGAGTTATCCCCAGAAATCGTAGATGCCCAGTTAACGTCGATTTTTTCAGACATTCGTGTCGATGCGATCAAAATCGGAATGGTCTCGAATGCGCAGACGATTCGTGTCATTGCTACACATCTCCGCAAACAGACAGTTCCGATCATATTAGATCCCGTCATGGTCGCTAAAGGTGGTCATGCCCTATTGCGGACGGAGGCTGAACAAGCATTGATTTCAGAACTTCTACCACTTGCGACACTCGTCACACCGAATTTACCGGAAGCGGAGCGTTTAACAGGACGATCAGTGACCAATCTAGAGGAAATGCGATTGGCGATGCATCAATTGGCTACACAGACAGGTGCAGTATTACTAAAAGGTGGGCATCTCTCGGGAGCTGCGACGGATTTGTTGTTTGATGGGGAAGTGGAACACCGCTTCACATCGGAACGGTTAGACAATCAACATACTCATGGAACTGGTTGTACCTTATCTGCGGCGATTGCGGCGCGGATGGCGCTTGGAGAAGATTTAACAGATAGTGTAAGACAGGCAAAGAGCTATGTCACAGAGGCAATTCGTCATGGATTTGCCCTCGGACAAGGTATTGGACCGACACATCATTTTCATTCACTTTGGAGGGATACACATGTTTACGACCATTCTTGAACACAAACCACTCATTCACCATCTGACGAACACGGTGACAATCAACGACTGCGCAAACGTCACACTCGCTGTTGGAGCATCACCCGTCATGGCGGAAGACATTCGCGAAGTAGAAGAGATGGTTAGACTCGCGCAAGCACTTGTCTTAAACATTGGTACGATCGATGCAGACATGCAAGCAGCTCAACGACTTGCATCCCGTGAAGCGGGACGTTTGAATGTCCCAATCGTTCTTGATCCAGTTGGAGCAGGGGCAACGACATTACGTACTGCCTTCTCTAAAGAACTGATCGATCTCGGGTGTACGGTCATTAAAGGAAATGCTTCTGAAATCAAGACGTTACTGGGGGAAGATGGGCGAACTAAGGGAGTCGATGCTGCGGGAGATGCAATGATGGATCGAGAAAGTATTCGTGCATTCGCTCGCAAACACAAATCTGTCCTCGTCGTGACAGGTCCGAACGACTATATCACGGATGGAACGCGCGAAATGGAATTACATGTAGGAACACCTCGTCTAGGAGATATCACGGGTACTGGCTGTATGACGGCTTCCTTGATTGCGAGCTTCCTCGGTGCAGGATATACAGCGTTTGAGGCGGCTGTTCACGGAACATTCGTCATGGGAAAAGCAGGAGAACAAGCAGCCTCCGCGCAAGGTCTTGGTGATTTTAAACGAGAGTTGTTCAATGCCATCAGCCTCATGACGGTACAAGATCTTGTGGAGGTGACAGAACGTGTCAATTGATTACTCCATCTATGCAGTGACGGATCGTCGGTACCATCCTGGAGTCGCGATCGAGACGGTCGTTGAGGAAGCCATTTTAGGTGGTGCAACGATCGTGCAACTACGGGAAAAAACAGCGCAAGGAAAGGAATTCTTCGATCAGGCAGTTCGGTTGAAAGCACTCGCGGATCGACACGACATCCCTTTAATCATCAATGATCGGATTGATATCGCGTTACTCGTCGGAGCTGGTTTGCATATCGGACAAGAAGACATTCCTTTAACCGCAGCACGTCGCCTTTTACCAGATGCCGTGATTGGTGTGTCGGTAGCAACCGTTGCACAAGCGATTGAAGCAGAACGAGACGGAGCCTCTTATTTAGGGGTGGGGTCTCTATTTGCGACGTCATCCAAAGCGGACGCTGAGTCCATGTCGCACACGATGCTTCAGGCGATTCGGGAAGCTGTACGATTACCCCTAATCGGTATTGGTGGAATCACAGCAACGAATGTCTCTTCTCTGCCTATCCCGCTAGAAGGGTATGCCGTCATCTCAGAAATTTTCGCTAAAGAAGATCGGCAACTCGCTGCGCAGCAAATGACAGATGCTGTACGAGAATGGCATCAATCACTTCAGAACAGGGTATAATCCGTTCAGAGGTGATTGTATTGAAATGGCAGACGATCCGTTTTCGCGGCTATTGGATTCGATATCGATTAGAACCACAAATCATTCGAGTCGATAATCAGGGGATCTACCATCTAGGAAAAGTCTTATTTCCACATCCTAATCGTATATCTTATGAGATGGCCCTTTTATTGAAAGAAAAGTATGAAAGACGCTACAAACGTCCGTTGTATATTAAAACGAGCTCGATTGCGACGGAAATTTGGGGACATACTCATTTAGATATTTATTACCGGGCACTTCTTCATCTACCGATTCCGACGCGACTTCGTCAACGTTATACGAATCGATTAGAAAGCACGAAAGTCATTGACATCGGCGTACGCGCTGTCGATCAAAATCGAATTGTCTGGGATATTGGAGATTACGTAGGAGGATGGTTCGTGTTTTGGCTCATTCGCAGACGAATGCGCTGAACTTGCAATGTCCCGTTTCTCATGGTGCAATATAAGTAGAAACGAGGTGACGGACATGGACATTCCCCGTTGTGAAACGATTGCGATTGATGAACAACGTGCGTCTGAAATCGGACATATCGTTGATACGATTCCGACGCTTGAAATCGGAAAGCTATTTAAGATTCTTTCGGATGCGACACGACTGCGAATCGTTTATGCGCTGACGATCGAAGAAGAACTATGCGTTTGTGATGTCTCGGCCTCTGTCGACTGTTCGATCGCGACAGCGTCGCATCATCTTCGATCTTTGTTGAAACAAGGACTCGTCAAGTTTCGAAAAGACGGTAAAGTCGTCTATTATTCCTTGGATGACCATCATGTGTCATCGCTTGTACATATGGCGATGGAACATGTACAAGAGGGAAAAGCAATGCCTGAATGAGTCTTTAGAATAAACGAAAAGCGCAGCTTTAGCTGCGCTTTTCGTTTATTCTAAAGACGATTGTTCTGATCCTTTTGGAGCGAAGTGGTGGAAGAAAAAGACCGTGGCACTAATCAATAAAAAGGACAGGATGGAGAGAGCGAGACACATCCATTTATATGTAGCGATTAAAGTATCTGATTGTTGTAATTTGGCTTGAAGCGTTTTATACAAATCATCTTTCACACGGGATAAGTCTTCGAGAATCGTTTGAGTCGTCTGAGTCGACTGTCTAGCAAGACGTTTTGCGGCTGTTGGACTTTGACGTTCATAGACAACAAACACGCGTTCAATCTCGGACTCCCAGACATTGTTGCGGCGAAGAAGATCTTTAATCGTCCCTGGAGTAGTCGACGATTGGTTCAGACTATTGCGCAAATCATGGATTTTAGACGTTGAAAAGTAATATTGTTCGATATAACGATTATCTTCATACAATAAGAGACCACGAACCGCATTAGCACGATCTCGATTGTGTTCGACCAACTGATCTACCTGATTGATTAACGGTATATCATGATCCTTCATTTGCTCGGTCATCGTTGCAATCGTCCGATAACCGGATAACGCATAGATGATCGGGATAGAGGCGAATAAGCTGACCAAGAAAATCAGCAGAATACGCTGACGCCAAAGAGAGTGCATGCAATCATTCCTTTAAATAAAAGACATGTCATAAGCTTAACTACTATCGTAAAAAAAGTGAAGCCTGTCTATTTTTTGAATAGGGATAATGACTGAAAAAGTGAATAATACTCATAAAAAAGCAGGAAAGATGATGCAATACGAGAAGCTGTTTTAAGAAGATGAAAAAAGCACAGCTAAGCTGCGCTTGGTGTTAAAACGAATACGAATGTTCCTTGTAATTGCCGAAGACAGTGTGGATTTCCGAGAATGTAACGAATGCATTCGGTTCGACAGAAGAGACGATTTCTTGCAAACGGACGATTTCATTATTTTGAACGACGACATATACCATTTTTTTCGTTCGGTTGGAATATCCTCCACGTGCATCGAGAATCGTGACACCACGACCGAGTTCTTTTGTAATGACTTCATTGATTTCATCTGCTTTCTCACAAATGATGATACATTGCTTAGAAGCAGAATAGAAACTGTAAACCGTCTGAAGGGCTTTGGCACGAACAAAGCTCATGATGAGAGCATACATAACGTGTTTAAGATCAAATACCCACCATACAAGGATGTAGATGACAAGATCTTGCATCAGAAATATACGAGGAAGTGGCCAGTTATGAAAACGAGCAAAGAAAAACTTTCCGAGAATATCAAGCCCTCCAGTTGAAGCACCACCGAAGAAGATCAATGCCATTGCAAGACCAGAGACTAGACCAGCAAAGATGGAAGCGACGAGTGGATCGTTTAAAGATTCCGGAACGATTTGAGTCGGAATCCAGTCAATTAAAAAGGAAGAAGCAATGACGATAATTCCAGATAAGAACATGAATCGTTTGCGTAGGAAACGGAAACCTAAAAGGAAGAGGGGAATGTTTAAGAGCAATTGCGTTAATCCAATTGGCGTGTGGAAGAGCTCTTGAATAATGAGCGTGATCCCCATGATACCGCCTGATCCGATATCATTTGGAGATAGTAGTAGGCTGATGTAAAGGGAATACAGCAACGTACCAATGATTAAGAAACTGATTTTTTCAACTCTCTTTTTCTGTGGGTGTGTTGTAGTCATGGCAATATGATGAGTGACCTCATGCTCCTCCTTCTGTGAGTATCTGCATGCAAGAGTACGCTCATATGCATAAAATTTCAACCCTTCTTATGAAAAAAGATGAAAAAGGGTACGTTTTTTTAGGAAGGTGATGAAAATGAAGAAAATGTTATGGATTCTTGGTTGTATCTGCTTAGGAATACTAGTTGGGATTCGTCTTTTCGAACAACCCAATGAAAAAAATCAATCATCCATTTGGCATGATGGTGATCTTGTAGCGAGACAAGTAGGTGCCTCGATGATGAATACGGTAGCGGTTCGTCAATTAGCCGAACAACTTCCGTTCTCATCAGAATTAAAACAGGTAGATGTCGAAGGAGAATCGTTACGTCTTGCCTATGAAGTGACAGGAAAAGAGCGACAAGCTTGGATTGGTACCGATACCGGAACACTACAAGTGAATCAGGATTTTTTGAAGGCTCGGTTATCTAAAGTTCTGATGCATCATACGCTTGTTTTATTTTCAACGATTCCTGATTTAACCGATCTTGAAATTCACTACACGGATCCGTATTCAGGTGCAGATTTTACGATGGACCGGAAAACATTCGACGCCTACACTCCGACCGATATCGAACGAGCTACTTCATCTTCTAGACGCTTTAATCGGGTTGTCATTGATGGTTATGTGCTCGATGCATCAAGGCGAAACACGTTCTTTGAACGCTTCGCATCACGACTACGAATTCAAACTAATTAGTTGTATAAAGCAAGAAAAGGCATTTTTCACAATCTCGACACAATGATATCGTTTACATCTCGTTCTTTTATAAAAACGATAAAACAGGTCTATTCAATACTTGAACATCTTTTAAGATGGAAGTATGATAATAAATGAACAAACATTGTGAAGTGTTGAACAAAAGAAAGAGAGGTTTCTACGATGAACGAGGTAGAAGCATTAGAAGGATTACGGAATAAAGCAATCAAGTCGACGCGCATGCTACAAATGCGTCCTCTCGAGTACTTAGTTCGTGCCATGCTAGCAGGAATTTTCATTGGATTTGCAATTATTTTTACCTTAAAAGCAATTAACGGTCTATATATGGCGGAGTCACCTGTTGCGACACTTGTCGGTGGACTGACCTTCGGAGTGGCACTCGTCCTGATCGTTTACGGTGGGGCAGAGCTGTTCACAGGAAATACGATGTATTTCACGACGGCGACGATGCGCGGCTATACGACGAAGATGGATACGATGAAGGTCTGGTTGATCTGTCTGATTGGAAATGGACTTGGAGGATTAGCGTTTGCGCTACTCTTTTCTCAAACAGGAATCATCCAAGAGCTTGGTATGAACAACTGGTTATTTTCTGTCTCAGAAACGAAGATCCACCATACGACGTGGGAAATCTTCACACGAGCTATCTTCTGTAACTGGATGGTCTGTTTAGCGATTTTCATTCCAAAGAACATGAAGAATGAGTTGGCGCAGATCATGATGATGATGGTACTCGTCGCAGTATTCTTTGCTTCTGGATTTGATCACGTCATCGCCAATATGGCATTGTTCTCCATTGCGTTAGTCGTACCACATCCGGATACGATCACATTTGCCGGAGCGATGCATAACCTGTTGCCAGCTTTAGCTGGGAACATCATTGGTGGAGCAGTCTTCATGGGAATGATCTATACGTGGCTGAATAAAGAAAAATTAGAAGTAGATGAATCACGTCAATCCACGACACCTGTTCATATTGCTTCGAAACAAAATGCATAATCAAAAAGCAGCTGTCGCGACAGCTGCTTTTTTCATTCATTCCATATGTTGAAAGCGATCGACGTCTGCAGCCAGTTCTTCGTAAATCGTCTCGACGATTTGTGCATCAT
This sequence comes from Exiguobacterium sp. s91, assembly GCF_018618915.1. Taxonomy (NCBI): domain Bacteria; kingdom Bacillati; phylum Bacillota; class Bacilli; order Caryophanales; genus Exiguobacterium; species Exiguobacterium sp. s91. The sequence goes on along the minus strand of NZ_JACSMZ010000004.1, from coordinate 113,743 downwards.
CGAAGAGCCCGAGGACGTTATCGTCCGGTAAGGCGTCAACAGGAGACGTGAAGTACAGAACGGCCGTCAATAACAATTGTTCCTGCTCCGCATGCATTTCGAATTTTTTCTGATAGAGAGCACGAAGCATTTCAAGCAGTTGTTTTAATTGAAAATAAAGGACGAGTTCTGCCTCGCGTTCGATGTCCGAGCTTTCTGTAGACGCGATATCTTGCGTCAAGTGCGCAAGTCCGATTTCTGCTCGAACTAACAATTCTTGCTGTGCTTTTTCATCACCAACGAGGTCGAGTGCCTGTCGGTGAAAATACGTATAAGCCGATTTAAAATCGCCGGGTGTGAATTCCATGGTGATGCCTCCTTCTCTTCTCTTTCTAGTTTCGCCTTATTTCTTGCAAAATTGCAACTATTTCGTGAAAATAAAGATACAAGAAAGGGGATTACATAATGCCGACACAAGCAGAATTACAACAATACGCGTCTTTAGCCGTGCGTACGGGAATTAATCTACAACCAGGACAACAACTCGAGGTGCGTGCAGGAATCGAAAATTTGCCGCTCGTTCGTGAAATCACGCGTGTCGCCTACGAAGTAGGAGCTACGCAAGTATATGTACAGTGGTCAGATGATGAGATGACGAAAATCCGTTATTTCGATGCACCGGAAGAGTCGTTTGATACGTTCCCGGATTGGTTAAAAGCACGTTACGACCAACTGGCAGAAGAAAAGACAGCGTTCTTATCGGTCGTCAGTGAAGATCCAGATTTATTGAATGGCGTGGACTCGAGCCGAATCGCACGTGCGAATAAAGCAGCCGGTGTCGCTCTTGCTAATTGGCGGAAGTTCGTCATGAGTGACAATGTCAGCTGGTGTGTCGTAGCAGCACCTTCTGAAAGCTGGGCGAAGAAAGTGTTCCCTGATTCAGAGAATGCTGTTGAAGAGCTCTGGTCAGCTATTTTAAAGGCTACACGTGCCGATCAAGCGGATCCGGTCGCTGCATGGGCGGATCATGATCATAATCTGCGTTCAAAAGCAAAATTCCTGACAGAGAAGAAATACAAAACATTGCACTACACAGCTCCAGGAACAGAATTATCAATCGAATTACCAGAACGTCATGTTTGGTTAGGTGGCGGTGGTCCGAATGCAGATGGTGTTGATTTCATCGCGAATCTGCCGACAGAAGAAGTGTTCACGTTACCGAAAAAGACAGGTGTCAACGGACACGTCTCGAGCACAAAACCGCTTAGCTATAGTGGGAACTTGATTGATGAGTTCACACTCTGGTTCGAGAACGGAAAAATCGTTAAAGCGGAAGCGAAACAGGGTCAAGAAGCATTAGATGACTTGATTTCACTTGATGAAGGTGCACGTTATCTCGGAGAAGTTGCGCTCGTGCCGCACCGTTCGCCGATTTCTGACTCGGGTATCCTATTCTATAATACATTGTTTGATGAAAATGCTTCGTGCCACTTAGCGATTGGTCGTGCGTACTCGACGTGTCTCGAAAATGGTCCAAGCCTTTCAGCAGAAGAATTAGAAGCACAAGGCGCGAACGACTCGATGACGCATGTCGACTTCATGATTGGATCAGCGGATCTGTCGATTGAAGGAGAACTTGCAGACGGAACGCGTGAATCAGTCATGCGTGACGGAAACTGGTCAATCTAAACGAACAAAAAGGTGAGTCCGAATACGGAACTCACCTTTTCTTGTAAGATTCTTGTTATGCTTCTTCACCGATAATTTTCACTTCTGTCTCAAGTAAGATACCGAATTTTTCTTGAACCGTTTCTTGGACATGACGAATAAGCGCGATATAGTCGGATGCTGACGCATTCTCGACGTTGACGATGAAACCAGCGTGTTTCTTGGACACTTCAGCGCCACCGATGCGTGTTCCCTGTAAGTTGCTATCTTGAATCAGCTTCCCTGCAAAATAGCCTTCTGGACGTTTAAAGACGCTACCACAAGAAGGGTACTCGAGTGGTTGTTTCGTTTCTCGCTTATGCGTCAAATCATCCATGACTTCCTTGATCAATGCTGGGTCACCCTCTGTTAACGCAAATCGACCTTCGAGGATGATGTATTCTTTCTTTGAGAAGCAACTCGTCCGGTATCCCAGTTCGAGCTCATCATGTGAAATGTTCAACAGTTCTCCTTGTCGTGTCAATACAGTAGCGCTATGGAGACAATCCTTGACTTCACCACCGTATGCTCCCGCATTCATGATCAATGCGCCACCAATCGTTCCTGGAATCCCACAAGCGAATTCAAGACCGCTGAGCTGATGCGCGTAAGCTACACGAGACGCTTCGATGATTGCTGCGCCACTTTGAGCGACGAGCTCATGTCCTTCGACCGAGATATCGGTTAACTTCTCAAAGGAGAGGACAATGCCGCGAATGCCGCCATCACGTACGACAAGATTCGATCCGTTTCCAAGCAACGTCAAGGGAATACCTTGTTCGTAAGCATATCGGACGACAAAAGCTGTTTCTTCATAAGAAGTTGGGATGATGAATAAATCCGCGATTCCTCCCATTTTTGTATACGTATGATATTTTAAAGGTTCATTGATTAGTACGGACTCTTTTGAAATGCCTTCATACAGTCCCGTCATTACTTGTTCAGTCATTATGGTCTCAGTCCTTTTCGTGAATTCCTACCCAGCGCTCATGCGCTCAAAATATATTTTAACATTAATCGTGCGGTCGTTGTTCAACATACTGTTCCCAAAATACCGACTTATGCCGGGAATTGCAAGCACTAGGGAGTGAATGTCATCGATTAGTAATGAAAAATGTCACAGGAAAAGCAGGATCAGGAAGAGGAATGAAGCGAAAAGAACTCGGGAAAAGAGAAGTATAGAAGGAGGCGATGACGATGGAAAGTGAACGTTTATGGATGCGACCGTTCGAAGAAGAGGATTTTAGTTTTTATAAGTCACTTGTCCAAAATGAGCAAGTCATGCGTTATATCAATGGAGGCACTGCCTTAAGTGAAGATGAGGCACGAGAGTGGTTCGAACGGCAGTTGGAGCGATATTCGGATGAGCGACAAACTGGTTTTTTACTGTTGTTCATAAAAGAAACGAATGAACCGATTGGCTTTGCCGGATTATTGATGCAGGAAGTGGATGGGAAAGAAGAGTTAGAAGTCGGTTATTGGCTCGAACCAAAGCACTGGAAAGTCGGTTATGGTCGCGAAGCAGCAAAACGATTAATGATGGAGGCGTTCAATCGAGGGCATGATCGAATCATCTCGATCATTCATCCCGATAATCGTGCTTCGCAAAATGTCGCTCGTGCCAACGGGCTGAACTGGGAAAAAGATACGGTGTTTAGAGATGTTCCCGTCACGATTTACGCTGGACAACTATCACGACTTTGTCGTAACTAAAGAGGAGAGTTTTTATGTACGAATTTAACTTTGCGTCTTTTCATTCCATGACACCTGATACCTTATATGCACTTTTGAAATTACGAACGGATATCTTCGTCGTCGAGCAGGAGTGCGCGTATCCGGAGCTAGATGATCAAGATCAACAAGCGACACACCTAATCGTACGGAGTGAGAGCGGTCAAATCGTCGGATGCCTTCGGATGTATAATCATCCTACAAAAGGAGTAGCGATTGGACGGGTAGCTGTTCATCGTGATCACCGATCGGTTGGGTTAGCGAGACAAATGATGGAGAGAGCGATGGTACATTTGCAGAAAGAAGCTGCGATCTACTTACAGGCACAAGCACACCTAGAAGGGTTTTACGGATCGTTTGGTTTCGAAACCGTATCTGACCCTTATTTAGAAGATGATATTCCACATGTGGACATGCAGTTTCACGTAAAGGATTCGAAAAAAGACTTCACGTCAACGATGGATGAACCGATGAATAAGTAGAATGAACTTTTTTCGGAGGTGGATCAGTCATGAAGAAAGTGCTGGTCATTTTCGCTCTTAGTCTAATTGGCATCCTATCTTTAGGAGTCGGTATTTCGTATGCTCAATTGCAGGGGAACTATCGTGACTCGGAAAAAGAGTTGATGACGATCTTAGAGCGGCAACATGATTTATCAGCTTCCTCCTTTCTTGAAGTGCGCGCATCATTCTCTTTACGACATCGACAAATCATACACGTTCGACTTCGGGGCGAACCTGCCATCACATACGAGTTCATTCAACCAAAGGATGAACTCGAATACCTGGGGTCTGTCGGAACAAGTGTTGAAAAGACAGGAAAACAAGATGCTGTCTTTCGAAACGCTCATTTAAAAGTCGGTAAAAAATAAAAAATGGAGGATCTTCCTGAAACGACGGAAGATTCTCCATTTTTTGCTTTCAAGACGATAGGATATTGCGTACACTACGAAGAGATACTGGAATGAGGAGGTCGAGGGAATCATGTGGAAACCCTTTATAAAAAATCAATCAATTGCACCGGCGTTGCAAGCCTTCCGGGAACTTGACATCGAAATGTTTCGGACACATGTTACCCAACTGAACGATGCGGAACAACAGGCCTTACAATTCATTAAGCGTGCGCTAGAGCAGGATTCACCTGCTCATTTGAAAATAGCGCTTGAAATGAAACAACCACTCGTCGAGGTTGATCGTCTGTTTCAAACACTCGTCACGTGTCAAAATCGTCAGCAGTTACTCGAAATGCTGCTAGCAGACGGTCTGGACGTCAATCAAGTCTATACACTTGAAGGGCATCGCTCGATCGTCCGCCAACCCCTTCACTTTCCGGTAGGTCTATATGCGGCGCGCCATTCCGAGTTGTGGGCACTTGTTGCTGAAAAGCTGGACTTTACTTATACGATGCATCTTCAACGCAGTGATCAATTCATGGAGACGCATGAATTGAATCTGCTGGATCTCGTCTTATTGCTCGATATCGAAGAAGAGTTGACGGTTCGAGTGCTTGATCAGCTGTGCGAATGCAAGGCGACCGTTGGACTTGCAGAACGATTACAACGTCCCGCTTCACCATTGTTACTAAAGACGATTGAGGCGGATGCCTATTTGCCGACGTTTGTTTATGCTAAACATTATTTCCCGTTTTATGCGCTGATCGGACGACAAACCGTACTGTTCCAATCTTTATTGAACCGTGTGATGCAAGCATCCATTGCTTCTGAAATGATTGAAGATGCCTTGCTTGCTTTTCATAATCACCAACCCGGACTTGCCTTGACATGGGGAGATGCCTATATCGAACAGTTATACGAGATGGGGCTAGTGCTTCGTAAAACGGGTCATGTTGATTTTCGGGAAATGGATGAGGAGTATGTGTTGCCTGAATACAAGGGAATCGTCAATCGCCTAAATGATTAACGGAGGTTGATCCGTACTGAATGTATGCCAATGAGAGGTTAACTGGATATCGCAAAACATCGAGGGATGATACAGGCGTAATACATCTTGTTGTGTTGAGAGAAAAAAGACTTCAAACGTTTGGATGTTTGCACGTCGTAACTTTTCTTGAAATGCATGGAGGATGCGGCTACCGTATCCTTGACGTCTCAGCTCTGGTAGGCACGTGATTTCAAGAAGACGGATATTCTGTCCCTGCTTTTGAAATAATAGTGTACCGACGATCAATTGCTTATCATAGACTAAGTAAGGAATCGCTTTTCGTTGAATCAACTTGTCTAAATCAGATACCTGATAAGGAAAAAAGTGATGTGTTCCTTGAAGGGCATCGTTACGAAGTGCGAGATAAGTATCTTGATTCTGTGCATGAACAGCTTTCAAACGTAGCGTAGCAGGCTGTCCTTCTGAGAGTCCAATTAAACGAAACTGTTCGGCATATAAACTATAACCAAGCTCTTTCCAAATCGAAGTTAAAGAAAGATCATGCGGCGGAGAGACTTGTACATGTATCTGCCGGCATCCTTGTCGAACGGCATGTAAGTGTAGCAAAATAGCCAGACGACGAAAGGCTTTGATGTCATGAAAGGCGCTGTTCATAAAGTGAACGACGTCATGCACGACATGATATCCGAGCGTCGCTTTCACCTGACCGGATTCGAGGTAGACCCATTGGTAATCTTCAAGCGGCTGAAAAAATGAAAAATCATATGCCTTTTGATGGTACTGTAGAAGTTGATGGACGTGTCGCCTTTGAACATGAGACAATTGATTGTAATACACAATAGGCAAATTAAGTTCCTCCTTTAGCAAAGTGAAGTTAAAAATATCTTGCTTTTATATTACAGGAAATAAAAGGTATTTATATCTTCTGTTTCAAACAAAAAGTAGATGGATTCCTGAAGATAAGAAAGAATCGAGGCAAAATTATCATGAAGTATCTCTGGATCGTCATCGGTTTATCGGGCTGGTTATTCAGCGCGGATACATTGGTAGCCGAAGCACGTGATTACGATGAACCGGGTGTAAGCAGTTCGACGACATATGGGAATTATGGCGCGGAGGATCATATCATCGTTGATCGGAAGGAACCGATCTATGAAGGATTCGATTCACCGAACGACATGGCATTCCTATTCGCTTGTATTGCATTACTCGCAACAGTCGGACTTGGCATCGTCAATGCCTCCGATTGAAATGAATCTGACTAATAAAAGGCAAGTGACGAATCCATCGTCACTTGCCTTTTAATGTCTACTACGTGTGAACAAGAAGAATCTACTCTTAGAAATGAATTCGTTTTTTTCGACCAACGCGTGCCATTCGTTCGTGTTCTTGTTCGAGTCCGGCTCGTTCGAGGAGATCGAGATAATAGCGAAACGGAGTCGAGCGATGCGAAAAATATGGGATGTATTCAGTGAACAGCATCGTCTCCGCTCGTTCTAACGCGCGTAAGGAAATGAGAGCATGTAGCTCTGCGAAACGAATTTCTTGATAGGTGGATAAAGCGTCTGCATCAATCCGAACATGCGACTGTAGTTTTTTAGCATGCGCATTCAAGCAATGGATATATGCTTCTTGATGTTCGGGTTTCTCGCAATGGGCAAGTACGGCAAGCAAAAGGTCACTGCGCTCGGTATCGACGTCCATCGGAACCTTCAACGCTGTATAGAGGGCGCGTTCCATCCACTCGACACCATGACTATCATTTTTATAATAGCCGACTAATTCTTGAAAAAAATCGACTTGCGAGACTTTCAATAATCGAAACGGATCATTACTTAAAAATAAAGGTTCTTCCCCGGCAGCCGACGAAAGAAGAAAGAAAAATTCCTCAAAGGCAATCCGGGTTCCGTTTTTACGATGAGCGTAATGGCGTAAATGCTTCAACAGGCGTTTTGCGGTGATATACCAATTCTTTTGTTCGCGAAGCGGTACGATCGGATTCGGCTCAAGGTACTGGAGATCGTATGCTAATTGAATAAACCGTTCCGTCTGAGCGATCGTCTGTTCGACGGTCGGTTGTTCCTGTTCTTTTTGCAAATCCTTATACTTCATGAACTGTGTCAACATGGCGTCAAACTCTTTCTCTTCGATGACTTGTCTCGGGAGTTGACGATAGATTTCGACGATGATATCGCGAAGGGTCGTATCGCCATATTGTTCTAGTAAGAGTCGCAGTTTCCGTATTCTCATGATCGCCCTCCTTCGCAAGAAAAGCACAGTACAACATTATTCAATTCCCGCTTTTTTCATAAACCGAACCTCTTCATTTGCGCTTTTTAGTCAGAGACGACTATCTTAAATAAGAAGACTCATTACAGAAGGGGACGATTACACATGAATGAAACCATTCAACATTTACTCAACCACCGGTCCATCCGGAAATTCAAACAACATCAATTAGACGAAGAGACGATTGAAACACTTATAAAAGCCGCACAAGCTGCCTCGACATCCTCTTATCAGCAAGCCTATGCGATCATCGGTGTCGAAGACGAAGGATTGAAACGACAATTAGTCGACGTTGCAAGTGGTCAACAATATGTGGCAGAAAACAGTTACTTCTTCGTCTTTTGTATGGATTACCACAAACATACGTTAGCGGCAGAACTAGCAGGAGGCGACGTGAGCCGGACGATCGAGACGACGGAAGCGCTTGTCGTAGGGGCTGTCGATGCGGGACTTGCCGCTCAAAATTTAGTCGTAGCTGCCGAGTCGCTTGGCTACGGAACGGTCTACATCGGTTCCCTACGAAATGATGCTCGTCGTGTCAGCGAACTCTTACAACTTCCAGATCACGTCGTACCATTATTCGGAGTCGCGGTCGGTCTTCCGGATCAACAACCGGGTAAAAAACCCCGCCTTCCGATGGATGCGGTCTTCCACCGGAATACGTATACTGATGACGATACGATGCGTGAGTTACTGACAGGATACGAAGAGTCAACGTCATCGTATTACGGAGAACGGACCGGTGGTCAACGGACAGAAGGGTGGGTCAAACAGATGGCTGCCTCGATGCACGAACCGAAACGGACGTATCTCCGCGAGTTCTTGAAAGAGAAACAGATCGCAAAAGATTGATACGGAGGTATCTGAATGGCAGAACATCAACCACACCGCTCTCGCTTAGAGCGACGACGTATGCAGTTAGAAGAGCAAGCTAGACAAGAAGAAGAGCAGGCTAGGCAAGAAGAAGCTTTTTCGAAAACGTACGCGCCGGACGAATCATTTTCTCAAGACTCCTTTGAGAAGCAGCAAGAACCGGCTACGTATCATCGATATGTCGAAGAGCAACCGCGAGATCGAAAAAGTACATCGCGTCGTTCCGGGAGCGGCATGCTTAAACAGGTCGCACAGATGATCGGGGATGCCGGGTCACGGTTGTTTGCTAATCGGGAACGCTCGAGACGCTCGAGGAAGGCGGGTCGATCAGAGCAATCGGTACAGAAGAATCCTGACGTCTCTTCACGCGAAGCTCATCCTAAAAAAATCAAGAAAAAACGTCGTTTTAAACGAAAGCTTCTTGGACTATTTTTATTGTTGCTCATCGCATTCGTTCTTTTTGCTTCACAACCATTCACGTTCTTATTGATTGGTAGTGATGCACGACCTGGAGAGTCGTTGCGTGGATCACGTTCAGACTCCCTGTCGGTCATGCAATTCATTCCACTTTCTCGAACGATTCAGTTGACGTCGATTCCTCGAGACACGTATACACCGATTTCCTGTGAGAATGGAAAGAAGGATAAAATCACACATGCCTTTGCCTTCGGTGGAGAAGAATGTACGCAAGATGCTGTTTCGGGTCTACTTGATGAAGAAATCGATGGAAAGATCGTCATCTCCTTCGATAGTTTCATCGGATTAGTGGATCAAATCGGCGGAATCGACCTTGTCTCGACAGGAACGTTCTCCGAGCAGGATGCGAGTGGGAAAGCAAATCAGTATTCATTCCAAAAGGGGAAGGAATATCATATGGATGGTGCGATGGCACTTGCCTATTCGAGACATCGAAAAACGGATAATGACGGAGCGCGCGCGAATCGTCAGTCGGAAGTCATCCAAGCCGTCGCGACACACTTGATGAAGCCGACTGGATGGTCGAAAATTCCAGCAGCGCACACGTATATGAAAGAAGAGATGAACCTTGATTTAAGTGTCCGCGAGATGGCAACGGCAGGGTTATCGATTGCCTTGATGTCAGAACGAAAACATTATGAAATCGAAGCCGTCAGCCAACGACTGAACGGGATTTTCTATGACTTACCGAATGAGAAGGCACTGCAAGAACTACGTGATCAGCTCGATACGACGTTTTATGGCACATTGAAGAACTAAAGGGGAGGGGTTTCCTTCCGGTCATTGCGGGTATAAATTGATGTACGTTGCTCCTTTGGTGGATTGTTTTAGGTTATCTCTGAAATCGACGATTTTTGGACATGACATCATGACATTCCACGAAGGTGACTAACTTATCGAGGAGGGACCCCCCATATGAAAGTACTAGTCGTAGGTGCATCCGGTACGATTGGAGCGCGCGTCGTCAAATCGCTTGCCAAGGGTCATCAGGTCACGGTCATCGTTCGTCATGAACATCTGGTGGAACGATTCGAAAAACTCGGTGTCAAGGCGCATTACGTCGATATCGAAACAGAACTCGAAAAAGTCATTGAGCACGGAGTCGCAGGGCAGGATGCAGTCATTTGTGCGGCGACCGCAGGAGTAGACGGCGAAGCAACTGAAATCGAACTGCTGGATCGAACAGTCGCTTTGAAAACAATTGATGCAGCTAAAAAAGCGCGAGTACGTCATTTCGTGCTACTGAGCGCTTATGGTGCAGATCGACCTGAGCAATTCAAGAAAGATGTCTATCCGTTCTATGCTGCTAAGAATGCAGCAGAGGAACAGATTGAACATAGTGGTTTGACGTATACGATCATTTGTCCAGTTTCTATCACAACAGGTGAAGGGCGTGGCTTGATTGAAGCCGATGAAGATTTGAAGGACACGAAGGACGCGACGATTTCGGAAACGGATGTCGCATCGATCCTCGTTGCTTCTGTCGATAATCGATCGGTATTCAATCGACGTCTAGAAGTCAAGGAAGGAAAGACATCCTTGAATGAGGCCTTAGGGGGAGCGGAAGCTGTAGGTAGCGTTAAAGATAACCGTCAAGTCAAAAAACAATTACCACGTTTTAACTAACCGTTTGTCTCGTTAAAACGTGAATTCTCTAAAATAAAGCGAACTCATTTCCGCGTATAAGACGGAAGAGTTCGCTTTTTTGTTGATAAAAGTAGATAGTCGAAAAGAGGAAGTCTGCTACACTGAACAAAGAAGGAGGGGGTTAGATGTGAAAAAACCGTTGATCTATCTGATCCTAGCGATTGCTATTATCGGCATTGCCTATCAAAGTTATCAAACATATGATGCAAAACAAAAAAAAGTGGAGCAACAACAAAAACAAGCATCACAAGGTGGTCTCGAAGTCGGGATGAAAGCCCCGAATCTATCCTTGCGTCAAGAAGGAAAAACTGTCGATCTAGACGAAATCAATCATGATGTCTTTGTCATTAATTTTTGGGCAACGTGGTGTCCACCGTGTAAACAAGAGATTCCAGAACTAAATGCCTTTGCACGACATACAGATATACCCGTCTACGGAATCAATGTCACGACATCAGAACGACGTGTTTCGGATGTTGCTGATTTTCTGAAGCAGACACCTGTTGAATACCCTGTGTTATATGACCGAAAGGGAACGTCAGAAGATGCTTATCGTCTCGTAGCAATGCCAGCAACATATGTATTAGACCGGAAAGGAACGATTCTTTCGAAACACATCGGTCCTGTAACGGAACAGATGTTAAAAGAGATGGTGAAACGAACAGGAGGATGACAATGGAACTCCTATGCCGCAACTGCTCCTTTCAACAAACATTCCAACTCGGTCAACTAGAGGGTTGGCCGACATTTCCTGCTGTCTTGACGCAAGGGGTCGAAGCGTTCATGACAGGTCTCCCGCTTTGGTTCGTTCCGTCGATGCATGAACCGATTTTACAGCGGACGTATGTAGACGACTGGAATCGATTTCGATTAATTCAGCACTATCAACTCCATCAGGAGGAATTAGCGGATGGTTGGGTACCGTATCAATTGGATTTATACCACTGTCCGACTTGTCACCGATTTTCGAATCGATTTTGGTGTGCCCTATTTTTGCAACTAGATGTCGTTCAACCACTTTACGAATGCCCACATGATCAGACGGAACTGGAACGAATCGAAATATCCGATATTGATCACTTTCCTTGTCCATCGTGTGATGGTCACTCCCTATATGTGCGTAGATAAAGCGAAAAAGCCATTCATTTCATGAAAGACTGATGAGAGAAATTCCTTCTCCATAGTCAATGCATGATACGGAATGGCTTTTTATCGATCATCAACCCATTTGCCGAAACGAAAATGTTTGAAAGGAAGAGGGTGATGAATTACTGAAATCTAACGTATAGGTTGTACCGTCAAAAATAATCGTATCGCCTAACCTTGCTTCAGGTGGTAAATAACGTCGTGGAATGAAACTTGAACCATTTTCCCATAGTAGGACAGCATACTTGCCGTCAAGTCGCTCCAGCGTACCACGTTTGATCATATTAACTCCTCCCACAATTACATCGAAGTCATCCCTCGGTCGATCAGGAACGTACTCTCTCTCTATCATTCTCTGTAATTTTTAATCTTATGTTTGGTATATTCCCAGTTCATTTCATCTTTACACATGATTCTTTAAAAAAACGTGATTCCAAGCCGTTTTCGTCTTAAATCTGACGTATTTAACAGGAAATAAAGGAGATATTGGAAAGAAAAAAAGACCCGATAGGACATATCGGATCTTTAAAATGAAATAGGCTCAAGAAGCGAGAGATTGTTTTGTTTCGATTTTCGTTGGACGAAGAAATGCGAGTAAAAACGTAAACAATGGTGAAAGGAGTAAAAAGAATGCGAACGGAACGTATGCTGTTACTGGGACACCGAGTGTCGAAGCGAAGAACGCCCCAGAAACACCCCACGGAATAAGCGGATTGACGAGTGTTCCTCCATCCTCGAGTGAACGAGAGAGGAAGCGCGGATCAATCTGACGCTCTTCAAAGATTTTCTTGAATGCTTGACCCGGAAGCAAGATGGACAAGTATTGTTCCCCAGCCATCAAGTTTACACCGATAGACGATAAGGCGACGGATGAAATGATGCTACCATCACGTTTTAGTTTAGAAACGGTCCGTTCAATGACCACGTCAATGACACCGATGCCACGTAAGACACCACCGAACGCAAGGGCGAGCATGACGAGCGACACCGACCACATCATCGATTGCAATCCACCTTTACTAATGATGGATGTGACCGTCTCACTAGAAGATTCTAGTTTTAACCCGTTCTGAATGACGGCCATCCAGTTCGAGATATTCCAGTTTCCTTGTACAAGACCTGTTAACAACAATCCACTTAAAACGCCAGCAACAAGTGTTGGGACGACCGGCATCTTACGTAATGCTAATACCATGACGAGCAACGGTGAAAGCAATGTCCAAGGTGACAAGTCGAACAAACGAGCTAACTCTTGTTGTGTCGTTTGAACAGCAGACGAATCGACATTTCCGCTACTACGTCCGAAAATGAAGAATAAGATGAATGTGATCGTGATAGCAGGAATCGTCGTTCCCATCATGAAACGAATATGATCGAACACAGACACATTGACAATTCCGGGCGCGAAATTCGTCGTATCTGATAAAGGTGACATCTTATCTCCGAAACAAGCTCCACTGATGATGGCACCTGCTGCAAGTGCCGGGTTGACGCCCAGTGCGATCGCAATGCCCATCAAGGCAACACCAACCGTACCAATCGTTGTAAACGAACTACCTGTAAAGGTCGAGACGACCATCGCGATCAGAAGAGCGCTCGGTGCGAACCAAGTCGCTGAAAGGGTAGATAACCCAAAATGAAGAAGGGTCGGCACTGCGCCACTCATCATCCAGACCGCGATTGTCATACCAACGAGCAACATGATCAAGATCGGTTTAATCGCTTCACGAATACCTTGAATCATATGGTGTTCGACGTCCTCGAACTTAAAACCGCGGTAAACGGCATATCCTGAGACGAAAATAAGACTAGACAAGATGGCAAGATGCGGTTCGGCTTTAGCACCGAATAACGCGGACAATAAGATGATGATACTGATTCCTAGGATAGCTGCGGATTCACGGAATGACATGCGCATGCTTCCACCTCCTTATATGAATATGAAAGTATGATAACGCTCTGTTACTAACACGCTTTTATGCACAAAAGCATTGAACAAACGTAATACTAACGAATATTATGGAGGACGTCAACCATAAGAGTGTCGATAAAAAATATAAAAAAATAGAAATGTGACGATTTTTTGTCGTAAACGCTTTCTTTTTTAGCTCAAATCTTGCACAATAAGAAGTATCAAATGACATTTTTGTGAACGATGAGGAGGATACATATGTTTACATTGATTTTTGTAGTAGTCGTCGCGATCATGGGTGCAGGCGTATTTGGGATTGATCATCTCGTAGCGCAACGTGCGGAAAAGCGTTAAGTAGATGCGTATAAAAGAAGCGTTGAAGGGACTGTCTTATAGAAGACAATCGCTTCAACGCTTCTTTTTTTGTATAAAAACTAATAAAAATTCAATTGACAGTATAAATATACATGTGTTTAAATCGGTATAACATTCTTTGAAGGGGAGCGTACAGATATGAAATGTACCATCATCGGAGCAACAGGATACACGGGAATTGAACTGATTCGCCTACTAGAATCACATCCTTCATTTGAGATCATCTGTTTGATGAGTGACTCGATGGCGGGGGAATCCATGCATGACGTATTCCCATTTATGAATAAAAAAACATATTCCTCGTTATCGTTCTTTTCGGTGGAGCATTTGATGGAAACCGAGACGGACATGGTGTTCTTAGCGACACCGAGTGGGATTTCGAAGCATTACTTAGAACAACTTCAAAACTGGTCCGGTTACGTCATTGATTTAAGTGGCGATTTGAGACTTCCATCTGAAGCATATGCAACGTGGTATGACAAGGAACCCATTGATGCCCAGTTACAACAAAGAGCAACTTATGGATTACCAGAATGGAATCGTCAAGCTGTTACAGCGAGCAAATGGATTGCGAATCCAGGCTGTTACGCGACAGCAGTTTTGCTTGGACTAACACCATTCTTAAAAGAGAAAAAAATCGATCCATCTCAAATCATCATTCAAGCTTCTTCTGGTCTGACGGGAGCAGGGAAAACGTTGACGGCACAAACACATCATGTCCATTCAAGCGAAAACGTTCGCTTGTATAAAGTGAATCAGCATCAGCACATCCCGGAAATTGAGCAGGCGCTTTTCGAATGGACCGGATCATCGCATCCGATTACGTTCTCGACTCAACTACTACCGATCAATCGAGGCATCATGGCGATTATGACGGTTCAGCCGTTGATCGATTTATCGGAAACGGAGTGGCGATCCTGGTTGACGGACCAGTATGCAACGGAACCATTCGTCCGAATCCAACAGGCTGATCCGGAAATCAAATCCGTCGTCGGGAGTAATCACTGTGATTTGACCGTTTATAAGGATGATCGGACAGGGCGAATGACCATCGTTTCAGTCATCGATAACATGCAAAAAGGAGCTGCCGGACAAGCCGTTCAAAATGCCAACATTCTAGCTGGTTTTGATGAGACATCCGGTTTAACGCAACAGCCGATCTACATTTAATCAAGAGAAAAAAGAGGAGGAACGCCTGTGTGGCAAGTACAAGTAGAGACCCCATTGACGATCACGACACCGAAGGGATTTCAAGCATCGGGAATACATGTGGGTCTGAAACGAAAGCGAAAGGATTTAGGTCTGATCTGGTGTGAAGCAGGAGCAAGCGCTGCAGCTGTCTATACGACGAATCAGGTGCAAGCAGCACCAATCACTGTGACGAAACAAGCGATTCAGGTGTCACAAGGACGTATTCATGCCGTCCTCGTCAACAGCGGGAACGCGAATGCGTGTACAGGCGAACTAGGGTTATCCCATGCGTATATGTCGCAACAAGCGATGGCGAAAAGTTTAAATGTTGCTCCAGAACAAGTCGCGATTGCTTCAACAGGGATCATCGGTCAACCGTTAGCCATTGATACGTTACTGGCAGGTATTCCACAGCTGATGCCTACAAATGACAAGGAAGCCGCGGATGATTTTGCTCATGCGATCCTGACGACCGATACTGGTACGAAAACAGCTGGTCAACAATACATGCAAGGGGATATCCAAATTTCAGTCTGTGGTGTGGCAAAAGGGTCAGGGATGATTCATCCGAACATGGCGACGATGCTTGGTTTCTTGACGACCGATACAACGATTGAACCGGATGTCTTACAGACACTGTTGCGTCGGACGATTCATCGTACGTTCAACTGCATTACCGTAGATGGAGACAGTTCGACAAATGACATGGTCATGATTTTAGCGAGCGGAGCTGCAGGGGGCGCAACGATCGTTGAAGGCACGGACGAAGCGTTAGCATTCGAACAGGCGATCGAAACGGTCTGTCAAGATTTAGCGAAACAGATTGCGCGGGACGGCGAAGGCGCGACGAAGTTGATCGAGGTGACGGTAGCGGGAACACAAACCGATGAAGTAGCACGAATGATCGCCAAACAAGTCGTCGGATCGTCTCTCGTCAAAACAGCCATCTTTGGGGAAGATGCGAACTGGGGGCGAATCATCGCTGCTGTCGGAAGTATCAAGGAGCCACTCGATGTATCAAACGTTGACATCAAAATTGGTTCGCAGTGGGTGTTGCAACAGAACATGCCTGTCTTATTCGATGAAGCAGTTGCATCGCAGGAACTGGCACAGCAGGATGTACAGATTCACATTGATTTGCATGATGGAGTAGGACAAGGACACGCTTACGGCTGTGACCTGACGTACGATTACGTCAAAATCAATGCGAGTTACCGGACATGACGAAACGAAAAGTCATCAAACTAGGTGGTAGTGTGTGGGAGCAATTGGATGCGCAGTATTTCGAGGAATGGAAAGCGTGGGTCGAAACCGGTAACGAATTATTGATCGTCCATGGAGGTGGTCCTCTTCTATCGAGTTACTGTGAACAAGAGGGAATCAAACCCGTGTTTCGAAACGGTGTCCGTGTAACGACGGATGGGGTCTTACTCGGGGCGCGACGGATCTTAGCAGGGGAAGTCCAATCCGGGATCGTTCAGCAGTTGAATCAAGCGGGGATTCCTGCCGTCGGGATGAGCGGGTTAGACGGAGCAAGCGTCCATGGTAAAAAAGTCAAAGGACTCGGGGCAGTCGGTCAGATCACGCACATTCATCCACGATTATTCACGGTGTTGAGTACGAATGGTTATGTGCCTGTCGTCACATCCCTTGTCACAGGAGAACAAGGTGTATTGAACAGTAACGGGGACGCGTGCGCCATTGCTGTCGCGAAGGCTTGGTCTGTCGACCGATTTGAATTGTTGACGGATGTTGAGGGTGTAAAAGTAAACGGTGACTATCAATCAGAAATCACGTCTGCAGCCATCGAAGCTGCGATAGCGTCGGGAGAAATCTACGGGGGAATGATTCCGAAGGTCGAAGCGATGATGCAGGCCACTCAGCATGGTATTCCAGAGGTCGTCATTCGGTCTGGGAAAAATGCGTTAGCTGCAGGGACACGAATCAAGGAGGAATTACATGAGTGCACTACTACCCACTTATCAACGTACTGATGTGGAATTGGTCAAAGGACAAGGGTCGATTGTAGAAGATGCGACAGGAAAGACGTATCTGGATTTCATCATGGGAATCGCTGTATGCAACACAGGACACCGTCATCCTTATATTCAGCAACGGCTAGAGGAACAATTGAATCAAATTTGGCATACGTCGAATCTGTTTCAAATCGCGGCACAAGAGCGGGTCGCCGAGCGACTGACGGAAGACAGTCATCTCAGTCATGCCTTCTTTTGTAACAGTGGTGCGGAAGCAAACGAGGCGGCGTACAAACTCGTTCGAAAATGGACAGGGAAAACGGAAGTCGTCACATTTAAACAATCTTTCCACGGGCGGACATTTGCGATGATGGGCGCAACAGGACAGGAGAAAATCAAAGCGGGATACGGTGAGATGGTGAATGGCTTCAAACATCTATCGTTTAACGAGATGGAGAGCCTATCAGCGATTACGGAGCAAACTGCTGCCGTATGGCTCGAAATCATTCAAGGAGAGGGCGGAGTCGTCGTCGCCGACGATGCGTGGCTAGAAGCGTTGATGAAGAAGGCGCAACAATACGATGTCAAAATCATCGTCGACGAAGTACAGACCGGCATTGGTCGGACGGGATCTCGTTTTGCATTTGAGCAGACACCCCTCGTACCGGATATCATCACTCTTGCGAAAGGACTTGGAAGTGGACTCGCGGTTGGTGCGTTACTCGCGACGGAGGAGGCGGCGGAAGTATTCACACCTGGATCGCATGGTTCGACCTTTGGTGGAAATCCACTCGCGATGACAGCTGCGGAAGCAACACTTGACCTCTTGTTAAATGACACTGTCATGGCAGACGTTCAAGGAAAAGGCGAATATTTACGTCAACAACTAGAAAATAAATTACCCAAGTCGATCGTGAGTTCTATTCGTGGACGTGGCTTGATGATTGGTATCGAGTGCACGATGCCTGTTGCACCGCTGATTGACGCTTTGCGTGAGAATGGTCTTCTCGTCGTCTCGGCTGGGCCTCATGTCATTCGCTTATTGCCATCATTGTTCGTAACGGAACAGGAACTCATGCACGCCATCGAAAAAATACAACTCGTTTGTCAACAGGAGGTCATCGTATGAAACAATCCGGAAAACTAACGCTTGCGAACGGAACGACGTTTACCGGTTCGTGGCAAGGAACAGCTCCAGTCAAAGGAGAGGTCGTCTTTTTTACAGGAATGACAGGATATCAGGAAGTCTTGACGGATCCATCTTATCAAGGACAAATTCTTGTCTTCACATACCCGTTGATCGGTCAATACGGTATTCAAGTGGAAGCGTCAGAAAGCAACCAGATTCAAGTCGCTGGTGTCATCGTTCAAACTTTGGCTGAGGACGGGGAAGGAACATCGCTCGCGAGTTGGTTGGGTGAAGCAAATGTGCCGATTTTGTCGGGAGTCGATACGCGTTCTCTTGTGCATCTATTACGGACGGAAGGCGATCAATTCGGTGACATGACGCAAGTAGATATGACTGTCACTGCCTCAATCGACACAGCATACATCGCTTCCGTATCAACGACTTCAAACATCGAATACGTACCGGAAGTCGAACAGGGGCACATCGTCTGTATCGATTACGGTGTGAAACAATCGATGATCGATGCTTTGCTTGAACGCCATATGCGTGTAACGGTCGTGCCATATAATACGACACCGGAACGGATTCAAGCGCTGGCTCCAGATGGTCTGCTGTTTTCCAATGGACCTGGTGATCCAACACAATTAGACCCGTTCCTTTCAGGAATCCGTGAACTGGCGACGAGCTATCCGACACTTGGTATTTGTATGGGACATCAGGTTCTCGCTCATGCCTTCGGCTGTACCTTATTAAAACAACATCACGGACACCGAGGAGCGAATCATCCTGTACGTCATCTAGCATCCGGACAAGTGTTCATGACGTCTCAAAATCATGGTTATGCCGTTGATGTAAAAAGTATCGAAGCGTCTGAGATGGAACTTGCGTACGAACACATCAATGATGGATCCGTTGAAGGATTGATTCATCCGGTACTACCGATCATGACAGTCCAATTTCACCCAGAAGCGAGTCCAGGACCGACAGAGGCGATGGTCGTCTTCGATCAATTCGTAAATAGCGTATTACATCAGGAGGTAGCATATGTGGGATAAACAGAAAGTACTCGTCATCGGTTCGGGTCCGATCGTCATCGGGCAAGCAGCAGAATTTGATTATTCCGGCACACAAGCCTGTCAGGCGCTTCGAGAAGCGGGATGCGAGGTCATCTTAATGAATTCGAATCCGGCTACTATCATGACGGATCCGAGCACGGCAGATCATGTCTATATTGAGGCGATGACTCTTGAAAAAGCAACGGCCATCATCGAACAAGATCGACCATCCCATCTCCTAGCGACGGTCGGTGGTCAAACGGCACTCAATCTTGCGATGTCACTCGAAGAAGCAGGCGTACTTGAACAATACGGTGTCGAACTTCTAGGAACTTCGCTTGAGACGATCCGAGACGGAGAAGATCGTGAACGATTCAAGCAAAAGATGATCGAACTCGCGCAACCGCTCCCGGAAAGTCAAACGATCGAGTCGTTAGCAGAGCTTGAGGAATTCATGGCAGTACACGGGGTACCACTCGTCATCCGACCAGCCTTTACGCTCGGTGGAACGGGCGGCGGAATCGCAGTGACGAAGGACGAGGCACGTCTGTTAGCGCAGAACGGCTTACAAGCGAGTCCGATTTCACAGTGTTTGGTTGAAGTGAGTATCGCTGGCTATAAAGAAGTCGAATACGAAGTCATGCGTGACAGCGCAGATACGACGATCATCGTCTGCAACATGGAAAACATCGATCCTGTCGGTGTCCATACCGGGGACTCGGTCGTCTTTGCACCGATTCAGTCGATTTCGGATCGAATGAATCAACAATTGCGGACGGAAGCGCGTAAAATCGTATCGCATCTCGGTGTCATCGGTGGATGCAACATTCAATTCGCAATCCATCCGACGGAAGAACGTTATTTCGTCATTGAAGTCAATCCGCGTGTCAGTCGTTCTTCGGCACTTGCTTCCAAGGCGACGGGATATCCGATCGCAAAATTAGCGACACGTCTTGCGCTCGGTGAGCGACTCGACGATTGCATCAATCCTGTCACGAAGGAAACGATGGCGAGCTTTGAACCAACGATGGATTATATCACGGCAAAAGTGCCGTGTTTCCCATTCGATCTATTTACCGGCAGTAACCGGACGCTTGGAACACAAATGAAGGCGACGGGTGAGAGCATGGCGATGGGGAAGACGTTAGAAGAAGCGTTACAAAAGGCGTGGCGCGGTGCAGGAGTCGAGCAATCGCCTCTTTATCCGACATGGATGAAAACAGCGGAGGCTGACGTATTGTGGAAAGAAATAAAGGCGCCGACGGACCGTCGCTTGCTTGCGATGCTCGCGCTACTCGATCGCAAGGAGACGACCGTCGAAGAACTCGTTGAACAGACGAAAGTACAAGCTTTATTCGTCAAAGTGCTTCAACGCCTCGTCGAGCAGCAACAAAACATCGATGTATCGAATGAAAGTTCTCTGAAACAGACAAAAATGATGGGCTTTACGGACGAACAAATTGCCCTTCTGACGGGCGTTAGTGCTGTAGACATCGAGCACTCACGTAAAGAAAAAGGCATCCTTCCTGTCTATCACATGATTGATACATGTGCGGGAGAGTTCAAGAGTGCGACTCCTTATTTCTACGGAAACTGGAGTGGTCAAACAGAAGTCACAGCATCGACGAAAAAGAAAGTCGCTGTCATCGGTGCGGGACCCATTCGGATCGGTCAAGGAATCGAATTTGATTATTGTTCCGTTCACGCGGTACGTGCATTACAAGCATCCGGTTACGAAACAATCATGATCAACAATAACCCGGAGACCGTCTCGACCGACTTCGAAGTCGCAGATCGCCTGTATGTCGAGCCGTTGACACTTGAAGACGTCATGCATGTGCTAGAAGCAGAGGATTGCCAAGACGTCTTAGTCCAGTTCGGAGGACAAACGGGGATTGCGCTTGCGTCTGGTTTGGAGAATGCCGGTTATCATCTTCTCGGAACGACGGCAGATGTCATCGATCAAATGGAAGACCGTGAGCGGTTCTATCAATTTTTAGATGACATTGGTATCGATCGTATTCCAGGACAAGAAGTGGCGACGCACGAACAAATGATAGAAGTCGCAACAACGATCGGTTACCCGGTCATGATTCGTCCTTCCTATGTCATCGGAGGTAAGGGAATGCATATCATCCACGATCAAGAGCAATTAGAGACGATCGTTTCCGAATTAGCATTCCCGGTCCTCGTGGATGCCTACCTCCAAGGAAAGGAAATCGAAGTCGACTGCATTACGGACGGAACAACGACGTACGTTCCGATTTTGATGGAGCAATTGGAACAGGCAGGAGTTCACTCTGGAGATTCGACGATGATTCTGCCACCTGTATCGCTCAGCGCTACCGTTCAGCGCGAAATCGAGCGAATCGCACAGATGATCGGGCAACGAATGGATTATAAAGGAGCGTACAATATCCAATTCGTCTTGCATGACGATCAAGTCTACGTGCTGGAAATCAATCCGCGTGCCTCCCGAACGTTACCGATCGTCGCCAAAGTAACAGGTCAACCGATCTTGCAGTGGGCAGTTCAAGCTGCGGTCGGTCAAGCGGTCGCACTACCAACGGAACAGACGAAACTTGATTTCCATGCCGTCAAGACTCCTGTTTTTTCAACGTTGAAACTACAGGGCGTCGATCCGAAAACAGGTCCTGTCATGCGTTCGACAGGTGAAACGCTGCAATGGACGACAGACGGACTGGCGCTGGAACGTTTTATCTTTGACGAAACGACGAAACGACATTTGACGACAAGAGACGTCATCGTTGCTGGAGCAGACACAGAGGCTTTCGGAACGGGTGTAGCATTAGATGAAACGATTGACTGGGCACAATGTGCGATTTTCTATTCGCACGTGACAGAAGAAAAAGCGAGTCGCGAAGCAGCGCTTGTTGCCGGGGTACAAGTTCTGACAGAACCTGAACTAGCACATTATCATCTACAAGCGACAGAAAAGTCCCCTTATGCTGTGAAGCCACTTCATACATGGACAGAGCCAATCAAGGAGGAAGTAAAATGAAGACGATGCAACAACTAAAGCATTTCTTGACGATGGCGGAACTGACGCCGGAAGCACTGACGGAGCTGTTGGCACTCGCGAAAGACATCAAGCATCAGCCGAGTGTCTACCAAAACGCATTAAGCCATAAAAAAGTGGCCTTATTGTTTGAAAAGGCATCGACGCGAACACGTCTATCGTTTGAGGTGGGTGTCGTCGAACTCGGTGGACATCCGATCGTGCTAAGTGGAGCAGATATGCAAATCGGGCGGGGGGAGCCGCTCTCAGATACGATTCAAGTTATGAGCCGTTACGTCGATGCCCTGATGATTCGGACGTTCGGTCATGAGATCGTCGACACGCTTGCGGCACATGGTACGATTCCAATCATCAATGGATTGACGGATCTACACCATCCGTGCCAAGTCCTTGCTGACTTGCTGACAATCGAAGAGACATTTGGAACACGATCCGGAAAGATTTTGACATATATCGGGGACGGAAATAACATGGCACATTCGCTGATGATTGGTGGAGCGCTCAGTGGAATGGAAGTTCGCATCTGTGCGCCGGAGGCGTATGCTCCTGATCCACAAATCGTTCATGAGGCACAAGTCATTGCGAAGGAAACGGGTGGAAACATCATCGTCATGACGGATCCTGAGGAAGCAGCGAGTGGTGCAGACGTCGTGTATACGGATGTCTTCGCGAGTATGGGACAAGAAGAAGAAGCGACGATGCGTCTGCAAGCATTTGAAGGATATCAGGTTAATGCCAATATTATGAATCAAGCAAATGATGAAGCTATTTTCTTGCATTGCCTTCCGGCGCATCGCGGGGAGGAAGTCACGGAGGACGTCATCGATGGCAAGCAATCGGTCATCTTCGATCAAGCTGAGAATCGCCTCCACGCACAAAAAGCGTTGCTCGTCACATTACTTGGATAACCATAAAAGACTCGGTCGCCAATTTGGCGACCGAGTCTTTTGGTTGAGCGAAGTTAATCATAATGGCGTCGGGCTAATCGTTCTTCTTGTTCTTTTTTGACTTGTCGCTTATTTTTTTCATGCAGACGTTTCATAAAAGGGGTCGTTTGCCAAGACGGAGCCCAGTCGGATTCTTTTCCGGCACGGAGGGCAAGAATATAATCATAGCTCTGATGAAGTCGTTCGATCATCTCTGTTCGGACATCACAAATGTGACCGTGTCCGGGAATCAAGAGTTTGACTTCATATTCATAAATGAACGACTCGAGTAACTCGAGCGTCGTCAAATACTCAGAGGAATCGTGTTCGATCAAGGGGATTTCAACGTCTGAAGCGTAATCGCCGCAGACTAACAAGTGAAGTGGCATGACGATGAAGGAAAGATGAGTCGCTTCATGACCGGGCGTCAAAAAGAAGATTAACTTCGTTTGTCCGATCGTTAAAATCGTCTCAGACTCATGGATGACATGTGTCACGTCTGGGAAAAGGACGGGAGAATCAATATAGAATTCATCATTAAAATCTTGGACGGCTTTTAGCGCTTCTTGTCGATCGACATCGATGAACGGTTTCGAAGCAATGACGATGGCATCCGTAAAGGCATAGGCACCTAAAATATGATCGAAATGGGCATGCGTATAGACGACGTATAATGGTCGTTCGCGACGCACGATTTCGACGTCTCGACGAATCGTTGCAATCTCATCGGGAAGCCAGCCAGGGTCGACGACGATCAGACAATCAGGCGTCTCGATTAATGTCGAAGTCGTTTTCATGAGTGTACTTTGATAGATCGTCACGCCGGGCATTTTCATCTGAATCATATCGAATCCTCCTTTACGAATCTCTATCTATATCGTTGTATACCCATAAATTCGTTGGAATCATCAGCAGAATCAATAAAAAAGACGACTCGCACGTCGCGAGTCGCCTGCCCTCTAGAGGGAAATGGTCCTAGACCTATGTTATGTCATAATTGGAGCGGGTGAAGAGAATCGAACTCTCGTCATCAGCTTGGAAGGCTGAGGTTTTACCATTAAACTACACCCGCGTATTGGCTACATGAAATATAGTAGCATAGCAAAGAGTGCATTTCCATAACTTTTATGAAAAAAAGCAATTTCTTTTAAGATTCGGTGTACAATAATACTAGTTAATCGTTTCCAATGGTAATCTTGATTTGCAATATGGGTAAAGTTGGGTAGAGGAGAGAGTGTCTGGTGAATGAAGTGCGAGTTTGGAGCGAACAGTCGATGGGAAAAGGATGGAAGGCGATCTGTCACCATCAATTCGATCGTCATCGCTTATTGATAGGAGAGTGGTTCCATAACGTAGGTGTACTTGCTTTTTCCATCAATCAAGATGCGGATTTGCTACCGGATGTCCTTCCAAACACATTCGATCTGCCGCTCGTCTCGGAACGTGTGCAACGCGTCATTGCAGCATACGCGCCTTTTTCTGTACAATGTCTCAAGGTACATCTTGAGACGAAGGACGGAGTGGTTCCGTACTATCTTCTCAATCTCTTATCTGTCAGTCGGATCGAACATCTACATACGACGGATGTATTCCGTCCGGTCCCGAGACGACGCGTCTATTTTTTGACAGAGCGACGAATCAGCGATTCGATTTGTCCGCATCATCTTATGCGAGATGAGCGCACGCATCGCATGTTCGTCTCTGCTCAACTCGCTCGACAATTCGAGCGTATGGCTGTGACGGGTATCCGCTTTGAAGAGATACAACGAATGGAGGAATTCAAATGAAACAGTACACAGTCGATCATTGGATCACGCTAGAATATCCAAAGGTATTCGAATATCAAGAAGAAGAGACATATGTCAGTTTTTATTCGACGGATGAAAATGCAATGGGTACGCTCCAATTATCCATTTATGAGTCCGATTCAGAAGAATTGACACCGTATGAGGCGGCGGAACAAGAAATCAATCTGTTGGTGGAAGAGTTCGGCATCGAACTAACAGGAGCACTTGAAGTCCGTCGTAATTCAACAAAAGAAGCGTTGCTTGCAGTAGATGGGAAAGAAGAAGATATCTTCTTACGGATCTACGCGTATTCGGACGGGGAACGGTTAGTCTTATTGACGTACTCCGCAGAACGCGAGACGCTTGAAATCGAAGAAATCGAAGCAATGATTTCTTCACTGACTTGGATTCAATGAAGGATACGATATAAAAAAAGGCAACGGATCACAAGGATCCGCTGCCTTTTTTTATATCGATCGATGTGGCTTAAGAAGAACGGGAAGATGACTGTTTAGCTGCAGGATTGACTTGTTTATTCAACCAGCTCGCGATATCGGCAAAAACGCGGATGCGTTCGAACTCATGGAAGAGCTCATGACGTAACCCTCGATAAATCGTCAGCTGTACAGCATCGACACGGACACGATTATACATATCAAATAAATGATGGATACCTTTTCCGTCGAACGCGACCGCGTCATCCCCACCAGCAAGCAATAAGAGGGGTAAGTGACGTGGATGCTGATAGACGGAAGCAAGTGCGTTGACGAGCTTCGTTGCATGCAAGAGTTCGTGGAAGAACCCAAGCGTGACCGTTTGACCGGACAATGGATCTGCATCATAGCGCATGACGGATTGAGGATCCGAAGAGAGCCAAGCATTTTTAGAAAGTGCTGGGAAGAAGCGTAAGTTATACCGTCCGAACACGAGTTGTCCAAACCGTTCAGCAGGGTGTGTTGCTGACAGCTGATGGATTTGACGTTCGACGAGTTTTTGACTGACATCACCGAGTAAACCTGTACTCGTCGGGGGGCCACTCGCGATGATTCCGGCTACCGTATGACCGAGTGTTTGACCGATCCGGCGAGCGATCAACGAACCAAAACTATGACCAAAAATGAACACCGGTAACGTCGGATAACGCTCTTTGATGTCAGAGACGAGTTCTTCTGCGTCCTGCATCAATTGTTTAAACCCTTGATTCGGCTCGAGGTGTCCAAGTGTTCCAAGCTGTGCTGCTCGGGTTCCGAAACAGCGTAAGTCTGCGATGATCGTATGGTAATGATGCGCATAGAGGAATTCTGCGAATTCCTCATACCGTGCGCCATGCTCCATCATCCCGTGAAAGACGATCACGACTCCTTTAGGATCATGGGCTTCGAGGCTATGCAATGTCGTAGTATAGCCGTCAGAGGCTATCCAATGTGAATGATCAATCGTCATGTAACTCATCCTCTCATCAAGAAAGTCCGAATACCTGTCCGTCTTCCGAAACGCCCATATGGATGGCGGCAGGAACTGCGGGTAATCCTGGCATCGTTAATACATTCCCAGTCAATGCAACGATGAACCCTGCACCAACCGATGGTCGGATTTCGCGGACCGTGATTGTGAAGTCTTCGACACGACCATAACGAGCAGGGTCATCGGTTAAAGAAAATGGTGTCTTTGCCATACAAATCGGTAACTCATTCAATCCCATCTCCGTACACCGTTCGAGTTCGCGAAGCGCTTTGGCTTCAAAATGAACGTCGGCTGCACCGTAGACACGCTTTGCGATACGCTCGATCTTTTGACGAAGCGGTAAGACGTCAGGATACAGTGGGCGGAACTGGCTCGGTTCCTCAAGAGCTTGCATTACTTCCGTGACGAGTGCTTCGCCGCCAGCCCCCCCTTTACTGAAGACCTCACTTTCCGCGACACGAATATTACGATCCTGACACCATTCTAGGATCATGTTACGTTCTGCTTCCGTGTCAGTGAAGAAACGATTCAAGGCAACGACGGCAGGGACGCCGAACAGACTCATCGTCTCGACGTGTTTTTCAAGTAACGCAAGACCATCTGTTAAGGCAGCGAGATTTTCTTCGCTGAGTTGCGTTTTGTCGACACCACCATGCATTTTCAAGGCACGAACCGTAGCGACGATGACGACGGCATCCGGGTGGAGTCCGCCAATCCGTGATTTGATGTTGAAAAACTTTTCGGCACCTAAATCAGCTCCGAATCCTGCTTCTGTGACAACGTAATCGCTTAGCTTCAGTGCAGTTTGCGTTGCAATCAAAGAGTTACAGCCATGTGCGATGTTCGCGAACGGTCCACCGTGAATCAGTGCTGGTGTTCCTTCGACGGTTTGAACGAGGTTCGGACGAAACGCATCTTTTAGAAGTAACGTCGCAGCTCCTGACGCCTGAATATCTTTGACCGTAACCGGCTGTTGATCGTACGTATAGGCGACGACGATGCGACTCAAGCGTCGTTCGAGATCCGTGATCGAGTCTGCTAGACAGAGGACCGCCATGATCTCGGAAGCGACCGTGATATCGAACCCATCTTGACGCGGCACGCCATGAGCAGGACCACCAAGACCAATCGTGACTTGGCGCAAGGCACGGTCATTCAAATCAAGAACGCGTTTCCAGACGATACGACGCGGATCGATGCCAAGGATGTTACCTTGATGCAGGTGATTGTCGAGCAAGGCACTGATTGTATTATGAGCAGATGTGATCGCATGCATATCGCCTGTGAAATGAAGATTGATCTCTTCCATCGGTAGGACTTGGCTATAGCCACCACCACACGCGCCACCTTTTAAGCCCATCGTCGGACCGAGTGAGGGTTCCCGTAAACAAATCATCGTTTTATGGTTTGCCCGATGCAACGCCTGTCCGAGTCCGACAGTGACGGTTGATTTTCCTTCACCGGCGGCTGTCGGATTGATGGCAGTGACAAGGATCAATTTACCGTCAGATTTCGTTGCCAATCGGTTCAACAGTCCGTCTGTCAACTTCGCTTTATACTTTCCGTACGTATCAAAATCCTCTTCTTGCAAACCAATTCGGTTCGCAATTTCTCGAATCGGGCGTAAGACGGTTTGTTGTGCGATTTCTAAGTCTGAACGAATGGTCTTTTCCATGGTATCGACTCCCTCTTTGATTGGATCTCTCTTTTTTCTAATAGTAGCGTATCTAGTGCGAACGCGCCAAAAGAAAACGTTCAATATTTTCCACCCAATGGGTCAAATGGTGACGTGTTCAAGTGTTAGAGAAAGACGTACTGTAGAGTGGAGGAGGGATGAAACAATGACATCTGGACAAAAGAAGTGGAAACGCGGTCTTGATTTTTGGCTCTTCGTCGGACCGGTCTTTCTTGTATTCGCAGTGATCGTGCTTGTACCGTTTTTCAATGGCGTCATGTATTCGTTCACGGATTGGAACGGTGTAACCGGAGAATTAAATTGGATCGGCTTTGATAACTATGTCCGTCTCTTTACGAGTGACGAGCAGTTCCAGCAGTCATTTTGGTTGACGACGAAATATACGGTCGTTGCCGTCATCTTAACGAATGTCGTTGGTTTCATCTTGGCGTTCTTATTGACACAAAATATTCGCACGCGTAATTTCTTACGAACGATTTTCTTCATGCCGAACTTGATCGGTGGGTTGATCCTCGGGTTCGTTTGGCAGTTCATCTATGTCAAAGGCTTCGCATCGATTGGTGAATTGACAGGGTGGAGTATATTTGAACTTCCATGGTTAGGAGATGCCCGGACAGGATTCTGGGGTATCGTTATCGTTTCGATTTGGCAAGGTGGCGGTTACATCATGGTCATCTATATCGCAGCTCTACAAAATGTGCCACAAGAGCTGATTGAAGCAGCAAAAATCGATGGTGCTAATCGTCTCTCGACGTTACGGAACATTACGTTGCCACTGATCATGCCGTCGGTCACGATCTGTTTGTTCTTGACGATTTCATGGTCCTTCAAGTTATTCGATACGAACTTATCCCTAACGAATGGTGGACCATTCAAATCGACCGAAATGCTTGCTTTAAACATTTATAAAGAATCGTTTACGAACAATAATCTTGGACTCGGGTCAGCGAAAGCGATCATCTTCTTCGTTGTTGTCGCCGCGATTACAGTCACTCAAGTCTATCTGACGAAAAAACGGGAGGTGGAAGCATGAGTACGGCACAACCGTTACCCACTCCGCAAGAGGAGAAACCGAAGCGCTCTAAAAAGACGAGAGGTCGTTATTCATTCCGTCTTGGAACAGTCGAACTGGCAGCCTTATTGATGGGGCTTCTGTATATGATTCCGTTTTATTACGTCGTCTCGAATTCATTCAAGACGCAGGGAGATATCTTTACGAATACATCGGGTCTACCAAAAGAATGGATGACGTCCAACTATTCGGAAGCATGGGAAGCCATGAACTTCGGAAAAGTCTTTTTAAACTCCGTCATCATTACAGTCGGCGCTAACGCGGTCATCATCATCTTTTGTTCGATGGCGGCTTGGAAACTCGTCCGGACGAAAACACGCTTGTCGACGATCATCTTTTTCTTATTCGTTGCCGCGATGATCATTCCATTCCAATCGATCATGATTCCCTTATCGAAACTGTCTGGTGATCTCGGATTGCAGAACAGTTATTGGGGATTGATTCTGATGTATCTTGGTTTTGGATCTGGATTATCAATCTTCTTATACCATGGATTCATGAAGTCGATTCCTGAAGAAATCGAGGAGGCGGCCATCATTGATGGTTGTTCACAATGGGGTGTATTCTGGCGTATCGTGTTCCCATTACTCAAACCGATCACGGTCACGATTATCATCTTGAACACGCTTTGGATTTGGAATGATTTCCTACTGCCATCGCTGATGTTACGAGACGTCGATTTACGAACGATTCCACTCGCGACGTTCTATTTCTTCGGTCAGTATACGAAGCAGTGGGACTTAGCACTTGCCGGACTCGTCCTCGGGATCATTCCGTTATTGTTGTTCTTCTTTGCTTTGCAAAAACAGATCATTCAAGGAATTACGAGTGGGTCGATCAAATAATTTTTGTAAGCGCGTTCTCGCTTCTGCGAGAACGCTTTTTTCATGATTCACACGTCAGATTAATCTGACAACTTTTATTTTTTTTGAAAAAAAGTCTTTTCAAACACTTGCGACCTGTTGTACGATGTTCTCAATTCAATTGTAACAACGACGTTGAAGGGAAGAGTAACACCTTGTACGACCGTATAGCGAGCTGGGGATGGTGAGAGCCCAGTCGGAAGCAAGATGCGAAGAACCTCCCGGAGTCGCTACCCGAACCCGAATGTCAGTAGGCGTAGCCGGAGTTGCCTGTCCGTTATCATATGGCCGAAGATGAAGTGATTCGTCTTTTGAGTGAGCAACATCGTTGCTAACATGGGTGGTACCGCGGAACCGAGTCTTTCGTCCCATATTCTTGGGAAAGAAGGGCTCTTTTTTATGGCTTCTTTTTCAAAACACAATTGAGGAGGAACACCACCATGACAACACTCGTATCGATGAAACACACACAGGAAGCTATCACACTCGTAAAGAAACGCTTTGAAGAACGCTTTTCGACGACACTCGGATTGACACGTGTCGAAGCACCATTGTTCGTAGAAAGCACACTCGGTGTCAACGATCATCTAAACGGCGTAGAGCGCATCATTCGCTTCGATGCCTTGGACCACACAGCAGACCTTGAAATCGTACAATCTCTTGCAAAATGGAAGCGTCAAGCGCTTCATACGTATGGATTTGAAGCAGGAGAAGGCTTATACACGTTGATGCATGCGATTCGTCGCGATGAGATGCTGGATGCGACACACTCTATTCACGTCGATCAGTGGGATTGGGAACGTATCATTACGAAAGAACAACGGACGAGTGCTTATTTACAAGAAACGGTACAAGCGATCTATGCAACGATTCGTCAAGTTGAGCAAGAAGTGGAAGCGGAATACGGCATTTCAGCGATCTTACCGGAAACGATTCATTTCATGACGACGCAAGAGCTAGAGGATGCGTATCCGACACTTTCGACGAAAGAACGTGAAACAGAAGTCACGAAAGCATATGGCGCAGTTTTCCTCATGCAAATCGGTGGCGCACTGGCTTCAGGTGAGAAGCACGATGGTCGAGCGGCTGACTACGATGACTGGACACTCAACGGTGACATTTTAGTACACCACCCAGAAATCGGAGCATTCGAATTGTCTTCAATGGGAATTCGCGTTGATCGTGAAGCACTTTTAAAACAGACAGCGATTGCTCAAGAAGAGGATAAATTGGCGTTCCCGTTCCATCAAGGTGTGCTCGAAGAGCGTCTACCGTTAACGATGGGTGGAGGAATCGGTCAATCCCGTATGGCGATGTTCTTATTGAAAAAACGTCACATCGGTGAAGTCCAAGCTTCTGTCTGGTCAGAAGAGACGCGTAAAAGTCTCCAAGCGGAAGACATCCACTTGCTCTGACATATATATAGTAAGAAAGCGTCAAAACAGGATGCTTTATAAAGCAAAGGGCATGCTTCGATTCAGAAGCGTGTTCTTTTTTTAGGTTCGTAAGACCTCAGGCGGAGGAAAGACGTGTCGATTCCTGATAGAATGGGGATAACAATAAATAAGAAAGAGGTGAAGACATGTCTTCTTTATTGATCGTAGGATTACTCATCCCTGTATTATTCCTCGTATTCCTTTGGTTCAACATTAAAGGATTACGGACGATGTGGCGGGATTATAAACAGACAGGCTCAATCGTTGCACTCGGTTTCTTCATTGTCGGGATTATCGGAATCTTCACAGGCGTCTGGACGACGTTAGTCGTCATCATTTATTATCTCCTCCGTCCAGCGAGAGGATGAACGGAGGGTTACTCGTATGTTGGAATGGTTGTTTTCAGCCGGAGAATCCAATCTCTGGCTGTTTTTAGGAATTATGATCGTTGGTCTTGGAACAGAATTGATTCCGGCAGAAGTGGGCTTACCGTTGCTCGGTCTATATGTGTCGAACGGAACGGTCAGCTGGACAGCTGCTGTTCTGGTCGGTTTTTTAGGAAGTCTGATGGGCGCGACGGTCTTTTATCTTCTAGGTCGTTATGCAGGTCGTCCGATACTTATCCGGTACGGCAAATGGTTACTGATTAAAGAAAAAGAAATTGAGCAAGGGGAGCGCATCGTCGGGAAATACGGAACATGGTCTGCTTTGTTCGGCCGCTTTTTCCCCGTCGTGCGCTCGGTCGTCTCGATTCCGTGTGGTTTGTTTGGTCTTTCGTTCAAGCGCTATTTACTCGCTTCAAGTATTGGACTTTTTCCGGTTTCCTTCTTTTACATCTGGGTCGGTGAACGATTCGGAGTAGAACGTGCTGAATCCATGCTAAAAGGATTAGAACAGGAGTTATGGTGGATCTTAGGTGGAATCGTCGTGATTCTTGGTGGATACGTTCTCTACCGTCGTGCTAAAGCGAAGCGTAAAGAACAGAAGCAAGACACACAAACGAAACAACAAGATTCATGAATATGTAAAAAAACAACGCAGTGGATCTTCAGGATCCACTGCGTTGTTTCATGAACAGATCAAGCGGGAGGAAACAGGAATCGCTTCAGTGTCTTGATCCGATGTTTTGGGGTAAGGAGTAGTAGCTGATCATTGCCTTCTAGGGCAGTGTCTCCACGTGGTGTAATGATTTGATCATCACGGATGATGGCCGTGATCAAAAATTCCTGAGGCAAATCAATCTCTGAGATCGTCGTTCCAATGAATGGATGGGACATCGGTAACGTCAATTCAATGATTTCCGCATTCGGTTTACCGATTGACATGAATTCAATGACGGTATGGATAGCAGTAGTCTGTGTTTCGTTCAGTCGTAACCGCTCGGAAAGGAACGTCAACATACTTCCTTGAATTAGCGTTGATAATAAGACTGTGAAAAACACGATATTGAAGATCATCGATGCATTCTCGATATCCGCAACGAGAGGATATGTCGCGAGAATGATCGGTACCGCTCCTTTTAGACCAGCAAAAGAAATGAAAACCTTCTCTTGCCACGAATAACGAAACGGAAGAAGACTCACCCAGACTGACAAAGGACGAGCGATGAAAATTAAGATCAGCGCCAACGCAATGGAAGACAGGATGACCTGGACATCGAGCAATTGTTTCGGAAAGACGAGTAGACCGAGCACGATGAACATTCCGATTTGGGCAAGATGCGCCATACTCATCGTAAAACGGACGAGTGTCTGTCGGTAGACGAGTTCATGATTACTGATGTAGATCGCTGTGACATAAACGGCTAAAAATCCACTGGCATGGAACGTATCAGCTAAACCGAAAGACAGGAAAGCAAACGACATGAGCATGATCGGATAAAAGCTAGAAGAGGACAAATCGATCCGATTGATCAAGGTCGAAGCTGCCCATCCGATGAACAAACCAATCAGAAGTCCCATCGCCATTTCCCAAACGAGTGATCCAAGTCCCGATAAGAGCGATGCTTCTTCAGGGTTTGTCACGAACTCAAGGAACAAGACAGTCAAAAAGACGGCCATCGGGTCATTCGTACCGGACTCAACTTCGAGTGTTGATCCGACTTTCCGTCGAATCGGCTGACCACTCAAGACAGAAAAGATAGCAGCGGCATCCGTCGAACCAACGATTGCCCCGAGTAAAAAAGCATTCGCCCAACTGAAGCCCAGAATATAATGGGAAGCAACGGCAACGATGGATGTAGCGATGAAGACCCCGAACGTCGCAAGCGAGAGGGAAGGGGCTAATTCATGACGCACTTCCTTCCAAACCGTTTGCAGACCACCCTCGAATAAGATGATGATGAGGGCGACGGTTCCAAGAAGCTGAGCCAGTTCTGCATCGTCAAAACGAATGAACCCCGTAATGTCGCTTCCAGCAATCATACCAAGGGCGATAAAAATCAGTAGAGCAGGAATATTCAGACGACTTGATAACTTCGTCGTCCAGACGGCAGCAAACAGCAATATACCAATCAATAAAATCGTGAGTTGCAAGGACATGGCATCAAACTCCTATTCATAAAAGAATCTCTAGTTTCATGATACAACAATTCCGATGAAAAGACTCGGATAACGATTGTTCAATATTTTCCACCACACCGGACAACTTTCTCTCTCTTCATTGCAAGCGTTTTCATTTATTGTGAAGATGTAGCACGAAATGAAACGAAATCAGGGAGGGAATCCGAATGCGTAAAAGAAGATGGGCAGCATTACCTGTCGTCACGACGGCGATGGTCGTCGCTTTGGCAGCATGTGGTGGCGGTACATTGAATAGCGATGACTCGAAAGATAGTGGTTCAAAAGACGGTAAGACGCTCAACGTATTCCAATTCAAGGCTGAAATCGCAAAAGACATGGAAAAGATGGCAAAAGCGTATGAAAAAGAAACCGGAACGAAAGTCGTCGTGCAAACAGTCGGTGGTGGATCGGACTATGGCGCGGCTCTGAAATCACAGTTCGCTTCAGGTAATGAACCAGATGTCTTTAACAACGGTGGCTTTACGGAAGCAAAGACATGGCAGGATAAGTTAGAAGATTTGTCAGATGAAAAGTGGGTCGGCGATCTAACGGATCTATCAAAAGAGCCAATGACGATTGATGGTAAATTGTATGGTATGCCAATGAACCTTGAGGGGTATGGCTTTATCTACAATAAAGATATCTTCAAAAAAGCTGGTATCACGGAACTTCCGAAAACATTAACTGAATTGACGGAAGCTTCAAAGAAGCTAAAGGCAGACGGGGTGACGCCATTCTCGATTGGGTACGGGGAGTGGTGGATTCTCGGTAATCACCTGTTGAACATTCCGGTCGCACAGCAGGATGATCCAGATCAGTTCATCGCAGACTTGAATTCTGGAAAAGGAAAGTTCGAAGATAACAAACAGTTCAAGGATTTCATGAATCTATTTGATTTAACGATTGAGTACGGTAATAAAAATCCGTTAACGACGGATTACAACACACAAGTTTCCCAATTTGCTGAAGGTAAGACAGCGATGCTTCAACAAGGGAACTGGGCACAACAATTGATTACGGACGTCAATCCGGACATCAACATGGGCTTCATCCCGATGCCGATCAATGATGATAAAGAAAAAATGGACCGTCTTCCTGTTGGCGTACCAAACAACTGGGTCGTCAATAAGAACTCGAAGAACAAAGCAGAAGCGAAAAAATTCCTCGAGTGGATGGCGACGTCTGAGACAGGAAAAGACTACATGGTCAATAAATTTAAATTCATCCCTGCCTTCAAATCAATCGAAGCGAAGGATCTAGGACCGCTTGCAGATGATATTCAAGCGTACTCGAAAGACGGAAAAACGATCTCATGGAACTGGTTCAAGTATCCGGATGGTGCTGTAAACGAGTTCGGAGCGATCATGCAAGCATATGTTGGTAAGCAAAAAACAGCTGACGAGATGCTGCAGGACTTCACGAAAACATGGGATAAAATGAAAAAATAAGAAGTGATTCAAAAAAACATGCCTGTTCCGATTAACTGACGGAACAGGCATGTTTTTTTATGATAAGAAGAATAATTGGATGAAGAAGAGAAGCGCGAACACATAGATGAGTGGATGGACACGCTCTTTTTGGATAGCTTTCATGATTGGATAGACGATGAAACCGAATGCGATACCGGTTGCGATGCTACCGGATAATGGCATGATCAAGATGACGAGGAAAGCCGTGAAAGCTTCGCTGAAATCATCCCATGGAATCTGTTTGATATTTTGAATCATGAAGGCACCGACTAAAATCAATGCTGGCGCAGTAATCGCAGGGACGCTCGAAATCGATTGAACGAACGGTCCAAAGACGGCAGATAATGCGAATAGAATCCCGACCGTCACGGATGTGAGTCCAGTCCGTCCACCAGCAGCGACACCCGCTGCAGATTCTACGTAAGCGGTTGTGGGACTTGTTCCGAACAATGAACCAGCGACCATCGCAGTCGAATCAGATAATAGGGCACGTTCGCTGTTTTTCAATGATCCATCTTCTTCAATCAATCCAGCCTGTTCTCCGACAGCGACCATCGTACCTGTCGTATCAAACATCGTCACGAGAACGAAGGAGAGGACACCGCTGAACAGACCGTATTGGAACACGTCTTGAATGGCGTTGAACGGATTCGTGATGATCAATCCTTCTGGTAAAGTCGGTAACGCAACGAAGGAATCGGAAAACTTCAATTCACCTGTCAGGAATGCAATCAATCCAGAGAGAATCATGGCATATAAAATAGCACCTGGTACACGTTTGATCGTCAAGATGGCTGCAACTAATAGTCCGATGAGTGTGATCAATGCTTCTGGTGACGTCAATGCGCCAATCGTGACGAGTGTATCTTCACTAGCGATGAGAATTCCTGACATCTTGAGACCGAGTGAAGCAATGAAAAGACCGATTCCACCTGTGATCGCAAGCTTTAATGTCATCGGAATGATTTCAATCAGCTTCGTACGGATTGGTGAGAGTGATAACAATAAGAAAATGACACCAGCAACGAAAACAACTGAGAGTGCTGTCTGATATGGAATCTTCTCACCAACGACAAGTGTATAAGTAAAATACGCATTGAGTCCCATTCCGGGTGCGACTGCGATTGGTAGATTCGCATAAAGCCCCATCAGGAGCGTACCGATCAATGTCGCGATGATCGTCGCAGAAAATGCTTGGGCTTGGGGGATACCGGCATCTGCTAAAATCGTCGGATTGACTAGCAGAATATATGCCATCGTAATGAACGTCACGAATCCAGCTTGGATTTCACGTTTTACGGTTGTTTGATGTGCGGCAAGTTTAAACATGGGTAAAAGGACCACCTTCATAACAAATTGATTAAAAAACGAACATTGATGATATTATAGTAAAATTCATTCGGAATCAAGTCGAAACAAAAAAGAATTTTTTATAGGAATCATGAAAGAGAATATCAGGAAATGATGTAAGCGGATTCAAGGTTATGATACGATTGATTACAAGAAAAAGGATGGGGGCGCCTTTCATGAAAAGTATCCGGACACGTTTGATTCGTCTCGTCGTCCTAGCGATCTTGATTCCGACAGCCCTCGCGACATCGATCTCCTACTTGTATGTACGGCACCAAAACATTGAACAGGCAGAACGTTCTAGCCTGAACGTGTTGACGCGAGGAAATACACAGGTGACCCATTACATAGAGGATATCCGCCGTCTCTCGACAAGTCTGTATGCGAATCGTTCGTTGATGAACATCATGCGCGTCGGAGCAGATCAGGAATTAGACGAATCTGATGGAGTCGTTTCGCGGGCGATGTTAGGTCTGTTTTTATCACGTCAGGATATCGAGCAGTTACATTTCGTCATCTTAAATGGTTATTCGGAGTATTCGGTCTACAACATGAAAACGACGAGTCGGGGAACGTTTGATTGGATGCAAGAAACGGATTATTTTCGATTGATGAAACAAAAAAGTGGCTGGTTGATTGACGGAGCGCACACGATTGAACCATACAATGTGCACACGATGATTCTTGATGAGAAACAAGTCGTTAGTTTTCGTTATCGTATCGATCGTGTCGAAACAGATGAGCCACTCGGCTTCCTTTCAGTGGATATTCCAGTCCGTGTATTCGAACAACAATTGAAACTGTTCGAGAATGATCCGGAAGAGTCGTTATGGTTGATGACAGAACAGCGTGTATTGGCACAGACTGGAGCAGAGATGGAACTACCGGTCGATCGATTCACTGGGCAGAGTGGGAGTTTACGTGTCGGAAAATCGTTCATCGTCTACTCAAAGACGATGACGAATGGTGTTCCACTCATACTCGTCAAACGGATTCCGTATGCGTCAGTCATCCAAGGGGCGAATGAAACGGCATTGATTCTTGTTTTGATCGGTCTCGTCTC
The DNA here is from genome assembly GCF_018618915.1 of Exiguobacterium sp. s91. Taxonomy (NCBI): domain Bacteria; kingdom Bacillati; phylum Bacillota; class Bacilli; order Caryophanales; genus Exiguobacterium; species Exiguobacterium sp. s91. The sequence continues at coordinate 75,628 of NZ_JACSMZ010000004.1, read as the reverse complement.
ACTGTTCGTCATGATCATTGCCGCAAGTCTCGTTGCCATGCAGATCACGAAACCAATCAAACAGTTGACAGCAAACGTCTGGCGAGTCGAACAAGGGGATTTATCAGCACCATTCGTTGCGACGACGAATGACGAGATTGGATTACTCAACCGTCAGTTCCAACGCATGATTCAACGGATTGATCGTTTAATCAAACGGGAGTATCGACTGGCACTTGAAAACCGGACGAATGAGCTACGTGCATTACAATCTCAGCTCAATCCGCACTTCTTATTCAATGCCTTACAATCGATCGGAACGACGACGTTACAAGGAGACCGGAAGATCGCGTACCGCTCGATCACCGGATTATCACAAATGATGCGCTACTCGATGAATAATGAGCAGACGATCGTAACCCTAAAACAAGAAGTCGATCATCTTCAAGCGTATATTCGTTTGCAACAGCAACGTTTTCCGGAACGGTTCCGTTATATTGTTGACGTCCCGTGGCATCTCAATGACATTGAAGTGCCGAAGATGATCTTGCAACCGTTCGCTGAAAATTACTTCAAACACGGCTTTCGACAGCAATTAGCAGCGACGGAGAACTATCTTGCTTACAAAGTCCGGACGGATGGCGGACGCCTCATTATTCAAATCGAGAATAGCGGTGCCATTCTTGAAACAGGACGACTTGAAGCGATTGATCGAAAAATGCGCATGCATCGTAGCCCAGAAGACCTCGAGACGAGCGGCATTGGTCTCCATAATATTTATGAACGACTCTTGATTTTTTACGGGGAGCAAGCAAATATGACGCTCTCTTCTTCAGCGGTAGAGGGAGGATTCAAAATCGTGATTCGAATTCCATATGAGAAGGGGGACTTGGCATGAACGTGTTGATCGTAGACGATGAACGACATGTACGGGAAGCGGTCAAATTGCTCGGAGAATGGGACAGTTGGCAGGTCTCACATATTTACGAGGCGGAACATGGGGAAGAAGCGAAACGATTACTGGATACCGGAACGATCGATTTAATGCTGACAGATGTCGAAATGCCTGGACTCGACGGATTAACATTACTAGAATGGACAAAAAATCATCATCCAAAGGTCGTCACGATCGTGCTGACAGGGTATGATGATTATACGTATATGCGACGTGCCATTTTGCATCAATCCTTTGATTATTTATTGAAGCCGGTTGATCCAGATGTACTCAATGATGCCTTGTCCCGCGCGATGGAATGTATCCATCCGGTAGTGGAATCAGGAGAAGCGATTGATCAAATCGCCAAATACATCGAAACGCATTATGCGGAAGAATTGACACTGCAATTCATGAGCGAACGGTTTTACTTGAGCCGAGAGTATATATCACGACGCTTCAAACAGCGTTTTTCCGTTAACTTATCTGATTACATCCAAACGATTCGCTTGAATCGGGCGAAGGAATTATTGAGTGAGACGGACGCGCGCATTTACGAAATCGCACTTGAAGTCGGATATCAGGACGATAAGTATTTTCGGAAAGTGTTCAAAAAACAATTCGGTATGACACCGAATGAGTTTCGTGAATTGTTGTCGATTTAAACGACTATCGAGGAGGAATCGTACATGAGTGTACACATTAATGCAGCTGAAGGACAAATCGCCGAAACGGTCTTACTCCCAGGAGATCCGTTACGTGCTAAATACATCGCTGAGACGTTTTTAGAGGACGTCGTCCTTTATAACGAAGTTCGAGGCATGTATGGCTTCACAGGTACTTATAAAGGGAAAAAAGTTTCGGTTCAAGGAACAGGTATGGGTGTACCATCGATGTCGATCTATGCGAACGAACTCGTTCAGTCATACGGTGCGAAGAACTTGATCCGTGTCGGAACTGCCGGTGGGATCACGCCAGACGTTAAAGTTCGTGACGTCGTCATCGCGATGAGTGCTTCGCATGACATGGCACAGAACCGTGTCCGTTTTAATGGACTAGACTACGCACCGACAGCCTCTTTTGATCTGCTGCATAAAGCATATACAGCAGCTAAAGAACAAGGTATCGATGCAAAAGTCGGTCAAATCTTCACGACGGATCAGTTCTATCAAGATGATTTCCATCACTTCAAAAAATGGGCGGATTTCGGATGTCTCGCAATCGAGATGGAAGCGGCAGGTCTTTACACACTTGCAGCAAAACATAAAGTAAACGCACTGACGATCCTGACGATTTCAGATCATCTGTTGACAGGTGAAGAAACAACATCGGAAGAGCGCCAGACGACATTCAACGATATGATGAAAGTCGCGCTTGAAACAGCGATTCAATTATAAGAAGCAAGACGGAGAAGCCTCTCCGTCTTTTTTCATAGTCGAAAAGAGATATGGTAAGATAAAGGCAGTGTTATAGATCAGTTAAAGGGGAGATTCTCGGATGGAGACAACGATGACAGAGACAGTGCTTTCAGAGCGCCTTGAGACACAGCGTCACTTTTTCCAAACAGGTGCAACACGTAGTCTAGCTTTTCGCTTAAGCATGCTGACGTTCTTACGCCAAGCGATTGAAACGCATGAAGCAGCGATCTATGAGGCATTAAAACAAGATCTCAATAAAGGACAGCATGATGCTTTTACGACGGAAATCGGTTTCGTTTATGGAGAGATTCAACGGATGGAGCGACAACTCCGTCGACTAGCACGTCCAAAGCGTGTCGCAACACCGCTTCTGCATATCGGCTCAAAAAGTGAAATCCAGTACGAACCCTATGGCAACGTTCTTGTCATCGCGCCATGGAACTATCCTTTCCAGCTGGCACTTGCTCCGGTCATTGGTGCGATTGCAGCGGGGAATACGGTCGTCCTTAAACCATCCGAGCTGACACCGAACGTCTCTCGTGTATTACGAGAAGTTTTTGAAACGGCATTCCATGAACGATTCGGAATCGTCATAGAAGGAGATGCTGAAGTCAGTAGCGCTTTATTAAACGAACGTTTTGATTATATCTTCTTTACGGGTTCCACACGCGTCGGAAAAATCGTGCATCAAGCTGCAGCGAAGCATTTGACACCGGTCACACTTGAACTGGGTGGGAAATCACCGACAATCGTTCACAAGGATGCGGATCTTCGTCTAGCAGCGAAGCGGATCGCATGGGGAAAATGGCTGAATGCCGGACAGACATGTATCGCCCCGGATTACGTATTGATTCATGAGGACGTTAAAGAACGTTTCTTGCAGTTGATTGAAGAAGAAGCCTTCAAACAGTACGGGAATGGCGTCGGCGTCTCATCCTACGTCAAAATCGTATCGGACGATCATCTGAATCGCCTCAGCAGTTACTTGTCGCAAGGGACGATCGAATTCGGTGGACAAGTCGATCCGGAAACGCGTAAGATGGCGCCGACCGTCATGACGAATGTAGCGGTGGATGCTCCATTGATGCAAGACGAAATCTTCGGACCGATCCTGCCGGTGTTGACCTACCGTGAAATCGAAGAGGTCATCGCGTTCGTCAATGATCGTGACAAACCGCTTGCACTTTATCTGTTCACAGAGAACAAAGCCGTCGAACATCGTATCCTTGAACGGATTTCATTCGGTGGTGGATGTGTCAATGACACATTGATGCACGTCGCACAGCATCATCTACCATTTGGTGGAGTCGGGGCGAGTGGTATGGGTGGATATCATGGCAAGTATAGTTTCGAGACGTTCAGCCATCGTAAAGGAATCGTCAAAAACACGACGGCGTTCGATTTACCTTTCCGCTACATGCGAACAAATAGCAATTCCAAATGGATGCGCTTTTTGTTATGATGAGCTGTGATTAATTGACTTAAGAAGGAGCTCTTCACTTGAAAGATCAAGTAAAACAGTGGATGAAACGAACAGGCTTGATTGAACGCAGTCTGCGAACCATCATGAAAGTCTTTACGTGGTTGCCACAAAAATCAAATCGAGTCCTTTTCGAGAGTTTTCTCGGAAAGCAATATAGTGACAGTCCGCGTGCCATCTACGAATTGATGCGTACGATGCATCCGGAATGTGAGTTGATTTTTAGTAAACAACGAGGTGTTACGTTTCCACGAGACGTCAAGACGGTAGATCGGTTGACGTTTCGCTGGATTTATTTGCTCGCGACGTCACGGGTCTGGGTATCAAACAGTCGGTTACCGGGTTGGTTGATCAAACCGAAAAAAACGTATTATCTCCAGACATGGCACGGCACACCGCTCAAAAAGCTTGCGCTTGATATGGATGATGTCCAAATGGCGAATACGACGACGGAGCGGTACAAGCAAGGATTTAAGCAAGAGACTGCAAAATGGTCCGGCTTAATTTCCCCGAATGCCTACTCTAGTTCAATCTTTCGGCGGGCATTTGCTTTTGAAGGTGAGATGCTAGAAATTGGATACCCTCGAAATGATATATTTTATCAAGAGGCACGGCATGCTAAAATCAAAGAAACGGTTTATCGCCACTATGAGATTGATTCTTCGAAAAAAGTCTTGCTGTATGCACCTACTTGGCGAGATAATGCGTTCGAAGGTCAAGGGAAATATTCATTTGAGCTGCCCTTTTCGTTAGAGGAATTTGAAAAGCGATTCGGGGATGAATATGTCCTGCTTATTCGAATGCACTATTTAGTCGGAAGTCGTCTCGACGTCACTGCTTATCCATCCGTTCGAAATGCATCGGACTACCCGGATATCGCGGAGCTCTATATGGCGTCAGAAGCTTTGATCACGGATTATTCTTCTGTCATGTTTGATTTTGCGCATTTATCGCGTCCGATTTTATTCTATACGTATGACTTAGAACATTATCGCGATCAGTTGCGCGGATTTTACTTCGATTTTGAACAGGGGGCACCGGGACCATTATTATCCACTGAGACAGCACTATTTGAAGAATTGAATCAGTTGGATGATTGGCACACACGGTATGCGTCAGCATTCCGAGCGTTCCAAGAGACGTATTGTCAATGGGATGATGGGCAGGCTTCAGAACGGGCGATGAAGACGATCATAAAGAGAATTTACGGATAAAAGGGAGAGCAAAATCATGAAGAAGGTTATTACGTACGGAACATTTGATTTATTGCACTGGGGTCATATCAACATCTTAAAACGTGCCAAAGAGATGGGCGATTACCTCATCGTCGCGATTTCGACAGACGAATTCAATCGTTTAAAACATAAACAGTCTTACCATAACTTTGAGAATCGGAAGATGATCCTTGAAGCCATCCGTTATGTGGATGAAGTTATTCCAGAAAACAGCTGGGATCAAAAAGTAGAAGATGTGAAAAAACATGATGTTGATCTCTTCGTCATGGGTGACGACTGGAAAGGCGAGTTCGACTTCTTGAAGGAGCACTGTGAAGTCGTTTACCTCAGTCGGACTGAAGGCATCTCTACAAGCCAGATTAAAACGGAATTAGCTTCGAAGTGATTGAAGAGGAGACCACACGATCGACGTGCGGTCTTTCTTCGTAGAAGGGCAGGATGAAAGTGGTTAGAGAAGGTATCGTATGGGTCTATTTATTGTTGTTTCGTATTTGTTATGGTGTCTTTCGATGGCTACCGCTTCGACCAGTCACTTTGTTTTGGATGACGTATGGTGATAACGCAAAACCTGTTAATGATCGCTTAGCGCAGGAATTGCCAAGTGAGAAACGGTATCTGGTATATGATCATCATTTCATGAAGCAGCCGGATCTGTGGAAGTCAGATCGGACTCTTCGCTTTCGTCGTTTACGATTCGTCCGATTGGCGTATTTGCTTGCGACCTCCCGGACGGTCTTCGTCGATAATTATGTCGCAGAATTCAGTGTCGCAACAACGCGACGAGGAACACGACGTATCCAGCTATGGCATGCGGCAGGAACATTAAAGCAGTTTGGACTGACCTCTTCCAAAAGTCTGTTCGTATCAGAACGAGTAAGAAATCGTTTTCGACGAGTTTATCAAGAATATGGTGATTTCATCGTACCAGGGATGCGCTGTGCGACACAGTTCATGGCACCACACGACTTAAAACGGTCTCACTTTAAACCATTCGGCATGCCACGAACGGACTATTGGTTTGATGAGAAGCAACGAAAGCAGAAAACACTGGAATTAAGAAAACAATATGTAAAGACTGATCGTCGGATCTTATTGTATGCACCGACATACCGGGAATACAAAGGAACAGAAGATCATACGATTCAACAGTTCGAACAACTTGCTCAAGCGGGATGGACGATTCTCGTTAAATTACATCCAACGATTCGGTCTCTTTCTACCTATCGTTCTAGCCATATCCATCTTTTGGACGATACGTATCAGATCAATGATTACTTGCTAATCACAGATGTGCTCGTAACTGATTATTCTTCCATTCCATTTGAAAGCTGTCTCCTCAACATTCCGGCGTTCTTGTATACACCGGATATCGACACATACCGACAACTACCAGGGCTCGTGGATCAGTATCCGAAACCGCTACCTGTCCGCCAGACAGAACGGATGGAGCAGTTGATGGAGTGGATCACGTCTGATGTGATACTTGAAGAATGTCGTCAACACATGCAGAAGTTCCAACAGAACTGGTATGATCAGACGCCGGGTCAAGCAGTCAATCGAATTGTTCATCATTACTATGATATAAATCCATGACATCACTCCTGACGATTCCTTTTGTATTCTTAAAAGAGTCGTCAGGTCATTTTAAAAATAATAATGTGAAATGTTGAACAAAGTTTGACAATCTTTTGAAAATCCATTCTTTTCGACTGTGATGTTCTATACTAAAAGCAGAAGAAGAGGAGAGGAGAAATGGATATGCTAACTTGTGGAACGACTGAAGCCAATACGTTCGTCTTATCACCCGAAACGCGAACGTTGCTTGAGAGCTTCATGACAGAAACGACGTTCAAAAAGGATTCCATTGTCTGTTGGGAAGGGGAAATGAACGATAAGTTGTTTTATGTGAAACAAGGAGGCGTCAAACTATCGAAGTTGACGAAAAAAGGCAGTCCATTACTCATGTTTTTATATTTCAAAGGAGATTTGTTTGGCGAATTTGATGTAGGAGAAGCTTTTCCGAGTTCCTACAGTATTGAAACGATGGAAGATAGCATCATCGGATTCTTATCGAAAAACCAATTAGAAGAGCTTATGAAAAAAGACGGTGCCTTTGCGCTTGAGATCATGCGATGGCAAGCATTAATGCGGAAGCAAACGGAAACGAAATTACGTGACTTACTACTGTTTGGAAAACCAGGGGCATTAGCTTCGACGTTACTTCGCTTGATTGCGATGGAAGGGGAACAAGTGGGAGAAACGTATCGTCTTGCGAAGCGACCATCCGACGGTGAGTTTGGTCAATTGATTGGTGCACCACGTGAGACCGTTAATCGTATGTTTTCTCAGTGGAAAAAAGAAGGGGTCATTTCGATGACTGCAAAAGAAATCATCATTCACGATCCGCAATATCTACGGGATCTGTGTCATTGTGAAGGATGTCCAGCAGGTGTTTGTCGAATTTAATAAGATGTACGAATCATCCCGACGCGAAACAGGACTTTCCTGTCTCGCGTTATTTTTGTGTATAGAAGTTTTTTCTAAGCTCGCTTAGATGTGAATTTTCTGTGTGTTTTCGAAATGAAAAGTGCGGAATTTTCATATTTAAAGTGATATTTATCACAGTTTCCAGACTTGCTGAATTCTTACAATAAAGACAAGTTCAGAGTAGGAAAGGAGTAATCACGATGAGTCAAAAGACAGAATCGAACCTAAAAGGAACATTCGTTGCCGTCCTGATCGTAGCAGGTGTCATCATCGGGATGTGGAGTTCAATCTTTCTATTGTTCATATCACGTTAAGGGGGAATCACGATGCACATTCATCGTTTAGAAAAAATTTGGCTGATCTTCGGAGTAGCGATGCTAGCGGTCTTCTTGACCATCATCGGTGTATCCGCTTTTGCATCGGGCAATCAACCACCATCCGATGCGACATTGATTGATCCGACGAAAGTCGATCAGACGAAACCGTTTGATAAACCAGGACTAAAAAAGATTGATGATGACCGATACGAAGCGGTCATCGTTTCACAAGCTTTTCAGTTTACACCAAAAGATATGGTCATACCTAAAGGGGCGACAGTCGATTTTCTCGTGACATCGAAGGACGTCGTTCATGGATTTGAAATCGTTAAGACGAACGTCAACATGATGGTCGTTCCCGGACATATTAATTCGATTGAGTATACGTTCAAGGAAGCAGGCGAATATCTCGTCGTCTGTAATGAATATTGTGGTAATGCCCATCATATGATGGCAACGAAAATCAAGGTGGTGGAATAAGATGAATGCTATATCAAATAAACTAAGACAGTTCGAGATGGAGCGTGGTCTACCCGCTACCGTCATCGGAGTCAAGGAAGCGAAACTGGCCTTTGCACATGTTAGTTTTTCACTTGTCGCCTTATTGATCGGTGGTCTATGTGGATTACTACAAACGATGGTACGGACAGGTGCCATTCCAGAAATCGCTGGAATCGGATACTATGAGCTTCTGACTGCTCACGGATTGATGCTTGCAATCGTCTTTACGACGTTATTCATTTTCGGATTATTGTTCTCATTTTTAGGTCAATCGTTCGGACGCTTCGAAGAGTTTCCGCGACGTCTCGGATGGGTCGGGTTCTGGTTCATGATTCTTGGTGTCGTCCTCGTCACGTGGATGGTGCTTGCAGGTGAAGCTTCCGTCCTCTATACGTTCTATGCACCACTCAAGGCACATCCTGTATTTTATATCGGACTCGTCATCTTCGTCGTCGGAACGTGGATCGCGTCTGGTGCCATGTTCCGAATGTATGCTGATTATAAGCGGGAACACCCTGGTGTTCATCCACCGCTTCAAGCCTACATGAGCATTATGACTGCCTTGTTATGGGTAGTTGCGACACTCGGCGTAGCGGCAACGATTCTCTTTCAACTCCTTCCTTTATCTCTTGGTTGGACGGATAAGGTCGGGATCGAACTATCTCGGACGCTATTTTGGTACTTTGGTCATCCACTCGTCTATTTTTGGTTATTACCTGCTTATATCGTTTGGTATACGGTCATTCCGAAAATCGTTGGTGGGAAGATTTTTTCTGACGCGTTAGCACGCATGTCGTTCTTGTTATTCCTACTCTTTTCATTCCCTGTTGGTTTTCACCATCAATTGTTAGAGCCGGGGATTTCTGCATTTTGGAAGTATGTCCAAGTCGTCTTGACATTCCTCGTCATCATTCCATCATTGATGACTGCCTTCTCGATGTTTGCGACTTTTGAGCTAGCAGGTCGCCGGAAGGGAGCAACTGGCATATTTGGTTGGGTGAAGAAAATGCCATATCGCGACGTCCGTTTCCTTGCACCGTTCATCGGGATGTTATTCTTCATTCCAGCAGGTGCAGGTGGTGTCATTAATGCATCGCATCAGCTGAACATCATCGTTCACAACACATTGTGGGTCACGGGACACTTTCATATCACGGTCGGTGCCGCCGTCGCACTAACGTTCTTCGGAACAGCCTACTGGCTTGTCCCGCTCTTACGTGGTCGAACGTTAACAGCAGCAATGAATCGTCTTGGACTTATTCAAACGGCTGCCTGGACGATCGGAATGCTCTTCATGTCGACTGCGATGCACATCTCAGGATTACTCGGTAATCCACGACGGACGGGACCAGCCACCTACTTCAAGGATTCCATCGTCGCTGACTGGATTCCATATCATGTCGCAATGGCGATCGGCGGAACGATTTTATTCATCTCGATTCTGCTATTCCTCTATGCGATGTTCCAACTTGCATTCCGAGCGCCAAAAGGAACGGAAGAATTTCCGATTGCTGAAACGGAAGAAGAGGCGATGGCAACGCCACTCTTCTTTGAAAATTGGAAGCTATGGATTTTCGTGACGTTCGCTTTGATTGCGTTTGCATACACGGTGCCGATTTGGCATATGATTGAAAATGCCCCTCCAGGAGCTCCCGGATGGAGACTCTGGTAAGGCAATAAGGGGCTTCAAAAAAAGAATGACGCGTCTGTACACGCCCTTTCCTCAGGCGAGACACAAGCCAGTTTTCCTGCTTCATTTAAGCGGGAAAGCGGGTCTTGTTCGTCTCTGACAACGCATAAAAGCGTTTTTTCCTGTAGGAGTTGCGTGTGACGCGTCATTCTTTTTATTACGAGGTAAGGGAGGCAGATCATCAATCTACCTCCCTTATCTTTGTAGAGACTGACTTTTGAGTCAGCCCCTTATTTGCGTGAGCTTAAGGAATAAGTAATGAAGGGCTAAATCTTATTTGACGAGATTATGCTTGAAGGCATAGACGACAGCTTGTGTACGGTCTACGACATCGAGTTTCGATAAGATGTTCGAGACGTGTGTCTTAACGGTTTTTAAGGAAATGAATAATTCGTCTGCGATTTCTTGGTTCGCCATACCACGAGCCATCAATTGAAGAACTTCCTGCTCACGTTCCGTCAAATCATCATGTAAGTGTGTCGTAGGACGACGAAGACGTTCCATCATTTTACCAGTCACTTGTGCTGCCATGACGGATTGACCGTTTGCCGTCTTGCGAATCGCTTCTGCGATGTCAAAGGCGCTAGCCGTTTTTAAGACATAACTCATCGCACCAGCTTCAATGACAGGATAAACTTTCTCATCATCAAGAAAACTCGTCACGACGAGAATCTTTGCTTCCGGCCAGTCTTTGCGGATCAGTCGCGTTCCTTCGACACCATCGACTGGTTCCATTACTAAATCCATCAAGATGACATCCGGTCGGTGTTCAAGCGCAAGCAAGGCTCCTGCTTGACCATCCGACGCTTCGGCGACGACCTCGATGTCTGGTTGTGTGGAAAGGAAAGCAGACACACCGGCCCGGACCATCTCGTGATCATCTACTAATAATACGCGTATCATACTTGCACCATCCGATCTTTTCTAAGTTTGACTTCGATTTGGGTTCCTTGTCCCGGAACACTGACGAGACGAATCGTTCCGCCCATCTCAGCCGTTCGTTCCCGCATCGAATTAATGCCATAAGAGGCAAGTTTTTTTTCATCAACGACGAATCCAACACCATCATCATTCATGCTCAGAATGATTGTTTCGTTGAATTGTCGGAGTTCAATATCCATATGAGACGCTTTCGCGTGACGTAATGCATTCGTCAATCCTTCTTGGACGATTCGGAACAACTCGTTTTCGATTTGTCGTGGAAGTGACATCTCTTCTAACTTCCAACTCAATTGTGTGGACTGCTTTCTAGATAATTCTTCGAGCAGTTGCGAAAGTCCTTGTTGTAACGTCATCCCTTCGAGTTCGACAGGGCGAAGCTGAAGTAAGAGGGAGCGCATTTCAGACTGCGCCGTTTGCGCCATCGTCTCGACCATCTCGATCTGTTTGGCTGCAGCTTCAGGTTGAGACAGAATCGTCTGTTTAGCTGCTGTCGTCATCATGGAGATGGCATAGAGCTGTTGCGAAACGGAGTCGTGTAAATCACGTGCGAGTCGCTTTCGTTCCTCCGTGACGGCTTGAACTCTTACTTGTTCAACATGTTGCGGACGTGTACTGATTTTTTGGACGGTCTCGACTTGTTCGTCGATACGTTTTCCAATCCGCGACAAGCGCGTCAACGTATGAAAGTAGGGACCCGGAACGATCGTCACATCTTTTCCTTGCTCGAGTTCAATGATGGCAGTCGTGACACGTTTGAAGTCACGTCGCAAGAAAAAGTAATGCATGCTACCAATGGCAAGCGGTAGTAATAACGAGAGTCCGATGACGAGTAGAAGGACAGGGAAATCTTGTTGACGGACGAATAGGACATGCCAATCGACTTGTCGTGTACTTAAGAATAACAACGTCGTCATGACGGCAGTCAAAAAGCCCGTCATGACTTGGAGTGCAATGACACCAAGCGGGAATTGATCACGCTTCATATCGAAGACACCTCCACGTTGCCAATACCGAGCATGACATGAATGCGAACCTTCCGCGTCGCTTCACCGTATTCCGGTGCCCGGAATTGAATGCGTCGATTGAAGAAGGTCGGAATCCGGCGGATGTCCGTCTTGACGCTTCCGAAGCCGATTGACGTGTCGAGTGTATAGTCGTAGCCGGACGGTAAAAGAATTCGGACGTCCCCGACGACACCACTGACGACGATCAAGGTCTCGCCTTCTGGAACATAGGCGTGCGTCAAATCGATTTCTAAATCCTTGACGATGAACTGTTCGCTCAAATCCTGTAAGACGTACGGTGCATCGGCTTGAGTCGAGAAGGAGTAAGCGGGTTGAATCTTGATCCCTTCCTCTTCATATTGATGCGGAGCAATCCGTGAAAATAAAAATTCGCGGACAGAATGTCGTGTCACGAGAATGATCCCAAGATAGAGCAAGATACCAGCAATGACAAAACCGATGGCAGCCGAACTAAGGACGACGCCAGCAAGAATGATCGTACCGACGATGTAAAAGAGAATTGCTAATTTTTCATGATTACGTCGTCGGAAATGAATCCCGACATAATACAGCAGGAACGGAAATAAGACACCAAACAATACATTTCCTGCACCAGACAATAGGTCATAGAACAGACCGAGGGCGAACAGGATCGATACGTAACCGACCAGTTGTTTCGTACTTAATCGTCGCACGATCAATCTCCTTTCTAACATGACAAAGGGAGGCATACGCCTCCTTCATCATTAATTGCTTATTGGTGAATGCGGCGTTCGAGTTCAGCGATACGCGCATCGATATCATCTTCATCAACGGCTGGTTGTTTTGCTTCAGGCTCTTCCGCCGTGAACGGATGTGCTTCTTCTTTTATAGTAGCATTTGGTTCGCGATCTAGCACCTGGTTCATCTTGTTTTTTAAGTTCGAGACGTTTTCGCGCATCATCCATTCGTACCGTTTGTTTTGTAGATCTTCGAGCTTCAACTTCAACTCGAGGGCTTCACGTTCCAATTCATTCAGCTCGCGTTTCGTCTCAGCGACGAGTTCTTCGAAGAAGCGGTATTGCTCCCCATAATGCTTCGATTCGATGGCTGCGCGCTCAGCCAGTTGTTGTTCACCGGCTTCGTTTGCGATTTCGACTTGCTTGAAGCGTTTATCTGCTAAATCCTTCGCTTCTTCTTGTTTATGCGTTAATTCTTGCAGTAATGTCCGTTGACGCTCGAGAAGTCGATCAATCTCTTTTAGATCAGCTTCTGTAGATCGAATATGACGAACGAGCTTTTTAGCAGGTACTTCACCCTGTTCGGCTGCTTTTTTGACTTCTGTCATCATTTGTGTCGCAAAATCGTTGAGTTGATCAAATACGTTTTTCATGAAAAAATTCCTCCTTGGAAGTGGCGAATGATATCGGGTCACACATTTTGATTAGAAACGTTTTTCGTCTAGGTCTTTCCAGTCTGCTTCGAAATGTGTCGTTGATGTACGGCGACGGTTGAAGAGATCTTGAACATTGACACGTTGTAGTTTCATACGCATGTAACCGACGTACAATGCGATGGCTGCTGCGATTCCGATGACTGCCCAGATGTTCGAGAGGGCAAGTCCGATTCCGATGGCTGCTAGGAATCCGAAGCCGAGTTTCGCTGGCCATTTGTTCGACTGCATGAACTTACTGATCGAATAGAACGCGAGTAACGCCCCTAAACCAAGTCCGATCATATGCGGTAATGTTCCGATGACGACGGCAAGTAACGCCAGTCCGGCGAGAATCATCACCAGTTGTTTTCCTTTCGATTGCTTCATGAGGAAGCCTCCCTTGTGTTGATACCTTTATGATACGGGAGTCCTTCTATTCCTACGACACTCTTTGGACCGTATTTGCTCTCGGGCTTAAGGCGGAGAGAAGGTCTGACTTTAAGGGAAGCGCTATCAGCACCAATGATTCATGTGATACTCTATAAGGGAATCGAATCGAGAGGAGTGATGTTGATGAGTGCAACAATCAACGTAAACCAAGTAACATGTGTCGGAAACCAGGGAGGGGTTTCCCTCCCTTAAATCAGAGGAGGAAACCATTTGAACGAATGGGGTACACCACCTGTCTACGAAATGACAGGAACAGAACGATTAGGACGGATTACAGCCGTCTATCAAACACATTATCGCGTCATGACGGAAACAGGAGAATCGCTGAGCGAACTGTCTGGTAAATTGCGTTTTCAATCGGGAACGAAAGCTGAATTGCCAGCGGTTGGTGACTGGATCATCCAAACAGAGCGAGAGCCAGGCAAAGGACGAATCGAACGTGTCTTACCACGATCTTCTCAATTTTCCCGAAAAGCGGCAGGAACGGAGACTGAGGAACAAATCATCTGCGCGAATGTCGACGTTGCCTTGCTCGTCATGGCTTTTGGACATGACTTCAACGTCCGTCGACTGGAACGTTATTTAACGGTTGCTTGGGATGCAGGGGTGACACCAATCATCGTCCTGACGAAAAAAAGTCTGATGCCGTCGATTGAAACGGAACTGCAGGCTGTCGAAGCGATCGCGTTCGGAACACCAATCCTTGCCGTTGATTCTTTAACTGGTGACGGATTAGAGGAGTTGCGTGAACAGTTACAAATCAAGCAGACAATCGTGTTAGTTGGGTCGTCCGGCGTCGGGAAGTCGACGCTCGTCAATGCTTTAGCTGGAGAACAGTTAATGGAGACGGGTGGCGTACGAGAAGACGATGAACGCGGACGTCACACGACGACACATCGCGAACTGAAACGACTATCGAACGGTCTATTGCTTGTTGATACACCGGGGATGCGAGAATTGGCCTTATGGGATGGCAGTGACGGTTTATCGTCGACGTTTTCCGATATTGAGGAGCTTGCTGAAAACTGTCGTTTCCGAGACTGTGAACATGATAAGGAACCGGGATGTGCCGTTCGGATAGCTTTAGAAGATGGCACACTAACTGCTGAGCGCTGGAACAGCTTCGTCAAGCTAAAACGAGAAATCGCCTATGCGGAACGCAAGCAAAACGTGGCGTTGCAGGCGGCGGAGAAAGAAAAGTGGAAAAAAATCCACAAGCAGGCCCAAGCGCATACGAAAGTGAAGTATCAAAAGCGATAATACGATTGATATATGAAAAGCATCTGCAACGGAAAAAGGAGTCTCTTTTTCTATGCAGATGCTTTTTTCTCGTTATTCTTTTGAAAGTGATTCATTTGTTTCTGTATGGAACGGCACGTTACCCGTCAACGCATCAAGACGATGTAAGTCGGATTGAATCGCTTCAGGGTCACTTCGGCGCGCGTTTCGTACCGTGGCCGTTCCGACCGGATGATCGTTGAATCCAGTCGTTAAATCAAACGTCCGATTCGACAGCCGATCGGTAAAATAACGATCGTGAGAGACGAAGATGAGCTCACCAGGGAAAACATCGAGGGCGGCTTCGATTTGTTCACGAGTCGCAAGGTCCAAATAGTTCGTTGGTTCATCGAGAATAAGCAAGTGAGCACCAGAAAAATACAGACGTAAGAAAGCGATCCGACATTTCTCACCCATACTGGCGTCGGAAATCGACCGGTAAACATCATCGCGACGGAATAAAAAGCAGGCGAGCAACGTCCGGGCGTCCGTTTCACTCATCGTGCCGTACTCAAGTAACGCCTCTAACAACGTATCGGATGTCGGTAAGTGGGAAAGGGCTTGTGAAAAATAGCCGGTCTTCAATCGAGGATGACGGATTACGTTCCCTTGATGAGGAGCATATTCGCCCTCGATGAGACGCAGTAAGGTCGTTTTCCCGCTTCCATTCGGTCCGATGACAGCAATTCGGTCACCACGTTCTACCGTAAACGAAACGTCGTTTAGGATCGGTTTCGTCTCATGCACGAATGAGACACGTTCGAACGAAATCAGTCGTTTCGCACGAATCGCTTCATGTTCGAATGCGACGTGAACAGTCGGTGCAACCTGTGGTTTTTGTACACGATCCTCGAGTAGACGCTCGAGTTGCTGCTCTTTTGCCTTGACCTTCGTCGCATGTTTAGCAGCCTTCTTTTTCGCATACGGATCCCGTTCACTCGCTTGATTCGAGGCTTTTTGATGCCATTGCCGGTATCCTTGAATCATGCGTGTCAGCTCTTTACGGGTGCGTTCTTGTTTTTCGTACGCTCGTTGTTGCGACAGAGCTTGATGTTCCTTTTGTTCTTTATAGGAATGATAGTTTCCGCTGTATCGCGTTGCCCCTGATTCGGATAATTCAATGACGGCATCAGCCGTTGCGTCGATGAAGAATCGTTCGTGTGAGACATAGAGAATCGAGGTCCGTGACATGTTGACCCATTCCGTGAGCCACTCGAGTGTCTCTTGATCCAGATGATTCGTCGGTTCATCGAGAATGATGAAATCAGGTCGTGATAGAAGCAGACAGGCAAGTTGGAGGCGCGTCTGTTCACCACCGCTTAAACTGGATGCTTTGTGTGTCCAGAGTGCTTCCTCTAATTTGACTTCTTTTAAGACGCGTGCTGCATCTGCTTCCAGCGAGAAGGCGTCCTGATCGATTGCTTGTTGATAAATCGTCAAGTCACCATTCATGGCATTAGCGCGAAGTTGATAACGAACCGCATCCGCTCGTTCGACGACATCAAGAACGGTGTGATCGCCCGCCACAAAGTGTTGTGATAGTAGACCGAGTTTTTTGTAATGACGCTTGATCGAACCGTCAGTCGGTTGAAGTTGATCAGCGATCAAGTGTAACAGTGTCGTTTTTCCGATGCCGTTCGGACCGATTAAGGCGACATGTTCACCGGTATGAATATGAAAAGAAACGTCCGAGAAAAGGCGTCGTTCGTCGTAGTCCATCGATAGGTGTTGGATCGTAAGTGTTTCAGTAGGCATAAAAGCAGCTCCTTTAGTGTTCATTTCCGATAAGATGAAATGAAAAACACACCATCCGAAGCGAGCGGATGGTGTGCCGGAGTGTAACTCAAAGAAGGTGCTGGCCAGAGGTTGGTCACACCGAAAAAGAGCAGACTCGTAGCGTCAGACATCCGCAACTGCATTGCGAAAGAGATGATTTCATTCATCAAGCGACGTGTACGAGTGATTGCTTCATTTCGGTGTTGTACCTCCTGTTCATAGTCTATGCCGTCATTGTAACAAAATGGAAACGTTAACACAAGTACGATTCAAGTAAGGTTTGCGCAGTATCCGTTTCTTCTGATGAAGGGGGAAGCACATCAGTTAACGGATATGCATGACCGAGGTTTTCCCACTTATAGACACCGAGTTGATGATACGGGAGTACTTCGACGCGCTCGACGTTTCCGAGCGTCCGGATGAACTCGCCGGTCTGACGGAGGAAATGTTCTGACATCGTAATACCTGGAACGAGGACATGGCGAATCCAGACGGGAATGTTTCGCTCGGCTAGGCGTTTTGCGAAGGCGAGTGTATTGGCGTTACTCCGTCCAGTCAAGACGCGACAAGCGGCATCGTCGATATGTTTGATATCGAGTAGTACTAGATCTGTCGCATCGAGAATCGCATCGATGTTTTTCGGGACGACGGATCCCGCGGTATCGATGACCGTATGCAGTCCATGGCGTTTTGCTTCTGTTAAAGCAGCCTCCAAGAATTCAGGCTGAGCGAGCGGTTCACCTCCAGAGAAGGTGATTCCGCCACCCGTGGCCTCGAAAAAGGAGCGATAGCTGATCGCTTCTTTTACGACTTCGTCTGCTGAGACACGCCGTCCGCAACCGAACTCCCATGTATCCACGTTATGACAGTATTGACATCGTAGTGGACATCCTTGCGTAAAGACGATGAATCGAATGCCAGGACCATCGACTGTTCCACATGATTCAACGGAATGGATCATACCATAGGTCATCCTGCTCACTTCCTTTCACATACTACACATCATTTTAGAGAGAACCGTGGAACGTTCGATTGATGACATCGATCTGTTGTTCACGCGTCAGTTTAATGAAGTTGACGGCATAACCGGATACCCGAATCGTTAACTGTGGATATTTTTCTGGATGCTCCATGGCATCGAGTAACGTCTCACGGTCAAAGACGTTGACATTCAAATGGTGTCCTTTTGAAGTCGTACCACCCATATATCCGTCAAGTAATCCGACTGTATTGCGAATGCGTGTGTCTTCATCCTTACCAAGTGCTTTTGGCACGATCGAGAACGTGTAGGAAATCCCGTCGAGCGCATGTTCATATGGTAATTTTCCGACAGATGTCAGTGCGGCGACAGCTCCTCTAGTGTCACGTCCATGCATCGGGTTAGCACCCGGTGCGAATGGTTCACCCGCACGGCGTCCATCTGGCGTATTTCCTGTTTTTTTACCGTAGACGACGTTTGAAGTAATCGTCAGGACAGACTGCGTCGGAAGGGCATTGCGATACGTTGGATGTTTACGGATTTTCTCCATGAACAGTGTGACGAGATCGACCGCCATCTGATCCACCCGTTCATCGTTATTCCCGAACTTCGGAAACTCGCCTTCGATCTTGAAATCAACTGCAATCCCATCCGCATCTCGGATTGGACGAACTGTTGCGTAACGGATGGCGGATAGACTGTCAGCGACGACCGATAAACCAGCGATACCGCATGCCATCGTCCGTAAGATTTCTGGATCATGTAAAGCCATTTCAATCCGTTCGTAGCTATACTTATCATGCATGTAGTGGATGACATTCAGTGTGTTGACGTACAGTTCTGCGAGCCAATCGAGTTGACGATCATAAGCCGCCATGACGGTTTCGTAATCGAGTACTTCATCGAGCATCAGTGGTGTAGCTGGGGCAACTTGGATTTTGAGCTTCTCGTCCATTCCGCCATTGATCGTATAGAGTAATGCTTTTGCCAGGTTTGCTCGCGCACCGAAGAACTGCATCTGTTTCCCGATCTTCATCGCGGAGACACAACAAGCGATGCCGTAATCATCTCCATAAACCGGTAACATCAAATCATCGTTTTCATATTGAATCGAGCTTGAAACGATCGACATCTTCGCACAGAATTCCTTGAATCCGCGTGGAAGCTGAGTAGACCAGAGAACGGTTAGATTCGGTTCCGGTGCCGGACCAAGTGTCGAGAGAGTGTGTAAGAAGCGGAATGAACTTTTCGTGACGTTTGATCGTCCATCTTCACTCATTCCACCGATTGATTCCGTTACCCACGTCGGATCACCTGAGAACAGATCGTTGTAGTCTGGTGTCCGTAAGAACTTAACGATCCGAAGCTTCATGACGAAATGATCGACGAGTTCTTGTGCAGTCTCTTCCGTCAAGCGACCAGCCGCAAGATCACGTTCGACATAAATATCAAGGAACGTCGAGACTCGACCGAGTGACATGGCTGCCCCGTTTTGCTCTTTGATGGCAGCAAGATAGGCAAGATAGACCCACTGGAATGCTTCTTGTGCTGTTTCTGCAGGGCGGGAGAGATCGAAACCATAGCGAGCTCCAAGCTCGGTCAATTCCGTTAATGCGCGCAACTGTTCATTCATCTCTTCACGGTCGCGAATCATCGATTCAGATAAGAACCCGCCACGTGCCTTTAAATCCTTCTTACGTTCTTCGATCAAGCGTGCCGTTCCGTACAAAGCAACACGACGATAGTCACCGATGATCCGTCCGCGACCATAAGCATCAGGTAATCCGGTGATAATACCGGCTTTACGTGCAGCGCGCATCTCAGGGGTATAGGCATCGAAAACCCCTTGGTTATGTGTCTTCCGGTACTCGCTGAAAGTTTTCGTGACGGTCTCGTCTGCTTCAAAGCCATACGCAGCTAGGGCATCATTCACCATCCGAATCCCACCGTTCGGATGAATCGAACGTTTAAACGGTTCGTCTGTCTGTAAACCGACGATTTTTTCGAGTGAACGATTCAGATACCCTGCATCATGCGAGAGGATCGTTGATGGTGTTTTAGCATCGACGGCATACACACCACCACGTTGTCGCTCTTCATTCGTCAGCTGTAGAATTTGTTGCCAGAGACGTTCCGTTGCTTGCGTCGGACCGACTAAAAAGTGATCATCTCCTGTATATTCCGTGCGATTGAGTCGGATGAAGTCTGCGACATCAATCGTCTTTACCCATTCACCAGACGTAAAGTTCGTCCAAGCACTCGTTTTTTCTAATAACATGGATACCACTCCTTTAATATTGAGCTAATCATCAGTTCCTTATGTGAATAGTGTAACAAAAGGAAGGGGTGATTCCCTTTACGTTCATGTGAATGTTTTAACAAGTGGACAAACGTTGATATGACGGGCTTTCTTTATTTCTGTATTCATATGAAAATAGTTTAAAAAAAACAGTTTTAGATTGCTAATTCAAGGTTTTTTGGAAACTGTATGAGTTGATTTGAAAAAGATTCACTAGAACAGTTGAAACTGTGAGGAATGTCACGCTACGGTGCCTTGTATTTTTAAGACGTATCGTTGACAATGAAAAAGGGAATATAGAACGTGGAGGTGTGCCAAATGGAGTATGTATCATTAACACAACAAGGAGAGTATCAGTCAGGAGACTGGGTCTCGCTGAAAATCGGATCGGACGGTTCAACGCGAACGGGAATGATCACGGAATTCGAAAATGATGGATTCTGGATTCGGTTTGAAGATGATTTTGATTATGAAGACTTTATCGGCTATGATGAATCGTATTGGATTGCGCTTGTTCGTCGTCCGGTTGACGTAAAAGCGACGTATGCGAGTCTTGCGGAGTACCCGGCACTCGCTGCAGAATTACAGGATCGTGTCATCCAAGGATTCGAAATTTTAGAAGAAGAAGCCGGTGAAAGCGAGATTCGATTCCATATTCGATTGCTCGACGCAGGAAATGAATATACACAGACATTACGGGGATACCGTGATGCATCAGGAGATCATGTCGAATACGTAACGGCATGATGGAATTAAGAGAGTAGGAGAAATCGTTATGAACTTTACAAAACCATTTTTACAGGAAGCATGGGAACGCGCACGCTTTACGGAGTTGATGCCTGTTCAAGAACAAGCGATTCCGTTGTTGCGCGAAGGAAAAGATGTCCTGGCGGAAGCGCCGACAGGAACAGGGAAGACGCTTGCCTATGTCATTCCAGCTTTAGAAAAGATTGAAGTAGAAGAACCACACGTGCAAGTCGTGATCACGGCACCAACACGGGAACTCGTCATGCAAATTCATCAAGTCATTCAATTGTTTGCTCAAGGAAGTGGTATCAAATCCGGTGCATTCATTGGTGGTGTTGAATTAAAACGACAATATGAACGATTGAAGAAAAAACCACAAATCATTGTTGGAACGCCAGGGCGTCTCGTTGAGTTGATCGATTCGAAGAAGCTGAAGATGCATAAGGTGAAATTGATCGTCTTGGACGAAGCGGATCAAATCTATGAGAGTGGTATGAGTGACTCGGCGACGCGAATCGCAAACAGTGCACTACGCGATCGTCAGTTAGCATTCGTCTCCGCGACATTACCGGAACGGACAGCAGAATGGGGACGGACGCTTGCAAACAACCCTGAGACGATTCGAGTTGAGCGTGCCGTCAGTACACAAGTGACATTCGGTTATTTGGAGACTTCACGTCGTCAGAAGCCGGAATTGTTACGTCGTCTGGCGAACATGCAAGGATCAAAAGTACTGACATTCATTAATAACCGTTCCTTCCTCGGACCATTGAATGGCGAGTTGAGTAAATTCTCATTGAAATACCGGATTTTAGACGCTGAAAAAGGCAAACGAGAGCGGATGGAGACATTGCGTTCTTATAAAAAGGGAGAGTTTCCTTTACTCGTCACGACAGGTCTTGCGGCACGTGGGTTAGATATCGAAGCAGTCACGCATGTCGTCCATTATGATTTGCCGGAGTCGCTTGACGATTTCGTACACCGTTCAGGTCGGACGGGACGTGGAAACGCGAACGGAATGGTACTTGCTCTTGTTACGGATCAAGACTTAAAACACTTAAAAACACTTGCGAAGCAAATGGGCGTCGAGATGGAAGCGATGGAAATTTACCGTGGGGAAGTCATTCCAAAACGTGAATTCACAGCACCTCAGACGATTAAACGACCGGCTACTCCTCACCGGAAAGGGCGATCGAAATGAAGAACGATCGAAAAGTAATTCCGTTTCCGACGACGGTTTCTGAAGCGGAAATGAATGCAGCCTTGAAGAAGATGTATCAAGAAGCAGCGACAGCGCGTAGTACGGATTGGGTCGCTTTCATTGAAGAGATTGCGACGGAGGGACGTTGGTATTTAAAAGATGCTGAATTGTTCCGGGACTTATTCGTAGATTGGGCAATCTTCTATGAGACGGATGATCAAGGAAAAACGCCGCACGGTCGTTTTCTTGAGCAGGTCAAAGAAGAGTTATCGCCTAGCCTCTACCGCGCCTTGCGTGGATTAGCGGACCCGATGCCTTCGTTGTTTCAAGTCGAGGCGGATGGTGTCGTTGATTTAATGTCAAAACAGACGTATCAAACGGATTTGTCTGAGATTGAAGTCGAACCAGGTGATTTGTTGATTGGAAAACTGCTCTACATTTCTGGGAAATGGCGCTTTGCGATTGCCTATATGAAAGTAGCGCGCGCACTGGTACCAGAAGTCCTCGCTTTGTTGACGGACTTCGTGGATGAAGTAGGAGAAGACGCGTTGCTTCGTCAGTATCCAGAATTTTGTGCGGAATTGATTGACTTACTCCTCGATATCGAAGAAGGCAATATTTCACCGAGACCAGAAGAATAATTGAAAAAACCTAGAATACATGACCTGATTATGGTCAACGTATTCTAGGTTTTTTTCATGAATCTGCTCGATATAGGGCGACATCGTTTTTATCCCGATGTTTCACGCGATACATGGCAAGGTCGGCTTGCTTTAAGCATGTTTCAAGATCAGCCTTATGACACGCGGTCACACCGATGCTTGCAGAAACGAATAAGGATTGTCCTTTATAAACGTAAGGACGTCTTAAAAAGTGTAAGAAGGATTTACATTTTCGACGTAAGGACAGTTCATCATCGGCGTGTAAGAGGATCGCGAACTCATCTCCACCAAGTCGATACACCTGTTCTAAAGAATTCGTATGCTCGCTCAATCGTTTCGCGACTTCGATCAATACGTAATCACCTGCTTCATGACCATACGTATCATTGACTTGCTTAAAACCGTCTAAATCGACTACCGCAAGATAATTCATCTCGAGGAGATGGTTTGAAAAATCTCGCTCCAACGAACGACGGTTTCCGATACTTGTCAAGGCGTCATGGTAGGCGTGGTATTCGATCCTTTTTTGCCGGAGCTTTCGTTCAGTGACGTCATGTAAAATCGTGAAACGTCCCATCGAGGTGGCAGCAATCTGAATCGGAATATCAATGATCTCATACTTTCTGTGTTGTTCATCTTCATACTCATCGATATCTGTCTCAAGTGTTTCTAATAAGTGACGCATCGTACGAGGTATATGTTCAATCGTCATGTCGGGTAAATGAAACAGACGTTGGGCAGCTAAATTTGCGTATAGTGCCGTTCCAGATTGATCGAGTCGAATCATCGGGTCAGGATGACCGAGAAAGAGTGGAATGACTTGCTGTTCACTATCTTTGATTTGTTGTTTGCGATGTTCGATGCGTGAAGCGAGTTGTTCATTCCGTTCGTGTAATTGTGCAACGATCAACCTATGCTGACGAGCAATCAAGATTTGTCGAATGATTAGTAAAACTAAAATGATGAAGATATCGAGCTTCCCGCCTTCTTGTTCCACCATATAGTGAATGAATAAAGGAACGGCCAGTAGAGGGAGCCAGGAACGGGGAATGACCTTCGTTCGAGTGGTTCCTTCTTCAATATGATCAATATGCCATAAAATAGCTGCACTTTGCGCCAAACGGATCAAGATCGGGAAAAACAATAGATAATTTGCTGAGAAGTCCGGGAAATAAACACTTGAGACTTCGTAGATACCGCGAATGAAAATGGATAAGAACAATAAGAATAATGCCATCCTTGATACCCAATGAGTTTCTTGAATGAACGTGAAATAGAAGAAGACGAATAAACCGAGTGATGTATTCGTAATGACGATGATGGCATAAGGAACAGTTTGCAGTCCCGGATTCGTCAATTCATTGAGGACATGAAACGCAACAAGTGCTATGAAAACGACGATGATCGCGGCATCGACGAAAGCGAGCACGTGTTGTCCGAGTGTCCGTTTTGTGATGATTCGGTAAAAAATCGCGTATAAGAATACGTAATGAGATATTGAAAATAAAATCAGGCTATAAATAGATGGAACTGGAAAGTCTTGATCGAAGAAATGTAATGTCTCAAGAACGGAACCGATGCAGGATAAAGCCAGTGATCCTAAAGCGATCAGCCAAAACTTTCGTCTGGGTACGACCAATGTTTGTTCCTTACGATAAGCAGTAAGAATAAAGTAAGCAATCAATCCAAGAGAGGCATACTGTAGTACTTGTTCAACGATCCGATTAGAGATGGAAGGAGTCCATGTAGCAAGGATCATTAGAGCAAAAGATATGACGAGCATGGCAGGAAACCAACGGATGAAATAGTTCGATTTAAGCATGAACTCCCTCCTAACGTTTAATTTGAGTAGCGAACAAAAAATTGTTTTTTTCGGTCTTCTTAATATGGTACATGGCTTCATCTGCTCGAATCAATAATTGTTCAGAGCTTTTACCATCTTCAGGGTATAAGGAAATTCCGATTGATGGTGTGACTTGAAGCGTATGTGTCTGGATGTAGAACGGATGATTTAGAACTTCGAGAACGTGTTCGGCAAACTGGCGTGTTTCCGAAGCAGATGCCTGAATGAAGATCAAGAACTCATCTCCTCCAAGACGTGCAACGAGATCAGTTGACGTCGTCATCGATTGAAGGCGGCTCGCCGTCTCTTGTAAAACGAGGTCACCAACATCATGCCCATAAGTGTCATTGATTTGTTTGAAACCGTCTAAATCAATGAATAGTAAGGAGCCGTATTCTAACGTCGGCAGAGTCAGATAAAGTTGTTCCTCGAAGTAACGCCGGTTTGGCAAATGCGTGAGCGAATCATGGTACCCCATACGTTCTAGCCATACTTCCTGTTGATAATCTTCCGTGATATCCGCCAAGATGACGAAATAGCGTTGTTGATCCGGGATATCGATGATTGTCGTATTCAAAAAGATTTCCGGATGTTCCTCCGTGGCCGGTACATGTAGCAAGTGAGAGGGATAAATCAGCTGCGCTTGTTGAAGTAATGGAATGAGTCGATCGAGTTGTAGCCGTTGGCTCGGTCCGAGCGGTAAATCGCTCCATCCAGCTTCGACAGCAGCTGGATTGACAGATCGAATCTGATACGTAGCATCGATTTCAAGAACAACTTCTGGATAAGATAGAAAAAGCGACGTTAGTTCTTTTTCGCGTAACTGTAAGAGTGCTGTCTTTTGATGGACGATGTCTTCTAGATTCGTTTGCAGTGCTGTTGTTTCCTGTAACAACCGCAGATTTTCCTGATATGAAAAAAGCTGTCGTGTTAAAAATAATAAAAACGTAATGCCGACGGAAAGTGAGAAGAAGGTTTGGGAGACAGGGAAGAATGTAATATAGAGAATCAGTACAGATAATAAGATGTACGACATCAAGGAACGCGTAAGTGTTTCGACCCGAATAAGAGTTGCTTGTTGTTCATGACTGATGGGAAGAGCGCGAGTATTCATGAAGGCAAGGATGAAGAGTCCGCTGAGTGGGTATAGCGGAAGCAATAAACCAGCTATTCGCGGTTCACCGTTCAATAACAACGTATAAAAAATAAAGTTCGTCATACCGAGCACGAACGTTCCGAGTACTAGGAAGAGGAACCCTAATCTCGATACGTTTCGCTTTAGTCCAGAAGCATAAAGTAAGAAAAAGAACAGCGTCAACAGAATCGTCAAGAAGGCATAGAAGGTCCAACTGATTTGCTCGAGCACCGTTCGCGTATAAGAGGGGACAAAGCGGAAAATAGCGATGTATCCAGCAATCATCGATACAGTGAACAATGTTAAAGAATCAAGAATCAATAATTTTTGTTTTTGAAACAAAGTCAAATCCAACTGCCGAAATAAGAAGATGACCATCATCGTTAAATGAACCGTATAAGGCAGATCCAGTAAGACGTTCAGGTTAACAGCGTTCCATTGAAAAAGACGACCAATTATATTGAGGAGATCGCCTAGAAAATACGAGAAAAAGGCGACCGATAACCATTTATATGGAATGGAAGATTGTTTGAAAGCCTTCGATTGACTAAGTAGGAAAATGACGAAAGAACCGACTAGACTAATGATCGCTGAAAGTTGTAACGAGCGATCTTGTGGCAATAGCCAGAGCAGGGTGTACGTGACAACTAAGTAGAATGCGACGGTAGGGTAGATGTTTTGAACGATCCGTTTCACCGGAACTCCTCCTTTCGCAAGCCTTCCATGAAAATGAAATATGCTATAACATTACCCGATATCTAGTTTGAATTCACATTTATTTTCAGATTTAAAATGAAAATAAGAGGCAATTCCCATTTCATGAAAAAAGCGGGGTTCTTCTTTAAGGAAGAACTCCGCTTATCGAAATTATTGATTAGATTGACGATAGTTTTCAAATGCCTCGATTTTTTCAGAAAGGTACGTCCAATACTCCATCCGTTCATCAAGCATCGCTTTCGTTTTTTCAATGGCTTGATACAGTTCATTGACTTTACCGAGATCGCTTCCTGCCGAAGCAAGTTCGGCTTCTAATTGCTCCAGTTCTGCCTCACTTTCTTCGATTTGTTGTTCAATGATTGCCCAATCTTGTTGTTCCTGATAACTTAGTTTCTTTGGCGTCTCTATCTTTGTTGCTGTAGCAACCTCAACCGTCTTTTCAACAACGATTGATGGAACGGGTGCTGTCATTTGCTCAAGATAGTCTGTATATTGTCCATAATAAAAGACGACATTCCCGTCTTCAAATGCAATCAAGCGATTGACGACCCGGTCGAGGAAGTAGCGATCGTGGCTGACCGTGATGACGGTGCCTGGGAATGATTCTAAATAATCTTCGAGTACGGATAACGTCTCAGTATCCAAGTCGTTCGTCGGCTCATCAAGGAAGAGGACGTTCGGTTCTTCCATCAAAATCGTCAACAATTTCAGACGTCGTTTTTCGCCGCCGGAAAGCTTACCGATTTGTTTATATTGGGCTTCCGGTTTAAAGAGAAACTGTTCGAGCATCTGACCTGCCGTGATCTCCTCGCCAGCGAGTGTCGTGATGACTTTTGCGATTCGTTCGACCTCATCGATGACACGACGTTCGGGATGCGTGAATTCGGCAAATTGCCCATAAAAGCCGATCTTCACCGTTTCGCCGTGAATGATTTCACCGGTTGTTGGTTCTAAGCGTTTCGCAAGGATTGAAAGAAGTGTTGATTTTCCACTCCCGTTTCGCCCTACGATACCATACCGTTCTTTCCGTCCAATCAGAGCGTTAAACGATTCAAAAAGGGTCCGTTCACCAAATCGATGCGAGACATCATGCGCTTCGATGACTTTTTTACCAAGACGGGTCGAACCGACCTGTACTTCGAGTGTTGATTCTTCTTCCTCGTACGAGAGGTCTTGTAAAGCATCCACGCGCTGGATCCGCGCTTTTTGTTTCGTCGTCCGTGCCTTTGCTCCGCGGCGCAACCAGGCGAGTTCACGACGGAGGATGTTTTGACGTTTTTCTTCCATAGAAGCCGTCCGTTCACGACGTTCGGCACGTTTCTCAAGAAACGATTCATAGTTTCCGACATAGAAATAAGCCGTACCGTTCGCGATTTCCATCATATGATTCGTCACACGATTCAAGAAATAGCGATCGTGGGTAATCAGTAGAATCGCACCACGGTATTCCTTGATTTGAGTCTCAAGCCAACTGATCGTCTCAGCATCGAGTTCGTTCGTCGGCTCATCGAGCAGGAGAAGATCGGCTTCATCAAGTAAAGCTTCAGCGAGTCCGACACGCTTGCGTTGTCCTCCGGAAAGAGAGCCGATCAACGCGTTCAAGTCGAGGATGCCGAGTTTGTTTAAAATCATCTTTAAGCGTGATTCCGTGTCCCAAGCTTGCGCAGCATCGACTTCTGTCTGAGCTGTGATGAAGCGATTGAGTAGTGTTTCACTCGTCGGATCTTGTTCGAGTGCTAGACGCGCTGTTTCATAGTGACGTAACGCGTTAATCGTTGGTGTATCACCAGACAGGAGTACTTCCATGACCGTTTGGTCTTCCGGATAATCGGTCGTTTGCGATAGCAAGCGGATCCGATAATCATTCGGGTGATGCATCGTACCAGCGTCTGCCGTCTCTTTACCTGCCAAGATATGCAGGAGTGTCGACTTACCGGTACCATTGACGCCGATGATGCCAATCCGGTCGCCAGGTGAGACGGAGAATGTCACATCTTCGAAGACGATTTTATCGGCGAATTCTTTTTTGAGATTTTCTGCTTTCATTAACATATTAGACACCTTCTACAATCTGTTTGATTTGCTGTTCGACTGTTTGGACGAGTTCTTTCTGTGTCATCGTACTCGGATCAATCGACGGTAAGATCGTGACGTCGACCGTGGCAGGACGAATCTTACCCGTCTCCTCCATGACACGATAACTTCCTGAAATTGCGACGGGTACGACACGAGCGCCACTTGAGGTCGCGAGTGTGAAGCTACCCGCTTTGAACTCCGCCATTGGACCGCCTTTGGAGCGTGTTCCTTCCGGGAAGATGATCATCGATTGTCCGTCCTTGATCGTCTCGACACCAGAACGAATCGCTTTCAGCGATTGGCGTCGATCTTTTCGATCGATCATGACACATCCCATCAGATTCATCCAAACATTGACGATTGGAATTTTATTCACTTCGATTTTTGAGATGAATGCTTTCGGTTTATCGATTGTTCCAAGTAGAATCGGAACATCGAAGTTCCCTTGGTGATTCGAGATGAAAACGACGGGTTCGTTTGCTGGGATGTGTTCACGACCCGTCACGTTGACACGAACACCAGCGAGTCGGAGAAGAGAGTTTGCCCAGGCACTTGCTACACGCTGGACGAATGCATAGCGCGCGAGGTGCGTTCGACGTTTTGCACTAGGTAAAAACGGTAAGGTACAGGGTAAGACAAGTCCAAAATAAATGAACCATATGACAGTACGTATCATGGTGAAGTGACAGCTCCTTTTTTCATTACTGATGTTATTGTACAAAAAAAGACCGGGCGTCGCACCCGGTCTGCGTGATTATTCCCAGTAACGAGGTTCAGATTCCTCTTCGCTTTCTCCTAGTTCAAAGGTGAGGCGACGTGTCGTTGGATCAACAGAGAACGTAGCGTTCGTATTGTCGATCTGTTTGATTTCCATCGTTTCCTCATCCAAAATGAGAGTCAAGCGGACCTTATCTTCGTGATCTACGAGCAGTACGCCATCTTCCTTCAACCATAAATCGATGACAGGGGAGTAGCGAAGTGTCCAACCGTTTGATAAAGGGATTTCGTTCATAATGAATCTGTTCCTCCTAGATGATGAAATCGTGTTCTTTACTTATCATGCTGGTCTGTCGCGGAGAATGCAAGTGGTGTGCTGGAATCTTGTTGAGGATAGGAGACTTGATAAGAAAGTTCACGCTTTTTCATCCGTTCGTATTGTTTTTTGACACGACGGTGTTGGATGTATTCAATGTAAGTCAGATAGGACGTACGTATCAGCTGGCGGATTGATGATAGTGACAGACAAATCGCTAGCGTAAAGACGAACACACCGATCGAACTCGTATAATAACCGGTAACAAAACTTAAATATGTAGTGATGAGACCCGCAATCGTCGTGAATAAGTAGAAGAGCACGTCCGTTTCCTCCTCGAAATTAAAATAATGGTATGTCCATTACAATTCGAGGTAAGTCGTGATTTTCCTTTATCGTCCTGTAAATGTCCGGAAAAAATAAAAAATCCACACGGAAGGTGTAGATTTTAAGGGCGATCGATTTGCTGAAGCGCTGGTGTCTTCGGTGTCATATCCGTACTGTTCGATCCTTCTGCGAAGACGATTCCAATCGTAGCAAGGAACGCAAAAAATGCAAAAACCAATGTTTTCGTGAAGCGTCGTGCGAACGAACGCGATTGAATGTTATGAAACATTTTTATCCCCCATATTTACCTAAACTAAACCTTCTTTTTCCTGTTATTTAATCATATATCTTTTTTTCAAAAAAATCACGCAAATGTGTTCCGTTCACAAATATGTCACAACTGTCACCATTGTGTCGATATCAGAGATGAATGGAAAAAGAGTATAGTATGGTAGGGAAAGAACAGCAGAACGATTCACAAGGACTGGAATCGATTCAAATACAGAGAGGAGATGACCCGAAATGGGATTACGCGCAGGACAGGTTGTCACATTAAAAGTAGAACGCGAAGCAGAGTTCGGAGTGTTTCTGACAGATGGAAATGAAGACGTGTTGTTGCATAACAATGAACAAACACGGAAAGTAGCCCTCGATGAAGAGGTAGAAGTCTTCTTGTATCAAGATAATGAAGGGCGTCTAGCATCATCGATGACGATTCCAGAAGCTTCATTTGAAGACTATGTCAAGACGACGATTAATGGAACACGCTATAACACAGGAGTGTTCGCGAACATCGGTATTCAAAAAGACGTTCTCGTCTCACTCGACGATTTGCCGCAGCGCCGGATGTTCTGGCCAGAAGAAGGCGATCAACTCTTCATTCGTCTGAAACATGATCAGAAGCTTCGGTTACTCGGAGACCCTGCACCTTATGCATACTTCAACTTACGTGCGAAGCCAGCTCCAGAGGAGTGGAACAATATGGACGTCGAAGGTCTCGTCTTCTCACAACGTGAACCAGGCGTTAACGTCTGGGTCAACGATCAATCGATCGGATTCTTGCATGAACGTGAGATGGAACGTTGGCCGCGTCTTGGAGAAGTCTTGAAATTACGAGTGACAAATGTAAAACCAGATGGTACAGTATTACTTTCAGCACGACCACGTGCCTTTGAAGCCATTGATACAGACGCGGAGTTGATTCTGAACCATCTACTTGAACATGATGGTCAGATGCCGTATGGTGATAAGACAGCTCCCGAGACGATCGATGAAGTATTCGGTCTCAGCAAGGCAGCATTCAAACGAGCGCTCGGTCGCCTGTTGAAAGATAAAAAAATAGAAAAAAATGAAACGGGTATTCGGTTGACGAAATAATCGGACCGAGTAAGCCTGCGTTTCGAATAGATAGTAAGGAATTCATCATTTTGGTGGTTGCGGCTGGTTTGATTACCGGCGACCATTTACTGAATATACCCCATCACTAGTGGGGGCACGCGATGACGTACATCGCACGGTCCGGGCACTTCGCCTTTCCCTCGCCCTTATGGCAACGATTATGATGGTGACTTCCCTAAACATTATTATAAGAGAAACCGCTCTATCTTTATGTGATAGATTCTGTTATAATAGGTAGTCGATTGTATTCGTTACGGTAGCGTCTGTTTAGTGGCAGACGCTTTTCATATGACAAAGGAGAGTATTTAGCATTGACAACATTTCGTGAATTAAATCTTAGTGAGGCACTTATCAAAGGTGTCCTAAAAATGGGCTTCGAAGAAGCAACACCAATCCAAGCAGAAACAATTCCAGTCGGACTCAGCGGCGTTGACTTAATTGGTCAAGCACAAACAGGTACTGGTAAAACTGCAGCATTCGGTATCCCAACAATCGAGCGTCTTGACGCAAAATCACGCAACATCCAAGCGTTGATTCTTGCTCCAACACGTGAGCTCGCAATCCAAGTAGCAGAAGAATTGAACCGGATCGGTGAAGTAAAACGCGTTCATGCACTTCCTGTTTACGGCGGTCAGCAAATCGATCGTCAAATCCGCGCACTTCGCAAAAATCCACAAATCGTCGTTGCGACACCAGGACGTTTGATGGACCACATGAACCGTAAGACGTTGAACCTCGATCACGTTCAAACGGTCATCCTTGACGAAGCAGATGAGATGTTGAACATGGGATTCGTCGAAGACATCGAGAAAATCCTCGGTGCACTTCCTGAAACACGTCAAACACTCTTATTCTCAGCAACGATGCCACCACAAATTCGTAAAATCGCAGATCGTTTCATGACGACTCCGACACACATCAAAGTCAAAGCAAAAGAAATGACAGTTGAAAACATCGACCAGTCATTCATCGAATTGAAAGAAAGCCAAAAATTCGACGTTCTTTGCCGTTTGATCGACACGGATTCTCCGGAACTCTCAATCATCTTCGGTCGTACGAAAAAACGTGTTGACGAAATGACTGAAGGTTTGATCCAACGTGGATACACAGCTGACGGTTTACACGGTGACTTAACACAAGCAAAACGTGACCAAGTCATCCGTCGTTTCAAAAAAGGAACGATTGATATCCTCGTCGCGACAGACGTTGCAGCACGTGGTCTTGACATCTCTGGTGTCACACACGTCTACAACTTCGACGTCCCACAAGATCCAGAGAGCTATGTTCACCGGATCGGTCGTACGGGTCGTGCTGGTAAAACAGGATCGGCTGTCACATTCGTTACACCACGTGAATTCGGTCAAATCAAAACAATCGAACGTGTCACGAACAAAAAAATGTCACGTCGTCATGCACCAACACTTGATGAAATCTTAGAAGGCAACTTGAAGCTTGCTGCACAAGAACTCATCAAACGCGTTGAAGCAAAAGACTCAAAAGAATATACGACACTTGCACAAGAACTCTTAGAAGAGTACGAAGCAGTGGAACTTCTTTCAGCAGCACTTAAAGGATTGACGAAAGAGCCGGATGCAACACCAGTCCAAATCTCTTCAATCGAACCAATCCGCGTGAAACGTTTCGGTAGCAACGGTGGTGGAAACCGTCGTCCTTACGGAAACAAAGGTGGAAGTGGAAGCGGCAACCGCAGTGGCGGATACCGTGGAAACAACCCACGCGGTGGCGAGCGTCGTGAAGGTGGTCGTTCATCTTCTTCATCAGATCGTCGTGAAGGCGGTTATGCTGGACGTAGCAACCGTAGCGAAAGCGATCGTAACCGTGGTGGACGTAAACCACGTTTTGAAAAGTAAACGATTCGAACCGATTTGTCACAGACAAGTCGGTTCTTTTTTATGATTTATCTGAGCGGTCATGATAAAATGAGCCATGAACGATAGGGAGAGGGCTGAATCATTCGTGTATACCATTTATGTAGCAGCATCCGTCTGTCTCGTTGCACTGATCGTCGCGACGAAAAAGATTTGTGAGCGGACGACAAAAGGACATTTTCGTTATATTCCGTTGGCGACCTTATTATTTGGCGGCATCATCTTTCTTGTGCTAGCCATCGGTAAGGGAGGAGCCGTCGGAATCCAATACGGTGTCCTGAGTATCATCTACTTGACGGCGACATTCGGTGTGTACTTGTATATCGCATTGCGGAAAGATACGACGTTATCGTAAAACAGGGGCTCTCTCGTTACAGAGAGGCTCTTTTTTTGTTAAGATAGAACAAGAGTACAAGGGGGGAATAGAATGGATGCATTAGATGTCATCGTTCATCCCGAAGAGATAGAGGCATGGTTTCAACCGATCGTAGGCGCTGCCCCTTTTAAGGTGGAAGGGTATGAAATCCAGTCCCATTTTCGTGGAGAACCGTTAAAACCATTTTTTCAGGAAGACGATGTTCCAATCGAGTATCAACTCGAAGTCATGGGGCATGTCGTCCGTCAAGCATTCCAAAAAGTACCCTCCGATGCACAAGCGTTTATTCTGATCCGTTGTCGTCCAGCTTGGCTGTTTGAAAACGGTGGGGAGGACTTCTTGCATGTCTTACGGACGGTCGACTCGTCGTTTCCAAAAGAGCGGATGTACGTTACTTTGACGGATGTCCAAGTCGATGATTTTGACCGTCTGGGTCGAATCGTTGCGTATTACCAGAACTCTGGACTGAAGGTAGCGCTGGACCGTGCGGAAGCAACGAGTCTTGAACGTGTCTTTTCGATGTCGCCGGATATGTTGATCGTCGATTTATCCTCCATGATTGAAAAAAAGACCGTCTCAGCGTCGTATCCACATCTCTTACAGACGATGGAGCATCTTTGCGACCAGCTTGGAGCGCCACTTTTGTATAAGAATATCAGTCATCTCGGTCAACTTCGGTATGCGTGGCAACACGGAGGACGTTACTACATGGGGAATCTACTTGGAGAAGCATCACCTGAATGGGTCATGACCTGTCCTGGTATGGAAGTGTTGATCCATGAAGTCCCGATGTTTTATAAATATGATCGCGAGCAGATGAATCGCTTGTTTCAGCTAGAGCAAGACTGGACGGTTCGATTTAATGAAGATTGTCAGTCCTTGAAGCCGGAGCAAGATCTCGATCAATGGTTGCTGACGCTTGCCCGGAAGATGGAGCCGGAATTCATCCGGTTTTATATCACGGATGCGAATGGATTCCAACAATCTTCAAACGTCAGTAAAAAGAGTGGGGAGTGGAAACTGTATTCCTTCTACAAAGGGTACAACTGGAGTTTCCGTCCTTACTTCATCCGGACGACGGTAGCGATGGAACGACGACATAGTGGATATTTGTCCGAACGGTACGTCGACTTCAGCTCGAGTGAACAAACGCGGACATTTAGTATGCCGCTCAGTAATGGGATGTTCTTATTTGCGGATATCTCTGCAGATTATCTATATCAAGAACGATTGAGTGAATGAGGAGGAAATGAAAGTGTTAGATTATGATTACGAGGCATTACGAGAAATTGGACGAATCGTCGCCATGGCACGCGATGAGATGGCGGATGCCGTCAAACCGGGAATCACGACGAAGGAACTCGATGACATCGGAGCACGCATCCTGAAGGAACAGGGAGCAGAGTCTGCTCCAATCGTCATGTACGATTTCCCAGGAGCGACATGTATCAGTGTCAACGATATCGCAGCACACGGTATCCCAGGGAAGTATGTCATTCAAGAAGGTGATATCGTCAATGTCGATGTCTCGGCTGTGAAGAACGGTTACTACTCGGACACAGGGAAGACGGTCATCGCAGGAGAAGCAAAACGTCCGGAAGATGTCCGACTCGTTGAAGTGTCATTGACGGCGCTTGAGAAAGGACTTGAAAAAGTCAAAGCCGGAACGAAGGTCAACCAGATCGGAAAAGCAATCTATGCCGAAACACGTAAGAGCGGTTTCACGGTCATCCGTAACTTAGCGGGACATGGTCTCGGTAAGACACTTCATGGTGAGCCAGAATCCATCTCGAACTACTTCAATCGTGAAGAGAATGATTTGTTGAAGGAAGGCCAAGTCATCGCTGTCGAGACGTTCATTTCAACAGGAGATGAGTTCTGTATCGAAGATGAGCGGGACGGTTGGACGTTATACACACCGAACCGGAGCCTCGTCTCACAATTCGAGCACACGGTCGTCGTCTTGAAGGACGGGTATGAGATTTTGACGAAAGTCGAAGGCAAAGAATCGTTCTAAGAAAAGCTCATATAGTAAAACACGAGAAGGGGGCTGACTCAAAAGTCAGTTTCCACAAAGGTAAGGGTGGCAGAATGATAATCTGCCACCCTTATTTCATAACAAAAAGAATGACGCGTTTCACGCAACTCCTACAGGAAAAAGCGCATCTTTGCGCTGTCAGAGACAAACAAGACCCGCTTTCCTGCTTGAATAAGGCAGGAAAGAGGGGCTTTGTGTCTCGACTGAGGAAAGGGCGTGAAAAGACCCGTCATTCTTTTTTGAGTCAGCCTTCTTTTTCGTCGTAGTGCTCCTATTATAAGGATATCCGGGACGTTGCCAATTTGTTTAACTGTGACTCGGATACGGCTGGAGCGGAATAACGAATGTGTCCGTGTTCGACATGATACGGGGTCTCAAGCAAATCTTCTTCGAAATAATCGGCAGTACTTGCCATATCGATCGGATAAGCGAGTCCAGGCAGTGTTGCAAAAGCAAGGGTCTGACGACGCCCGATACCGCTCTCGAACATCCCACCGAGCCAGTAGGGTGCTTTTGTTCGAAGGGACAAAGCGTTCGTCAGTCCACCGACGCGTGCCGGCTTGATGTTCAGAATCTGACCAGCGTGGAGCGTCTGCATCAACTCGGCATCCACTGGAGCGACGATGGATTCATCCAGACAAATCGGTGTCTGTAAGAGTCTAGCGAGACGTTGATGTCCGGACCAATCCGACGCTGCGAGCGGCTGTTCCATCATAACGAGACCGAATGAATCCCACTGTTGTAATAGAGGGAAGTCTGCTTCAGTGAAGCTGCCGTTAGCGTCAAACATCAAGGGCGCATCAGGGAAAGCGGCACGTACTTGCTCAAGAACGACGGTATCCGTCGGAGCGAGCTTCAGCTTGATCCGTCCATATCCGGAAGCGATCGCTTGTCCGACGGCTTCGACGGTCTGTGCTGCAGAAGCCCGTCCGAGTGCTTTCCCGCAAGGTACGAGAGATGATTCATCACCTCCGAGATACGTGGCGAGCGATTGACCGGTAGCTGCTGCGAATAATTCATAGATCGCTCCTTCGAACATCGCCTTTGCCATCGGATTACCTTGCACGATGTGGAAGCGATCCGTAACGTCTGCTGGATGATGGAGCGGTTGTTCAAGTAATCGATACAGCAGCGGAGCGATTCCTTGAAGAGAGTGCTGCGTTTCCGATGTATACCACGGTGTATCAAACGCGACACCTTCCCCGTAACCGATTCGTCCTTCCGAATCAGTCAGACGCAAAATCGTCGTCCGACGTACTGTCAGCGTCGAGAGGGCGGTTTGCATCGGACGACGAAAAACGAGCGGAACATCGAACAGTTCGGCAGACCGGAGAGTGATACTCATAATGACTCCTTCAGTTGCTTCCGCAATAGTTTACCGTTCGCATTGCGTGGCAGCGCGCTATGATAGATATAATCAACCGGACACTTATATTTAGCGAGCAATTGACTGATTTCCGTTCGGACGATGACTTCATCGAGTGTGCTGACGATGAAGGCGACCGGAACCTGTCCCCATTTAGCATCAAATCGTCCGACGACACCTGCTTCTTGAATTCCATCAATCGAGAGAAGTGCTGATTCGACTTCAGCTGGATAAATGTTTTCCCCACCTGAGATGATGAGGTCGCTTCGACGATCGAGGACATAGAGGTATCCATCGGCGTCCAGACGTCCTAAGTCACCAGTCTTGAAAAAACCGTCTGCCGTAAACGCTTCTGCCGTTTTCTCTTCCTCATGAAAATAGCCTTTCATGATCGTCGGGCCTTTGACTTCGATCTCTTGGTGACGCGTAATGCGGATTTGCGTCGGATGAATCGCTTGTCCGGCCGATCCGATCTTTCGTAAGGCATCCTCTGGCAAAAGAGTCGCGATTTGAGAAGCTGTTTCCGTCATCCCGTATGTCTGCATGACCGGGATATTACGATCAAGGGCACGCGTCAGAATCGGTAATGGAACAGGACCGCCTCCTGTCAGTACGACGCGAAGCGCGTGGCGACGTAGTCCGGCTTCGAGTAACCGATCAAGCATGACCGAGACGAGTGAGACATGGGTGATCTTTTCTGTCGTAATCCAGTGCAGGGCGCGTTCTGGTGAAAAATGTGGCTCGAGAATGATCGGTACTCCATAGATGACCGCCCGGTAGACGACAGCTAACCCACTCATGTGGAACAGCGGCGTGACGATCAAAAAACGATCCTCTGGCAGTGATCCAATATGACGCGCGGCGTTCGTTGCACTCGAGAAATGATTCAACATCGTTTGTTCGACGGCTTTCGGATGTCCGGTCGTACCACTCGTAAAGAGCATCGATTGGACGTATTGCTTTGGCATATGGCGTATTAACAGGTCAGGCGCTTCTTTTTCATAAGAGAAAGCACGGCACGGAATCCTTGTATCAAGTGTCCGGTCCGTCACGATGAGCCGTACATCTGCCTGCTTGAATTGACGTAATACTTCCGTTTGCGTCAAACGTGTGTTGATCGGGACGACGGTCAGTTCGAGCAATTGAGCTGCGTGAAGTGCGACGATGTAGCGCGCACTCGATGGACCGTACAGGGCGATCCGGTCTCCACGTGTTACGATCGACGCCCAAGTACTCGCTAAGCGATGCGCGCGTGCATATAGTTCGGACCACGACCAACGCTCTGTTTCCGTAATGAGTGCGATGTCATCCGGCTGTTCTTTTGCCCGTGTATAGATCCAAGGATACAAAATAGTCACTTCCTTTTGAGATGAATATACGAAAAAGGTTCAATGTCGTAAGACGATTGAACCTTTTTTTCATTATGGGAAACGCGGGAACTGTCCGAAGTCCGGGTTGCGTTTTTCTTTGAACGCATCGCGTCCTTCTTTTGCTTCGTCCGTTGTGTAGTACAACAATGTTGCATCTCCTGCGAGTTGCTGAATCCCTGCAAGACCATCTGAATCAGCATTGAATGCCGCTTTAAGGAAACGAAGAGCCGTTGGTGAATGTTGAAGGATTTCAGCACACCATTGAATCGTTTCTTGCTCGAGATCTGCGAGTGGGACGACCGTGTTGACGAGTCCCATATCAAGTGCTTGCTGTGCGTCATATTGACGGCAGAGGTACCAGATTTCACGCGCTTTCTTGTGTCCAACAACGCGTGCGAGGTAACCAGAGCCATATCCAGCATCGAATGAACCAACTTTTGGACCAGTTTGTCCGAAGCGGGCGTTGTCTGCAGCGATCGTCAAGTCACACACGAGGTGAAGGACGTGTCCGCCGCCAATCGCATAACCTGCGACCATAGCGATGACTGGTTTTGGAATGACACGAATCAAACGTTGAAGATCAAGAACGTTCAAGCGTGGAATTTCATCGTCACCGACATATCCACCATGTCCACGTACCTTTTGATCTCCGCCAGAACAGAATGCGAGATCGCCTTCACCTGTTAAGATGATGACGCCGACATTTTGATCGTCACGTGCACGTGAAAATGCGTCGATGAGTTCGTGGACCGTGTGTGGTCGGAACGCATTGCGAACTTCAGGACGGTTGATCGTGATTTTCGCGATCCCGTTCCATTGTTCATATTTGATGTCTTCATAGCTGCGGGCTGATACCCATTCCGGAGCATATTTCATGTGAATTCCCCCAATATGTTAGTGATGAATAAGTAGATTCTCTACCATTGTAACAAACTTTTGCGGTTGGTCGATATGTGGGGCGTGCGAAGCGTGCAAAATCACGTGAATTTTTTCAGGTGATGCCGCTCGTGAAGCGATGGCACGGAATTTTTCATCCTCTGCCCCGACGATCCAATCAATCTCTTTCGGAAGGCATGACCATAGGGATGGCATGCTTCCTGTACCTTGTGCACGTAACGAAGCACTCAGACCTTCCACCGTTTGGGACAGGCGCTCCTGACGCAGTCGCGTACGTTGCGATTCCGGGAGAAGGGCTTGGGGTTTAAATAGTCCAAGTGTCTCCCAGTAATCGATGAAAGCTTCGAGTCCGCCTTTTTCGAGTCGCTCCGCAAGCAATCGATCCGATGTACGACGTACTTTTCGCTCGATTGCCGTCTGGATACCCGGTGTCGTACTAACAGCGATTGTCCGAGCGATTTGCTCAGAGACGACGCTCAGCATTAAAGCGATTCGTCCACCCATCGAATATCCGAGGACGATCCATGGCTCGGATCGCATAGCGAGCAGTGCCTCGAGATCCTTGACCTGTTGCGTCAAACGCATTCGTTGCTCAGACGCCGGTGTCGTTTTTCCATGTCCCATCAAATCGAGGCGATAGACGGTGAAGTGAGGCGATAGATGCTCACTTAGCATGTCCCACGTCGAGAGGGAGCCTGTAAAACCATGAAGCAATAGGAGCGGTGGACCAGATCCCTCGATTTTCACATGATACGTATGCCCACGCAAAATCATTGGAACATCTCGGCTAACGCTTGATTTGTCACGTCCCAGATCGAACGGTGCATCTGTACGTTTTCTGTTCGTGTCGTCTTGACTTCAAGAATCCGAGTGACGTTCGTCTCTTCCGCAAGTGCTTGACGTAACGCGGCGATTGAATCAATCGCCTGATAGGTTACGCCGTATCCGGAAGCGAGGGAAGCGAAGTCGAGATGCTGCGGTGTACCGAAGAGTGGTTCGAAAACATCTTGATCGAGTTGTTGCTGTGGTAAAAAGCTAAAGATGCCGCCACCCGCATTGTTGACGAGAATGATCGTTAACGGAAGTGTGCGTGCTGTCATCAGCCCATTGATATCGTGAATGAACGCCAAGTCGCCGACGAGTAAGTAGCGATGTGTGGCATCAAACGTTGCTCCGAGCGCACTGGAAAGAATCCCGTCGATCCCGTTCGCACCTCGGTTCGCGAGTAGACGAAGGGGTGTTCCTGTCGGCAGGAACGTATCGACGTCCCGAATCGGCATACTGTTCGAAACGAATAGACTTCCGTCTTGTAACGTCGTCAACGCACGGACGACGTTATATTCCGTCATCTCCTCTTGATCAATTGTCGCAAAAGCATCGGCGACGCGTCGCTCCGCCTGTTGCAACAGTTCGAGGTACTTAGGGTCGTGCGGAACAGATTCATGATGCGCGAGTTGTCGCGCGTGACCAATCACGAAATCCGAATGAAGCTGTGGATCACGCCAGTTTCCTGGATGACCGACGACCGTCGTCGGAATATCCCGAGACCAAAGCAGATAAGGTTTTGACGTCGGCATGGCACCGAAACGAATGATTCGATCTGGTCGGACGTGCTGTGCGGTAGCTGGATGTTTGAGCCATGTATCGTAATAGGCAAAAACGTGAGCATCATGCGATTGTCGTCCTTGACTGAGTGGATCCGCTAACACCGGAATCCCTGCTTGTTTCGCATACGAGATGACAACCTGACCGTCTACCGCAGTGAGTTGTGGTCCAAGTACAAAAAGAAGACGCTCTTCTTGCAGTGCGGTCGCTAAAGCGTTGTTTACTCCCGGTGTCGGTTCAGGTAAAACACCGACCGGACGTCCTGTCCGTAAGAGATCGAGTTCCGGCACGAGGGGTTCACGTAACGGAACATTGATTTGAACCGGGCCTGCTGGTTCCGTCAGAGAGAGTAGGGTTGCACGTTGTGCGACATGAGCGACGTAAGGAAGGCTCGCTTCTTCTGCTAACGGAAGATCAAACGCATGCCGAACCTGCTTCCCGTACAGACCGATCTGATCAATGGCTTGTGGCGCACCGACATTCCGTAATTCATGTGGTCGATCGGCGGTCAAGACGATCAACGGAAGTTCAAAAATATTCGCTTCGGTCACTGCTGAATAATAGTTCGTCGCAGCGGTACCGCTTGTACAAATCAACGCAACGGGACGAACACGTTCTTCCGTCCGTGTTAGACCTAAAGCAAAAAAACTAGCCGACCGTTCGTCAACAAGGACGTGGGTACGGCTAGAAGGATGCAGAAAAGCAGCAATAGCAAGTGGTGTCGAACGGGAACCGGGACTGATGACGAAGTCCCGGACACCAGAAGCGACGAGCGTATCGATTAACATGTGCATCCACTTAGTCAACATAAATATCATCCTTTTCAATCGAACCGACGTGTCCAAGTGCTTGTAACATCGGTGATAGT
The DNA here is from genome assembly GCF_018618915.1 of Exiguobacterium sp. s91. Taxonomy (NCBI): domain Bacteria; kingdom Bacillati; phylum Bacillota; class Bacilli; order Caryophanales; genus Exiguobacterium; species Exiguobacterium sp. s91. The sequence continues at coordinate 33,897 of NZ_JACSMZ010000004.1, read as the reverse complement.
TTAGTTTCCGTCTCTGCCAGTTCACTATCGAGATGAGAGCCTTCGACGAGACCGCAACCGGCATAAAGAATGACCGCCCGTTCTGTAAACAATCCAGATCGAATGGCAACGATGAATTCCCCGTCATCCTGTCCGTTCATCCAACCAACAGGTGAACCGTACCATCCTCGTTCAAACGTCTCGATTTCTTGGATGGCATCGACTGCTAACTGCTTGGGTTCGCCCCCAAGCGCAGGTGTCGGATGCAGTTTTTCGATCAATTGGAATAGCGTTACATCTTCTTTTAAATGAGCTGTGATCGGTGTATAAAGATGTTGGATATGGCGATTCTTCAAGAGAATCGGCGTATCCGGACAATCCAGTTCCTCTGAAAATACAGATAATGTTCGTTCGATCGAATCCGCGACGATTCCGTGCTCCACCCGATTCTTTTGATCTTGTAATAACGATTGACCAAGTGCTTCGTCCATCTCATCCGTCGCGTGGCGTGGTGCAGAACCAGCGACGGCTGCTGTTTCAAGACGACGTCCACGTTTTAAGACGAGTCGTTCCGGTGTAGCACCGATAAAGGCTTCTTCTGGATTCGGTTGGAAACAGAAGACGTAGCTGCCGGGCTGCGTATCTTCGAGTTCAGCGACGACAGCGGCTATATCGAGTGGACGATCCAGTTCATAGACGACTTCGCGCGCCAGGACGATTTTTTCAAGTGTCGTCTCCAAGTAGTGCATAGCTTGATGGAACGAAGCTTCAAAGGCTTCATTTCCATCCCGCGATAGTCGTAAGCGCGTGACGCCTGCGGAAGTCGATGATTGCGGTTGATTGACTTTGGCGAAATCGAGTGCGAGTTCATTTAAGATTGAATCGACTTGATCCATTGGCTCGACGCGGGCAAAAATCGTCACACGTGTCTTGCCATCTTGTTCTAGAAATAAAAACTTCGGAATCGTCATCGAGGCATCTCCGAAGGAAGACCAGCGATAATCCGGTTGTTTGAGTTCGGTAAATGAAAATCCGCTGAACGCAAATAAATCATGACCGACATGATCGCGATTCAAGTTTGTCCATTGCGATTGAATCCGTAAAAAACGATCCGTTCCTGAAGCCTGAAGTTGTTGTACGATGCCAAACCCGATGGCCCGCATCGAGCGATCAGGTGTCGCGAAATAAAATCGTTCCTCGATACCCTGTTCGAGGGAACGCATGTCAGTTGCTTCGATTTCCCATGAATACGAAGCGAGTATAGGTCGTTGTGAGGCGTTCGCCTGACTGACGGCCTGTTCGATACACTGTTTTAGCTCTTGTTGAGCGTAAGCCATACCGCTCATTGCCCCCTAGTCTATAGATACTGTGATATGTTTCACTTAATCTAAGTGTAAACTTTTTGCGGACAAAAAAGAAGGAATAAGCTATCTCGGATTGAACATTGACAGCAAAAAACGAAACCCGATACACTTAGACAGGAAAGGGGTTATTATATGAATAAATCAATCGCTGTCTATTGGCGAATGACACGACCGCATACGTTAACAGCAAGTTTTGTTCCGGTCGTCGTCGGTACGGCAGTTGTCGCACCACGCGTGGAATCGATACGCTTGGATTTGTTCGTGGCGATGTTGATCGCATCGATGCTGATTCAAATCGCAACGAATCTGTTCAATGAATACTACGATTACAAACGTGGTTTAGATACGGAGGAGTCGGTCGGAATCGGTGGATCGATCGTTCGTGACGGATTCAAGCCGGGGACGATTCTAGCGTTCGCACTTACATTGTACGGCATTTCGGCATTACTCGGTGTGTATCTGTGCATCGAGACATCGTGGTGGTTACTTGTCGTAGGACTCATTTCGATGTTCGTCGGATATATCTATACAGGAGGACCGTTACCAATCGCCTATACACCATTTGGAGAGGTCGTTGCAGGCTTTTTCATGGGGTATATCATCATCGCGATTTCGGCGTACTTGCAAATTGGTTATGTTCCGACAGAAGCCGTTGCGATTTCGGTACCAGTCGCCATCTTGATTGGTTCAATCCTACTTGCGAATAACATTCGGGACTTGGATAATGATAAGGTCAACGGACGAAAAACGATTGCCTGTCTCGTCGGACATCGCCGTGCCGTGTACGTCTTGATCGGATTTTTTGCGGCAGCTGTCCTGTCTCTCATTATTGCTGTACTCGCATTCGAAGTCTCATGGTTTGCATTACTCGCGTTATTGAGTATTCCGCTCATGATCAAAGCAGTACGTCTCTTCTGGGAAGACTTACCACCGGAAAAGCTGATGCCTGGCATGGCACAGACCGGTAAAGTGAACACGATTTTCGGACTCTTACTCGCAATCAGTCTCGTGATCGCGAATATCTAATCTTTAATCAAAAATCAAAGCAGCAGGCGATCCGCTTGCTGCTTTTTTAACGTGAAGATAGCGAACAGTTAGAAAAAAACTACTTCGGTTGTCACTGATTTAAAATTTTACTATAATTGAAGCAATGTGCCTGAAAGATCAAACAAGGTCGGAAATCAGGAAATATGGTTAGAGGTGGAACTGAAATGAATAAAATCGCGGTAATCGGAAAAGTATTCGTCGACATAAAAGGAACTTCGTTCGCTCCTTTGCATAAGGATGCGAAAAACGTAGGAGACATCACGTTTTCAAATGGAGGAACAGGACGCAACGTAGCACAAAATCTAGCCGTCCTCGGGAATGAAGTTCGCTTTATCTCGACGGTTACGAATGATCAGATTGGCGTGGGAGTGCTCGATGAGCTGAAATCTTACGGTGTAAATGTGGATCACGTCGAAATGTTAGAAGATCATGGAATGGGCATGTGGCTAGCTGTCATGGATAACGAAGGTGACTTGCAAACATCGATCTCGAAACAACCGGATGCCAAGTTGCTCGAAGAGGCGATTTTACGTCAATCGGTCTATGCACTCGATGGAGTCGATGCCGTTGCGATCGATCTTGATTTGTCCGTTACGGTCTTAGAACGTTTGATTCATTTATGTCGCAAAATGGAGTTGCCGTTGTTTGGTGTTTGTGGTCACTTGAGCGTCATCGAACGAAATCGTCATCTGCTACAAGGGTTCACTGGATTCATTTGTAGCCGAGAAGAGGCGGAAATTCTGTCTGATCTGTCGATCGTGACGGTTGAAGATGCGATTCATGTAGCAAATGAGCTAGCGAAAAAAGGTGCTCCGTTCACGGTCGTGACGATGAGTGAACTCGGGGCGGTCTACGTTGATCGTCGTACAGCGACATCAGGTCACGTCGGAACGAAAAAAGTGAAGGTCGTTGACTCAACGGGAGCAGGCGACTCATTCTTCTCTGCTGTCTTGTCTGAATTGACACAAGAGAGACCGGCAGAAGAAGCCTTGAAGCTTGGCATGAAGGTTGCAGCGGAAGTCATCGCTTCGACAGAAAATGGACTCGTTCCTGAAATGCTGGATGCTCTTCGATAAGTAGAAATGATAAAAGGGGAGGTGGCGTCATGCCGATTCAACGAAGTGCGATCATTTTACGAAACGAACAGGATGAAATTGCGTTGATCCGACGGGATAAACCGAACGAAACGTATTATGTCTTTCCAGGCGGTGGGAAAGATAAAGGAGAATCGTTAGAAGAAACAGCGATTCGTGAAGCACATGAAGAACTTGGAATCGATGTGGAGTTGACCGGTATTGCCGCCATCGTCCGTTTTAATGGATTCGACAATCCTTATTTTTGGGCGAAAACAATTGGGGGTCGCTTTGGCACCGGTACGGGTGAAGAGTTCGAAGAGGAAGGATCGGGTTATACACCGGTCTGGATCAAGCGTTCGGAACTACCTTCGTTACCGATTCGTCCACCGTCACTTGCCAAACAGCTGGCAGAAATGACAGAACCATTCTATGAATTAATCCTTTCTGAAAACGAATGAGGTTTTAGTTGAAATAAAATGGGAAAAGTATATTAAAACAATGAGGTGGTCTTCGACTGCCTCTTTTTCATGAAGGAGAGATGACGATGGCGCATTCACGCGATCCAAAAGGGCTTGCCCTGAACTTAAAGCAGCGAATGTCCGATCATAATATCACGGATTATGCAGGGACACTCGCTTATTACTGGTTTTTATCCATTTTCCCAGGAATCATTTTCGTCATTTCGGTCTTATCATTCTTTGACATCGATCGTCAGACACTCGAGTCACAAATCCGGGACCTAGCGCCAGGCGGAGCCGTCAATACGTTCACGGATACAATTTTCCAAGCCATCAAAGAACCGCAGGGTGGTCTGTTATCGATTGGTGCCATTCTTGCTGTCTGGTCTGCTTCCAAAGGGGTCGATCGTTTGATCACGACAGCAAACCATGCCTATGGTGACTTCTCGCCCCGTGGTTTTGTCGCAGCGCGTGGGATTGCCTTGTTACTCACGATCGTGCTCGGAGTCGGGATGTTGTTGCTGATCGTCTTGAATGTGCTCGGTGGTCCGATCATTACGTATCTTGCCAACTTCGTGTTGCCGATCGATATGGGGCAAAAAATCCTACTGACGGTCTTACGATATGTCGTGTCGACGATTCTATTGATTGGTATCCTGTCGATTTTTTACCGCGTCGCACCAAAGCGCCCGATTACATTCAAAGAAGCAATTCCAGGAGCTGTTTTTGGTGTCATCGTCTGGCAATTATTATCGGTTGGATTCGGATTTTACGTCTCGAACTTCTCGAACTACAATCAGACCTACGGTTCGCTCGGTAGTGTCGTCATCTTGTTACTATGGCTCTACTTCACAGGGCTGATCATCTTACTCGGTTCTGAATTGAACGCATCATGGGAACGGTTCATGAAAAAAGCGGATCCGAAGAAAATGGAAGAAAAGCGCTTGAAGGAACAAGCTGAACTTGATGCCATTCCGACGAATACGTTCGGATGAAGGTACAAAAAAGCCTGACTGCCATGTGGCGGTCAGGCTTTTTTGATGGTTAAGCAGCTAATCGTTTTTCAGATGAACGCTGTGGAAGACTTGGTAAAGCATCCTGTTGAAGAAGGCGTAAACCGTTCAGGATGACGAGAATCGTTGATCCTTCGTGTCCGACGACGGCGAACGGCATGATGAGGAACTGGGACAAATTCGATGCGATCAATAGGAGGATGACACCGATCGCAAGTGTGATGTTTTGTTTGACGATCCGGTTCATCTTCCGGGCTTTATGAACAGCATAGGCAAGACGACCTAAGTCATTTTTCATCAAGACGACGTCAGCGGTCTCGAGTGCAGCGTCCGTTCCTTCACCCATCGCAATCCCGACATGTGCTAATGCAAGGGCTGGGGCATCGTTAATGCCGTCACCGACCATCGCGACGGTCCGACCTTCTGTTTGGTATTGTTTGATGTAGCGTACTTTATCTTCCGGTAGGCACTCAGCGACGAAGTCCGTCAATCCCGCCTCACGTGAGATGGCAGCTGCCGTGACCGGATTATCACCAGTTAACATGATCGTTGCGATGCCGAGATCATTTAAGGCAGCAATCGCTGTTTTGGCTTCCGGACGAATCGTATCACGTAACGCATAAAGCGCTACGATCTGTGCTCCATTGCTGACATAAACGATCGTATGCCCTTGCTCTTTCAATGACTGTTCGATCGCGACGAATGGATCGTCTAAACCATCATGGAACGCCCGTTTACCGATACGATACGTGACACCATCGACAGTTGCTTCAATCCCGTATCCTGTCACATCTTTAAACGTTGATGGTTCGCGGACATCGGTTTTTAAGTGATCGACGATTGCTTGTGCGAGTGGATGGTTCGACTGCGCTTCGATGGAAGCGACCGCTTGTTGGACTATTCGGACGTCCATGCCTTCCGCATAACGACTTTCGGTGACGACAGGTTTACCAGTTGTCAGTGTTCCCGTTTTATCAAAGACAATCGTATCGACTTGACCGAGCGTTTCGATGTGGGCGCCTCCTTTAAAGAGAACCCCATTTTTCGCAGATGCGGCAATTGCAGACAAAGCAGCAGGTGTAATCGACGCAACAAGGGCACAAGGTGAGGCGACGACGAGAAGAATCATCGCGCGGTAAATACTTGTCTCAAATGTCCAGCCAACGACGTAATGAGGGAGGACCATCATCAGTGCGACGACAAGCAATACGATTTTGACATAACGGCTTTCGAAACGTTCGATGAACTGAGCAGATGGAGACTGTTCACTTTGTGCGTTTTGGACCATATGAATGATTTTTTGGAACAACGATTCGTCAGCAGCTTTCGTCATCTCAATCGTCAAGACACCATTCATGTTGACCGTCGAGTTATAAACGGTATCACCTGTTTGTTTTTCAACCGGAATCGATTCTCCTGTAATCGATGCTTCTTCGATCGCGGCTTGACCACGAATGATGACACCATCAACCGGAATCCGCTCCCCAGGACGAACATAGACGAGGTTACCAATCGCTAATTGTTCGATTCCGACGACTTCGAGTTGACCGTTTGCATTCAGACGTGTTGCTTCCTCCGGTTGTAAGGACATCAAGCTTTGCAAGGCACGTTCGTTTTTATTCATCGTGTATGTCTCAAGGGCACCGGATAACGCAAAGATGAAGATGAGGATCGCACCTTCCATCCAGTAGCCGATGGCAGCCGCACCGATGGCAGCTAAAATCATCAACAATTCGACGTTCAACGTTTTTTCTTGATACGTCTCCGTCAATCCTTCCTTCGCTTTCGCATATCCTCCGATTACATAAGCCGATAAGTACAATGTGACATATACGGCAGATGCCGCATTGAATTTTTCAAGTCCGTAAGCAACTAAAATCAATATTCCGCTAAACAATGCTAGAATCAATTCGTGATGCTCATCCCAAGCATGACGGAATACGGAACGCTGTTGAACATCGGTAGTAGTGGAAGTCGTCATATTAAAACTCCTTTCAAAATGTAAATGAGAAATGAAATCATTATAGAAAGAGAATGAGAATGTGATATATCAATGAGTTTAACTGATTGATAATGAGTTTCATTGTCTCTAGATTATAATTATTATTATCTGTAGAATTACTATACCATGCTTCAGTGAAAAGGAACAGGAAAGGAACTAGAAAGATGCAAAAAATTTTAACCCATCGGATTGGACTCGTCGTCTTTGCGTTACTGACGACTTTTTTGTGGGGCAGTGCATTTCCCTTCATTAAAAAAAGTTATGACTTATTACAGATCACATCTTCGGAATACGGAGAGCAATTGCTATTTGCAAGCTATCGTTTCTTTTTAGCAGGTGTGTTATTACTTGTCGTCAGTGTCTTCGTCTTCAAACAGACGATTACACTGAAGGAGCGGACCTACGCCTATAGTCGTCTCGGCTTCTTTTTGACGTTCTTGCAGTATGTCTTCTTCTATATTGGTCTCTCCTTATCGACGGGAGTGCAAGGATCAATCATCGCTGGATCGACCTCATTCTTCCAGATGTTACTTGCTCATTTTCGATACGAAGACGATCGACTGAATCGATTTAAAGGACTCGCCTTATTCCTTGGATTCACAGGTGTCATCTTGGCCAACTGGCCGCAAGGTGGACAAGGTGTCTCGTTCGGTATAGGGGAAGGGCTGTTGATTGCGGCAATGGTTTCCGGGGCGTTCGGTAACTTGATCGCGAAAGAATACTCAGCACGTTATCCGGTGGCGCCGATGACAGGATGGGCGATGGTCATTGGATCAATCGGTCTCTTTATCGCAGGAGTCATTCTCGATGGTCATGTCGCACCGTTTACCTTTTCAACGACAAGTGCTTGGATGCTCGTGTATCTTGCCTTCTTATCAGCGACTGGATTTACGCTTTGGAACTTACTAATGAAATATAATCCAGTCAGTAAAGTGTCGTTGTTCATGTTCTTCGTACCGATCTATGGTGTCAGTTTATCGGCCTTGATTCTCGGCGAGACGATTCCACCGCAAGCGTTGCTTGGGTTACTCTTCGTCGTCAGTGGTATTTTAGTCTCGACGTACCTTCCTGTATGGTTTCAAAAGCGAGGTTGACGAAGATTCAGAATCGTGCAAAAATAGTTTCAATCAAAGTAACTCCCAATCGTTCATTGCTCAAGCCGACCCGTTCGGCTTTTTTCTGTACGGTCAAGTGAAGACCGATTCGGCCTTGTCTGAAAGGCTAGTGCGACTATAAAACGGAAGGAGATGAAAACGAATGGAACGGAATGAGATCGTTCGAAAGATCATTGCCACTCGTCGTCCACGTGATGAGTTTGCCCGGTTCGTCGTAACGTGCGTCAGTCAACAATTGAAGGAAACCCATGGAGATGTGGATGTGGAAATCATCGAGGCGGAGAGAGGTTACGATTCAGTGTGGTCAATCAACGGTCGAGAGGTCGTCGTGCTGCTCGAGACAGAAGAGCTGAAGCGTGCAAAAGAACAGCCGTATGCGATCGACGATAAGCTCTGGCGGAGTTTTCGGCAAGAAGGAATCGTGAAATAAAACAAAGGATCTTGCGCATCATTAGCGCAAGATCCTTTGTTTTAGATCCGGGATGATTCGTGACGTTTCGCGTATCGTAAGAGAAACGCAAGTGTCGCTAGAACCAGAACGAATAGACTGAAATAAAGCATAGCTGGAAGCAGAACGAACATGCTGCCAGCAATCGGTCCAAGGATCGAACCAAGACTAAAGGCAATCCCTGCAAGCAAGTTGCCCGTCGGAAGAAGGTGTCGCGGTAACTGTTCCGTCATATAGGCGACACCGAGCGAGTACGTCGAGCCAAGTGCCATCCCGCTAATAGCAAAAATTGCGAATAACCAACCGTATCGTTCGAAGACGAAGCAAGCGATAAGGAAAGCAACGGAGCCAATCGAAAGAACGGTTACTAACGTCCGACGTTTTCCGAAGTGATCAGCAAGTCGTCCAAGTGGAAGTTGCATGATCAACGAGCTGACGACGAATGTCGTGATCAAGGTACTCGTCTCAGATAGACCGTACCCGTTACGCGTCGCAAAAACGGGAAAACTGGCATTCAGTGTGGCTTCGAGAAAACCATATGTAAAGCCAGGAAGTAACGTGAACCAAGCAGTTGATAGGACAAGTTTATACCGTGAGGCGGCGCTTTGCAGCTCCTCCGGCATGACGGATGACGGTTTTTCGTTCGGCATACGCGATAACAAGATCAGGACGATGACAGTCAATGTACCAGTCAACACGAATGGTAGCCAGTTGATGACATCGACGAGAGGTGCCGCAAGAGGACCGAGAGCAAAACCGAGACCGAATGCCATCCCGTATAGTGACATCGTTCGTCCTAACCGTTCATTTGGGGTAATGGACGTCACCCAAACCTGTGATCCATAGTGTAACGTCTGATCACCAAATCCGACGAGGAACCGTAAAATCATCCAAGCAATGACGCTTGGAAGAAGTGGAAATAAGAAAACCGCTACTGCAACAAGAGCGAGTCCAAACGAGATGACCGGAATATAACCACGTCGTCGTAGTGGACCTTCCATGAGAGGGGCGGCGACGATGACACCGATATAGAGAACGGCAGCGCTGAGACCGTTGATGAAAGCGGGGGTTCCTTGGCGTTCAAGTAAAATAGATAACAGTGGAATCAGCAGACCTTGCGTGAATCCGGAAATGAAGACGATCGATAAGATAAGAGCAAAACGACGTGACACAAGTAACGACGACCTTTCTTTTTTCTTTTAGCATAACACGCCCCGGTCTCTGAAACGGGAGACCGGGGCGTGCTTCATTTATTTTCTTGTTCAAAACGTGTCGGACGCGGCATATGCAGAAGATGTTCGTCCCAGTCTGTCTGGTCGAATACTTCATCATGTTCGATGCTGTGTGAAGCGCGAATACCAACCATCATGACGAACAAGACCATACTGAACGTACCGATGATTGCGACAATACCTACGAGCCATTCCATCCCGGTCACCCCTTTTAGAAAAACAGAATGTGTCTACTTTGTGACATTTTTCCCGGGATGCCATCGTTCAAAACCTTTTTTTTAGTTTTAAAGCCGGCTGGACTGTTTTGTGAAATCAATCTCAGGGTAATATGCGTTTTTCACAAGCGCGTTCGGTCCAAGGCATTGCACCGCAGGGCAGTGACATGACAAGCTTTTATTCAGTTCTGTCTCTTGCCACTCGGCATAAGCATCATTGAAGGATGTCTCATGAATCGTACCTAGCGAAGCAAGTTCGTCACCGAAATCCGTGACGATGATCTCGCCATCAAAGATATTGACGTTGAGACGGGAACGTCCATCAGGGTCATTGCGAACAGAGACGTTTTTCTCTTGACGCAATCGACGATGAAGTTCTAAATCCGCCTCTTCCATCGAACAAGCATAGAAGGGGAGTGTTCCGAATAACATCCAGACGTTCGGATCCCGGACGTCAAGCAAACGATGGATCCCGTCGCGAATTTCGGGCAAGCTAGCTGCTTCGATCATCGACGCGAAGTCAGCGGGGTACATCGGATGCACCTCGTGGCGGACACAGCCCATGTCGACGATTTCCTTATGAATCGCTTCAAGGTGTGGTAATGTCCGTTTATTGATCATCGTCTCTGCAGAAACGATGACACCACGTGCATTTAGAACACGGGCATTCTCTTTCATCGTCTCGAAAAGCTTCGTCCGTGCTTCACGTGACGGTTTTCGTTCCATCATCGCAAAGCCACCATCGATGAAATCATCAGCTGTTCCCCAGTTATGTGAGATGTGCAAGACATCTAAATAAGGAATGATTAATTCGTAGCGAGATAACGGAAGTGTTAAATTTGAGTTGATTTGGGTTTTAGCACCACGTTCGTGGGCATACTTAAGTAAAGGGACAACGTACTCCTTGATGGACTTCATTGAAAGCATCGGTTCGCCGCCGGTGATTGAGAAGGCACGCAGGTGTTCGATTTCATCCAGACGTTGAATAAGTAGCTCGACTGGAATCTCGGGTGACTCGCTACTGGATAACATGTAACCGACGGCGCAATGTTCGCAGCGCATGTTACACAGTTTTGTTGTCGTGACTTCAATGTTCGTCAAACGGACCGTGCCGTATTGTTCAATGTCGCGATAAGCTTCCCACGGATCGTTCGCAATCGTGATGGGTGATGAATGTGACATAGATACTCCTCCTTTTTAGTGCTCCACTTCGTATCGTATGCTAAAATAACGTCGGAATCCAGCGGAAGAAAGGAAGTCTGAATAATGGGAAAAGCAAGAACTGATAAACTTGGTCAAATGAATGTGCTAAAATCAAGAATGCAGCTTCTCTGTCATACAATCGATTCACTCGATGAATCATCAGATATCGAAGATTTGGAACGACTGATCGTATCACTGGATCAACTCAAGGCGAAGGTCGTTCGATATGCAAAGGATATGAAAGAACAAGAAGAAACGAAAAAAGCGGTAGATTGAGACCGCTTTTTCATTTGCGTAAAGAGAAAGGATGAAATCAATGGCAACAAAAATCAAATTACAGACGGGTGAGGTCCGTTCGGTCACTTGTCTACGAATGGGAATCAACGGTGAAGGGATCGCAACACTTGAACGACAAATCGTCTTCATCCCAGGTCTACTCGTCGGTGAGACAGCACAGATCGAGATCACGGAAATTCATGCGAACTATGCGAATGCAAAAATCTTAAAGCGTGACGATCGTTCACCAGACCGTGTTACTCCACTTTGCCCGGTCTATAGTGTCTGTGGCGGCTGTCAATTACAACACATGAGTTACGATGGACAATTGCGTTATAAGGAAGAAATGCTTCGCAACGCTTTCTTGAAATCAACGAAGTTGAATGTCGAAAAAGCCGATATCCGCCCGACGATTGGTTCGAAGGAGTGGGGATACCGCAACAAGTCGCAATTCGTCGTCGGGAAACAAGGCAATGAAATCGTTAGCGGTCTCTATTCTGCGAATTCGAATCGTTTGGTCGCGATTGATGATTGTGTCGTCCAAAATAAGGATACGCTTCGCGTCAACCAAGCTGTCACGAAATTACTCAATGACTATAAAGTACCCGTATACCATGCATCAAAACAAGACGGTGTCATGCGCCATATCGTCGTCCGGACAGGAATCAAAACGGGCGAAATTCAAGTCGTGCTCGTTGCCTTTAAAGACGGCTTCCGTGATCTAGAGGGCTTATCGCGCGATATCATGGACATTCCAGGTGTCGTCTCGGTTGCACTGAACATCAATGATAAGTTGACATCACGTGTCTTCGGAGAAGAGACGGAAGTCTTGCGTGGCGTTGAACGGATCGAGGAAGAGATGGGGGAATTCACGTATCAATTGTCTCCGCGTGCCTTCTTCCAATTGAATCCGGAACAAGCAGAGCGGATGTATGAAGAAATTGCGCGTGCTGCTGCTTTGACAGGCGAAGAACGTGTCGTTGATGCCTACGCAGGTGTTGGTTCAATCGGACTTTGGATCGCTAAAGGAGCAAAAGAAGTCCGCGGCATGGAAATCATTGAAGAAGCTGTCGAAGATGCCAATGCGCACATGAAGCAATACGGATTCGACCATGCCCACTACGTCGTCGGTAAGGCAGAAGCCTGGATTCCGCGTTGGGTCAAGGAAGGCTGGATTCCAGATGTCTTCATCGTCGACCCACCACGCTCAGGTTGCGATACACAATTGTTGAACGCGATGATCTCGTCTAAAGCGAAAAAAATCATCTATGTCTCGTGTAACCCGCAGACGCTTGCGCGCGATTGCGATCACTTGATGAAAGCGGGATACAAGGTATCGTACATTCAGCCGTACGATATGTTCCCACAAACAGCGCACGTCGAAGCAATCGTCGTGCTCGAAAAAAAGAAAAAGAAAAAGTTCTAAGTAACAAGCCCGTATGCACTCTTTGAACGAGTGGACATACGGGCTTTTTATCATGTTTGCGAAAGATAACCGAACGTCGCGTCACACTCAGCGAAGCGTTCCTTCAACCGAGCAACACGATCAACAGGAAGTGGACCGCGCTCGATCAGTTGCTGATTCAGCGCGAGGTGTTCTGGTCGAGACGTACCGATGATGGCTGTCGTGATCCCTGGCTCAAAGACCGTGAAACGAAGGGCAGTTTCAAGCCAACTGGATTCCTCGAGTGGATAAGCGAGTTGTTGCGCACGTTCCCAGTAGGGCTCGACGTACTGTCCGACCGGACGCTCTGCGAATCGCCACGGGGCGTTACCGATTGGACGCTTGGCGATGACACCGTGATCTAGAAGGGTGGGCAGGACTTCATCGACACGTTGATCAAATAGATTGAATGACGTTTGGAAACTGTCGAAGCGATTCGTTTCGATAGCATATGTTAAGTCTTCCCGATCACCGGAATAAGCGATGACGCGGACTTTTCCAGCTTGTTTTGCTTGGTCAAGCGCTTCGATGAGATCTCCCTGGGCGAGAATTTCTCGACTACAAGAATGGAGGTGTACGATGTCGAGATAATCCGTTTGCATCGTCTGTAAGGCTTGATCGATGCCACCATGGACCGCTTCAAAGGTCCAGTCCTGCGTACCGGGAACATCATAGCCGACTTTCGTCGACAGAATGACGTCGTGACGACGATTCTTTAGAAATTGTCCGACGCGTTGCTCCGATAAGCCATAGCCGCGTGCTGTATCGATCAGATTGATGCCGAGATCACGTGCTTGTTCGAGTAAATAAACTGCTTCGCGATCCGTCATCTGTTCTGCGCCGATGTGACCAGCTCCGAACCCAAGCGGGGATACGAGTAGGTCGGATGTTCCAAAACGTCTTAACTCCATGAACGATAATTCCTTTCAGAAAATCTGTAGTTTTATATCGATGATGCTCGTTTTTGTTGAATACGATAGGCCAGATAACCAACGAGTGCCACGCCTGCAATCGACCATTGGATGATGGATGAGGATTGCATGAACTGATGGACGGCGAACACTTCGATTAACATGGTTGGAATTTTTCCGATCGTACTCGCAGTCAGGAAAAGTAGGATGGAAATACCACTAGCAGCACTGACGATGTTGACGATGCCAGACGGGACGAACGGTAACAGCCGCAGCAAGATGATCGTCAAAAAAGCTTCGCGTCCTTGTTGTGCTTGTAGTTTTTGTTGCAAACGAGCGAATCGATCCGGAAGTGGGCGACGAAGGGCATACCGCAGTCCTTTTCGGTAAAGTAGAAACGCACAAACCGCACCTAGGACTTCACCGATGAAAGAGAGCAATGTGCCCATCCATAGACCGAAATAGACGAGATTCGCAGCGGTGACGAACGTACTCGGTAGGACACCAAGTACACTGACGACGACGCCGAATAAGATACTAACGAACGGAGCGAACGGTCCGAAGAGTTCAAAGGTTTGGATGACATGATGTTCCATCATTCGAATCCATCCTCTTCATCCGGAAGAAGCGGTAACTCGATGTGGACAGTCGTTCCTTCTCCAAGAACGGAGTCGAACCGGATTGTCCCATCATGACGATCGATGATGTGTTTCGTGATGGCAAGACCAAGACCGGTTCCGCCATCTTTACGCGTCCGTGATTTATCGACACGGTAAAAACGTTTTGTCAGTCGATCAAGATGCTCTTCCGGAATGCCTTCTCCTTCGTCCCGGATAAGACAATGCGTCCGGTCGCCGATCGTTTCAGTCGATAAGAAAATCTGTTTTCCAGGCGGTGTGTACCGTAAGGCGTTATCGAGTAAATTGCCGAAGACTTGCTCAAGGCGGTCCGTATCGCCTAAGACAATTTGATCCGGGTCGAGATTCATGACGAACGTGACTCCTTTTGACTGGGCGATGGGTTCCATCCGGTAAATGACATCTTCAAGTACTTGACTGAAGACAAGTGGTTGTTTCGACATCGGATAGGAATCGCGTTCAAGTTGAGCGAGATCGAGTAGATCATTGACGAGACGTTGCAGACGTTCCGTTTCTCGCTCGATGATTTGGTAATACTGCGCACGCTTTTCTTCCTCGAGCGAATCATCCTGCATCATCTCCGTATAGCCACGGATGTAGGAGAGTGGTGTCCGCAATTCATGACTGACGTTCGCGAGGAACTCCTTCCGCTGCTCGTCGACTTCTCCGAGCGATTCCGCCATCTTATTTAATGTTTCTGCGAGTTCTCCGATCTCATCGTCCGATTGAATCGGAATCCGATAATCAAAGTCACCTTGTGCATAAACAGTCGAGGCGCGCTTCATGTCGATCAACGGACGGATGATCGTATCGATGATTTGTCGTCCGAAGATGACGAGATTCAAGACGATCAGTCCGATCATGAAGAAGATCATCAGGCGGAGTGGGCGGAATGGTTCACTGATTTGACCGAGTTCTAGATATAAAATCAATGTACCGACCAGTCGATTGTTTTCGATGATCGGAAATCCGGTCATCAAAATGTCCGTTCCTTCAATCGGATGGGTCCGACTGGAGACGACGGTTTCACCGTTTCGAAGTTCTTCGATATCCGCATTCGTCAAAAAGCGCAGTCCAGCTGGATTTTTCTTCAGGAAATCGATAAAGAAGACTTTCGATTCCGTCAACTCATTCGTATAAGTCATTCCATCGTAAAAAGCACCAGATAATCCTTCAGATTCATAAATGTTGATCAGCTTTTCGCCTCGGTTCAATAAGATATCTTCCTGCGTCTGAAGATAGAACCGGTCGTAGAGATAGAACGTCAGCAGGACGAATAAAATAGCGGAAAAAACGCTTGTGAACCAAATCGTGATCCAAATCCGGCGCCGGATCGTATAGCGCTTAATCATACTTCCTCGAATTTATAACCGATGCCCCAGACCGTTTGAATCGAGCCACCAGCTTCCCCGAGCTTTAAGCGAAGTGTTTTGATGTGTGTATCGACCGTCCGTAAGTTCCCGATATAATCCGCACCCCAGATTTGATCGAGTAACTGTTCACGAGAAAAGACCTTATCATTGTTTTGAGCGAACAGATGCAACAAATCAAATTCCTTACGCGTCAGACTGACCGGCTTGCCATTGACGTGGACACTCCGACTTTCCGTATCGAGTTCAAGCATACCGAGCGTTAAAGTAGCCGATTGATCAACTGTAAAGCGGTGAGAACGACGAAGCGTCGCTTCGATGCGAGCAAGCAATTCTCGAGGGCTGAATGGTTTTGTGATATAGTCATCAGCTCCGATTTTCAGACCGTGAATGCGATCGAGCTCGTCCGAACGTGCCGTCAGCATGATGATCGGAACGTTTGAGAACTCACGGATACGCATACATGCTGTCAAGCCGTCCATTTCCGGCATCATGACATCGAGTAGAACGAGATGGAATGTATTTTGTTGAATGAGATGGATCGCTTCTTGTCCGTTAGAAGCTGTCATCGTCGTGTAGTGTTCTTTTTCAAGATTCGAGACGAGAAGGTCACGCATTTGTGCTTCATCATCTACTACGAGAATGTTAAACGATTCTGGCATTAGTCTTCGCTCCATTTCCTGTAGAAGAAAGTGTTTCTTCCATAAAGATGAGTTTTCTTATTTATCATACCATTTCAAACTTTAGAAGCGCATGCGTGGACACAAAAAAGCATGAGAGACAAGGCTCTCATGCTTCGAGTTGTTGGTGATCGTATAGTGTTTCGAGCTCCCGACCATGAATGTACATGTGGAAACTAGATTTTGAGACTTCATATAGCGTGAACTGTGTCTCGCCGGCATTCAATTGCTCAAGAAGCGCAGGACGCAACTCATCCGCACAGAACGCATACGGCAATTTTTCAGCTGCTTTTTGTGACCGAATATTGCTTTTGCGAATTTTCATGAAGACACTTTCATATCCAAGCTCAAAGAACAGCTCAGAGAAGAAGGCTTCTTTCGCTAAATGATTGTATCCTTTACCATGATACGGTTTACCTAACCATGTACCGAGAAACCCATATTGTCCTTCGATATCGAGTAAACTAATCGTACCAATCGGTTGATCGAATTCATCTAGGATGGTACGTGATACGATTTCACCACGTTCTTCCTCTTCGATTGCCTGCTTTGTAGTAAACAGAAATTCATCAAAGTACCGTGTTTTTTGGCGGACGTACGGATATACGTCTTGATGCTGCATCAGTTCGAACAAATCAGCGCAGTCGCTCAGCTCCCGTTGCTTGAGCATACTTCCATTCCTCCTTTTAGGACCGCAAGAATGATTGTCGAAAGCTACCTGTCTGACTCGTTTGAACCGCGCATGGTATGCCTTCTTCAGTTGTCGGATAAGATAATATTACCTTCTTTTTTTAAAATTGCAAGAAAATAATTTTTGTGAAAAAAGATACAAAAACAAGATGTTTTCCGTAAGCGTTCAAAACCCCCGAAAGGTGCAAAAAACACCTGGCGGGGGTAGGGTTAAGTCAAGTTCAGTTGAGCGTGTTCAAAAATAATTTTTCCGTCAATCATCGTCATGAGCGGCTTCGCTAAATAGTCGAGTGGAAAGTGGCTCCACAGGACGAGATCCGCGTCTTTTCCGATCTCAATCGATCCGACGCGATCGTCCACACCGAGTGAGCGAGCTGGATGAATTGTGATCGCGCGCAAGGCGACATCGACCGGTAGACCTTCTCGTGCAGCTAGACCGGCACAGAGATTCAAGTACTGGACAGGGGTGTACGGATGATCGGTCGTAATGGAGATCTCGAGACCATGCTCATGAAGAATCCGGTAAGTTTCCCATGTCTTATTCTTCAGTTCAATTTTAGACTTTCGCGTGAAGGTTGGTCCGACCGTCACTTTTTCGATCGGTAATTGTTCCATCTCTTTTGCGACGAGATGACCTTCCGTACAATGTTCGATACGCAAATCGAGATCGAACTCTTCCGCAAAACGGATGGCAGAAAGGATATCATCTGCTCGGTGCGCATGTACACGAAGCGGCATTTTATGATCAAGGACCCGTTTGATCATCTGGTGAGCGAACGTTTCGGAAACTCGTTGTGTCCGAACTTCAAGAAAGGCTTCGCGCAACATCCCCATGATGCCCATCCGTGTCAGTTCACCGGCGCGACCAGCACTATGGACACGCTTTGGGTTTTCACCGAGCGCAACCTTCAGACCCGCGTACTTTCGAAGAATCATATCATCGATGAACCGTCCGTGCGTCTTGATGACACTCGTGACACCACCGATGATGTTCATGCTACCGGGCATGACTTGAACGGTCGTGATCCCGTGTTCGACGGCTTCCTTAAATCCTTCATCAAGTGGGTACACGCCATCAATGGCACGCAGATGAGGGGTCATCGCAAAAATCGTCTCATTCGCATCATTTCCGACGGTTCCGGTACCTTCGTCATATAATCCGAGATGTGTATGGGCATCGATGAAACCGGGTAATAAAAAGTGACCTTCTGCTTCAATGACTTGATCGTTTTCTAAGTGATCCAGTAATTCACCGATTTCAATGATTTTCCCATCACGAATGCGGATGTCCCCGTAAAAACTGTCCGAAGTAATCGGATAGATATGTGCATTTCGAATTAAGATATCCAAGTATCGTCCACCCCTGTACTAGTTTGAATGCTCGATTGCTCGCAATGCATCCTTTAGTTCAGCATACCGAAACTTGTATCCGTTTTCGAGCGCTTTTTTCGGAACGACACGAGCTCCTTCTAGTACAATCGTACTCTTTTCACCGAGTGCGAGTTCTAACGCGAAGCGTGGCGCCGGGAGCCAGTGTGGGCGATGTAAGACTTTTCCGATCGTCTGTCCGAAACGCCGCATCGTCTCCGGATGAGGAGCAGTGATGTTCAGCGGTCCTTCGACTGTCGGGGTCTCAAGTGCGAATACGAATAAATCGACTAAATCATCGATGTGGACCCAAGAGACCCACTGTTTTCCGTCGCCCATCGTCCCACCACCAAACAAGACATAGGGCAGGCGCATTAATGGGTAAGCGCCACCGGCTTTCGTTAGGACGACACCGATTCGTGGATGGACAAGTCGAATGCCAGCGTCAGCAATCGGGCGGGCAAGGTCTTCCCACGCGACACAGACATGACTTAAGAAGTCAGCGGTCGGTGGAAGTGGTTGATCTTCGGAGAATGTTTGATGCCGATCTTGTCCGTAAATGCCAACCGCAGAAGCAGACAATACGACATTTGGCTTTTGATCGAGTGCTTCAACGATTCGAACGAGCTCCTTCGTCGTGCTGACGCGACTGTCGAGAATGACGCGTTTGCGTTCATCTGTCCAACGTCCGTCGTTGATCGAAGCACCAGCAAGATGAATAAAGGCATCGACGCCTTCTAAGTGCTGTTCCGGTTTTGCGTCTTCTGTCATCCACTTGATATATGTGACATGCGCGTCATTTGCTTTCGGATGACGCGTTAAGATAAAGATGTGATGTCCTTGATCTAGTAAACGTTTCGTCAAGGCTTGACCAATCATACCGGTTCCACCGGTAATCGCAATGTTCATGTAATCCATCCTCCCTAAATAAGTAAAAGTAGCTTCTTTCCATTTGTTCCCGTTCCATGGTTTCACTCAAACATAGACCTGCCTGTTCATGATATCGTAGAACTACCGAATCAGGTTAGAGGAGGGAACGAAATGAAGATCAAACGGATTTCGACGCAGAAAAAGAACAGCGAACGATTCAACATCTATGTCGAGCGTGATGGCAAAGAGGAATATGCCTTTGCCGTAGACGTCGATATCTTAATTAAATACAATCTACAACGCGATAAGGAACTGGATGACGACTTCGTCAAGGAAGTGTTAACGGCTGAAGAACAGCAAAAAGCGTATCGTCTCTCGTTGAATCATTTATCGTACCGCATGCGGGCGACGAGTGAAGTCGTCGCCTATTTAACAGAGAAAGAGACACCGGAGCATGCGATCAAACATGCAATCGATCGATTGACGGAGCAACGCTATTTGGATGATCAACAGTTCGCACTTGCTTATACGGCAACGAAAAAAGCGACGACACCTCAAGGTCCGGGACGGATTCGCCGCGACCTTGAGGCATTGAAAATACCGAAGACAGCGATTGATGAAGCGATCGTGACGTTTACGGATGAAGAGGAATACGAAAAAGTCCTGAAGTTTTTGCGGCAAAAGCAAAAAGAGCTGCAACGGCGTTCCGTGCGGGAACTGACACAAAAGTTGCAGTTAACGCTCATGCAGCGTGGGTTTTCGTCCGATTTGATTAAAGCGGGCATTGAAGAGGTGTTTCGAGCTGAAGAAGGTGACGAAGAAGAACAAGCGGCCCTTTATCAAGCGCGCAAGTATTATCCGAAATACCGACAACTTGAACCGTTCGAACGCGAACAAAAAGTCAAGCAAGCACTCGTCCGAAAAGGATTTCCATACGGTCTAGCCGCTCAAGTCCTCGAACAAGTCAAAGAAGAAGAAGAGGCGGAGTAATAAAAGCAAGACGAAAAATTGACAATTATCCGACAATTGTGCTATTCTACGCACAGACTAAGAAAAGGAGGAACCGTCCTATGAAAAAGCCAATTGGTTTCACTCATATCCAACAGCTGAATACGACGGAGACTCTTGAGCACGTATAAGTAATTCATTTCATGTGCGAGCAAGGGGATTCGTCTCCCGAGCGCGCAGACGAACAAGAATGCATCATGCCCATTTCAAGGCATACTGATTCTCGGACTGCATCCGGAAATCCGTATGCCTTTTTGCGTGCTCGGAAAAAGTACTTCATTTCACAGTAAAGGGGGGACCCTCATGCGTTTATTTCGGCAATTGAGTTGGTTTCTAAAAGAACACAAATCATCGTATCTCGTAGCAGTCGTCTTATTGATCATCACCGGCTTCATCGATTTAACGCCGCCATGGCTAATCGGTAAGGTCATCGACGGATTGCGGTCGGGATCGATGGACCAGGCGACGCTCTTGCAGTACGTCATCGGATTAACAGTCATTTCCATCGTTTCCTTCATCTTGACGTATCTGTGGTTAGCGAAATTATTCGGAACTGCATTTTTATTAGAACGGACACTTCGGAGTCGCTTCTTTACGCACTTATTGAAACTGACGCCGACGTTCTACCAAAAGAATCGGACGGGAGACTTGATGGCGCTCGCGACGAACGACTTGAAGGCGGTCGAGCGGACAGCTGGATTTGGTGTCTTGACGCTCGTCGACTCGTTGAACATGACAGCGATCACCCTCGTCGTCATGGGGGTGGCGATCGATTGGAAGCTGACGCTCGCTGCCTTGTTACCGATGCCACTTCTCGCCTACGCGATGAATAAGCTAGGAAGTCAAATTCACGGACGCTTCATCACTGCCCAGGATTCATTCGGAACGATGAATGACCAGGTCGTCGAGTCGATTTCCGGACTGCGTGTCATCCGCTCGTTCGTACAAGAACCAGTCGATGTTAAACGCTTCGACGATGTCACGACGGATGTCTTTGAGAAAAACATGCACGTCGCAAAAATCGATGTCTTGTTTGAACCGATCATCAAGCTGCTCGTCGGTTTCAGTTACTTGATCGGCTTATCGTTCGGGACATATCTCGTCTTTACGAACGACATCACGCTCGGACAATTGGTCGCCTTTAACATCTATCTCGGGATGCTGATCTGGCCGATGTATGCCTTTGGTGAATTAATCAATGTCATCCAGCGCGGGACAGCAAGTCTTGACCGCTTAGAGGCAACGATGCGAGTCAAACCGTTGATTGCTTCGACACCGCGGGAACACGTCGAACATCCCGAGCGGATCGAGATGAACGATTTGACGTTCACGTATCCAGAGACAGCCCATCCGGTCTTGCGAGATTTGAATATGACGATCGAACAAGGAACAACGATCGGTATCGTCGGACCAACGGGATCCGGGAAAACGACGTTCTTGCGTCAATTCTTACGTGAGTATCCAATCGGACGGGATATGCTGACGGTCAACGGCGTACCGTATGAAGATATTGCGCTAGAGACGGTTCGCGGTTGGACGGGTTATGTGTCACAAGAACATTTACTATTCTCAAAATCTGTTCGGGATAACATTCTGTTTGGTGCAGGTGAAGCGACAGAAGAAGAATTGCAGGAAGCGATTCGTCTCGCATCGTTTGAAAAAGATATCGAAACGCTTGAACAAGGACTTGAGACGATGGTCGGTGAACGTGGCGTCACGTTATCAGGAGGACAAAAGCAACGTCTCTCGATCGCGCGGGCGATGTTAAAAAAACCAGAGTTGCTGTTGCTGGATGATTCACTATCAGCGGTAGACGCGAAAACGGAATCACATATCATTGATTCGATTCGATCGAATCGTCACCAATCCACGACATTAATTGTTGCCCATCGTTTGTCGGCAGTGGCACATGCGGACGAAATCATCGTCTTGCAAGATGGAATGATTTCTGAACGAGGAACACATGACAGCCTGATGGCACAAAATGGCTGGTACGCTCAACAATTCGAGCGACAAAGTGAAGAGATGTAAGGAGGTGCCTCTGCATGAATGAATTAGAATTATACCAACTCGATCCGGCACGTCGGAAGACGACGCTCCGTTCGTTGATCCGCTATGCGATGCATGAGAAACAAGCGATCTTTTTAGGATTATTTTTACTCGTACTGGCAGTCGGAGCGGAATTGACAGGTCCGTATATCGCCAAAGTCATCATTGATGAACATATCGTGGCAATTGAGAAGGACTGGGTCGAAGTTAAATCGGACGGTGCGGTCACGTATGACGGTCGTCAGTTCGCCAAAGCACAAGACGTCTCTAAAAGTCAGATCGTTCAATCCGTCTCGATCGTCCAAACGACCAACGGCTACTTTTTCGTACCGAAACAAGTCGTCAGTGGAGGAGAGCGGAAAATCAGTGGAAATACGATGACGGTCACGCGTGGAGACGACGTCTACACGTATGATAATATTCAAAAACTGACACAAGGACAGGTCTATGATTTTTATTCAAAAGACTTAAAAGCAATCGGCTGGTTGTCCTTGATCTACGTCCTTTTGCTGCTGGTAGCAGCTGGTTTGAACTGGGTTCAGCAAATCTTGCTCCAGCGATCTGCTCATAAAATCATTAAACGGATGCGTCTTGATGTCTTTACGCATCTGCAACGGTTACCGGTTCGTTATTTCGACCAGACACCGATCGGGAAGATCGTCAGTCGAGTCACGAATGATACGGAAACGATTCGCGATCTATATCTCGGTGTGCTCGCCCGGGTCTTCTCGGGGATCATCACGATGGCGGGGATTCTGGTCGCGATGTTCTTCCTCGATTATCGCTTAGGATTAGTCTCGCTGATCATCATTCCGATCGTCTATTTCTGGATTCAGCTGTTCCAGAAACTCGCGACGAAGAACAACTTCAAGGTCCGCTCCCTCGTTGCCGACATGAATGGTCAACTGAATGAGAACATCCAGACGATGCCGATCATTCAGGCTTATGCACGCGAGAAGGAAGTCCTTGCTGAATTCGAACAAAAAAACGAAGAGAACTATCAGACCCGGGCAAAGTTGTTACGACTCGATGCCCTGATGTCCCATAACTTATCCTACTTTTTGAAAAACTTGACGCTCGCCTTGTTGATTTGGGTCGTCGGCGGAAAAAGTCTGACGAATGGGTCGTTTTTATCGCTCGGGATCTTATATGCGTATATCGATTACGTGTCCCGTTTATTCGAACCCGTCACCCAAATCATGAATCAGCTGTCACCACTACAACAAGCACTCGTTTCAGCGGACCGGATGTTCCAGTTGCTCGACGAAAAGGGAGAGCCGGTCGAACAAGGTCGCGTTGCTCGGTTTAAAGGAGCGGTGTCCTTCAAGGACGTCGAATTTAGTTATGAAGCGGGAAATCCCGTGTTACGTGAAATTCAAATCGATGCTCGTCCTGGCGCGACAATTGCTCTTGTCGGACACACGGGTAGTGGGAAAAGTTCGATCATGAACCTGCTGATGCGTTTCTATGATCCGTCAAAAGGACAGTTGTTGATTGACGGACAGGACGTGACGCGTTTGCCGAAACAAGCGGTCCGTGAGCATATGGGCATCGTCCTACAGGATCCGTTCCTCTTCACAGGAACGATTCGCTCGAACATCACACTTGGCAATCCTGACATTTCCGAGGAACGTGTTCGCCAAGCGATCGAAGCCGTCGGCGCGGATCGGTTCATTGATCGTTTACCGAACGGACTCGATGAACCAGTCATCGAAAAAGGTGCCACGTTATCAGCGGGTGAACGACAGTTGATCAGTTTTGCCCGTGCGTTAGCGTTCGATCCTGCGATCCTAGTTCTTGACGAAGCGACAGCGAGCGTTGACTCGGAAACGGAAGCGGTCATTCAGGATGCCTTGCTGACGTTGACGAAAGGGCGGACGACGTTCATCATCGCCCACCGCTTGTCGACGATCAAGGATGCGGATGAGATTCTTGTTCTCGATCATGGTCGGATCGTCGAGCGAGGATCCCATGATGTGCTCCTCGCAGCATCCGGTATTTATGCGAAAATGTATGCGTTACAAAGTAAACGGAATCTTGAATTGAAATCAAGCTAATCCATCCAGTTTCTCCTCCTTTTCGTTTATACTGAAAAACGAAGAGGGGGAGTTTTTGTAATGGAGACACGGATGAGTCAATTATCGAAATACGAGCTTGAGATGTTGATCACGAAATTAAGTGAACAAAAACGAAAAGCGGAGCAACATGGGAATGTGAGTGAAGTGGAAGTCGTGACGCGAAAAATCGCCATTGCGAAAAGTTATTTGATCGATCCAGCACGATTCGAACGGGGAGCCTTTTACCGAATCGAAGGAGAAGAGGCACGATTTGAGTTACATTTCGTCAATGGGGTCATGGGCTGGGGACATTTTGAAGGAACCGCTCAGGAAGTCGCGATTCCGCTCGCGTTATTTACAGGAGAGGGAGAACAGACATGACGAATCGAGAACAAGCCCTTCAGCAATTGGCTGAAGAATTATTGCAAGTAAATGAAGTACTGACACCGGAAGAAGCACTGACGTGGGTGGAAGTGCTTTGGGAAGATTTCGAAGCGACACTCGCGCGCGCAGGTGAGAAATATCAAGGTGAAGCCGTCGCAGTTCATTTCGTCGAACAACAGATTAAACAGCACGGGGCAATGTTACACCGGTTTAATACGACGAACGAAAAATTCAAGCATTTGATGACAGGTCGAAACGTCGAATGAAAAAAGCTCCGCACATCGGGATTTCCGTTGCGCGGAGCTTTGTCTTTATAATGCAGGGATGAACAGTTTTTTCTGCAAGGTCCGTTCGCTGAAGACCCAGCCGGTATAGGAGCTGACGATTTCTTGTGTAGCAGCGTCGATTCTGACGACGGCAACGAATGGATAGACTTCCTTCGTGAAGTAACGTAAGTTCGTAAAGCGGTATTCGACAATACCGTCCTTTCGTGAGACCGTATACGTATGAATCTTCGAAAACTCAAGAAACGCTTGCAAGTCAGCGTTTTGTTTGACGATTTCGTACAAGGCGTCACCGTGTGGTTCGTCCTTGATGCGGAAGTTTCCACATTCGACGACCGTTCCACTATTGATCTTAACGACGGAATACTCATCGCGTAACCGTGCCGCGACATGCCACTCATCCCATTTCATGCCAGGTGAGATGAACAGTTTATGCGCACCACGATAATAGCGTGCTGCGGTCGCGAGTGCATCGTTTCGTAACTTAAACTGCACAGCGTAATAGATGATGACGATGGCAATCAAAATCGGGAAGATGACGATCGTCGCTCTCGTTAGTAGCCAAATCCCGAACGCGGCATAATACATCGCGAACAGATACGGATCAAATGTGTTGATGACGCCCCAACCAATCCAGGATTGTTTGAACGGATGTAAAGCTTGTGTTCCATAAGCGTTAAACAGATCGACGAAGACATGGAGGGCGACAGCGATCTGCGCCATCAGCCATAATGAAGTCGGAGGTACACCAAACAATGTACCGATGACGATTGAAAGTAATAATGGCCAGGCGAGCAAAGCAATCAACCCGTGCGATTTTCCGCGGTGTTGGCGCAAGTAGGCGCTGTTTCCTTTGAACTTGAAGACAGTGTCGAAGTCCGGTGCATGTGAGCCGACGAGCGCCGTCGTCGTCACGGCAGCAAACATCGTCGTGCTCGCTGCGACGTCAGGGTGTAGCGTCGAGATGGCGGCGAGACAAAGTCCCATGCCGATATGCGTACCAGTATCCAATGCCAATTCGCTCCTTCTATAAAATCATGATGGTTGATCCATCGTGGTTCTGCCGAGTAATTTTTAATAAATATATCGTATTCAAGAGAAAAGAGGTAACCTTTTGACTGTCGTTCAAGAATATTTCACAAACTTTAATAAAACACAATTTACCACAGAACTGATTGCCTGGTTCCTTCGTGAACAGCGAGATCTCCCATGGCGAAGAACCAAAAACCCATATCATATCTGGATTAGTGAAACCATGCTCCAACAAACGCGCGTCGATACGGTCATTCCGTATTATGAGCGCTTCACGAAACGTTTTCCGACACCACATGATTTAGCGCAAGCGGATCAAAGTGAAGTGCTCAAGCACTGGGAGGGCTTAGGGTACTATTCCCGTGTCAAGAATCTTCAAATCGCGGTTCAGGAAGTTGTTGAAAAATATGATGGAATCGTTCCGGACGAAAAGGAATTGTTCAGTCAGCTGAAGGGCGTTGGTCCGTATACGACAGGAGCGGTTCTATCGATTGCTTATGGGCAAGCAGAACCGGCAGTAGACGGAAACGTGATGCGCGTCCTCTCGCGTGTACTTGGGATTTATGAAGACATCGCTGCGCCGAAGACGCGGAAATTGTTTGAAGCAGCAGTTCATCAATTGATTGATCCGGCTGATCCGTCAAGTTTCAATCAAGGCTTGATGGAACTCGGTGCGATGGTCTGTACGCCAAAGTCTCCGATGTGTGGACTCTGTCCTGTTCAAGACGTTTGTTTCGCATATGATCGAAATGCACAGGAAGAACTACCTGTGAAGACGAAGAAAGGGAAGACGCAAATTATTCCGTATGATGCTCTCGTCTATGAAACGAACGGAAAAATCGCAATTGAACAACGAGCAGAAACGGGTTTGCTCGCAGGTATGTGGCAATACCCACTTCGAGAAGCAGAAGAAGATCGTAATGGGACGCTTGTCGGTCACGTCCGACATATCTTCTCACACCGGATTTGGGAAATTGCCGTCTATCGCGTGACGGAACAGCCGGACCAGACAATACTGGTTGATCAGGAAACGTATGCGACGCATCCGGTATCTGTCGCGCAAATGAAGATTGATCGACTATTAAAGGGGGAGATCTAATGCATACTTTTCGTTTTGAGACACGTGTCGATACATCAAAGGAGCAAGCGTGGGATTTTTTAAGTGACGCCAAGGCCTTAAGTCGATTGACGGTATTTCCGCAAGTGAAGACGTCGGGTGATACACGGACGCGAGCAGGAAATACGATTCGTCTGCGCGTTGGTGTTCCTCCACTATTTGTCTCGTGGACGTCTTGGATTCCTTTCGTAGAAGAATATGTCTTCGTCGATGTCGGTACAAAAGTTCCGTATCCATTCCGGGCATGGTGCCACGTGCACCGAGTCGAAGAACGTGAATCTGGCGTCTATTTCGTGGATGAAGTGACGTACGCATCGTTCTTGCCAGCCTTCGTCATTGAAGCATTCATCTTGAAACCGATGTTCAAACAACGAAAAAATGCGATTTTGAATCACTTTCAAGCCTGAATTCCGTCATTTTTCTGAAAAAATACCCTTTCGTTTTTCATGCGTTCTGAAAATGGGTATAATAAGCACGAGAGTATAACAGAATGGAAGAAAAACGCTTTAGAAAGGAGTAGCACATGAGTCGATTCCCAAAAGAAAGTAGCAAGATTGAGATTCAAAGTTTCAAACATAACGGGAGCTTACACAGAGTTTGGGAAGAAACGCTCGTGCTGAAATCGACGGAAGAAGAATTGATTGGGTTCAATGACCGCATCATGGTCAGTGAATCGGATGGTCGTCAGTGGCGAACGCGAGAGCCTGCAATCTGTTACTTTTCAACAGAACTCTGGTTCAATGTCATTTGTATGATTCGGGAGGATGGCATTTACTATTACTGCAATCTTGGATCACCTTCTACGTTCGATGAGAAAGATCGAGCAGTCAAGTACATTGATTACGATTTAGATATCAAAGTGTATCCGGACATGTCCTACATGATCCTCGATGAGGACGAGTATGAGAAGCATCGCCGCGAGATGAACTATCCGAAGGCAATCGATCGTATTTTGAAAGACAATGTCCAAATCCTGATTCAATGGATCCGCAGTCGGAAGGGTCCATTTAACCCGGCTTTCGTGGATATGTGGTATCGTGAATATGAAACAAGATATCGGAGATGATGGTTCGCCATCGTCTTTTTTTAATTGAAGGAAGTGAAACACGTGGCAACACAAGCAAAACGTAAGAAACAAGGTTCGATCCGCCGCTATATGGCGTTCGTCAAGCCGTATCAAAAACAGATTCTCCTGACGGTTTTCGTTGGGATCATCAAGTTCTCGATCCCACTTGGACTTCCGTTGTTGTATAAGTACATCATCGACAATATCCTAACTGGAAACACGATGCCGATGGCGGAAAAAAGTAAACAATTGGCGTATTTGATTGGAGCGGGTGTCTTCATCTTCTTGATCGTCAAGCCACCGCTCGAATACGTCCGTCAATACCTCGCGCAATGGTCCGCGTCGAAGATTTTATTTGACGTACGGAATCGATTGTTTGATCATGTTCAGAAATTATCGCTTCGTTTTTATTCGAATACGAAAACCGGAGAAGTCATCTCGCGAATCATCAATGATGTCGAGCAGACGAAAGACTTCGTCGTCACGGGATTAATGAACCTATGGCTTGATATGATCACGATTTTCATCGCGATCGCTATCATGTGGACGATTGATCCGAAGTTGACGCTCGTCGCCATTATTCCATTACCATTCTACGCCCTCGCCGTTAAGTTCTTTTACGGTCGCTTACGCGGATTGACACGGGAACGTTCGGCAGCACTTGCGGAACTACAAGGTCATTTGACGGAACGGGTCAACGGCATGGCAGTCATTCGTAGTTTTGCACTCGAACCGCACGAGAACAAAGCGTTCAAACATCAAAATGATGGGTTCTTAAAAGCGGCGCTGCGTCAAACGAACTGGAATGCGCGGACGTACGTCGTCGTCTCGACGATTACGGACTTCGCACCGATCCTCATTTTCGGGACAGCGGCGTTCTTCGTCTTGAACGATCAAGTGACGCTCGGGACGATGGTTGCGTTCATTGGTTACATCGATCGCCTGTATGCGCCGCTCGGTCGTCTCGTCAACTCCTCAACGACGTTGACGCAGTCGATCGCTTCGATGGACCGGATGTTTGAGTTTTTAGATGAGCCGTATGACATCACGGAAAAACCGAATGCACGCGATCCAAAAGATGTCCGCGGAAACGTTCAGTTCGAAAACATCAGTTTCGCTTACGAAGAAGGCGGCGAGCTAGCAATTGATCGCTTAACGCTTGACGTTCAGGCAGGTGAACGGATTGCTTTCGTCGGGATGTCAGGTGGTGGGAAATCGACGCTCGTCAGTTTAATTCCACGCTTCTATGATGTGTCTGCCGGTCGGATCACGCTTGACGGCGTTGATATTCGTGACTTGAAGTTGCGTGGTCTTCGCGATCAGATCGGGATGGTCATGCAGGAGTCAATTCTCTTCAGTGAGTCGGTTCAGATGAACATTAAGATGGGGAATCCGGAGGCGACGGATGAGGAAGTCATCGCAGCGGCAAAAGCAGCGAATGCCCACGAATTCATCGAACGATTACCAAACGGTTATCATACGCCGGTCGGTGAACGAGGCGTTAAGTTATCAGGTGGTCAAAAGCAACGTCTAGCCATCGCTCGGGTCTTCTTGAAGAACCCGCCGATTCTGATTTTGGATGAGGCGACGAGTGCGCTCGATTTAGAGAGCGAAGCGATGATTCAAGATTCGTTAGCGCGTCTCGCGAAAGGACGGACGACGTTTACTGTCGCGCACCGTTTATCAACGATTACCGATGCCGATAAGATCGTCGTCATCGAAAATGGTCAAATTACGGAAATCGGTACACACGAAGTCCTCATGCAAAAACGGGGTGCGTATTTCGAACTATATGCCATTCAAAATCTGGAACTCGTCGAATAACACAAAAGCAGCGATCCTCGTGAGGGTCGCTGCTTTTTTAGGAGGAAGACTTAGAGTCGAGCAAAGGCACGATCGACTGCTGCGATCGTCTCTGTGATGTCGGCTTCCGTATGTTCCGTCGTCAAGAACCACGCTTCGTATTTCGAAGGGGCAAGGTTGACGCCTTCTTCTAGCATCAATTTGAAGAAACGTCCGAACATCTCGCTATCTGCACGTTCTGCACCATCGTAATCGATGACTGTTTCATCCGTGAAGTAGACCGTCATGGCACCTTTTAGACGGTTGATCGTAATCGTGACGTCATGACGTTTTGCTGCTTCTAGCACACCTTGTTCGAGTAAGGCGCCAAGGTGATCGAGTTGTTCATAGACACCAGGCTGCTCAAGTAATTCAAGACAAGCGATACCGGCAGCCATGGATGCTGGGTTACCAGCCATCGTTCCTGCTTGATAAGCCGGACCGAGTGGTGCGACGTGTTCCATGATTTCTTTACGACCGCCATAAGCACCGATTGGTAATCCACCACCGATGATTTTGCCGAGTGCCGTCATATCGGGGCGGATATCGAGTAACTCTTGTGCACTGCCGTACGTGAAACGGAAGGCTGTGATGACTTCATCATAGATGACGAGTGCGCCGTGAGCATGCGTGATTTCGTTGACTGCAGCAAGGAATCCAGGTTGCGGTTCGACGATACCGAAGTTTCCGACGATCGGTTCAA
Organism: Exiguobacterium sp. s91; assembly: GCF_018618915.1. Lineage (NCBI taxonomy): Bacteria > Bacillati > Bacillota > Bacilli > Caryophanales > Exiguobacterium > Exiguobacterium sp. s91. Next base: position 2,956 of record NZ_JACSMZ010000004.1, on the reverse strand, counting down.
CGAGTACACAAGCGACCTGATCGCCCCATTGTTCCATGATTTGACGATACGATTCGATATCATTGAACGGTGTCGTAATGACTTCTTTTGCCGTCGCTTTCGTGACGCCGGCTGAATCTGGGGAACCAAGTGTCGCTGGTCCGCTTCCTGCTGCAATCAGCATCAAATCCGAGTGACCGTGGTAACACCCACTGAACTTCACGACGAGCTCACGACCCGTATACGCACGTGCGACACGAATCGTCGTCATGACAGCTTCGGTTCCCGAGTTCGTAAAGCGTACTTTTTCAAGCGATGGGATCGCTTTTTGTAGTTTATGTGCAAAGTCGATTTCTAGACGGTGTGGTGTGCCGTAAAGAAGACCGTTTTGGGCAGCATGGGTGATCGCTTCCGTAATGTGAGGGTGACCGTGTCCCGTGATGATCGGACCATAGGCTGCTAAGTAATCGATATAGCGATTGCCATCGACATCGTAAAAGTAAGCACCTTCTCCGCGTTCCATATAGACAGGTGCGCCGCCGCCGACGGCTTTGAATGAACGGGATGGGCTGTTGACGCCACCAACGATACACTCTTGTGCGATTTCATATAACGCCTCTGAAGTAGGACGTGTAGTGTGGGTAGACATGAGGATTCCTCCAATCGATGATTCGTGAAAGATATCACGATATGATTGTATCATGGACGTCAAATCCGGTGCAGAGCCGTTGACGGAATGCCTATTTGTAGGTAGACTAATTATAAAGATTACAATCTGATAATCAATGAAAGATAGAAATGAGGGGATGGACGTGGCTAACGAAATGCTGGATGACGCCGTGAAGTCACTTCGGGAATCAGGCGTTCGAATGACACCACAACGTCACGCGATTTTGGAATATTTAACGACGGGACACACGCATCCGACAGCGGATGAGATTTATCGTGCACTCGAACATCGTTTTCCAAACATGAGTGTGGCGACTGTATATAATAACTTACGCGTGTTTCGAGAAAAGGGAATCGTTGAGGAAATGAATTACGGAGACGCTTCAAGTCGCTTCGACTTCGTTACGACACGTCATTACCACATGATCTGTGAAAATTGCGGAAAGATCGTTGACTTCAACTATCCTGTGCTCGATGATGTCGAAACGGTTGCGGCGCACTTAACAGGCTTTAAAGTCGATCGTCACCGATTAGAAGTGTACGGAACTTGCCCGGACTGTCAATCGAATGTCCAATAAAAAAACGAGCTGCCTTAGCGGGGAGCTCGTTTATTGTGTTTATTATATTTTTCATCGAATTCTTTACCTTCAAGAGATGGATCCATCGTCAGTGGTTCATCGCAATGCATACATAAGTCGACGCGACCAAGGACCTTTGTTTCTTTTCCGCAATTCGGACAAGTGACGACAGCTGCCTTCGTTGATGTCAGACCAATCAAGAAATAGAGTGCCGTACTGGCAAGAACCATGACGAAACCGAGAAGCATGAGTAAGACCATGATGATTTCAAATTGTTTGAGTAATAGACCGCCATACATGACGAGCATCCCACCGAACACAAGAAACATAGCAAGGTTTCGCGCGCGGTTTATTTTATTTTTACGTTGTTTTTTCAAGTGAATTCCCCCTGTTGTCAGTCTAGCATAAGAAGTGCAACTGTCTGAAGGAGGAAAGCTTGTTTTTTTGTCGAAAATGGTAACGACGAGTTCGTATAGAAGGGTGAGAAGTACATGGAACAAGCAACACGAACGATTTATTCGGAATACGCGGCTTATCGTGAAACACAAGGGATCATTGCTGTTGAGAAACGGCAACCACGGGATTCCTTGACGGATCAATTTGATACACTTCTTGTCGTCATCACGAGAGACCCAGAAGTCGAGTGGACGATCAAACATTATCGACTGAATACACTAAAGGTGTCATTACACCTCGTACATGAAGATGTCTTATCACGCTGGATTTTGTTAAATGCCAATCGACGTGCGATTCACTGGATTGCAGAAGGAACGATCGTTTTCGAACGGAACGATTATTTAGTTGACTTAAAACGGCAACTCTTAAACTTTCCTGATGAGGAAAGATGTCTACAGATGACGATCTCATTCGCTAAACTTTTGCGTCGTTTCCAAGACGGTAGGAACTTGTTCAGTCGCGGACATCATTATGATGCCTATACACACGTCCATCATGCATTACATCATCTCGCGCGATTATCGGTCCTTGAAAAAGGAAAACATCCCGAGACAGTCGTCTGGGAACAAGCGCGACTCGATGATCCGGATGTCTATAAACTATATGAACAATTATTGATGAGTGAAGAGACATTAGATCAACGTATTCACCTCGCCTTGATCGGACTTGAGCATCTTCTGCAGTCGAAGGTCTTATCGGGAGGACGCTATTTATTTGAAATCATGCGTGAGCGGACAAGTCCTTGGACGATGTATGAATTGATGGAAGAAGAGCGACTACAAGAAGTCAAAGTGGATTTAAGTAGTCTGATTGATTTCTTCATGCGAAAAGGTCTAATCAGGATTTCGTATCAAACAACTAAAGGAGCAGGGGTCGAACTCGTAACGTATGAGCCGGTCGTATGACGATCGGCTTTATTTTTTTCTGTATGTTGTTTTGGCTATATATAGAAGGGAAAAGATTTTAAAAGTTTTTTTAGAAAAACTATTGACGGTATTATACCGAGATAGTATATTAATACATGTCGACAGGGCAACACGCACTGGACGGTGACGAGAAAGAAAAAAGATTTCAAAAAGAGATTGACGCTTAAGTTATTCCGTGATATCTTATTAAAGTCGCTGAAAACGACACGACGAACTTTGAAAACTGAACGATGAGGCAAAAAACGTATTCTATGGAATGCAAAAACGAATGAAGCGCAAGCTTCGTCAATCGTGACTTCGGTCACAAAAACGAGCAAGTCAAACACTTCATGGAGAGTTTGATCCTGG
>NZ_JACSMZ010000003.1:0-266691 GCF_018618915.1 Exiguobacterium sp. s91 | reverse complement strand
AGTCACGATTGACGAAGCTTGCGCTTCATTCGTTTTTGTATTCCGTAGAATACGATTTTTGCCTCATCGTTCAGTTTTCAAAGTTCGTCCGCGCCTGTTTTGGCGACTCAATTAGAATACCAAGTCTGAAACAAGAAGTCAACAACTTTTTTCAAATTGTTTTCTCGTTTGTTTCAAGCGCTTGTCGTTGTTAAGGACATGTAATAATATATCATGCGTTTTATTATTGTGCAACACTTATTTTAAAATTGTTTTTAAAATCATGAACAAGCCTCTTGAACCTTGCGATTCCGTCTCAAGAGGCTGTTTATTCCCTATTAATCCATCAACTGAATAATACTATGTTGTCGTTCTTCCATTAAATCAATGATCGTCATCCGTCCTTGTTCTTCATAAGAAATGACAGGTCGATCAAAGACTGGATTCTTTCGCGTGATGGTTGCAATCTTTCCGTTACTCATCAGCACGCGATCACCGACTTCTATTGGTAGAAGTAATTGTCCGAGCAACAATACATACTTTGAGCAATATTGCATCGGTCTTGCTTTCAAATGACGATAGGCATCAAACGGCGTATAAGCTTCCCGATACGGACGCCAACTCGTCATTGCAGCAAAGACATCCGCTACGATGAATAACCGTGTGTGATCTGCGATCTTATCTCCTTTTACCTTTAAAGGGTAACCTGTTCCATCTAAACGTTCATGATGTTGAACAATTAAACGATTTACTGTATCAGAGATGATCGTCTCCTTTTGCAAGGCTTGATACGCCATAGCCGGGTGACGTTGAAAAATTTCTTGTTGCATCGCTTCATATCGTTTCGTGTGACGCCATTCCATGATTCGCGCTAGTCCATAGTCTGCAAAATAGGATGCGGTCCACAACTCATGAATCATTTTCCGTTCTTTTCCGACTGCTTCCGCCAGCATTTGCGCAATTGCCCCTCGATAAATGGCATGTCGCACTGTATAAGCTTCCGTTCCCCGCTCTAGGAAGAATGGTAAGACATCTTGTCTCGTAATCCGTTCTGGAACGGACTGTTTGACCCAACTCAATGCTTCGTATACATTCGGCTTCATTCCTTGTTCCCATGACATGAAGACTTTATTGTAAAAGCGAATAAATTCTTCAAATGGATGTTCCACATGGGCTTCAACTGTTTCAGTCTGCACTTGTTCATCTTTACTGAAATCAGGTCGATCTTCAATGACGACTTCCTTAATTAAAAAACGCTGGATTCGTCGTAACTCATCGCTTCCTATTTTTTTCCCTGCTTCTACGATCGGATGATCCGTATGTAAATAGATGGATTCTGTCAAACGATCCCCGATGCGTAATTGGTCACTTGCCACTCGCATATCGCTTCGTTCCTTTCTCTTCTTTCTATATATGTAGATAAAAGCAGCAGAGTAGTATCACTCTGCTGCTTCCTTGCTGACGTCTTGCTTATTCTTCCGCTTCTTCTGAAGCATCCGATTCGACTACATTCTCTTCAGACACGATATCCGTGTCTTCTTCCATTTCATCAGTCTCTTCGCGTTTCAGTTTCGCAACCGTTGCAACACGGTCACCTTCTTCAATTCGAATGACCTTCACCCCTTGGGTATTCCGGCCGACACGTGAAATGTATTGCGAGTCTGTCCGAATGACGATCCCGCTCTCTGTCATGATCATGATGTCATCGTCGACATCAACGATTCGCATGGCAACGATTTGACCGACGCGTTCTGTCACCTTACTCGCGATCAATCCTTTACCACCACGAGACTGGCTACGGAACTCGGTCATCGGTGTTCGTTTACCGAATCCTTTTTCCGTAATGACAAGAACATCTTGAGCATCACGTGCAAGTTCCATCCCGACGACGAAATCGTCTGGACGTAACGTCATCGCTTTGACACCACGAGCGCCACGTCCCATCGAGCGGACATTCGTGATTGGGAAACGAATCGCTTTCCCGCTTGTTGAAACAGCAAAGACTTCATCGTCCGTCGATGCGAGACGAACCGATGTCAACTCATCGTCTTCAAACAATCGAATCGCGATCAAACCGTTTTTGTTGATCCGTGCGTACGCAGACAACGGTGAACGTTTGACGCGTCCTTTACGTGTCATGAAGATCAATGATTTTTGCTCATCTTGAACGACTTCTTCCGTTTCAAGCGTTTCTTCCGTCTCTTCAATCTCTCCTTCAATCACCTCGACAGGTGCTTCAGTTGCTTGTTGCTCCTCGAGATAACGTTTGAAATTGACTGGAATCATCGTCTCGACCTTTTCGTCGCGTTCGATTTGGATGAGGTTGATGATCGGCACACCTTTTGATGTCCGGCTCATCTCTGGTACTTCATATCCACGAATCCGGTAGACTTTCCCGCGGTTCGTAAAGAATAGGATCGTATCGTGCGTCGAACAAGACAAGAGACGCGTGACGTAATCCTCGTCGTTCGTTCCGATTCCTTGAACCCCACGTCCGCCGCGGCGTTGTGTCCGGTACGAATCCGTCGTCATCCGTTTGATGTAGCCACTGCTTGTCAACGTGATGATGATATCCTGTTCCGGAATCAAATCTTCGTCTTCGAATTCGATGTGGTCCATGCGGATTTCCGTCCGACGTTCGTCGTTGAAACGTTCTTTCAACTCCTCAAGTTCTGTCCGGATCAAATCAAGCAAGACTTCCTCACTCGCAAGGATGCGGTTCAGTTCCGCGATCAATTGCATGATTTCGTCATACTCTGCTTCAATTTTCTCCCGCTCAAGACCTGTCAGGCGTTGCAAGCGCATATCAAGAATCGCTTGTGATTGTTTCTCGGATAACGCAAAACGCTCCATCAACTGTTCACGTGCTGCGTCCGCTGTCCGGTTCCCGCGGATGATTTGAATGACTTCATCCAAATGATCGAGTGCAATCCGTAGACCAGCGAGTAAGTGTTCACGTGCTTCTGCTTTTTCGAGATCGAACTGTGTCCGACGACGCACGATTTCTTTTTGATGCTCGAGGTAATGATAAAGCATTTCCTTGAGCGTCAATGTTTTCGGACGTCCTCCGACGATCGCTAGCATATTGACACCAAACGTCGTTTGCATCGACGTCTGCTTATACAAGTTGTTTAAGATGACGCTCGCATTTGCGTCACGACGGATTTCCATGACGATGCGCATACCGCGGCGATCTGACTCATCTCGTAAATCGGTGATACCTTCGATCTTTTTCTCGCGAACGAGGTCGGCAATCTTTTCAACGAGGCGGGCTTTATTGACCTGATAAGGCAGCTCCGTCACGATGATCCGTTCCCGGTCTTTTTTCGTCTGTTCGATTTCAGCTTTCGCGCGAACGATGATTGAGCCACGTCCTGTCTCATAAGCGCGACGAATCCCGCTACGACCAAGAATTTCACCAGCTGTCGGGAAATCAGGTCCCGGAATGTGTTGCATCAGTTCTTGGATCGTGATTTCTGGATCGTGAGACAATGCTAAGACACCATCGATGACTTCGCCAAGCTGATGTGGTGGAATGTTCGTTGCCATCCCGACCGCGATCCCGCTCGAACCGTTGACGAGTAAGTTCGGGAAGCGTGACGGTAAGACTTCCGGTTCGCGTTCCGAACCATCGTAGTTATCTTTGAAATCGACTGTGTTTTTGTTGATATCGCGAACGATCTCCATCGCGATTTTTGACATACGAGCTTCCGTATATCGCATTGCAGCCGCCGAGTCCCCATCGACAGACCCGAAGTTTCCGTGTCCATCGACGAGTTCGTAACGGTAGCTGAAGTCTTGCGCCATGCGGACCATCGTGTCATAGACGGCAGAATCCCCGTGCGGGTGATACTTACCGATGACTTCCCCGACGATACGGGCAGACTTTTTATGTGGTTTATCGGCACGAATACCGAGGTCGTTCATCGCATAGAGAATCCGGCGGTGTCCGGGTTTTAAGCCGTCCCGTACGTCCGGAAGAGCACGTGCGACGATGACGCTCATCGCGTAGTCCATGAAGGACGTACGCATCTCTTGACTGATATTAATATCCTTGATGATTCCGTGATTTTGTTCGGACATGCTTCTGGCCACCCTCTCTGTTCAGCGTTAAATATCCAGGTTCTTGACGTAATGTGCGTGTGATTGAATGAAGTCGCGTCGTGGTTCGACTTGATCTCCCATCAAGATATCAAAGACTTCATCTGCTTCGATTGCATCTTGAAGCTCGACACGCAACATTTGACGACCACTTGGATCCATCGTAGTTTCCCAAAGTTGCTCTGGATCCATCTCCCCAAGACCTTTGTAGCGCTGAATGTCGTACCGTGCGTTTTCAGGAAGCGCTGCAAGCGCCTCTGTCAATTCACGTTCGTTATGCACGTACGTGATGTTCTTCCCTTGTTTGATCCCGTATAGCGGTGGCTGAGCGATATAGACATACCCATGCTCGACAAGCGGACGCATGTAACGGTAGAAGAACGTCAACAAGAGTGTCCGAATGTGGGCACCATCGACATCGGCATCGGTCATGATGATGACTTTGTGATAGCGTGCTTTTTCGATATTGAACTCAGAACCGATACTTGTTCCGAGTGCCGTGATGATCGTCCGAATCTCATTGCTTCCGAGAATCTTATCGAGACGTGCTTTCTCAACGTTCAAGATTTTACCGCGAATCGGTAAGATTGCTTGGAAATGACGATCGCGTCCGGATTTTGCAGAACCACCCGCCGAGTCACCCTCAACGATGTACAATTCGGAAATCGACGCATCACGTGATGAACAGTCAGCCAGTTTACCCGGTAGTGAGCTCACTTCGAGAACACCTTTACGGCGTGTCAGTTCACGGGCGCGTTTCGCTGCCATGCGGGCGCGCGACGCCATCATCCCTTTTTCGACGATTGCGCGTGCGTTCGTCGGGTTTTCGAGCATGAACTGCTCAAATGCACCAGAGAAGAGTGAATCCGTAACCGTACGCGCGTCGGAGTTCCCGAGTTTCGTTTTCGTCTGACCTTCGAACTGTGGGTTCGGGTGTTTGACGGAAACGATCGCGGTCATTCCTTCACGCACGTCCTCACCGGATAACGTACCGTCCGCATCCTTCATCAAACCGAACTTCTTCGCATAGTCATTGATGACGCGTGTCAGAGCTGTCTTAAAGCCCGTCTCATGCGTACCACCCTCATGCGTCGGAATGTTGTTCGTGAACGAGTAGATGTTTGACGCAAATCCATCGTTGTACTGAAGCGCGACTTCGACTTCGATGCCATCCTTTGTACCGTGTACATAGACAGGTTCCGCATGAACGACTTCTTTTGAACGGTTCAAGTGCTCGACGTAGGACTTGATTCCACCTTCATAGTGGAAGCTACGTGTCATCGGCTCATCTGCACGATCGTCCGTGATGATGATCTTCAGGCCTTTGTTCAAGAAAGCAAGCTCGCGAAGGCGTGTCGCTAGCAAATCATAGTCATACTCGAGCGTCTCTTGGAAAATCTCACCGTCTGGGAAGAAACGAATCGTCGTTCCTGTCTCTTCTGATGTTCCGATGACTTCGAGATCTTGCGCTGGTACACCGCGATGGTACGCTTGGTAATACAGTTTCTCGTTCCGTTTGACGAACACTTCAAGTTTCGTCGACAGAGCGTTAACGACCGAAGCCCCAACACCGTGTAATCCGCCCGATACTTTATATCCGCCGCCGCCGAACTTACCACCGGCGTGGAGGACTGTTAGGATGACCTCAACGGCAGGACGACCCATCTTCTCTTGAATGTCGACTGGAATACCGCGTCCATTATCCTCGACTAAGATCGAGTTCCCTGGTTCGATCGTCACCTTGATCGTGTCACAGTATCCTGCGAGCGCCTCATCAATCGAGTTATCGACGATCTCCCATACGAGGTGATGGAGACCCTTTGATGCCGTCGAGCCGATATACATCCCTGGACGTTTACGAACTGCTTCTAATCCTTCAAGTACTTGAATCTGATCGGCACCGTACCCTTGTTCCAATTCCATATCTTCATGATTACTCATCGGTTTTCTCACCTACTGTTTCTTTATATGATGTCTCTTCCAAATCGACCGTCCCTTGTTTCACGTGGAACAACTTCGCTTGGTTGATCGTTTCATGCGCAATCCCGTCGACGCTTGTCGTCGTCAGGATCGTCTGGACCTTTTGTTGCATCGTATCGAGCAAATGTGTTTGACGATGATCATCAAGTTCGGATAAGACATCGTCGAGCAGAAGAAGTGGATATTCCCCTACTTCCTCATGAATCAATTCGATCTCCGCAAGCTTTAACGAGAGGGCTGCTGTCCGTTGTTGTCCTTGTGAACCATACGTTTGGACGTTTCGTCCATTGACTTCCATCTCGAAGTCATCGCGATGTGGTCCAAACAACGTAACTCCTCTTCGGATTTCATTTTCTTTTATTTTACCAAACTTCCGCGTGTAGGACGCAGTCATTCCTTCGACATCGAGTAATTCGTCGCCGAATGTGTCCGAACGATAGATGAGCGCGAGTTCTTCCTGTCCACGACTGATTCCGTCATGAATCGGTCGTGCCCATTTTTCGAGCTGGGCCATGAAATGATGCCGGCGCTGAACGATTTTAACGGCTAGCGTAATCATTTGCTCCGTCAAGATATCAAGGAAGGTCTCGTCTCCTCCCTTCATGGACAGTTGTTTCAGCAATGCGTTCCGCTGCTTCAACACTTTCAGGTACTGGCTCAATTCATGCAGATAGACCGGACTGACTTGACCGATCTCCATATCGAGAAATCGCCGGCGGACTTGTGGACTGCCTTTGACGATATGCAAATCTTCCGGGGCGAATAAAACGATGTTCAGTGCCCCGACATAATCACTCAAGCGTCGTTGCTCTAGATGATTCAGCTTTGCTTTTTTCCCGCGACCCGAGATGACGATCTCTTGGACATGGGAGCCGGTCCGCTTGACGACACGTCCTTCGACGCGCGCTGTTTCTTGGTCCCAACCGATCAGTTCCTTGTCATGCGTCGTCCGGTGCGACTTCGCGAGAGCAAGAACATAGATCGCTTCCAGTAAGTTCGTCTTCCCTTGTGCATTTTCACCAATCAGGACATTCGTTTTTTCGGAGAATGACAGTTCGAGTGCGTCATAGTTGCGATAATGACTGAGTCGGACTGAATCCAGCCGCACGTTAGTTGCCCTCGTTCTTGATGATGAACTGACCGTAGTCTTCTACATCAATGATGTCTCCATCCCGTAATTTACGACCACGTCGCTGATCGACCTCGCCGTTGACTAGAATCGGTACCTCTGCTAAAAACGGTTTAGCTTGTCCTCCGCTTGAGATGATATCCGATAGCTTCAGGAACTGCCCTAATGTGACGTATTCCGTTGTAATTCTGATTTCTTGCATGGATTGACTCCTCCTACCTACATATTATAAATGACGTACTCTTTATTGTACTAAACATTGAGCGATTTAGCAAAATCCCCGAACGTATATACGGTATACGAAAAAGACGGGTCCGATGTCGAAACGATCGAACCCGTCTTATCACGTATTTCGTGTTTATACTTACGCCGTCCGGACTGGAAGAATCAGTTGCAGGACGTTATCTTGATCGACTGGGTGCAAGATGAATGGACGAATCGAACCCGTGAACTGGATTTCGATATCTGTCGCGTCAAGCGCCTTCAAGGCATCCATCATGTACTTCGAGTTGAACGAGATTTTCAGCTCTTCTCCTTCAAGCGACAGGATGCTGACTTGCTCCGAGACTTTCCCGACTTCTGGTGAATGTGAAGAGATCTCGACCGCTGTCGTTCCTTCAGCTGCGAACTTGATGACGTTGTTACGGTCTTCACGTGCAAGCAGTGACGCGCGATCGATCGCTTGGAGCAATTCTTTCGCGTTCATGCGGACAGCTGTCCGGTACTCTTCTGGAATCAAGCGTGATGTATCCGGATAGTTTCCGTCGAGTAGACGCGAGAAGAAGAGGACGTGCTTCATCTTGAACAAGATTTGTTGGTTCGTGATCGTGATATCCACATGACCATCCCCAAGCAACTTCGATAATTCATTTAAGCTCTTCCCTGGAACGATGACGTTCTGGAACGAGATGTCCGTATCTGTCTCAAACTGAGCACGACGAAGAGCTAGACGGTGACTATCTGTTGAGACACACGTCAAGATGCCTTTGTCAGCTGAGAAGTTCACACCTGTCAGAACAGGACGTGTTTCTTGAACAGCGACAGCAAAGCTTGTTTGGCGAATCATCGAACGTAAGAGATCAGCCGGTAAACGGAAACGTTGTCCCCCATCGACTTGCGGAAGGCGTGGGAACTCATCTGGATCAAGACCGTTCAAATGGAATTCCGCTGTTCCTGATTGAATCCGTGTCATGAAGTTCGGTGAGACTTCGAGTGTGACTTCGTCTTTTGGCATCTTTTTGACGATATCGCCGAAGAAGCGGGCATTCAAGACGACACTACCAGCACGGTGAACCGTGACATAAGATGTTCCATTCTCTTCTGCATAGATCGTCCGTTCAATCGAGATTTCTGTATCGCTTCCTGTCAGCGTCATACCATCTCCATGAGCTTCGAGTTTGATTCCTGTCAGAATCGGAATCGTCGTGCGGGATGAGACCGCCTTGGCTACATCTTGTACTGCTTGAATTAAAGCTTCGCGTTGAATGGTGATATGCATATCGTCGTTAGACTCCTCTCGAAAATAATGGGCATGCGCCCATCATAACATAATAATATATTTTTTTAATAATAGTCTTAGGGGCTGTGGATAGTGTGGATAAGTCGGTGGATAACTTGATATAAAGCCAAAAACGGTGTGGATAAGTTGTGGATAACTACCCTACTTTATCCACATGTTTATCCACAGTTTTACGAATGCTTTAATTCATGTTTGATTTGTTCAATGACTTTGCCTGTTTCCCCGTCCGATTTGATCAACATACTGATTTTTTCATGGGCATGAATGACGGTCGTATGGTCGCGTCCCCCGAATTCTTCTCCGATTTTCGGTAAAGAGCTTTCTGTCATCTCACGCGAAAGATACATCGCGATTTGACGTGGGAAGGCAATCGATTTCGTTCGTTTCTTCGCCTTCAGATCATCAAACGGTAAGTTGAAATGTTTACTGACCGACTCCTGGATGTCACGAATCGTGACTTTACGCGGTTCAGCGACCGGCATGATGTTATGCAAGGCTTCTGCAGCGACATTTGGATCGATTGGTCGCCCGACGAGATTCGCATAGGCAATGACACGCGTCAACGCCCCTTCGAGCTCCCGAATGTTCGTATCAATCTGACTCGCGATGTAGAGCATGACTTCGTTTGAGACGTCAAGCTGCTCCGCATTCGCCTTTTTCCGTAAAATCGCAATCCGTGTCTCGAGATCCGGTGGCGTGATGTCTGTGATCAATCCCCATTCAAAACGAGAACGAAGCCGATCTTCAAGCGTTGGAATCTCTTTTGGTGGTCGGTCACTTGAGATGATGATTTGTTTTTGGTCGTTGTGCAGGGCATTGAACGTGTGGAAAAACTCTTCTTGCGTCTGTTCTTTGCCCGCAAGGAACTGAATGTCATCAATTAAGAGGACATCGATGTTACGGTATTTATTTCGAAACTCAACCGTTTTATTATCGCGGATGGAGTTAATGAAGTCATTCGTAAAGCGTTCAGAAGAGACATAGGCAATCCGTGTCCCGAGATTTTGATCTTGAACGTACTGTCCAATGGCATGCATCAGATGGGTTTTGCCAAGACCAACGCCACCATAGATGAAAAGCGGATTGTATGCTTTAGCAGGCGCTTCCGCAACAGCGAGTGAAGCGGCATGCGCAAAACGGTTCCCCGATCCGATGACGAATGTATCGAACGTATACTTCTCATTTAATTGTCCGAGTTCACTCATCGTCAATTCCTCTGTTGGTCTCCGCATGTTCGATGGACGCGATTTCGGAGTCGGTGTTGCCTCAACACGTTCCTCTTCTTGTCGATCGAGCATTTTCTTCGCTTGTCCCTCTTCAATGAACTGAATATCGAGTCGGCTTCCTGTTACTTCCTCAACTGTGTCTTCGAGTAAAGATAAGTACTGGCGCTCGAGCCATGTCACCGTAAATGCAGCTGGTGCTGAAACGAGTAGTGTCGTTCCATTTAGCGTGACGCCTTCTGTGGATTTCAACCACATATCATAACTAGCTTTCGGTGTTCGTTCCTCTTCCTCGATCACAGATAAGACATTATGCCAAAGTTCGGCAGCGTTTTTCATAAATACCCCCCTTTTTTTATCAAGATAGAAAATTTTTGTACACAGGCTTATACACAGACAAAGTTAATGAAGAAACTCGACTTATCCCCATAACGTAAAAACTGTGGATAACGTTATCCACAGGCAGTTGAATCTGTGTATAAAGTTATCCACAGGGTGTGTATAACTTGTTTTGTCCTGAACAATCAGGATCATGTTATGCACAATTAGTGTATCAAAAGAAATGAGCCCTGGCAATGGTTGGAATGATTTATCCACAAGTAAATTAAACCGTCCACAGGTAGTTACCCACAAGCTGTGGATAGTGTGGATAAATTGTGGATAAGAGGTGGATAACTTTTCGAAAGAGGAAGCGTTGAAAAAGAGTTATTCACAAAATACGAAAGAGGACGAAAAAAGGAATCGAAAATCGAGGATTGACGTCGATTTTAAAAAATACTATTGTAGACAAAGTGAAGAGTTATCCACGGAAAGTGTGGATAATGTGGATAAGTCTGTGGATAGGTGGATAAGTCTACAAACATCCCCTCCATGATCGATATGTATTCTATCGCGTAATAGAGTTTGCGCAGTCGAATCCTATCGCCTGTTTTCGAACCAGAAATCCCTTAAGCAGGACAAGAAATCTTCTGAACTTTCATTGACAATGCCACAATCAGTTTATATAATGTACAAGACTGCCTTAAAGTAGAAAATAACAATTGGTTATAAAGATCTTTTAAAGGAGGTGCAGACGAATGAAACCAACTTTCAACCCAAACAACCGTAAGCGTAAAAAAGTTCACGGATTCCGTGCGCGTATGGCTACGAAGAGTGGCCGCCGTATCTTGGCTGCTCGCCGTCTTAAGGGCCGCAAAGCCTTGACTGTCTAATGCATTGATGCATCCATCACTTCGGGCATGATCCGAGGTGATTTTTTTTTATGTTTTTTCGTGTGTTCGTGCTTTTGTCACATGCGCCCTATCGCGTCGCATGTTTATTCTATGATATGATGAGAGACGACGAATTTTCGTAGTGTCAGGATGGAGTGTGAATAAGGTGAAGAAGGAATACCGCGTCAAGAAAGACAAGGAGTTCCAAGCGGTGTTTACTAAAGGAGCCTCTGTCGCAAATCGGCAATTTGTCGTGTATGCCTTGAAAAAGGAGCAACAGACTCACTTTCGGGTTGGTTTATCCGTCAGTAAGAAAATCGGGAATGCCGTCGTCCGGAATCAGGTAAAACGGTATCTTCGGGAAGCATGCCAGCAGCATGAAGCCTCGATTGCCCCGAATTATGATTTGGTGATCATCGCGCGCAATCCGGCCGCGAAGATGACCGCGCAAGAAGTGGCTGACAGTCTCCGTCACGTGCTCAAACGTTCCGGTGTCTGGATGCGATCAAAAAAATGAATCGTAGCAATGCATCCTGTTGATTTGTACGGCGCTCCCTTTCCTTGCCTTACTATAGAAGAAGATGGCGTTCGACAAAGCGTAAACAATTTCTAGGAGGAATTATGAACAAGAGAACTAAGATTTGGTTAACTCTCGGACTCATGTCCGTGCTCGCGATCGTATTATCCGGCTGTACACCTAGTTCGTATGGTACTGGTGAACCGATCACAGCAGACACAGAAGGTTTTTGGAAACATTACTTCGTTTGGCCGATGGCGTGGTTGATTCGTGAGATTTCACAGTTCTTTAGCGGTGATTACGGTATTGGAATCATCATTACGACACTTCTCGTTCGTCTTGTCATCCTTCCATTGATGATTAAACAAACGAAGAGTATGGGTGGAATGCAAGTCATTCAACCGGAAATGATGAAGCTTCGTGAGAAATACAGCTCAAAAGACCAAGAGACGCAACAGAAATTGCAACAGGAAATGATGAAGCTTTACCAAGAGCATAACGTCAATCCACTTGCAGGCTGTTTACCGATCTTGATCCAAATGCCGATCTTGATCGCGTTCTACAATGCCATCATTTATACACCAGCTATTTTCCAACACACGTTCCTCTGGTTCGACCTTGGGAAACCGGATCCATTCTTCATCTTGCCGATCATGTCTGCTGTACTAACGTATCTGCAACAAAAGATCTCGATGGCAGGTCAAGAAGACAACCCACAAATGAAAATCATGCTTTACGTCTTCCCAATCATGATCTTCATCATGGGTGTTACACTCCCATCTGCCCTTTCGCTTTACTGGGTCGTCGGTTACATCTTCTCGATCATCGTCACGATCGTCATCATGAAGCCAATGCGTGAAAAGATTAAGTTGCAGACGGAAGCGACAATGGCTGCTAAACGTGAAAAAGAAGCGGCACAAGCAGCACCGGCTCCTAAAAAATCGAAAAAGAAACGCTAATACGTGAAGAGCGACGCTTTGTTTTGACAGAGTGTCGCTCTTTTTCTTTTGCGTCATTTCGTGTATAGTTGTTTCGTTATACCCATTGCAATGATTAAGGATTAAATACTCATAAAAAGACAGAAGAAAAACGAGGTGGAAGAACGGATGATGGAATTTGATACGATTGCCGCGATTTCGACGCCGATGGGAGAAGGGGCGATTGCGATCGTGCGCTTATCAGGTCCTGATGCAGTCGCTGTAGCCGACCGTGTTTACAAAGGGAGCAACCGCTTGACGGAAGTACCAACCCATACGATTCATTACGGGAAATTGGTCGACCATGAGGCGGACCGTGTCGTCGATGAAGTAATGGTGAGTGTCATGCGCGCACCAAAGACGTTTACACGTGAAGATGTCATCGAATTGAATTGTCATGGAGGAGTCGTCGCGGTCAATCGTGTCCTCGAACTCATCCTCGCCCAACCGGAAGTCCGGCTGGCGGAACCTGGTGAATTTACGAAACGTGCGTTCTTGAACGGACGAATCGATTTATCACAAGCGGAAGCCGTCATGGATCTGATCCGAGCGAAGACGGACCGAGCGATGCATGTCGCCGTCAGTCAGATTGAAGGACGTCTCTCAAAACTCGTCCAAGACTTACGTCAACAATTGTTACAGACGATTGCTGCGATCGAAGTCAACATCGATTACCCGGAATACGATGCAGAAGAGATGACGCAACAGATCGTCGAACGTGATGCTGGTGCTGTCCGCGCGATTTTGGCAGAGTTATTAACAACGGCACGCCAAGGAAAAATCTTGCGCGAAGGGTTATCCACAGCGATCATCGGTCGTCCGAACGTCGGAAAGTCGTCTTTGCTCAACACATTGGTGCAAGAAGCAAAGGCCATCGTCACGGATATCGCGGGAACGACACGCGATACGATCGAGGAGTACGTCAATGTTCGCGGTGTACCGTTGAAGTTGATTGATACGGCAGGGATTCGCGAGACGGAAGATATCGTCGAACGGATGGGTGTTGAAAAGTCGCGTCAGGCTTTGAAGACGGCCGATTTAATCTTACTCGTCCTAAACGGGAATGATGTTCTGACGGATGAGGACGTCTTGCTGTTTGAAGCAATCAAAGGGATGAACGCGATCATCATCGTCAACAAGAGTGACTTGGCGCAACAGATTGACTTAGCGCGTGTCACGGAGCTTGCTGATGGTCGACCAATCGTCACGACATCCTTACTCGAAGAAGCAGGCGTCAACGATCTCGAAGCAGCGATTGCGAGTCTGTTCTTTGAACAGGGTGTCGAAAGTCAGGATATGACGTACGTCTCAAATGCGCGTCACATCCAGCTCATCAAACGAGCGAGTCAAATGATTGAAGATGCTCTCGGTGCAGCAGAAGCAGCGATGCCGATCGACATGGTACAGATCGATTTACGACGAGCGTGGGATACGCTTGGCGAAATCAATGGTGATACAGCACAGGATAGTTTATTGGATCAGTTGTTTTCGCAGTTCTGTCTCGGGAAATAATTCGAGACGACTGCGTGTGGAATAAGAAGGAGGAACCAGTACTATGGCTTATCAAGCAGGTGAATTCGACGTCATCGTCGTCGGAGCCGGACATGCCGGCATCGAAGCCTCTCTTGCTGCGGCACGAATGGGCTCGAAAACGGTCATGTTGACAATGAATCCCGATATGGTCGGATTCATGTATTGCAACCCGTCGATCGGTGGTCCTGCAAAAGGAATCGTCGTCCGGGAAATCGATGCGCTCGGTGGTGAGATGGCACGCGCGATCGATGCAACGTATATTCAAATGAAAATGTTAAACACATCAAAAGGTCCTGCCGTGCGAGCACTACGGGCACAGGCAGATAAATTCGAATACCAAAACCGAATGAAAAAAGCACTCGAGGATGAACCGAATCTGCTCTTACGTCAAGCGCTCGTCGAACGGTTATTGATTGACGACGAAGGACGTTGTGTCGGTGTCGTCACGAATACAGGGGCGGAGTACCGGGCGAAAGCGGTCATCATCACGACAGGAACGTTCATGCGCGGAAAAATCATCATCGGTGAATTGTCATACGAGAGTGGTCCGAACAATCAGATGCCATCGATCAATCTATCGAAACATCTTGAAGAACTCGGATTTGAGCTCGCACGTTTCAAAACAGGTACACCACCACGAATCGACGGGAAAACGATTGACTACTCGAAGACGGAGATGCAACCAGGTGACGAAGTAGCACTTCCATTTAGTCATGAAACGACTCAGATGATCACGGAACAGATCCCATGCTGGTTGACGTATACGACGGAGTATACGCATCAGTTGATCGATGCGAACCTGCACCGCTCACCAATGTTCTCTGGGATGATCAAAGGAACAGGTCCACGTTATTGCCCATCAATCGAAGATAAGGTCGTCCGGTTCAACGATAAACCGCGTCACCAAATCTTCCTTGAGCCAGAAGGTCGCGATACGGAAGAAGTCTACGTGCAAGGATTATCGACAAGTTTACCGGAAGACGTTCAACACGATATTCTCCGTTCGATTCCTGGGCTTGAGAATTCAGAAATGATGCGTCCTGGTTATGCGATTGAGTACGATGCCGTTGTTCCAACACAACTATGGCCAACGCTCGAGACAAAACGTGTTCCTGGTTTATTCACAGCGGGTCAAATCAACGGAACAAGTGGTTATGAGGAAGCGGCAGGACAAGGGATCATGGCAGGGATCAATGCCGGACTACAAGTCCAAGGCAAAGAACCACTTATCTTGTCACGTTCACAAGGCTATATCGGTGTCATGATCGATGATCTCGTTACGAAAGGTACGAACGAACCGTACCGCCTCTTGACGTCACGTGCCGAGTATCGGTTGTTGCTCCGTCATGATAATGCGGATCTTCGTCTATCGGAAATCGGACATGAACTCGGATTGATCTCGGAAGAGCGCCAAGCGAAGTTGCTCGATAAACAAGAACAAATCCGTCTTGAGATGAAACGTCTTGAGAAGGTCGTCATCAAAGCGACAGCGGACGTGAATGCACAGCTAGAAGCAATTGGTGCATCACCACTCAAGGAAGCTCTGCATGCGATCACGTTGCTGAAACGCCCGGAAATCACGTATGCGATGATCGCGCAGATGACACCACCAGAAACACCACTGTCTGCAGAAGCAGCAGAACAAGTCGAAATCCAAGTCAAATATGCCGGCTACATCGATAAACAACTCGATCAAGTCGAAAAAATGATGCGGATGGAGCAAAAACGGATTCCGGATCGTCTCGATTACGATGCGATCAGTGGATTAGCGATTGAAGCGAAACAAAAACTAAACCAAGTGCGTCCGCTCTCGATCGGACAAGCATCCCGGATCTCAGGGGTAAACCCGTCTGATATCTCGATCCTGCTTGTCTACATCGAGCAAGGCCAATACGCATTGACTGCGGAGTGAACGAGATGAACCAACAGCAATTCGTAACAGCATTGGCAGCACAGGGACTTGAGGTCTCAGAACATCAGTTGCATCAATTCAAACGGTATTATGAACTGCTCGTCGAGTGGAATGAAAAGATGAACCTGACGGCGATCACGGACGAAGAAGATGTCTATCTCAAGCACTTCTATGATTCGATCACAGCAGCATTCTATTTCGATTTCACGACGGTCACGACGGTTTGTGATGTCGGAGCGGGCGCTGGTTTCCCAAGTCTGCCGATCAAGATCATGTTCCCACATCTCCAAGTGACGATCGTCGATTCACTGAACAAACGAATCGGCTTCCTGAATCATTTGGCGACGGAACTCGGACTCGAAGGTGTCGCGTTCCATCATGGACGCGCCGAAGAGTTCGGTAAAAATAAACAATTCCGCGAACGGTTTGATGTCGTGACAGCACGTGCGGTCGCCCGGATGTCCGTTCTCGCGGAATATTGCCTACCGCTTGCGAAAGTCGGGGGTCAATTCGTTGCCTTGAAGGCAGCGAAAGTCAGTGAAGAGCTCGAGGATGGTGCGATTGCCTTAAAAGTACTCGGTGGGAATTTACGGGAAAGTTTCCAGTTCCAATTGCCAGGCGAGGAAAGTGAGCGTAATATCGTTATTGTAGATAAAAAACGAACAACACCCGGGAAATATCCGCGTAAAGCGGGTACGCCTGCAAAAGATCCATTAAGCTAAACACCGTTTCACGTGAAACGATGACTGATAAAGGTGAGGTGCGCCAACGTGAGAAATGCAATTGCCAAGCTGCTCGGTAAGGGAGGGCAACCTGCTACGATCGAGCTTGACCCACAAGAGACGGTTCAGGAATTACCATTGACAGAACTTGTCGCGAACCAGTTCCAACCACGGACAGTGTTTGATGGGGACCGAATTGAAGAGCTAGCCGTTACGATCGAAGAGCATGGATTACTCCAGCCGATCGTCGTTCGAAAACAAGGAACAGGATACGAAATCATTGCGGGAGAACGACGATACCGGGCAGTGCGCTCGCTTGGTTGGGAAACGATTCCTGCCATCGTCAAAGAGATGACGGACGAGACGACTGCTTCACTGGCATTGATTGAAAATCTGCAACGCGAAGATTTGACACCAATCGAAGAAGCGGAAGCCTATGAGCGCTTGCTTGCGTTACAAGACATCACGCAAGAGGTGTTAGCCCGTAAGCTCGGACGTAGTCAATCGACGATTGCTAACAAATTGCGTTTGCTTCGATTGCCAACGGATGTCCGGGAAGCGTTGAAGCAACGGACGATCACGGAGCGTCATGCCCGTGCGTTATTGCCGCTCAAGGATGAAGCGCTACAAGTAACGGTACTCGCTGAAATTCTGGAACGGGAATGGAACGTCAAGGAGACGGAGCGCCGGGTGGAACGATTGATGACACCACAGCCACCGAAGAAAAAACGTCATAAGAGCTTTGCTCGAGATACACGGATTGCGTTAAATACCCTTCGCGATTCCGTCGATATGATCGAGCAAACCGGATTGACGATTGAAAAAGAAGAAGTCGATTGTGAAGAATATGTAGAGGTGCGGATTCGCATCGTGAAGGCACGTCCGGAATAAGCGGTCGTGCCTTCCGCTACGTTTAGGAGAGAAGGCAAGTGAACGAATTACCTGTTCGGGCGATTCGCCCGAATCCGACTCAACCCCGGAAACGATTCAATGAAAAAGCATTAGAAGAACTCGCTCAATCACTCGTTCGACACGGGATGATCCAACCGATCGTCGTCCGACCACGTGATGGCTATTATGAAATCATCGCCGGCGAACGACGGTATCAAGCAGCGAGTCGCGCAGGATTCGAACGTGTACCGGTCCTCGTGATCGAAGCAGACGAGACACGCGTGATGGAGCTCGCTTTGATTGAAAACATCCAACGGGCGGATTTATCCGCGATTGAAGAGGCGATGGCGTATGCGGAGATGATCGAGGAATTCGGCATCACGCAAGCAGAGCTTGCGCAGCGTGTTGGCAAAAGTCGTTCGCATATCACGAACAGTCTTCGGTTACTACAATTGCCGTTACTCGTTCAACAAGCGGTGATGGATGAGCGGCTATCGATGGGACATGCCCGTGCCCTATTGTCGCTGAAGCATCCAAAGAAGATCGAGCAGATGGCAGAACGCGTCATGGCGGAAAACTGGAACGTCCGTCGATTAGAGCAGGCGCTTCGGGAACGGAAAGAATCCACGCGTCCGCAACAAGCGACCGCTGTGCAATTCGTCGAAGAGTCGCTTCGCGAAAAATACGGAGCGACGGTTCGGATCAAACAAGGTAAACAAGCAGGGAAACTCGAGATTGATTTTGCAGATGAAGACGACCTCAATCGGTTGCTCGATTTGTTATTACCTGAATCGGATCAATGAAAAAGAAGCGTTCCGGTAACGGTTCGCTTCTTTTTGATTACATCGAACGTGGCGTGAAGGAAATCGTCGTCCGTGTCGATTCAGCGGATAGTTTCGCATCAAGCATGTGGAAACTGTTCGCGACGAGTTCTGCTAGTTCATAAACGAGATGTAACCGTGTATTTTGGAGAATCATCATCTCCATGAAGCCACTGACGTTAACGACGGCCTTAATGTTGAAGTCACCGACCGCTGGCAATTCTTTTTGAACGCCGGCACCGGGTGCGAGTGGACCTTCTGAGAAAAAGACATGCCCGACACTTGAAAGCCGACCAAGACACGCATCAATTGCGATGACGAGCGGACGGTAATGGGTCGTTTGGATCGAGTGAATCGTTTCAGCGAGATTCAGTGCATGGACGGGTTTAGCGAGTGTACCGTAAACGTGGAGATGAGCAGGTGCTTGTTTTTCAAGGAATGTTCCGACAAGTGGACCGAGTGAGTCGCCCGTCGAACGATCAGAACCAATGCAAACGAGTACGATTGGTCGTTTTTCCTGGACTGCGGAGATTTGTTCGAATAATTGTTCGGCTAAGCGTTCTTTCGCGAACGGTTCCGTATATTCTAAAAAGAAAGAATAAGGCTTGGGCTCGTGCGAATGAAAGCGGAAATTCATCGAAATCATCCTTTCTTCTCTTGGTGTCGGTGTCGTGGTGGATTGGCAAGAGTGAAGGGTTCTTAGATGATTTTCCTTTCCCGGTTTTTGCGAAAATCTAACGTCAAAATCGGCTCATTGGTTGAAACTCAATTAAAATCACGTATACTGTCGTAATAGAGAGAACAAGAAAGGATGAGAGAATGGCTACCAATCAAGATGTACAAGAATCCGTCGCCCAAGTCGATAAACTAATCAATCAAGTAATGGATGCGGATATGTGGATTCGTTTTGGGATGAAATTACTGATTGCGCTCATCATCATCGCGGCGTTCTATGTGTTAACGCGCGTTTTGACTGGGGCAGTCTCGCGTCTCTTTACGATCAGGAAAATCAATGAACAGGACTACTTGGCGCAACGACAGAACGAGACATTACTGAAGTTGCTCCAAAATGCGATTCGTTACGTGCTCGGAATCGTCATGTTGTTGACGGTGCTCAGTCAGTTCGGTATCAACATCACCGGTCTCGTTGCCAGTGCCGGAATCGCCGGTCTTGCGATTTCGTTCGGTGCGAAGAACTTGGTGCAAGATATCATTACCGGAGCGTTCATCATCTTCGAACGCCAGTTCAAAGTCGGAGATTATGTACGCGTCGGTGTGATTGAAGGGGTCGTCACGGAACTTGGGATCCGGACGACGAAACTCAAAGGACTCAACGGGGAGATCCACATCATCCCGAACGGTCAGATTTTGCAAGTGACGAACTATTCGGTCGACAACAGTTTTGCACTCGTCGACGTCCAAGTCTCCTATGACGAAGATCTCGAGCGGGTCGAACAAGTCTTGCATGAGATCGCTGACCGGACGACGAAGAAGTATGTCGATATGTTCGTCGAACCAATCCAGATGCTTGGCGTCCAGACACTTGGCCCTTCTGAAGTCGTCTATCGTTTGATGGCAGAAGTACCACCGATGCAACATTTCCAAGCTGGTCGTCTGATCCGGAAAGAATTGAAGCAAGGACTCGAAGAAGAGAACATCAAGATCCCGTATCCACGGATGGTCATGATGAATCCAGAACAAAAGAATGGTGGACAAACGGATGATTCCAAAAACGTATCAACTCCATGATTATGTTGAGATGAAGAAGCAGCATCCATGTGGTACGAACCGATGGCAAATCATTCGGGTCGGCATGGATATCCGAATCAAATGTCAAGGTTGCGGGGCAAGCATCTTGATGCCACGTCGTGATTTTGATAAACGATTGAAAAAAGTCTTACCAGAGTAATGAAAAGCGGATCTGATCCTCGTGATTAGATTCGCTTTTTTTGTTGTCTTGCCTAAGTGGAGCGGTTGCGTTCGGTTAGGACGTGAGTAAAAAAGACGGTCGAGCTCCTTGCTTAAAAAAATTGAACTATCTATAATTGTGAAAGATGTGCTGACGTGGTGTAATCATTCTACCCACTGCGGCCGCTAGCACGGATTTCCTAGGAAATACCGAAAAGGAGGAATTCCAAGTGGGATTAACAGCAGGAATCGTTGGCTTACCAAACGTAGGAAAATCAACACTTTTTAACGCCATCACACAAGCAGGTGTAGAGGCAGCGAACTACCCGTTCGCAACGATCGACCCGAATGTCGGTGTCGTTGAAGTACCAGATGCACGTCTTCGGAAATTGACGGAACTCGTCAACCCGAAAAAGACGATCCCGACAGCATTCGAATTCACGGATATCGCGGGTATCGTAAAAGGCGCGTCTAAAGGGGAAGGTCTCGGAAATAAATTCCTCGCGAACATTCGTGAAGTAGATGCGATCTGTCAGGTCGTGCGTTGTTTCGTCGATGAAAACATCACACACGTGGCCGGGAAAGTCTCACCGATCGATGATATCGAGACGATCAACCTCGAATTGATCCTCGCAGACCTCGAGCAAGTCGAAAAACGGATTCAGCGTGTCCAAAAACAAGTCAAGTCACGCGATAAAAACGCAGCGGCTGAACTCGAAGCACTTGAAATCGTGCAAGCATTACTCGAAGACGAGAAACCAGCACGTCTCGCTGAATTGAACGAAGATCAAGCAGCTCTCGTCAAACACTTCCAATTGTTGACGATGAAACCGATGCTTTACGTCGCAAACGTCGGCGAAGATGAAGTCGCAGATGCTGACAATAACGAAAATGTCCGTCTCGTACGCGAATTCGCAGAAAAAGAAGGTTCTGAAGTCATCGTCATCTGTGCTCGGATCGAAGAAGAGATTGCGGAGCTTGAGCCAGAAGAACGTCAAGAGTTCCTCGTCGATCTCGGAATCGAAGAATCAGGTCTTGATCAATTGATCCATGCAGCATACAGCACGCTTGGTCTTGCGACATACTTCACAGCAGGTGAAAAAGAAGTACGCGCTTGGACGTTCAAAAAAGGGATGAAAGCTCCACAATGTGCGGGTGTCATCCACTCGGACTTCGAACGTGGATTCATCCGTGCAGAAGTCGTTTCGTACGAAGATTTAGCAGCAGCAGGCAACATGGCTACAGTCAAGGAACAAGGACGTTACCGTTCAGAAGGTAAGGAATATGTCTTCCAAGACGGCGATGTCGTCACATTCCGTTTCAACGTCTAATCGAAAACGAATCGTTATTGCATAAAGCAAAATACTTTGGTAGTATTAACGAATGTGAGTAATGAATTATTGCTCCTTGCTCGAACATTCGAGCCGCCAGTCCAAGAGGAGGTGACAGATATGCGTAAATACGAAGTACTTTACATCATCCGTCCGGAACTTGATGAGGAAGCACGCAAAGCAACAGTGGAGCGTTTCAACAAAGTCCTCACTGATAACGGTGGTACAGTTGATAAAACAACTGAAATGGGTAAACGTCGTTTCGCTTACGAAATCAATGATATGCGTGAAGGGTTCTACGTTCTTCTTAACGTTTCTGCTGAACCAGCAGCTACAAAAGAACTTGACCGTCTCATGAAGATCAGTGACGATATCGTTCGCTTAATGATCACAAAAGACGAGAAATAAGCTGAAACAGGAGAGTGATTCTGATGATTAACCGCGTCGTTTTAGTCGGTCGGTTAACTCGTGACCCGGAAATGCGTTATACGCAGAGCGGGATTGCGGTAACGCGATTCACACTCGCATGTGACCGTCCTTTCACAGGGCAAGATGGGAAGCGAGAAGCTGATTTCATCGATTGCGTCGTTTGGCGCAAGCAAGCAGAGAACGTTGCTCAGTATTTGAAGAAAGGTAGTCTTGCTGGTGTAGAGGGTCGCCTCCAGATTAGCAGCTACGACGATAAAGAAGGGCAACGCCGTTATCGTGCGGAAGTCGTCGCTGATAGCGTCCGCTTCCTTGAGTCACGTAACGCGAGCCGTTCTTCGGATGGTAGCGAAGGCTACGCTTCATCTACTGGTGGAAACGGGAATGCTGCAGGATGGGGTTCACAGCAACAGCAGAACAACTCTTCCTCGCCAGCACCCGCTTCATCGAATTCGGGCTTCGGCGCTGATCCGTTCAGCGGCGGTAGTTCGATCGACCTTTCAGACGACGATCTCCCGTTCTAAGGAAATCGTCCTGAAAAATCCAAGTTAAAAAGGAGGTTAATCACATGGCACGTCGTCCAGGTGGAAAACGTCGTCGTAAAGTATGTTACTTCACGTCGAACCACATCACTCATATCGATTATAAAGACGTAGAACTTCTCAAACGTTTCATTTCGGAACGCGGTAAGATTCTTCCACGTCGTGTGACTGGTACTTCAGCGAAATACCAACGTCCACTTACAATCGCAATCAAACGCGCACGTCAAATGGCTTTAATCCCATACGTGGCTGACTGATTTCGTAGCACCATCCTCATGCGTGAGGATGGTGCTTTTTTTCGCTTCCCTTTCATCCCCTCCTGCTTTTCGGTTATAATAAACAAGTTACTAAAAATTTAAATGAACCCTATAGAGCATATAAGGAGGACACGATGGAGTCAGGTCAACAAGTATCACCGGAACGAGAACGACGCATCGTTCGCTTCATTCCGTATCTATTAATCGTCGGTCTGCTTCTCGTCGTCGCTGTACGTGAACCGATCATCTCCGCTATCGGAGCCGTCGTGACTGCCCTCCTCTTCGGATTGCACCTATTCGAAGAACGCCGTGCACGCAGGGCATGGGAGGCGTATGTCGCCGGAATCTCGATGCAAGTCGAGGAGACGGGACAAGATGCGTTGACGAACATGCCAATCGGGATTTTGTTATACGATGAGGAAACCCTCGTCACCTGGTTCAATGATCCGATGCGGGACATCTTTGATGATGTAGCGATGGGACAGACGCTCAATGAGCTCGATCCCTTATTCATCGAGATGGTCGCGACGAACGAGGACCAAGCGACGCTTGAAATCGGTGATGCCGTATATCGCGTCTTTTCAAATCATGAGAATCGGACGTTCTATCTGTTCGATATGACAGAAGAAGCACAAGTCGAACAACAACTCGTCGATAATCAGACGGTCATCGGCGTTATCTATCTCGATAACTACGATGAGATGACACAAGGTATCGAAGATCAGTTGCGCAGTGAGTTGAACAGCCGAGTTACGCAACTGTTGAATCACTGGGCAGCCGAACACGGAACGTATATCAAACGAACCGCATCTGATCGATACTTCATCGTCACGACAGAAGAGAATCTACGGATTCTTGAACGATCGAAGTTCACGATTCTTGATATCGTGCGCGAAGAGACGAGTCAGCGTGGTGTCCAGTTGACGCTGTCGATCGGAATTGGTTGCGGTAGTGATCCGATTCCTTCGCTTGGTCTGATGGCTCAGTCGAGTCTCGATCTCGCGCTAGGCCGGGGAGGCGACCAAGTCGTCATCAAACGCGACGGGAAAGTCCGCTTCTATGGTGGCAAGACGAATCCGACAGAAAAACGGACACGTGTCCGGGCACGGGTCATCGCTAACTCGCTTCGTGACTTAATGCAGGAATCAAGCCGTGTCCTGATCATGGGGCATAAGAATCCGGATATGGATGCACTCGGATCAGCGATCGGCATTTTGAAGCTTGCGGAAATGAACGATAAGGAAGCGCATATCGTTTTACCGCCAGAAGAAATCGGTCGCGGGATTCGCCGGATGATGGACGAGATCGCTGAAGTACCACAACTCGAGACACGGTTCGTCAATGCGTTTCAAGCGGATCAGTTGATCGACGATCAGACGTTACTCGTCGTCGTCGATACACACAAACCGTCGCTCGTCGTCGTGCCGACGTTACTCGATCGATTCGAGCATATGGTCGTCATTGACCATCACCGGCGTGGAGAGGATTTCATCGAAGACGCGGTCCTCGTTTATCTCGAGCCTTACGCATCGTCGACGTCAGAACTCGTCACCGAGTTAATCGAGTACCAGCCGACGAATCAGAAGCTATCGATGCTTGAGGCGACGGCGTTACTTGCCGGAATCATCGTCGATACGAAAGGCTTTGCGCTTCGGACCGGCTCGCGGACGTTCGATGCTGCATCTTACTTGCGTTCACAAGGTGCTGACACGGTGCTCGTGCAAGAGTTCCTCAGTCAGGATCTTGAGACGTACGTTGAGCAGTCACATATCCTCGAGCGGTCCGAGGTCTATACGAAAGGGATGGCGATTGCGACAGCAGAACCTGGCGTCATTCACGATCAAGTCTTGATCGCACAAGCGGCCGATCAATTGTTGTCGCTTCAAGGCATTCGTGCTGCCTTCGTCATCGCGGAACTTCAAGACGGACGGACAGCGATCAGTGCCCGTTCGCTTGGAGAAGTCAACGTCCAGTTGATCATGGAGACGCTCGGAGGCGGCGGTCACTTGACGAACGCGGCGACACAGATGTCAGAATCGGTCATCACGGTCGCGGATGCGTTGCGTAAAGCGATCGATCAATATCTAGAAGATGAGACAAAAGGAGAGGAATCAGAATGAAGGTTATTTTCTTACAAGATGTAAAAGGACAAGGTAAAGCAGGAGACGTCAAAGACGTGGCCGATGCTTATGCAAATAACGTACTCTTCAAGAAAAAGTTGGCGCGTCCTGCGACGACTGGTAACTTGAAGCAACATGAAGCACATGAACGTAAAGCAGCAGAAGAAGCGAAACAGAACTTGCTTGACGCGCAAGCGTTAAAAGAGAAAATCGAAAAAGAGACGATCGTCGTCTCGACGAAAGCCGGTGAAGGCGGTCGTGTCTTCGGTTCTGTCACAAGCAAACAGATCGCGGAAGCACTCAAGAGCATGGGTTACAAAATCGACAAACGTAAAATCGAGCTCGAGCACCCAATCAAGGCACTCGGCTTTACGAAGGTACCATTGAAGCTACACAACGAAGTGACAGCGACGCTGAACGTTCAGGTCAAAGAGGCGTGAGTAGAAAAGGGGAACGGTGATGAGTGAAGTCATGCAAAATATGCCTCCCCAAAGTATCGAGGCAGAACAAGCCGTCCTAGGGGCGATCATGATTGATGCGGATCGTTTGATCAGTGCATCAGAACGTCTGTTACCGCAGGACTTTTACCGTGCCTCTCACCAACGGATCTTCGAAGCGATGCTCGTGCTGTCCGACCGAGGCGAAGCGATCGACCTCGTCACGGTCACAGCCGAGCTCAGTACGCTTGGCATCCTAGATGAGATCGGTGGTCTACCATATCTAGCGGAACTAGCGGAAGGTGTACCAACCGCAGCCAACATCAATTACTACGTCAACGTCGTTGACCAGAAGTCGACGCTTCGGCGTCTCATTCGGACGGCGGGTGAAATCGTCACTGACGGATACGAGCGGCAAAACGAGGTCGATGTCCTGCTGAACGAGGCAGAACGGAAGATTCTCGAAGTATCACAAGGAAAAGGGAGCGCGAGCTTCATCCCGATCTCGGACGTCTTGACGAGTGCCTATGCAACGATTGATAAATTGCATAAACAAAGCGGCGAGACGACGGGGATTCCGACCGGTTTCCAGGATCTCGATAAGATGACGGCCGGATTCCAGCGTAACGATCTAATCATCGTCGCAGCACGTCCATCGGTAGGGAAGACGGCGTTTGCCTTGAACATCTCGCAAAACGTCGCGACACGCGCTGACGAGAACGTCGCCATCTTTAGTCTTGAGATGGGTGCCGAACAGCTCGTCATGCGGATGCTCTGTGCCGAAGGAAACGTCGATGCGCAGCGACTCCGGACTGGTCAACTCGAAGAAGAGGACTGGGGCAAGTTATCGCTTGCGATGAGTAACCTGTCTCAAGCCGGCATCTACATCGACGATACACCAGGGATTCGGGTCAACGATATCCGGGCAAAGTGCCGTCGTTTGAAGCAGGAGCACGGTCTTGGGATGATCATGATCGACTACTTGCAGCTGATTCAAGGGAACGGTCGCTCAAGCGACAACCGTCAACAAGAGGTTTCGGAAATTTCCCGTTCCTTGAAATCACTCGCGCGGGAACTCGAAGTCCCGGTCATCGCCTTATCGCAGCTCTCCCGTGGGGTTGAGAGTCGTCAAGATAAGCGACCGATGATGTCGGATATCCGGGAATCGGGAGCGATCGAGCAAGATGCCGATATCGTCGCCTTCTTGTATCGTGACGATTACTACAACAAAGAAACGGAAGATGCGAATACGATTGAGATCATCATCGCAAAACAGCGGAATGGTCCAACCGGTACCGTCAAACTCGCCTTCCGAAAAGAATTCAACAAGTTTGTGGATCTCGAGCCAAGTAACTCGTACGCGCCACCAGCTTAATCCAAGCTACGCTTTGTCTTCGATCGATCGGAGACAAAACGTAGCTTTTTTTATTTTCACCTAAAGATTCTCAGTTTATTTATCAAAAACGATAATTAAACGAACGAAAGAGAATTGTAACAATTAATTGTTCGGTATTTGGTTGACTTCTTTTTTTTATCGCGTTACACTTAGTCGTGGTTTTGAATCGTACGTGGAGGTGGATGATAAGATGTCATCAGTAGTAGTAGTCGGAACACAGTGGGGCGACGAAGGAAAAGGGAAAATCACCGATTTTCTTTCGAAACAAGCCGACGTCGTAGCACGTTATCAAGGTGGAGACAATGCAGGACATACGATCGTATTCAATAACGAGACGTACAAATTGCACTTGATCCCATCAGGTATTTTTTACTCGGATAAGAAATGTGTCATCGGGAACGGTCTCGTCGTTAACCCGAAATCACTCGTCAAGGAATTGAAGTATCTGCACGATCGTGGTGTTTCAACGGATAACTTGTTAATTTCGAATCGGGCGCATGTCATCTTGCCGTATCATCAGTTGCAGGATCAGTTAGAAGAAGAAGCGAAAGGCGACGCAAAAGTCGGAACGACGCTAAAAGGAATCGGACCGTGCTACATGGATAAAGCCGCTCGAATCGGAATCCGGATGGCAGACTTACTCGACAAAGAAACGTTCGCTGAGAAGTTGAAGATCGTTCTCGACCAAAAGAACCGCATGTTCACGAAGATGTATGACGCTGAACCAATCGCGTTCGACGATATCTTCGAAGAGTACTATGCGTATGGACAAGAGTTCGCGAAATACGTCTGCGATACATCCGTCGTCGTCAACGATAGCCTTGACCATGGCGAAAAAGTGTTGTTCGAAGGCGCACAAGGTGTCTTACTCGACCTTGACCACGGAACGTACCCGTTCGTTACATCATCGAATGCATCAGCTGGCGGTGTCGCATCAGGTGTCGGTGTCGGTCCAGCTCGGATCGATCACGTCGTTGGTGTCTGTAAAGCGTACACGTCGCGAGTCGGTGACGGTCCGTTCCCAACGGAATTGTTTGATGACATCGGTCATCAAATCCGTGAAGTCGGTCGTGAATACGGAACGACGACGGGACGTCCGCGTCGTGTTGGTTGGTTCGACTCGGTCGTTGTTCGCCACTCGCGCCGTACAAGTGGGTTGACGGATCTTGCGCTCAACTCGATCGACGTTTTGACAGGACTCGACACGTTGAAGATCTGTACATCATACGAATTCAACGGTAAACAGATCGATGAGTACCCAGCAAGCTTCCGTGATCTCGAAGCATGTGTTCCAGTTTACGAAGAACTGCCGGGCTGGAAAGAGGACATCACAGGTGTCCGTCGCTTTGAAGATCTACCGTTGAACGCACAGAACTACGTTAAGCGGATTGCGGATCTCACAGGTATCTCGCTCGTCACGTTCTCGGTCGGACCGGGTCGTGAACAGACAGTCGTCTTGCGTGATCTCTACGAAGAAGCATAAGTCTCAACAGCCTCTTGCATCCTGCAAGAGGCTGTTTTTTGTGCGAAATGGTTCACAAACGGAAGCAAAAACAGGTATACTGAATACAGTGTTTCACGTGGAACCTCTCTCGTGAGACGACGAACAGCAGAGAGAGTGGCGCCGGGAGTTTCCGTCGCCACCTTTCTATATGCCGAAAAAACAGGTAAAATAGATTGAATAGAAATTTTTAAGGGGGCACACCCAGTGACGGAACGCAAAATTCTAGTCGTCGATGACGAGTTACCGATTGCAGATATACTCAAGTTTAAATTAGAAAAAGAAGGCTACCAGGTCGCGATCGCAAATGACGGCGTGGAGGCATTAGAGAAATTCGAGGAGTTCAAACCGGATTTGATGTTGCTCGACATCATGCTCCCGTTAATGGACGGGATGGAGGTCTGCCGGGAAGTCCGGAAGACGTCGAAGATTCCAATCATCATGTTGACAGCGAAGGATTCCGAGATTGATACGGTACTTGGTCTTGAGCTTGGCGCGAACGATTACGTGACGAAGCCATTTAGCTCGCGCGAGTTACTTGCCCGCGTGAAAGTCCATTTACGTAACACGAGTCCGGAAGCTACACCACAACCCGTTGGACCAGGTCCACTCAAAGTCGGAGAACTGTATATCGATACGAATTCGCATACGGTGACACGTAAGGATCAAAAAATCGAGCTGACGCAGCGTGAGTTCGAATTGTTGCACTATCTTGCGAAAAACATCGGTCAAGTCATGACACGTGAGCATTTGTTGCAGACGGTCTGGGGCTATGACTACTTCGGTGATGTCCGGACAGTCGACGTAACGGTACGTCGTCTTCGTGAGAAAGTCGAAGATAACCCAAGTACGCCAGTTTACATCATGACGCGTCGTGGTGTCGGCTATTATCTCCAAGACGGGGAGAATGAATAACGATGTTAAAAGGAACGAACTTTTTTAAATCCATCCAATGGAAACTCGTCGTCATCTATGCCTTATTGATTTTAGTGGCGATGCAGGTCATTGGCGTCTATTTCGTTCGTTCCCTTGAAAAGCAGTACATTACGAACTTCTCGAAGTCGGTCGAGGACCGAGCAGGCCTTGTCGCCTATAACGTCGGGAAGGAATTCGATAAAACAGGCGATGATGACGCCTCCAAGCGGCAGTTGTCCCAATCACTAGGGCAACTGCTGTCTGAGTTTAGTAATGGCTCCACCTCAAGGAACGACATCCTCGAAGTCCAGATCATTGACCAGGACTCAATCATCCAAGCGACATCGGATAACGAGAACCAATCAGCAGTCGGACAACGGGCGACGAATTCACTGATTAAAAAAGCGCAGGCAACGAGCTCGACCCGGACAGACACCGTGCTTGATCCGGAATCAGAGGATAAGATCCGGATCTTTGCCGTACCGGTTACCTCGGAACGAGACGGCGTAACGACCGGTATGATTTATGTTCGCGCTTCGATGGAGTCAATCTATTCGCAGATGCAACAGGTTACGCGGATTCTTGCGACCGGAACGGTCATCGCCCTCGTCATCACGTCAATTCTCGGTGTGTTGCTGTCGCGGACGATCACGCGTCCGATTTCCGATATGCGGCGTCAAGCGATCGAGATGCGACGCGGGAACTTCTCGCGGAAGGTTAAGGTCTATTCGGACGATGAGATCGGGCAACTCGCCCGTTCCTTCAACGAATTGACGGATGAACTACTCGAAGCGAACGCGACGACGGAAGCCGAACGACGGAAGTTGACGAGCGTCCTTGAGAACATGACCGATGGCGTCATCGCGACGGATCGAACACTGCGCGTCATCTTGATGAACGATCAAGCGAAGGATATCGTCGGTGCGGACGATGCGAGCGTCGTCGGAACGAACTTGAAGGACTTACTGGCACTCGGTGACGATTTCATGATTCCGGAAGACGGTACGATGCCACCGCGTCTGCTTGATTTCAGTAGTGAGGACGAACTGTTCCTCGTCCGGGCATTCTTCTCGCCCGTCAAGAAACACAGTGGTCCGATTACCGGGATGATCGTCGTCCTGCATGACGTCACGGAACAGGAGCAGGTCGAACAGGATCGTCGCGAATTCGTCGCGAACGTCAGTCACGAGCTCCGAACACCGCTGACGACGATGCGCAGCTATCTTGAAGCCTTGGCAGAAGGAGCGTATCAGGACGAGGAGCTCGCACCACGTTTCCTTGAGACGACACAGAACGAGACGGAGCGGATGATCCGCCTCGTCACCGATCTCTTACAACTGTCGAAGATGGACAGTAAGGAATACAAAATGAACAAGGTCCGCTTCGATTACATTCAGTTCCTGAATGAGATTCTCGATCGCCATGACATGACGAAGCCGGAACGGATTCGTTTCCGTCGTAAGATCATGAAGCGGAAAGTCTATATCCGTGGTGATCAGGATAAATTGATTCAGGTCGCAGACAACATCCTGACGAACGCAATCAAGTACTCACCGGAAGGCGGAACGATCACCGTCCGGACGATGCTCCGGGCAAAACGGATCGTCATCAGCATCAAGGATGAAGGTGTCGGAATCCCGAAAGCGAATCTCCAAAAAATCTTCGAACGCTTCTATCGTGTCGATAAAGCCCGTGCCCGTAAAATCGGCGGCACCGGTCTTGGTCTGTCGATCGCAAAAGACGTCGTTTCGGCACATGGTGGCGACATCTGGGCAGAAAGTGAATGGGGACGCGGCACGACGATTTACTTCACGCTTCCGTATGAGGTGATCGAAGAGGTGGATGCCGGATGAAGAAACAACACTGGAGTTCGCTGTTACTCGTCCTACTTGTCGCCGGTTCGATCGCTCAGACAGCGATGCTCTGGACCTATCATCCAAGCAGTGAATCAATCGAGCGGGAACAGGTCTCGTTCAACGAGATCGATGCCTCAAAGACGATTGAAAGCAACCAACTGATCAACCCGGAACTACTCGTCTATTCGGATCAGGAAGGGATCTATCAGACACAAATCATCGGTCGGACCTTCCTTAACCGAATCGGTGCGTCGTTTAACATCGGTGTCCTTGTCTTGACGGATAAAGCGAACAATATCCCGGTCGGTGACCGGAGTGTCGAGATGATCTTCCCGACACCGATCAGTGCGACGATTCTTGAAGAGTTACTCGGAGAAAAACAGATCGCCTTCTCGGAACCGATCAAACGACTCTATTTACTCGATTATGATGGACCAATCCTCCGTCTCGAGTCGGCGACCGGTCGCCTGAAGGACTTCAAGCTCGTCGGCGATGAGACGGTTCTGAAGCGACTGTTCGCGCATGATAAGAAAAAACCGATGACACGCGTCGAACTCAAAGGTGGCGATTATACGTATGTCGCGAGCGGTACGACGCGACTAGAGCAAGTCTTCGTCTATGACGAGGTCGGGCAATCGCCGAAACCACTCGACCGCATTCGGAGTGCCTTTTTTGCCGAGAACTCGAACGTCCAGCAAATCAAGAGTCGGGATGATCTCGACGTCTTAACGGACGGCGTCAGCGTTTCGACGTATGACCGAAACTATAATGTGTATCGTTTCAATACATTATCGCCGAATACGCAAAGCTCGACGGTCGATTACAGCACGCTCGTCAGCTATGTCAACATTCATGGGGGCTGGCTCGATCAAGATACCCAACGCAGTGGTTTCCGGTATTACTTTGATCAGATGAGTAAAAAGAGTGAGGAACAGACGGCGACGTTCCGGTTGTACTTGAACCGGTATCCGGTATTTGGGGAGAGTGGTCCGCTACTCGAACAGACGAAGTTCGATCTTGCGACACTGAAGATCATGTATGAGGAAAATCAAGTCCGGTCGCTCAGTCGTAGCATGCTCCGAGCGAAGCGGAAGCTCATCCTTCGGGAAGAAACGGTGCCAGCTGTTGAAACGGTTCTCGAACGTCTGAGTCGTGCTGACCTCTTAAAAGAGATCAGTGGAATCCGGATTGGATATGAGATGACGTATAAGATTTCAACGAGCCGCTATGCCGTCTTTGAGCCGACGTGGTTCATCAAAATCGATGGCGTCTGGCAATCGATCAATCAAGCTGTCGGGAATGAGGGGTGAGGATGAATGGACTGGAGTAAAGCGAAGACCTTATTGATGCTGACCTTTTTGATCCTGAACGTCTACCTCGCCATTCAATTGATGGACCGGATGGTCGAGCCGCGGATCGTCGCGACGAGTGCGACCGGGAAATCGATCTTGAAGGATCGTCAAATCGACGAGAAAAAACTGCAACCAGTCACGCGGGACATCGGCTATTTAACAGCCGAAGTCGATGCGCGGACGCTAGCGCCACTCGCGAGTTCACAGATTCGTGACGCGGTCGCCTCCGTCAAGAACGATGTCGAGTGGTCGGTCCGGTTGACGAAACCGTATCGACTCGATGCGAAGACGATGCGGGATTCTGCTTCATCGTTCGTTCAAGCATCAGTTCGATATGGTGCCGAATATACATTTTGGAAGTATGATAGTAAGTATCAGGAGATGACATTCGTTCAGACGTATAAGGGACAGCCGCTCTATTCGACACCACAGCAGTCGCGTGAGGACGATGCGATGATCGGACCGTCCCTGCTCGTCTTGCAGCTCAACGATGCAAAGGAAATCGTCAGCTACAAACAACGCCACTTGAACAAGGTCGTCCGGCAAGCGCAGGACGTGACGTTGTTATCGGCAAGTGAAGCAATCGTCCAGTTGTCGGAGCAAGGCTTGTTCCCGGCATCGAAGCGGTTGACGAGTCACAAGCTCGGTTATTTCTGTCTCGTCACGGAAGGTACGGAATCGGTCCAAATCCTGCCGCCGACGTGGCAAATCGAGCTCGATAATGAAGAAGTCTACTTCGTCAATGCGATTGATGGCGGTGTCCAGACCGTCGAACGATTGGATACAGTCTCAGAGAAATGAGGAATGCACGATGAGCCTACACTACAGCGTCATGGCCAGTGGCTCGACGGGGAACGCCCTCTATATCGAAAGTGAACAGACCCGCTTGCTCGTCGACGCGGGATTGACCGGCAAGGCGATGCTCGCCTTGTTCGACCAGATCGACCGGTCGCCACATGGCATCGATGGTCTGTTCGTCACCCATGAGCACTCCGACCATATCAAAGGCGTCGGCATCATGGCGCGGAAGTACAATATCCCGCTCTATGCGAATGAAAAGACATGGGCAGCGATGGAAGCGAAGATCGGTAAGATTGATCCGGCGCTAAAGTTCCTCTGGGAAGTCGGAGAGGTCAAGCAGTTCGGTGACATCGAAGTCGAATCATTCAACGTTAGTCACGATGCAGCCGATCCGATGTTCTTCCAGTTCGCCCATGAAGGAAAACGGTTGGCGCACATCACGGATACCGGATACGTCTCGGACCGGATGAAAGGTGTCATTCGGGGCGCTGATGCTTATATCTTCGAAGCGAACCATGATATCGGCATGCTCCAGATGGGACATTACCCGTGGAGCGTCAAACGACGGATCCTCGGGGATTACGGACACGTCTCGAACGAGGATGCCGCAATCGCGATGAGCGAGGTCCTTGATGATCGGACAAAACGGATCCATATGGCCCATTTGAGCAAGGACAACAACATGAAGGAACTCGCCCGGATGAGTGTCTCCCAGACGCTCGCGAGCCGTGACGTCGATCTGAGTAAGATTCAGCTTCTCGACACGGATCCGGTCATTCCGACGCCGCTCCTAAAGCTTTGATTATGGGAAATTACTGAATATGCTCAAAAGACCCCCACATTTGGCTCACTTGCCACGTGATGGGGGTATACTTGTGTAAAGAGAGTCATAAAGGAGGCGTATGTCGATGGATCGACCCGAAGAACCACGGAACGAATCCGAACGATACGAACAGTCATCCGATGAGAGCGGCTTCCCGCCCCGTCAACCGGCAACGAGCGAACCGGTCAGCCCTTATCGTGAACCATATGAAGAACAACCAGAACCACCGCGTCGTCGCGGTGCCGGAAAAGCCTTTTTCGTCGGTCTGATCGGCGGAATCGTCGGAGCCTTGTTGATCGCCCTCGTCGCGTGGCCGTTCGTCCGCGATGAGATGACGAGTCCGACTCCGGTTTCGTCGACGACAGCGGAACAGACTGCGACACAGACGACAGAGGATGAAGCCGACATCGTCGGTGCGGTCGGTAAGACGAAGGAAGCCGTCGTGAGCGTGACGAACCTTCAGAGCTCGTTCCAAGGAACCGATCAGGAAACGGGTGCGGGATCCGGCGTCATCTATAAAAAAGACGGCAATAAAGCCTACGTCGTCACGAACTACCACGTCGTCGAAGGCGCGAGCCGCCTGTCTGTGACGTTATCCGACGGAACAGCACTCGAGGCAAAAGTCCTCGGGGAAGATCCGACGTACGATTTAGCGGTCTTGTCGATTGATTCATCGAAAGTGACACAAGTCGCAAAACTGGGGGATTCGGATACGTTACGTGCCGGTGAAACGGTGCTTGCGATCGGAAACCCACTCGGCATCTTCGCGAACTCCGTCACACGCGGTGTCATCAGTGCGCAGGAACGGACAGTTCCAGTCGATACGAACAAGGATGGACAGCAAGACTTCAACACGGAAGTCATCCAAACCGATGCAGCGATCAACCCGGGGAACTCGGGTGGAGCGCTCATCAACACAGCCGGTCAATTGATCGGGATCAACTCGATGAAGATCGCGGAAGCAAGTGTCGAAGGAGTCGGGTTTGCGATTCCGATCAACGAAGCGTTACCAATCATGCGTGATCTCGAGCAAAATGGTGAAGTCGTTCGTCCACAGCTCGGGATTCAGATTCGTGACGTGCAGGAATTCCCAAGCGGATATCGCGAAGATCGTCTGAAATTACCGAATGATGTCACGAAAGGAATCGTCGTCGTCGGTCTGACACGTAACAGCGGAGCCGAAAAAGCGGGTATGAAGGCAAACGATGTCATCGTTGAGATCAACGGAAAAGCGATCGCATCGTTCGCTGATCTAAAAAGTGTTCTCTACCGGGATGCAAAAGTTGGCGAAACGGTCAAAGTCACGTTCTACCGTGGCGGTGAAAAACAGACAGCAGATGTGAAGTTGTCAGCTCAGTCACCAACTGTTCAGTAAAGCATAATCTGAAAAACCATCCACAGGTCCGACCTGTGGATGGTTTTTTTGAGTGAGGAAACCTGCGCCTTTTCCGGTCAGGAAGGTCGATATTTGTTATACTGGAAGCGGATAAATGTGGATAAGTGAAAGGAGGAGACCACCTGTGGATAAGTACGTCTGTTTAGAACATGTCGAGCTCGCGCTTGACGAAATCGTAGATGAAACAGAACAATACCCGATTCTCGATCAGCTAAATCCAGAAAAAAACATCACCTGTGAATACTGTGACGCACCGGCAACATATCTTGTGTCAAGCAAAAAATAAATATCAACATGTGGATTTGTGGATAACTCTGTGGATAACTCCTGAATTTTCTGTCAGAAAGCGAGAAATAAGATGCAAATTACCATCATTACGGTCGGAAAGCTAAAAGAGAAGTATTTGAAGCAAGGCATCGCTGAATATACGAAGCGTCTCGGCGCCTACTGTTCGATCCAAGAAATCGAGGTCGCGGACGAAAAGGCACCGGAGCAATTGAGTGAAGCGGAGATGGCGCAAGTGAAGAAAAAAGAGGGCGAACGGATTTTAGCGAAGATCGGACCCGACGTTCACGTCCTCGCACTTGCTATCGAAGGAAAACAACGGACGAGTGAACAGTTCGCAAAAGAACTCGATCAACTCGCGACATACGGCAAGAGTAAAATTGCTTTCGTCATCGGCGGATCACTTGGTCTTGCACCAGAAGTGATGCAGCGTGCAAATGATACGATCTCGTTTTCAAAGATGACATTCCCGCATCAGTTGATGAAGATGATCCTCTGTGAACAGATTTATCGAGCGTACCGGATTAATCGGAATGAGCCGTATCATAAATAAATGAACTTTTTCACTACTAAAAAAGCAAAAGATATTGGAATAACTCCATTATCTTTTGCTTTTTAATTGAGGTACTAAATTATAAAAACTTATTCATCTTTTCTATACTTATGACTATGAAGGTTAAATGGAGTGAAGTAGGAAACCGAATAATCTAGATTAATTAGTTCGCTATATTCAAACACTTTACCACTCTGTAGAATACCTCTGTTAATAATTCGCATTACAGCAAGTCCTCTTTTACAATTAAGTAGTTCTGCATCCTCTTTACTTATATTTATTGAATTATAGCTTGTAATGAAATGAGATATTTTATAATCGCATTTTTGGACATAATCATGTATAGAATTTTTCAATTCTTCTTCGTTAAGATAAGGGAAATAATTATAAGGTAATCGAGTTGTTTCAATTTGTACTTTTTGAGAATCTACAATTCGAACTCGTTTATACTCCCATAGCTCGTTTTCTTTTCCATTTATATCAAAAATTTTTTCCAAGTTAATATCTGGCGTAATTTTTTTTAAATAAATGATTTTTGATTGAATATCTTTAAATTTTTTTTCGGTTAAGGAA
Organism: Exiguobacterium sp. s91; assembly: GCF_018618915.1. Classification (NCBI taxonomy): domain Bacteria; kingdom Bacillati; phylum Bacillota; class Bacilli; order Caryophanales; genus Exiguobacterium; species Exiguobacterium sp. s91. The sequence continues at coordinate 229,704 of NZ_JACSMZ010000003.1, read as the reverse complement.
TTATAGATCAATGGACTTTTATATTTTGTTTCATTTACAAAAGCACCTGATCCTTGGATGATGTATATACATCCGATATTTACAAGTTTTTTTAAAGCTTCGCGAATGGTATGCCGTGAAACTTCATAATGATTAGCTAGACTTCTCTCAGTAGGTATTTTTTCACCTACTTTATATTTATTTTGATAAATCTTACTTAAAATATCATCTGCAATGAAATCTTTTTTTTTCATTTTTTAGTTACCTCAACAAGATGAATTTTTCTTTTTATTTTTTAGTAAAAAGTACCTCTAAAGCTAAGTGGCTAAAGAGGTATTTTTATATTCCTTATGGTGTATGGATAGCACCATTCGGAATACGTGCTTGAGTCCATTCGTGCTTACGATAAATGACAGGATACTTCTTAGACATTTCTTCATCAAATTCTATACCAATTCCGATGCGTTCAATTGGATAAATATATCCATCTACTACTTCCACATTATGTGGAAACATTTTTTTTGTTGTTTCATCTGGTTCTTGAATTTCTTGTATCGCTGCTGCATGAAAATGAATATTTAAGTGTGTATTGACAGCAACGCCTATAGGAGTCATATCTGATGGACCGTGCCAAGCAATACGAACTCCAAAATTTTCACATAAAGCAGCTAGTTTTCGAGCTGGAGTAATTCCACCGATTTGTGAAACATGGCAACGAATAAAATCGATTTGACGATTAACAATAAGATTTCTCCACTCAACCGGATTATTAAATAATTCTCCAGTAGCTAGTGGAGTTGTACATTGTGTTCTTAATTGAGATAACCAATCATTTTGATCAGGAGGCAGAATGTCCTCCAAAAAATAAGGTTTAAATGGTTCAAGATCTTTTGCCAGTTGAAGGGCTTGGTTTGGAGATAGTCTTTCATGTACATCATGAAGAAAATGAATTCCATACCCATACTTTTCACGCAAAGCCTTAAACATAGTCACAACATCATTTCTATAGATGTCCGGATCAAAGTAAACTCCTTCACTTAACTCTTTTGTTACATGCATATCGTGATTCTTACCACCGTATAGCCCCAATTGACAACGAATATGTCTGAACCCACGTTCAATTAATAAATCAACATTTGAAAAAAGTTCTTCAAGCGTTAATCCGTCTGCATGTGTATAGGCTGCAATAGCGTTCTTAGATTTCCCACCTAATACTTGATAGAGTGGCATATTGGCTAATTTGGCTTTTATATCCCACAAGGCCATATCTACGCCAGCAATAGCATTATTTATGACAGGACCGTTTCTCCAATAAGAATTAACCATCAACATATGCCAGATATCTTCAATTTGATTCGCATCAAGGTTTATTAGTAATGGTCTTAAATATTCATCAATAACGGTTTGAACAGCTAAAGGGCGTTGTTGAAAAGTTGCGCAACCATATCCATAAACTCCTTTATTTGTTTCGATCTTCACGATAATAAGATTATGTCTGTGTGGGTTGGTCACAAATGATTTAACGTCTGTTATAAGTGTAGGTTCCAACTGCGATTCTTCCTCTCATTTTAAATTGCATTTGTCAATTCGAAGCAATTTATACTCAAAGTAAAACACAATGAAAATAACAACGTCAATTTGGTATGAGAAGTACATCACTTAAGAAAATTTACCGTACCAATTTGATCTTTAAAAGATTGTAAAGTGTTGATAACGATGGGTTTATTGTTTTTTTTGGTCTATTTTGAAGCGCTTTCAAAAAAACTTTTTTCCATGCTATCATTGGCATGTCAATTCGAATTGTAATTTTATATGTAAGATGTTGTATCTATTAATTTTTCTCAAGGAGACGAAAAATCATGAAAGAAAAAGAAACTGTAATAGACATCATCAAATTTGTAGGTGGAAAAGAAAATATCAAAAAAGCATGGCATTGTATGACAAGACTCCGCTTTGATTTGTATGATGATTCTCTAATTGAAGTTAATGAGATTAAGCAATTAAAAGGTGTTATTGGTGAACAGTTACAAAACGATCAGTATCAAATCATAGTAGGTACTAATGTACAGAAATATTATTCTGTATTAGCTGAGGAATTAGAAATGGAAGATGAAGAACATGATACAGTCTATGGAAATCAAAAGAAAAAAAGTCTTTTTTCTCGCTTATTAGATGTTGTTTCAGGCGTATTTGGACCAATTGTTCCAGCTATCGCTGGAGCAGGAATGGTGAAAGGAATTATAGCAGGGCTAATCGCATTAGAAGTTCTATCACTAGATACTGAAACAGTTAAAATTCTAGATTTGATTGCAAGTAGTGTCTTTTATTTCTTGCCATTTTTCATTGCAGTCTCAGCATCGAAAATATTTAAAACAAACATGTATCTCTCCATAGCTATTGCTGCTGGTTTTATGTACCCAACATTAAACGATGCCGCTAAATTAGGTGAAATAAGTAACTTTTATTTTATAGGTCTACCTGTTCCTGTTATTAACTATGCGGGTAATGTCATACCAATTATCTTGTCAATATGGGCACTAAGCTATATTCAAAGAAATGTTGATAAATATATGCCTAATGTATTAAAAACTGTATTTACTCCAACCTTCACGTTACTTATTGGACTACCATTTGCATTGATCGTGACCGGACCATTAGGAAGTTATGTAGGTAAGGGTTTAGCGTTTATGGTGGATTCATTATTTGGTATCTCTAATATCTTAGCTGGAGTTGTAATGGGTGGTCTCAGACCACTTGAAATAGTTTTTGGCGTTCATCATGCAATGACACCAATTGCGCTTCAAAATTTTGCGGACAAGGGATATGACATGTTAATGCCGATGATGTTTATGACAAATATGGCAATTGCAGGCGCGACATTTGCAATGTTCTTTAAAACGACTAGTAAATCAGAGCGTTCTATCATTGTTTCGGCAACTATTTCTGCTCTGTTAGGTATCACAGAACCTGCGTTATTTGGTGTACTAATCAAAAATCGAAAAGCGTTTATAGGTTGTATGATTGGGAGCGCATTAGCAGCAACATTTTTTGCTGTTATGGGTGTTAAAATCTACGGTTATATCCTATCAAGTATTGTCAGTTTAGTAGCGTATGTTGGTCCATATTTCTCTTACGCTTTGATTGGTATTACAATCGCAATCGTTACTTCGTTCCTTATTACATACTTTACTGTAAAGTCTAAAACTAAAAACACCTTGGATAATGTCACACTAAAAGATATTGGTTGATCCTTCTGTTTATTTATAACTATTCGAAAAACAATTTTGCTCATTCTACTGTACTTACTTGGACAAAATGAAAGGAATTAATTTATGAAAAAGTTAGCAGTTTTGAACAAGATAATTGATAAAGGTATCATTGCTGTCGTTAGAGCGGATTCAAAAAATGAAGCTCTTAACATATGCGAAGCACTTATAAAAGGTGGCATTACTGGCTTAGAGATAACTTTTACAATTCCAAATGCAGAAAAGATCATTCAGGAAATAAAAGAAAAAACTGAACATATCGAAGATGTCATAATAGGAGCTGGAAGTGTTCTAGATGCAGTTACTGCAAGAATCGCTATTTTGGCTGGAGCCAAGTATATTGTAAGTCCATTCTTTGATCGGGAAACTGCAAAATGTTGTAATTTATATCAGGTTCCTTACCTTCCAGGGTGTACTACTATTACAGAGATGTCTGAAGCATTAAAAGCAGGTGTCGACATAATAAAACTTTTCCCTGGAAATATGTTTAGTCCTGGATATGTAAGTGCAATAAAAGCACCGTTACCGCAAGTGAATATCATGCCTACAGGTGGTATTAGCTTAGACAATATGGACCAATGGTTCTCTAATGGAAGCGTGGCAATTGGAGTAGGGGGTAGTTTATTAGCACCTGCTAAAACTGGAGATTTTGATAAAATAACGAATTTAGCTAAACAATATGTACAGCGACTTAAAGAAATAAAAGGAGAACAATAATATGGGGAGAGTTTTAACTTTAGGTGAAGTAATGCTAAGACTTTCTACTAAGACAGATACTAGATTAAGTGAATGTAAACAATTTCAGGTTAATTATGGTGGTAGTGAAGCTAACGTTGCGGTTAGCCTATCAAACTTTAATCATGATGTATCTTTCGCCAGTAAAATTCCTGATAATGCATTGGGATTAGCTGTTAAAAAACATTTTCAGCATTTTGGAGTGGTAACTGATGATTTATTATTTGGCGGATTTAGATTAGGGTGCTATTTTTTAGAGGATGGTATTGGAGAACGTACATCTTCTGTTATTTATGATCGAGCTAATTCAAGTTTTGCAGAAATGAATACACTTGAATGGTCAATGGAGAATCTTTTTAATAACGTAGATTTATTACACATTTCAGGTATAACACCAGCGATATCTAGTAGTTGGACTATGCTGACATTACAATTAGTAGAAGAGGCAAAAAGACGCAAAGTAAAAATCAGCTTTGATTTTAATTATAGGGCTAAATTATGGAGTCATTCTAAAGCGAAAAAGGTATTAAAGAAACTTCTCCCACTTGTTGATTATTGCTCTGCAGGTAAATTAGACGCCATTCATTTATTGGATATTGAAGAAAATAAAACGAAACAAGATGATATTCGCTATTATTACGAAAAAATGAGTAAACTTTATCCTAACATAAAGGTGTTTTATTCAACTTTAAGAGAGATAAAATCAACTAGTCGTAATTATTTAACCGGATTCATGTGGAATGAAGGAATTTTATACACTTCAAAAAAACACTATATTACGCCTATTGTTGACCGAGTTGGTGGTGGAGATGCTTTTTCAGCAGGAATATTACATGGTTTACTGACGGACAGAGATTTTGATTATACAGTATCATTTGCAACAGCTGCATCCGCGTTGAAACACACTATTTATGGAGATTGCAATCAATTTTCTGTCCAGGAGATTGAAGAATTCATGAATCGTACAGATCAAAGAATTATGAGGTGAAGCTGAGCAACGAGAATGTAAAGAATTAAGATACCGATACAAAAACACATACATTATGTTATATAGTTAAAAAATAATTATAAATTTAAATAAATTTTAAAGCTCATAAAACTACTTAGAGTATGCATCAAAACTGCTCAAGTAATTTTATGAGTTTTTTTATATGAAAATTTATATTAATTATTTAACTATTGAAAATGTATAATTAAAAAAGGGAAAAAATACATTTTTAAGGAGAACAAACTTTGAAAAGAACAATTATTACTAGCGTAATTACAATTGCAGCTATTGTAACGATAGGATTAGCTGTTTTCTTTATATTCAAACCAATCGAACTAAAAACTGAAAAAAGGTCCAGTACCTCTCTGATCCAAGAAAAGATAGTAGAGCTATCGGAGCTAGCCACTTTAAAATATGAGTACAGTGATGTAGTGGTTAGTCGTACGAACAGAAAAATTTCACTTGGAGTCACCGATTTAAAGTTTGCTGAGGCGATAAAACTCATCAAATACTCTGGGTATTTAAAAGCAGGAACTGATCTTTCTAAAGCAAGTGTGTCGTATAACAAAGAAAAAAATTTGATGCTTGTACGAGTACCGAAAGCTAGAATTCTCGATAATGTTGCTGAAATCGAAAAAGCAGAGGTAGAAGATGTAAAGGGAAACATCCTATCGGACTATCCGACGCAAACTGTGTTCGATGTCATAAGTAAGAATAAAGAAAAGGTGGAAAAGAAAAAGATAAGTGAAGGACTTTTAGAAAAAGCAGATCAATCTACTCAAAAGTTGCTAACATCTTTTTTGAAATCGAATGAATATAAAAATATTTCGATTGAGTTTTATTGAGTTATTATACTGTTATAAATTTCATATAGTCCGCTTCTTTCTTAAACTGATCATTCACAATCAAATCCGGTGAAATCAAATAGGTTCCGACATATTCACCGTGCTTAATTTTGAAATAGCATGTCTTCGGTGCGAGTAGACTTTTTGATTGATGAATCTGCTCTCGTGATAGTGGCGTCCAACCTGATTGATCTTGTGAATTAGCGAAAGAGACAACAATCGATTGATCAGCTTGAATCAATAGTACAAGATCGTTGTCTTGTAAACGTGATGGATTGACGTGGGCGAGGATCGGGTCGGCAGACTTAGCGATAAACCCGCCAATAGTAGCGTGTGACTGCTGTTCCTTGATGAATTGTTGAATCAAAGTTATCCCCCTGACTGGACCATAGATTACTCCGACTTTTCTTTCGTGATGATACCGATACCGCAACCAAATAGCATGATGATACCCGTAACGAGTAACGCAGGCACGTGACTTTCTAGTGCCATGTAGAGACCTGCACCACTTAAGATGACGCCGGTTGGAATCAAAACGTTTCGCATGAAGTATTCCTCCCGAAAGGATAATGACGTTGTTTTCACTATACCGGATAGAACGTCAGATAAAACACATACTTTAGTAAATAATGACAATCTGATTTTGAATATACAGAACGAAAACAGACGCCGTCTATTAACTTGGACAGCGTCTGTTTTTCATTATGTTCGCTCTAGTACATTGACGAGCATCTGATGGATGACGTCATGATCCCGAACGTCATGGACACGATAACTGCCGGGTAACGTATAAACGTCTATCGCCCCGACATAAGCAATCTTCAGTTCCAACGTTCCGTCCTCCTGACAGGTCGTCCGGAGTTCGAGTTCACCGCTGATGACACCAACTTCTTGCGTCATGACACCATGTGTGGCGGTAAAGGTAGAGGTTTTCGTTTCCATCGAATCGACTCCTTTTTAGTATGTACATGTGTTCAACATCGTTTGTAAGGCGGTTTTTTCACTCGACTGTAAGCTGAGGTTCCAGCGGCTCTTCGTATTGATCCACATCTTCGAGTAAGCGCAGCTCGCACCTGCTCGTGTCGGCTTCCATGTCGACGGATCCTGATCTCCTTTTGAACGGTTCGAGCTTGCGGAGACAGCAATCAATTGTGGACCTGTCAAATCGTTTGCGAACGCTTGACGTGTTGTCGTCGTCCAGCTGCTTGCTCCTGAGCGCCATGCTTCCGCAAGCGGTACGACATGATCGATGTCGAGGTCAGACGGATTCGTGAATGTCAGTCCGTCATAGTAACTATACCAAGAACCAGATGTAACGGGGCACGATCCGACATATGAATCAGCGTCACGTTTTAAGACGACTTGTCGTGTATCACAGCCGCCTCCTTGACTGCTCCAGTGCGGGAACAAATCACGCGAATAACCGGTCATGCTGCCTTCTGTTTTAACCGTTAAGGCATCGAGTTGAGACTGGGCCGTCGCTTTCGATGAGATGCCCGATGGTAACGCGGAAACAGACGTCGTATCGAATTGGAAAGCGGTCAGGCAGACGAGCGTAGTGATGACGATGGACTTGATGGCTTTGAACACGTGTCATTCCTCCTATGTATGAGACGAGATGATGTGAAGACACCCTTCACAATTTTTAGTATGGCATCACTTATTTAGGAAAAAATGAATATCGTGTAAATGTTATTAAAATTAAACTTTTGTCATTATATAGAAGGGTCTGATGTTAGGATTTAGGTGGAGAAGAAAGGAAACTACATAATGAACGAACGAATTAGAGGATGGTTGATCGTGTGCGGTATCTTTTTAGTCGTAAGTGGCACGTTGACGGAAGCGCAACGTTATTTCAACACAAAAGAACTAGATAATTGCATCGCGCAAGCTCGCGCTGCCCACCAAGAATATGAATATGAGATCGTTAATCCTGTCACACGCGCGTATTCATTCCGTGCGCATTGATTTTCTAAAAGATGTCTGGTCATCTCGCATATGGTACGCTTTTCAGGAAGCAGGATTTTAATGATTCGAGGAGCTGGTATGCATGAATAAAAAAGACATCGCCGACATCCGTCGTCACTTCAAGATGGATGCTGATTTACTAAAAATCCATGAAATCTACAACGTCTATATCCGAAAAGAGACGAGCGAAATCTATCATGAGGAAGCCCGACCGTTTCCGTTGCTTGATCCGGAACAACAGGAGCTGTTTCTTGCGAACTTCAAGAAAGTACTAGGTGGAAAACTCGACGTCAAGCTGTTCGAGGTCAAGTTCACCCATCCGGAAGAAGGAGAGACGGGTCATACGCAACAGCTCCTTTATGAAGGACTGTATGCGGAAGAGCCGGAGGACTGGGTCGAGCAGATGCAGACTATGGCGTTGAAGATGGTTCAAGACGTCCAGTACGAGAATGACCTCGTCGTCACGTTCATTCGCGGACAATACTATAAAACGACGAAGCGCCAAGCGGATGAGACAGAGATCGATCCGAATGACGACGTCTATACGACGCCGTTCATCCTCGGTAGCCTTAACTTAACGGAGTTACCGAAACAATCGCTCGTCTTTGATTTTGTCGAACGGGAATTCAAGTCGAACTTATTCATCAATCCGGTCATCAAACTGGCGTCGCCAATTGGTGGATTCCTCTTCCCGACCTTCACCGACAATGCAGCAGACGTCAATCATGTCTTGTATGCGGCAGGTAAGCCGAATAAACCGGATTTCGGGTTCCTTGAAAATGTCTTGAACGGTCAACCGATCGTCACGGCAGATGAGGATAAAGCGATCTTCGAGGAAATCGTCAAATCGGTCGTCGGTGAATCAATGGATACGAAGACGTTAGCCGGTGTCTATGAAAACATCAATCAGTTGATCGTCGTCGAAGAGGATCAGGATGAGGAAGAAGTGCCAATGCTCGACGTCCAAGAAGTCGAGCGTGTGCTCAAGGCAAGTGGTGTCGAAGACGTCAGCACGGAGCAGGTCGAACGGGCGTTCAAGACGGTCGTTGACGATCCGACATACGAGATGAAGGCAAGTAACATCGTCCCGAACTATGAAGCGAAATCGATTAAAATCAATACGAAGGTCGCAAATATCGCGATCAGTCCGCAAGACTTGAAGTACGTCAAACAAGTCAACTATCAAGGGAAACGATGCCTGTTGATCGAGGTCGAGGAAGACACGGTCATCGATGGCTTTACGATCGTTTCCCAAGAACAATTACGATGAGGATCAGCGCAGGCGACTGCGCTGATTTTTTTAGGTGAAACATTTGCTTCTGCTGTCAAAGACAGGTATATTGTGATGTAAGCGGTCTCTTTTTTAAAAAAGAGGCATTCGAAATTTTTTTAACTGTTACCGAAAGCGCTTTCGATAACGGTTTGACTAGAAAGGAAGCGATTCATTTGTCTACCGCATCGATGCAAGACTTACTACGGACGTTACGAAATCGTTCATCCATCCATCAAGACGGACTTGAGATCGTCGATAAGCCGATTCCTGACGTCTCGACTCCAGGAACACTCGATCCGCGTGTCCGTGAGGTCGTCCTCACGCAGCGTCCATCGGTCTCGATTCCAGAAGGGGCGTCGCCAGTCGAACTCGCGCGTGCCGGCATGGGCTGGGACAACGAAGACGTGACGACTCGGCAAATCTCAACGGATGTCCTCGCGATCCCAAGACTCGGTACCACGATCGAAGCACGGCTGTATTGTCCGAAAGCGGCGCGTCCACTCCCGCTCGTCGTCTATTTTCATGGCGGTGGTTTTTTCGGGGGCACGCTCGAGACGGTCGAGAATCCGTGTAAGGCATTAGCCGATAAAGGGAACGTCGCCGTCTTGTCCGTTGGTTATCGATTGGCGCCAGAGCATCCGTTTCCGACAGGGCTTGAGGATTGTCATGCATCGATCGATTGGGCAGTCGAACACGCTGATCGACTTGGGATTGATCCTAGCGCAATCGCCGTCGCTGGTGACAGTGCCGGTGGGAACTTAGCGACGGTCTGTTGTTTGCTCGACCGCGAGCGTCCGACGCCGTATATCCGCTATCAAGTCTTGTATTATCCGGTCGTTAATGTCGGCGAACATCCGAATTCGGAATATGATTGGACGCTTGAAGCGTATGACCGACAAACGGAACCGGAGCTACTCGAACGGATCATTTTGTCGCTGCAAGATGAAGAGGGTGTCCTCGAGCAGTGGTACGTTCAAACAAGTGACGCAAAGGATCCGAGGATTTCTCCGTTGTTCGCGACACTCGACGATCTACCAGAGGCACTCGTCATTACAGGAGAGTTTGATTACTTACGTCTTGAAGGGGAAGCGTATGCGAAAAAGCTCGCACGCGCCGGCGTCAAGACCCGCTATCTCCAGTACCGCGGGATGGAACATGCCTTTCTTGATAAACTCGGTCTGTATCCGCAAGCCGAGGACAGCTTAGACGAAATCGCGAAAGACTTAAAACGACTTTTTTCTCAAACTAACTAACAAAGGTGGATGACGCATGACATACACGCTCGATTGGCAAGCCTATACAAAACTCGCTCGACAAACCGTCGCGGAAGGGGCGGTCCTCTTACAAAATGATGGTGTACTCCCGTTACAACCCGCATCGACGGTCGCTGTCTTCGGACGTAATCAGTTCAACTACTATAAAAGCGGTACGGGATCAGGCGGAATGGTCAACGTCACGAACGTCGTCAGTCCGCTCGATATGCTACGCGAAGACGTAACGCTGAATGCAGACGTCCTCAAGGCGTACGAGACGTGGCTTGAAGACCATCCGTTTGACCAAGGTGAAGGCTGGGCAGCCGAGCCGTGGTCGCAAGAAGAGATGCCGCTTGACGCGACACTCGTTCAGCAAGCAGCGCTTGACTCCGATGTTGCCTTGATCATGATCGGTCGTACGGCTGGGGAAGACCGCGACAATACAGCGGATCCAGGGAGTTATTTTTTAACGGAGACGGAACAGGAGATGCTCCGACTCGTGACGACACACTTCAAACAAACTGTGGTCGTCTTGAACGTCGGGAATATCATCGATATGCGCTGGGTCGAAGAGACGGCGCCAAGTGCTGTCCTTTACGCGTGGCAAGGAGGGATGGAAGGCGGAACTGGACTGAGTGATCTTTTGCTCGGCCGCGTCTCGCCGTCCGGAAAATTACCAGATACGATCGTCCGTTCACTCGATGATTATCCGTCAACACCACACTTCGGTCATGCTGATCGCGCGTTGTATCAAGAAGACATCTATGTCGGGTACCGTTACTTCGAGACGTTCGCACCGGAAGCGGTCTTGTATCCGTTCGGTTATGGATTATCGTATACGTCGTTTGACCTTACGACAGACGTGACGACGTCAGCTGATGCTTGGACGGTGACGGCGACGGTGACGAATACCGGGCAGACGAGTGGGAAGGAAGTCGTACAAGGATACCTCGAGAAACCACAGGGACAACTCGGGAACCCGACGCGTCAACTTGTTACGTTCGGAAAGACAGAAGAACTCGCACCAGGCGAGCAAGAATCTCTCACACTCGTCGTACCGTTTGCCTCATTTGCGAGTTATGACGATAGTGGCGTCACCGGGCATAAGTCGTCTTATGTCGTCGAACCTGGCACGTATCAGCTCTATCTCGGAACGGACGTCCGGTCGGCGGTTCCAGTCGCAAGCCATTTCGTCGAGACGCTTGACGTCACGGACGTCTTAACGGAGAACATGGCACCAGTGACGGCGTTTGAACGCATCAAACCACAAGCGACCGAAACGGGATATACGGTGACGTATGAAGCGACACCACTGCGGACGATCGATCCAGAACAACGTCGTCAACAGGAGCGTCCCGTTGAACGGACGCAGACGGAAGATGCCGGTTGGAAGTTACGCGACGTCAAAGAAGAGCGTGTCACGCTTGAGACGTTCCTCGATCAATTGACGAATGCGGATCTCGCGGCGATCGTCCGGGGGGAAGGGATGAACTCACCGCGCGTCACACCGGGAACGGCGGGCGCCTTCGGTGGCGTGACGACAGAACTCGAAGCGCTCGGTATTCCAGCAGGCTGCTGCGCGGATGGTCCGTCCGGAATCCGGATGGACATCGGGACGAAAGCCTTCTCGTTACCGAACGGAACATTGCTTGCCTCGACGTTCAACACAACATTGATTGCCGATCTATTTGAGATGACAGGTCTTGAGTTACGGAAGAACGATATTGATACGTTGCTTGGACCCGGGATGAACCTTCACCGCCATCCACTCAATGGACGGAACTTCGAGTATTTCTCGGAAGATTCGTATCTGACTGGAAAAATGGCAGTGGCACAACTCGACGGGATGCACCGGGTTGGTGTGACGGGAACATTGAAGCACTTCAGTGCCAACAACCAAGAGTTCCACCGACACGATCTGGATTCGATCGTATCAGAACGGGCGTTACGTGAGTTGTACCTGAAAGGGTTCGAGATGGCCGTCAAGGACGGGAAAGCCTACTCGATCATGACGACGTACGGTGCCGTCAATGGGATCTGGACTGCCGGCTTATATGATCAGAACACACGTATTTTGCGCGATGAGTGGGGCTTTGATGGAATCGTCATGACCGACTGGTGGGCGAAGATCAATGCGGAAGGAACGGAAGCAAACCGTCAGCAAACGGCGACGATGGTCCGTTCGCAAAACGATCTCTATATGGTCGTCGGCGAACCGGGAACGAATCCGTTCGAGGATGATACGTTGACGGCTCTCGCTGACGGAACACTTCGACGTTCCGAGTTACTGCGGAGTGCTGCGAACATTTGTCAGTTCCTGTTACGCTCACCGGTCATGGACCGTGTGATGGGAACAGGATCGCCGGTCGAAGTTCTCGGGGCACCGGTCGAAGAGGAGACGCTTGAAGAGCAAGCGGTCTCACACCAACGCCTCATCAGTGGAGATGCCTTCCCGTTAACGGACGTCACGACGACGACAGGCAGTAGTCATGTCTTCGCTGTCACGGCAGAAGAGACAGGGATGTATCAGGTCACGTTGACGGCACGTTCGAACGCCGGTGAACTGGCGCAGATGCCGGTGACACTATTTGCGAACAACATGCCGGTTGCGACCTTTACCTTCAACGGAACGAACGGCGAGTGGGTCAGCCAGACGAAGGATGTCTTCGTCTTCAACCCGCACAACTATTTAAAACTCTACTTTGCACTCGGTGGTCTGGAGTTAAAAGAGTTGACGTTTACGCTTGCGGAATCGTTTCATATGAAGAACGGCTAATCACATTAGTCGGACGGAAAGGACGGATCGCTTGCAGTTTTCCATCATCAAAAAACGGGTCGAGCAACTGCTCGCCCCGTCGTTACAGGGACGGATTGCTTTTCATGCAGCTGTCTACCGGATTCAAGATAGTCCTAGTCGCGTTTGGGTGACGTTTGACGGAGAAGAGATTCTCGGAGCAGACGACTTTCACTTCGAGCGGGAAGTCGAGCGGCGTTATGCATTACAAGCTGCACAGCTACCGGAAAAACCAGCCGGATCGTTATGGCAGTCCGACTGGTTGAAGCAGTCGCATGCGTTATCCACTGAGATCGAACGACAGGTCAAACAGGACGGATATCTAGAGAACTATGAGATGCAGCAAGACTTGTTACAGTATCCGAATCTTCCTTTTGAACAAGCGCTCGTTCATCCACATCCTTTCATCCGTGGCATCGCACGTCTCGATCGGCGACTCGGCAAACGACGTTTTCTGTTGCTGACGCATCAGTCTGACTTTGAACAATGGTGTGCAGATACACGTCAAACTATCGAACACTGGTGATACGAAAAAAGCACGCTTCCTCAAGACGAGGAGGCGTGCTTTGTTGTTAAATTGAAAACGAGTTGACCTCGTGAATTCCTTCTTCTTCAACGAAGGCGTCGAGTAAGGCACGCACTTCGTCCGTTGAGTTCGTCTCCATCAATTTGACCCGCAGTTCACTCGCGCCACGGAATCCGCGGACGTAAATCTTGAAGAACCGGCGTAATGGCTTGAAGAGACGGGGCTCGAATTGAGCCGAGTAATGATCGTGCAGATCGAGCTGGAGACGTAACAAATCGAGGAGTTCTTGGCTCGAATGTTCTTTTTTCTCGACTTCGAACGCAAACGGGTTGTGGAAGATCCCGCGACCAATCATGACACCGTCGACACCGTATTTCTCGACGAGTTCAAGACCGTGTTGGCGATCGTTGATATCCCCGTTGATCGTCAGTAACGTCTGTGGTGCGATTTCATCACGTAACTTCTTGATTTCCGGAATCAATTCGAAGTGCGCTGGAACGGCACTCATCTCTTTACGTGTCCGGAGGTGAATCGAGAGGTTCGCGATATCTTGCTCGAGGATGTGGCGCAACCAATCGTGCCACTCTTCGACCTTCGTATAACCGAGACGCGTTTTGACGCTGACCGGGAGACCGCCCGCTTTTGCAGCTTGGATCAGTTCAGCTGCGACTTCCGGACGATTGATCAAACCGGAGCCTTTACCGTTAACAGCAACGTTATGGACGGGACAGCCCATGTTGATGTCGATCCCGCTAAAGCCCATCTCTGCCATGCCGATACTCATTTCGCGGAAATATTCTGGTTTGTCCCCCCAGATGTGAGCAACCATTGGTTGTTCATCTTCCGTGAACTCGAGACGTCCGCGGACGCTCTGCTTGCCTTTCGGATGACAATAGCTTTCTGTATTCGTAAATTCCGTGAAGAAGACGTCCGGACGCGCCGCTTTTGCGACGACGTGGCGGAAGACGACGTCGGTGACGTCTTCCATCGGTGCTAAGACGAAAAATGGTCGTGGTAAGTCCTGCCAAAAGTTCTTTTTCATAGTATATTAAACCCTTTCCTTAAGGTAATGCACATGTGTGGTTAAAGAATTTCATCAACTATACACTTTAAGCGCTCTGGCTAAAAAGTGCAAGTGAGTGCTATTCGTTACCGTGAGGAAAGAGAGCGATCCATCATATGCCGTGTCATCCAGTCCGGTCCCGGAATCAGGTGTCCGGCTTCGTCCTTATAGATGACGTGTTCGGGTCGAAGTTCCGTCGGCGAGACGAGTCCTGCTGCCGCTGTCAGGTTATAGAGACCTTCTCGTAACGAAATGATGTAGTTCGTCACGCGGAAACTTTTTTCGTCGACGATCAGCGCCTTTTGCAGCTTCGGATCGGTCGTCGCGACACCGACCGGACAGTGATTCGTATGACAAACTTGCGCTTGGATACAGCCGACATTAAACATCAGACCACGTGCGATATTGACGAAGTCGGCACCGAGAGCGAGAGCAATCGCAATCTTATCGGCACTGATCAGCTTACCGGACGCAAACACTTTGACCTTGTCGCGTAAACCAGCTTCCGTCAGGA
Organism: Exiguobacterium sp. s91; assembly: GCF_018618915.1. NCBI lineage: Bacteria > Bacillati > Bacillota > Bacilli > Caryophanales > Exiguobacterium > Exiguobacterium sp. s91. The sequence goes on along the minus strand of NZ_JACSMZ010000003.1, from coordinate 214,500 downwards.
GTTGATGGACGAACGGTAAGGCGGAAAAGAGTGGTAGACCAGCAGCATCCGCGAGTTCCTGAAACGTCGCGCCTGTCCCTCCTTCACCTCCGTCGACCGTCATAAAGTCCGGGTGACGTCCGGATTCTTTCATATAAGCAATCAACTGCCGCATGTCTTCGAGATTACCGACGACGACTTTGATTCCGACCGGTTTTCCGCCGATCTCACGTAGACGTTCGACCCAGTCGAGCATCGTCTCTGGTGTCGTGAATTCGTTGAACCGGTTCGGACTGTCAATTCCGACACCGATTTTGACCTTCCGGACAGCGGCAATCTCTTCTGTTACCTTTGATCCTTCGAGGTGACCACCGCGCGTTTTAGCTCCTTGAGCGAGCTTGAGTTCGAAGGCTTTGACTTGCGGTAACTCACTTTTTTTCTGGAACTCATCGAACGAAAAATCACCGTCTTCCGTTCGGACACCGAACAGACCGGGACCGATCTGACAGATGATGTCGACGTCACCTTTAAGATGAAAGTCAGACAGCCCGCCTTCACCGGTATTCATCCAGCTCCCTTTGGCGCGACCCAGTCCGATCGAGAGCGCGGTAATGGCACGGTCACCGAGCGCTCCAAAACTCATTGCTGATTGACCAATCAGTCCTTGGATTTGATAAGGGTGTCGACATGTCGTTGCGCCAATGACTGGTGCATCCTCCATTTTCAAGAGATACGGTGAAATTTGCTTCGCAACGAGATGTTCTTTACGTGTAAATAGTTCATCGCGGTCAATCTGATAGATGTGTGTGTCGACACGTTCCGACTGGTCGATGCGTAATTCCTGACGATTCGTTGGAAAGAGGGCGTTTTGTACATAAAAACCGGCTTCTTCAAAATCACGTTCCGATCCAAAACCGAGAATCCGACTTTGATATTTGCCGGAAAGGACGGCCGTCTTGTATTCATTACGGGAGAAGGGTTTCCCTTCGTTATTGTTGAGAAATAAGTATTGGCGGAGTTCCGGTCCCATGTTCTCGAGGATATAGCGCATTTTTCCAAGGACAGGGAAGTTTCGCAGGACCGCGTGTTCTTGCTGGCGACGATCAGCGCGCCAGACGTGCCAAAAGAGAAGCGGTGGGACAAGGATGATCAACAGGGCGATGGCGAGTAAAATGAAGAGAACAATCGTATTGATAGACATCAAAATTCCTTCTTTCCCGTAGATTCGTGGTATGTAAGTTGATACCACTGAAAGTTCGGATACAAACGATAATTTCCAGATATTGAATCTTTTCCGTCGGTGATCGCGTAAATGAACTTATACATTAAAGGAGGAGACCGGTATGCATACACTCTATATGAAAGAAAAAGCGTTCAGTTTACGTGGACGATTCTCGATTCAAGACGAGGCAGGGCACGACGCCTATCACATCGAGGGAAGTTTTATGAAACTTCCGAAGTCATTCAGCGTGACGAACCGAGATGGAGAGGAAGTCGCGGAAATCACGAAGAAGACGTTCAGTTTCCGACCGGTCTTTTATGTCGAAGCAGCAGGGCAATCGTTTGAGATCATTAAAGAGTTCACGTTCTTCAAGGACCGTTATACGATCAACTCGGATCAGTTCGAAGTAACGGGCGACTGGTGGGATGTTGATTTTGAGGTCTTACAACAAGGACAACGAATTGGTCGCGTGCAGAAGAAATGGATCTCTTGGACCGATCAGTACATCATTGAAGTCGAAGATGAAGCGATGGAAGAATTGTTGATCGCCCTCGTCGTCGCGATTGATTGCGTCAAGGCGGAGGAAAGTTCGAACTCTACATCTTTCATTGATTAAAAAGGAGCAGGATTTAGAATGGAACAGTGGGACGTATACACAGCAGATCGTAAGAAAACAGGACGGCTCTGGCAACGGGGAACGCCACATACAGCCGGCGATTATCACATGACGATTCATGTCTGTGTCTTTAACGCCAAAGGAGAGATGCTCGTCCAACAACGGCAACCGTTCAAATCTGGTTGGCCGAACATGTGGGATGTGACGGTCGGGGGCAGTGCGATCAGTGGGGATACGAGTCAGATGGCAGCACAACGGGAACTGTCGGAAGAACTTGGACTCGATATCGATTTCACAGGCATCCGTCCCCATCTGACGATTCCGTTTGAGATCGGTTTTGATGATTATTATCTCGTCGAGCAGGAAGTGGATTTGACGACGCTGACGCTGCAGGAAGAAGAAGTCCAACGCGTCGCTTGGATGACAGAAGAAGCGATCGTTAACGGGATCGAAGAAGGATGGTTCATCGGTTATCATGAATCATTGATTCGGCTGTTATTTGCTCTTCGTCATAGTTACGGCGCGCATAACGAGGCATAAAAAACAAGCCCTTCCGGTGATTCGGAAGGGCTTGTTGCTTGATTAAGCGGATTTTCGAAGTGCATCCGTCCGTTTTGGTTTTGTTTCTGGTAAGAAGAACGTGAAGAACAGATACACGGAACAGCAGAGGAAGAAGACGATCATCGAGACCGTATATCCCGCATGTCCGAGTGCGTAACTCCAAATGATCGTAAAGATCGTCTGCGTCGCATAAGCAATCGCCCAGAAGAGACCGAATAAGACGGTAATCTTTTGCGGTGTCATCCCTTTTCGTTCGTGTGCCAAGTTCATGAAGATCGGATACTGGATGTACATCGCAAATCCGGAAATGAACGCAAAGACATACGAAACGAGTGGCGAGATGTTTCCGAACAAGACGGTGACGAGGAAACTCGCGATCATGACCGTCCCGCTGATCAACAGAATCGGTTTACGAGGTGTTCCTTTGTTACCGATCCGTAGACCGACGAACGTTCCGACGATTCCGGCACCTGAGACCAACAGGTTGACGAGCGAACCGTTCAACTGCGTATACGTATCGAACACAGGTTTCAAGCCGACGAGCGATAAGATATAGAGCGTCAAGAAACCGCCGAAGGCAACCGCATATTTCCAGAGGAACGGATCGCGGACAGCATCTCCATAACCGTAAGGCGTTTCGTCCGCGTCCGCAGCATCGTTCAACTCGAACGACTCACTACCAATCCACCATGCGAAGAAGAGAATCGCTGTCAGACTCGCGAAAATCGTCAACGTCAGTTTCCAGTCACTGACGAATTGATCGGCAAACAAGGTGAACAAGAGTGACACGACGAATGCACCGACGTTATAGGAAACAGTGTTGAAGGCGTTGATCCGTAATTTTTCAGCCGGATCTTGGACGTAACGTGTCACGACCGGGTTCATGTAGACGATGACCATTGAACCACCGAGTCCCATGACCATGCGAGCGACCGTATACGCCCAGTAGTTCGGCAGATAGATGGCGACGATCGACATCATCAGGAACAACAGTGCGAGCAACGGTGCTTTTTTCGGACCGAGCTTCATCAAGATGAGCGCGGCGAGAATGTTGGCGAAGACACGCGCCGTCGTAATCGAATAGTTGACGAGTTGTGAGATGAGGGGGTCAACGGTCTGATTACCGAAGAAATGCGCCGTTATTTGTGGCGTCAACGATGAACCCGCGACCCAGTTCATGGCGAAGGTCGCATAGGCGAACCAGAGGACGATCATCATGAAATAGCCTTTTTTTGTGGTAGACATAAAAATCCCTTCTTTTCTGAAGTTCCGCTTCATACCTGAATCGAAAACTACTTAACTTTATTATCAATTCATTCAATATAAAGCCGTTCCGAAGGGAAGTAAAATAGATAGTTCTTATGAAATCTATAAGCAAATTGAATGAGTAGAGTTTGTTATTATTCTTCAAATGAATAATAAAAGGAAATTAAATGGTTATAATTGTAATAAAAGGAGGTATTCATTTGAAACCTAATATTTTTGATTATGCCACAAGTGAGTTATCACAAGACGCTTTTCTATGTTGGTTATTGAAGTGGGCGGAAGAAGGAGCACGAAGTCACGATCCGCAACTCCATACGATTGCGAATGTATTTGTTAAAGAAGTTTTTGATCTTCATAATTGCCAGTTAAACGAATCGATTCAAAGTGTGTGTATTAAAAGACAGTTCAATAGTCTAGATATATTAGCGATCATCAATGAGAAATATGCCATTATGATTGAGGACAAAGTATTTACGAGTCATCATTCAGATCAATTACGTCGATATCTAGAAATGGTCAAAACTCACCCCGAAACATGGTATTTGAAGCCGATACCGATTTATTACAAAATCGTAGAACAAGGCGACTACTCCGGCGTGACAGAAGCAGGATATCAAATATTTACGCGAACGAAGATGATCGAAGTACTGAGCGGCCTTCATACTTCGACGACCAATGATATTTTGAACGATTATCTTAAGTATCTCAAGCAGATCGACACCTCGATCGAATCTTATAAATCACTACCAATCACCGAATGGAATTCTTTCTCTTGGCAAGGATTCTATAGAGATCTGCAAAAAGAATTGAAGAACGGAAAATGGGGACGCGTTGAAAATGCACGTGGAGGATTTTGGGCATTCTGGTGGAAAGGAGACGATAGTCAACCGCACTATTGGCAGTTAGAAGAATCAATGTTAAAAGCAAAGGTAGAAGCTGCTGATAGTCAAAATATAAGAGAGTATCGAGATCACTGTATGCAAGCATTATTGGAGTATTCTCAAAAAAATGAGTTGAATTTAAGTCGACCAAAAAGTGTTCGTAGTGGAAAAACGATGACGATTGCACAACGCCCCGATTACATACAAGTCTTTGATGATCAAAAAATTAATTTTGAACAAACCGTATTAGAGTTGAAGCGTTATGCGTACTTTAGTCAGGCTCCGTTAGTATAGATCGATTGGTTGAAAAGATATTACATCATCTACTTGCGTCACCTTAAAAATATCTGGATTCTTCAGCTGTAAACTTTCTTCGAATCCAAAAGTAGGGTCAATCGAATGCAAGTATAAAGATAACAAATTCCCATGTGTCACGAGAATGGAACCATCATGCTGTTGCAACGCTTTTTCAACGACACGCGTGATGCGCTTAGTTGCTATCCGGCTAGATTCACCACCAGGACACGTATAGTCTGGATCGATGAACGTTAGACGAAGATGATCCTGCCAATCGTCAAGTGGAACGGCACTTAACCGTCGTTCTTTTAAGTCATCTTCTTGTGCAACGGGTAGTTTCAGAGCAGTCGCAAGTGGTTGAATCGAGTCGAGCGCTCGGCGATACGGACTCGAAATAAGATGTGTGATCGGAAGCTCAAATAACTGCGTACACAGTCGTTGCGCCTGTTCTTCTCCACGAGGTGTTAACGGGGCTTCCGGTGCTTGACCAGTCGTTTCACAGTGGCGAATCAAGTAAATCGTCGACATGAATGTTTCATCCTTTCGTGATCAAGTCGTGCTGTATGATTTCTGGAAAAGATGGTAAAGTCCTTTTCATAGATTGAAAAAGCATTTTGAAAAAGGCGTTGACAAACGCTGTCGAGATTACTAGAATTAGAAACAATTCATCGATGCAGCGACGCATCGGATAATCAAATAAAGAGAAAGCTATGATTGTCATGGGTCACACTATGGCAGGAGCAGCTTCTGGAGAGACCGTGTCGACACGGCGCCGAAGGGTTCACAATCTCAGGCAAACGGACAGAAGAGTAATCACATGCAGCGACGGGCATTCATGGAATGTCATAGTGGCGTGTATGGGTTATTCCTTTGATTTTGTTGAGATTGGACATTCGTCCAGTCTCTTTTTTCTTTTTCAGGACCGACAGAACGGTCTGAAGCGTAGAGAAACCATCACAAGGAGGAGTTCAGGTTTGGAACAGCAAGGATTAAAGCGGGATTTATCGAATCGTCATGTACAGTTGATTGCCATTGGTGGAACGATCGGAACAGGGTTATTTTTAGGATCAGGAAAAGCGATCCAACTCGCCGGACCATCGATCATTTTTGCCTACTTACTCGTCGGGATCGCGATCTTCTTCGTCATGCGGGCACTTGGGGAATTGTTATTGTCAAAAGCAGGTTATCAGTCACTCACAGACATCGCAGAAGATTATCTCGGACCACGTGCCGCGTTCGTGACCGGTTGGACGTATTGGTTCTGTTGGATCATGACAGCGATGGCAGACATCATCGCTGTCGGTCTTTACGTCAAGTATTGGTTTGATATCCCGCAATGGATTCCAGCCGTTCTTGCTCTCTTGATTTTACTTGGATTTAACTTGTTGACCGTTAAATTGTTCGGTGAACTCGAGTTTTGGTTTGCCTTGATCAAGGTCGTGACAATCCTTGCTTTGATTGGTGTCGGAATCGTCTTGCTCGCGATTGGGTTTAAAACAGACGCGGGTCCGGTGACGGTCTCGAATCTCTGGTCACATGGCGGTTGGATGCCAAATGGAATTACAGGATTCCTGCTATCGTTCCAAATGGTCGTCTTCGCTTATGTTGGCGTTGAGCTCGTCGGGGTATCCGCAGCAGAGACAGCAGATCCGAAGAAGAACATTCCATCCGCAATCAATAAGATTCCACTTCGGATCTTATTCTTCTATGTCGGTGCCTTACTCGTCCTATTGATGATCAACCCATGGACAGGATTAAGTGCAACAGAGAGCCCGTTCGTCAAGACGTTCAGTCTGATTGGGATTCCGCTCGCAGCAGGAATCATCAACTTCGTCGTACTGACGTCTGCTGCTTCTGCGTGTAACAGCGGAATGTTCTCGACGAGCCGGATTCTGTATAACCTGGGAAATCAACAGCAAGCGTCGAACAAGTTCTCGAAGTTGAATAAAAACCATGTCCCGGCAAACGCCTTGTTCGTCTCAACGATCGTCGTCTCAGTCGGTGCTTTGCTCAGTAAACTGTTACCAGGACAAGCGTTCAGTATCGTTACGACGATCAGTGCGATCTGCTTCATCTGGGTTTGGGGTGTCATCCTCGTCTGTCATCTCCGGTACAAGAAACAAAATCCGGAATTGCATGCGGCGTCGACATTCAAAGCACCATTGACACCACTCGTCAATTACCTCGTGCTCGGATTGTTTGCAGTCATTCTCGTCGTCATGCTGTTTGCTGACGATACACGCCCAGCCTTGTTGCTGACACCGGTCTGGTTCCTCGGACTATTCGGACTGTATCACCTCCGGAAAAAGAAACAACAAGCAGCTAATCAAAAAAGTGCGTAAGCCAAAACAAGCCGGTCGGATCTAATCCGACCGGCTTGATTTATGGTGTATCGAAAGCACCGTCCTGCAGTTGTTTTCGAAGTGCTTTCGCTTTCTTTCGAATATCGCGTTTGCTGTCCGCATCGCGCTTTCCCCATTGCCGATACATCATCGACATCCGCTGATTATCAGCGAACCGTTTTTCGTGCCGGTCGATGAAGTCCCAGTACAAGGCGTTAAACGGACAAGCATCCTCTCCGAGCATGTCCTTTTGATGGAACGGACATCCCTTGCAATAATCACTCATCTTATGGATGTAATTCGCCGAAGCGATGTACGGTTTAGTCGATAACGTTCCGCCATCAGCATGAAGCGCCATCCCGAGGACGTTCGGTAAGACGACCCAGTCATAGGCATCGATGTACATCTCGTTGAACCAATCTGCCGTCTGTTGCGGCGAGATCGCAAACAGATTAGCGAAGTTCCCGAGCACCATCAAGCGCTGGATATGGTGATTGTGCGCATGCTCGACAACAGGACGTAACGATTCAGCGACACAGTTCATTTTCGTCTTCCCGGTCCAGAAAAAGTCAGGTAAATCCACTTCATGACGTAGCGCATTGACGGAAGCATAGTCTGGCATCTCGGCTAGGTAGACGGCACGCATGTACTCGCGCCAGCCGAGGATTTGTCGAATAAAACCTTCGACCGCATTGAGCGGAGCATCTTGATCTTCAAGGGCGGCCTCGACTTGACGAATGACTTCTTCCGGTGTCAGCAATCCGAGATTGATTGCTGCTGATAAGAGCGAATGCGATAACGTATCTTCACCGGTCAGCATGGCGTCTTGATACGTTCCGAACGTCTCAAGTCGTTCTTCGATGAAACGATGAAGAGCCCGCGTCGCTTCCTTGCGCGTGACGGGCCAATGGAAGGAATCAAGTGCTCCCGGATGATTGGAAAAATCACGTTCGACCTTGTCGATGACATCCTTTGTGATGCGATCGGGACGAAACTGAATCGGATCGGGGAACGTCGTCCCGGACTTCGCCGGTTTTCGGTTCTCGGCGTCAAACGACCACTTTCTACCAATCGGTTTGGATCCGTTCATGAGAACGTTTCGTTCCTTGCGCAGTTTGCGATAAAAACGGTCCATCTTGTAGGGCTTGTCGCCGATTGCTTCGACCGCTTCTTCCTGTGTCAGTAAAAACAACGGCACGTCGGAACAGACCTCGACCTTGATTTTCTTCGGTAAAGCGTCTTGCCACTTGTGCATCGCCTTTCGCATCGGTTCGTCCGTGATCGCCGTATAGAATACATGATCCGGATCATGATCTTTCCGGTGCGCCTTAAATGCCTGATCGAACGAATCAGCTTCCCGGTAATCGACGGTGAAGCCTTTTTCGCGCAGTTCTTCCGCAAAATGTCGCATCGCTGAGAAGACGAGGACAAGTTTTTGTTTATGGTACGTCTTCCACTTGGAGCGTGAGGTCGCTTCGACCATCAGGATGACGTCGTCTTGTTTGTTTGCTTCCTTCAATAAAGGGAGATCGTGATTCAATTGATTGCCGAATATCCAGCGTGTCGCCATGAGTGTTCCTCCTTTTACTTTCGTTATATGATTACCGTTTTTCGTCAAAGTCATGCCTGATTGTATGCCGGCTGACGAAAATCTTCTTACCTGAATCGTCGCTTTTACACATTTCTGAATGTAAAAGAAGTTCCTTTCTGTGCAAGCTATGATAGGGTTATAATGGAAAGGTAAGTTGTCGTCATGAGGGGGAAGTTTTTCATGACAGGTAGTCCATAATATCAACGGGGATAGGAAGGATATCATGAGCAGTATGCCTAAAAAAACAGACGTTATTTTAATTGGTGCCGGAGTCATGAGCGCGACGTTAGGGGTCTTATTAAAAGAACTCGCGCCTGAGATCAACATCAAGGTATTCGAGAAACTCGCGAGTGCCGGGGAAGAGAGCTCGAACGAGTGGAACAATGCAGGAACAGGTCACGCCGCACTATGCGAACTGAACTATACGACGGAAAATGCCGATGGTTCGATCGATATCAGTAAAGCGGTCAAAGTAAACGAACAGTTCCAACTGTCACGTCAATTCTGGTCGCATCTCGTCAAGGAAGGTGTCTTGCCGAATCCGAAAGAATTCATCATGCCGATTCCACATATGAGCATGGTTGAAGGAACGAAAAACGTCGAATTCCTGAAAAAACGATTGGAAGCGCTATCAGCGAATCCGTTGTTTGCGGGAATGGAATATTCAGAGGATCCAGCGAAATTAGCCGAGTGGATTCCACTCATCATGAACGGTCGGACGTCACCAGAGCCGATCGCTGCGACAAAAATCGATTCAGGAACGGACGTCAACTTTGGTGCGTTGACACGAATCCTGTTTGAATATCTCGCACAACACGATGTAGCGATCAACTATCAGCATGGTGTCGAGGATTTGAAGCGTGTTGACGGGGGTTGGGAAGTCAAAGTGAAGAATGAGCGCGATCACCGGATCGAGCATCATACGGCGCAGTTCGTCTTCATCGGAGGTGGCGGCGGTAGTCTGCCGTTGCTCCAAAAAACAGGCATCGAGGAATCGAAGCAAATCGGTGGTTTCCCGGTCAGTGGTTTATTCCTCGTTTGTAAAAATCCTGAGATCATCGAACAGCACCATGCGAAAGTCTACGGAAAAGCGAAAGTCGGAGCACCGCCGATGTCAGTACCGCACTTAGATACACGATACATCGATGGGAAGAAATCACTCCTCTTCGGACCGTTTGCTGGCTTCTCACCGAAGTTCCTAAAGACAGGATCAAATCTTGATTTGATCGCGTCTGTCAAACCGAACAACGTCTTGACGATGCTTGCTGCGGGAGCTAAAGAGATGGGATTGACGAAGTATCTGATCGAACAAGTCCTCTTGTCGACGGAACAACGGATGAACGAATTACGAGAGTTCATTCCGAATGCGAAGACAGAAGACTGGGATGTCGTCGTCGCTGGTCAACGTGTCCAAGTCATCAAGGATACACCACAAGGAAAAGGGACACTCCAGTTCGGAACAGAGGTCATTAGTGCAGCCGACGGATCTGTCGCTGCCTTACTCGGGGCGTCACCAGGTGCCTCAACAGCAGTTCCCGTCATGCTCGAAGTACTCGCGAAATGTTTCCCGTCCGAATTACCGGTGTGGGAAGCAAAAATCAAGGAGATGATTCCGTCTTACGGGATCTCACTCGTTGAAAATCCGGAGCTGTTCGAACAGATCCATGCCGAAACAGCTAAAACGCTCGAGCTTGAACAAGGTCAACCGATTCGCTAAACGAAAACCGTCCGACTCCACAAGGAGCCGGACGGTGTTTTGATTTAGCGGAAGTTACGGAAGAAACGTGTTTTCTTCAGTGCAATCCCGACTGGAATCGCAACGAGGATTCCGACGACGTTTTGTGTGATGTTTCCTGGAATTGAAGCGACTGGTGCGACCCAGTTGCTGTAAAGGATACCTTCACAAACATAGTAAACAGCAAGCATGACGGGAGCAGAAACAATCATTGCGAAAATATTTAAGCCTGGATTGTCTCCTTTGTATCGCGAAGACCAGGCGATACGCCCGACAATATATCCTTGGAGTCCTCGAGCTACGATTGTAAATGGAGCCCAGAGTGTCCATCCACTGATAAGATCAAATAATCCCATGCCGATTGCTCCGGCAATCAGTGCTGTCCGTGGACCGAATAAAATCGCGATGAGAAAGAGCATCGCTGTTCCCATATGAACGAGACCACCGCTTGAAGCGATTGGCAATTTGATATTGATGAATAGTGTCGCGACAAGAACAAGTGCGATTGACATCGCAGTGATGACGAGCTGGCGAGTACGAGTGCTAGAATACGGTGCTGCTTTTTGCATGTGGCTAACCTTCTTTATGATAGATTTTAAGATAGCTTTAATCTATCAGATGACTGGACTAGTCAAAAGTGTCAACTTTGAATTATTTATAGGGGTCAGATTGACTAAAAAGTCGTCATTCGTTCTTAATTCCAAAAGAGTTTAATCTATTCATACAGTCTTAAATGAAAAAATCTCCAAAACGGTTGTCGTTTTTGAATCTACTTTTTGTTTTTTCTGTACAATGAACAGCGAAAGGAAGGGGAAGTTAATGAAATATCAGATCGCGACAGCTGTTTTTTTATTCGCTTCATTGTCACCAGTCATATCGGAGGCAAAGGACCAGACGACACAACATCAACGTTATTACGCGGCATATGAAAAAATCGTGCAGAAAATAAATCGGACACATGAAAATGCGGACGTCACGTTGCTTGCAGCAAATCAATTCGCAGACGAGGACTGGGTTTCGCCGAAACGTTTTCAGGAACGAGCAGTCAAACGGTTGAAGCCGTTACGTGTCCAAACGAGCTTCGAGTGGGATAGTGAACGGACGCTCGAACGCACGCAACGTGGAAACGAAGTCCGGATTATCGGGAATTTCGAGACAGAACTCTTGGAACAGAGTAAACGCCAACGATTATCCGATGTCTTTTCGATGACGTCTCTTGCGATCGATGATGGAAGATGGACGCAAACTGAATTTGTCGGTAGACCAATCGATGCAGGACAAACGATGGTCGTAACGGTCAGTGGTACATACGCGAAGCAAGGCATCTTAACAAAGCACCACATCACAAAAGAATTTCATTGTTCATCCGTTGGTGAAATCTACTATTGAAATAGAAAAAGAGCAAAACTCGTTTGAGTTTCGCTCTTTTCGTTTAATTCCGGATCAAGTGATCGAAAGCACCCAGTGCAGCTGTTGCACCAGATCCCATCGAGATGATGATCTGTTTATACGCGCTATCTGTGCAGTCTCCTGCAGCGAAAACGCCTGGTACGTTCGTTGCGCCGTGGCGATCGACTTGGACTTCACCGAACTTGTTACGGCTCACCGTTTCACCGAGCCAGTCCGTGTTCGGTACGAGACCGATCTGGACGAAGACACCTTCGAGCTCAACGTGACGCTCGACGTTCGTTTCGCGCTCGATGTACGTGATACCGTTCACTTTGTCCGTTCCTGTGATTTCCTTCGTCTGTGCGTTGACGACGACCGTGACGTTCGGAAGCGAAGCGAGGCGTTCTTGAAGAACAGCATCCGCTTTTAGTTCCGGTGCGAATTCAAGGACCGTGACATGCTTGACGATTCCCGCGAGATCGATGGCTGCTTCGATCCCTGAGTTTCCGCCACCGATGACTGCGACACGTTTTCCTTCGAACAACGGACCATCACAGTGTGGACAGTAGGCGACGCCTTTGTTCTTGAATTCGAGTTCGCCTGGGACACCAACGTTACGCCAGCGTGCACCTGTTGAAAGGATCAAACTCTTCGTCTTCAAGACAGCACCGTTCTCAAGCTCGAGCTCGAGGAGGTCTTTCTTCTCAAGACGAGTTGCCCGCTGCAGGTTCATGACATCGATGCCATATTCCTTGACGTGCTCCTCAAGACTTGCGACGAGTTTTGGTCCTTCCGTGTACTTCATGCTGATGAAGTTTTCGATGCTCATCGTATCCATGACTTGTCCACCGAAGCGTTCTGCGACGATTCCTGTCCGGATGCCTTTACGGGCTGCATAGATGGCAGCACTCGATCCAGCTGGACCACCACCGACGACGAGGACATCGTATGGATCTTTATCAGCGAAATCAGAAGCATCGGCACCTGTGCCAAGCTTCGCCAAGATTTCTTCGAGTGACATCCGTCCGTTACCGAATGCTTCGCCGTTGACGAAGACCGTCGGAACAGCCATGATCTCTTTTTGTTCGACTTCTTCCTTAAATGCCGCGCCATCAATCATCGTGTGACTGATGTTCGGGTTGAGGACGCTCATGACGTTCAATGCTTGTACGACATCTGGACAGTTGTGGCAGCTCAAGCTGATGTACGACTCGAAGTGGTACGTTTCTTGAATGCCTTGAATCTGCTTGATGACGTCCGCATCGACCTTCGGTGCTCGACCGCTGACTTGTAGCAGAGCGAGAACGAGGGACGTGAATTCATGACCGAGTGGGATTCCCGCGAACGTGATGCCGCTTGTCTCACCGACACGGTTGACTGTGAAACTTGGTGTCCGGGGAAGGCTTGCCTGCTCGACGGAGATGCGTGGTGTCATGCTTGCGATCTCTTCGACGAGTGCGCTCATCTCAAGCGAGACGGCGTCTGTCCCAGCGCTAACCGCTAGGACGAGATCGCCTTCGAGAAGCTCGAGGTATTGCGCGAGTTGTGCTTTAATGTCTGGTGCTAAAGCCATCGCGAATCCGCTCCTTAAATTTTTCCGACGAGGTCAAGGCTTGGTGTGAGTGTTGCAGAGCCTTCTTCCCATTTCGCTGGGCAGACTTCGCCTGGATTGTTACGTACGTATTGTGCTGCTTTGATTTTGTTGACGAGCGTGCTTGCATCGCGACCGATACCGCCTGCGTTGATCTCAACTGTTTGGATGACGCCGTCTGGGTCGATGATGAACGTACCGCGGTCAGCAAGACCATCTTGTTCGTTCAAGACTTCGAAGTTACGTGAGATGACGTGTGATGGGTCACCGATCATGACGTACTCGATTTTACCGATTGTTTCTGATGTTTCGTGCCATGCTTTATGTGTGAAATGCGTATCTGTTGAGACAGAGTAAACTTCAACGTCAAGCGCTTTGAGGGTTTCGTATTGGTTTTGGAGATCTTCGAGTTCTGTCGGGCAAACGAATGTAAAGTCTGCAGGGTAGAAACATACGACACTCCATTTACCGCGAAGGTTAGCATCCGTTAGGTCAACGAATTCTCCGTTGTGGAATGCTGATGCACTGAATGGTTTTACTTCACTTCCGATTAAAGACATGATAAAAATCCTCCTCAAGGGTTCTATTTTTAGAATCTGTTCTAGTGCATACAAACAATCTGTATTTATCACACTAGAATAATTCTAATCTAATACTAATTTCATATAGACCAACACTTTTGTCAAGGTATAATCGGTAATTTCTTATTTCAGGAAAGATTGTGTGAACAAAAAAAGAAATCCCGACTCCTAAATGAAACAGGAGTCGGGAGCTGTATTCTTTATTGCCAGTCCGTGTGGAAGATCCCTTCGCGGTCTGTCCGAGCATACGTATGAGCACCAAAATAATCGCGTTGTGCTTGCAACATGTTGGCATTCGAATTCGCTGTCCGGTAGCTATCGTAATACGTCAGTGACGTCGATAGAGATGGGAGTGCAAAACCAGATAACGCACCCTCGGCAACGACGTGACGTAACGATTCTTGATACGCCTGTACTTTCTCAGCGAAGAACGGGGCGAGCATCAAGTTCGAGAGGTTCGCATCATTTTTGAACGCTTCACTGATGACGTTCAAGAAGTCGGCCCGGATGATACATCCACCACGGAAGATCAAGGCGATCTCCTCAAGGCGTAAGTTCCAGTCATACAACTCAGACGACGTTCGGTACTGGGTGAAGCCTTGCGCGTATGCGGCAACTTTCCCCATATAAAGCGCTTGACGAATTCGTTCGACCCACGCGTCTCGCTCAAGCGTCGACAAGTCTTCGGGTCCCTTTAAGACAGCAGACGCTGCGACGCGTTCTTCTTTAATAGCTGAAAGGTAACGCGCGAACAGAGCTTCTGTAATGATTGAAGAGGCGATCCCATTATCAATGGCTTGCAGGCTCGTCCATTTTCCAGTTCCTTTTTGACCGGCTTGATCGAGAATGACATCAATCAACGGTTGCCCTGTCTCGTCATCCGTTTTTCGGAGAATGTCCGCTGTGATCTCAATCAGGTAACTTTTCAGTTCACCCGCGTTCCACTCAGCGAAGATATCCGCGACTTCCGTGACGTCGAGTCCGAGACGGAAACGGAGGAAGCTATACGCTTCAGCGATCAGTTGCATGTCCGCATACTCGATTCCGTTATGGACCATCTTAACGAAGTGACCAGCGCCCTTCGGACCAATATAAACACAACATGGATCTCCTTCGACGTGAGCGGCGATCTTCGTCAAGATTGGTGCGACATGTTCGTAAGCTTCTTTCGATCCACCCGGCATGATCGCAGGGCCGGTCCGCGCACCGACTTCACCACCCGATACACCGACACCGATGTATTCGATCCCGTGGCGTTGTAACTCGTCGAAACGACGCTCTGTATCGAGGAAGTGAGAGTTTCCGCCATCCATGATGATATCGCCTGTTTCGAGATGCGGAAGCAACGATTCGATGACTGAATCAATCGCGCTACCGGCTGTGACCATCATGAAGATTTTACGTGGGCGAGCGAGTGATTGAACGAATGCTTCAATGTCGTAGTACGGATGAAGAGGTAGTCCTTCATCATGTGCGACGAGATCGTCCGTTAAATCACGTGTGTAGTTATAGATGGCGACTTCTTCTTGATGACTCGCCATATTCAGTGCCAGGTTGCGTCCCATGACGCCAAGCCCGATGACTCCGATAGAATGTTGCATAAGTAGAACGACTCCTTTTCTTAGACGACGAGGCTGAGGAGAAGAACGAACCCAAGTCCACAAACGGAAATGATCGTCTCAAGCACAGTCCATGTCGCAAACGTTTCTTTTAATGATAATCCGAAATACTCTTTAAACATCCAGAAGCCCGCATCATTGACGTGTGAAGCGATCAGACTACCCGCACCAGTCGCGAGAACGACGAGCGCTAAGTTGACGTCGGATTGCTCTAGTAACGGAATGACGAGACCTGCCGTTGATAGGGCAGCGACTGTCGCGGAACCGAGTGAGATCCGCAGAATCGCAGCGATCAACCAAGCGAGTAGAATCGGGGATAACGCCGACCCCTCAAATAAGTGCGCGACGTATTTTCCAACACCACCGTCAATCAAGACTTGTTTGAAGGCACCGCCACCACCGATGATCAATAGCATCATCCCGATTTGGGCGATCGCCGTCGTACAAGATTCCATGACCGTTTGCATCGGAATCTTACGCGCGATCCCCATCGTGTAGACCGCGACGAGTAACGAAATCAACATCGCCGTCGAGGCGTTCCCGATGAACTCGATTGCCGAGATGACACTGTTTTCACCCCAACCGAGTGTTTCTTGTAAAAGCGTGAAGATTGTTGCGACCGACATCAAGAGGACCGGTAGCATCGCCGTGAAGACACTGATGCCGAAGCCTGGTGTCTCGTCTAAATCAAATTCTTTTTGTTCCCCGAGTGACGCGATGTTTCCTGTCCGTGTAAACGATTCAGGAACGAGTCGTTTGGCGATTTTCGTAAAGATAGGACCGGCGATGATGACGGTCGGAACAGCAACGATGAAACCATACAATAAGACTTCCCCGATATTGGCTTTATACTCCCCGGCGATGACGGTCGGACCCGGGTGAGGTGGTAAGAAGCCGTGCGTGACGGATAGTGCTGCGACCATCGGGATCCCGAGATACAGGATCGAGACGCGGAGCTGACGTGAAATCGCAAAGACGATTGGAATCAACAAAACGAGTCCGACTTCGAAGAAGAGGGCGATCCCGATGATGAACGAAGCGACGACAACCGCCCACTGGATGTTCTTTTCCCCGAATCGGGCGACAAGCGTCATGGCGATTCGCTGCGCCCCCCCGGCGTCAGCAATCAGCTTTCCAAGCATGGCACCGAGACCAAAGATCAGTGCCAAGTGACCAAGCGTTCCTCCGATACCGGCTTCGATCGTCTTGACGATCTGATCGAGCGGCATGCCGAGTAGTAGTGCAACGCCAAAGGAAACGATGATGAGTGAGACGAACGTATTTAATTTCAACCCCATGATGAGAACGAGCAACGCGACAATCCCAATTCCTACGATGACTAAAGGCATGATGACTTCCCCCAAAAGATTAAGTTAGTTTTCTTCTTGAATCAAGCTCCGTTGATACGTAGCGATTCGTTTGTGATCCTCAGACAATGTCCGCGCTAGACTAATGAAAATTGGTAAGAGCTGACGATATTCATGCATCGCTTCTTCATTTGGTACATGGCGATGCGTTTCCCCGATCATCTCAGAGACGACTTCGAACGAATCGACTTCCCCTGTCGCATACAGTCCAAGAATACAAGCACCAAGACATGAACTTTCAAAACTTTCCGGAATGACGACTTCTGATTCAAAGATGTCCGCCATCATTTGGCGCCAGACTTCGGACCGGGCAAACCCACCTGTCGCCTGAATCCGTGTCACGGGACCGTCCATGCACTCGATTAGGGCGAGGAAGACGGTATAGAGATTGTAGATGACGCCTTCTAGTGCCGCCCGGATCATATGCTCTTTTTTGTGCGAAAGTGTCAAACCGAAGAACGAACCGCTGACATCCGGATTCCAGAGCGGCGCACGTTCACCGGACAAGTAAGGATGGAACAATAGCCCGTCGGATCCAGGACGGACGCGTTCGGCAATCTTCGTCAAAACAGCGTACGGATCGATGCCAAGGCGTTTTGCTGTCTCGACTTCTGCTGAAGCGAGTTCGTCTCGGATCCACCGTAAGACCATTCCACCATTATTAACGGGTCCGCCGATGACCCAGTGGTCCTCGGTCAGCGCGTAACAGAACGTACGTCCCTTTTCATCGGTCTGCGGACGATCAATGATCGTTCGGATGGCACCGCTCGTTCCGATCGTGATCGCAATTTCCCCTTTGCGAATCGCGTTGACACCTAAGTTAGAAAGAACACCGTCACTGGCACCGACTAGGAAAGGCGTATCGACGGAGAGTCCCATTTGTCGTGCGTAATCAGCATTCAGTTCGGTACATGTCGTCGTCGTCGGTACGGGTTCCGATAAGTAGCTTGCATCGATCCCTGCGACGTGTAACGCGCCTGTATCCCAGCCTAATTCATGAATGTTGAAGAGACCGGTCGCTGAAGCGAGAGAGTGGTCGATGACATATCTGCCGAACAGTCTTTGGAACACGAATTCCTTGATCCCGACATATTTTTTCGTTTGAGCGTGGAGCTCCGGACGATCTTCGACAAGCCAACTGATTTTGCTGAGCGGTGACATCGGATGAATTGGTGTTCCGGTCCGGTGATAGATCGATAGACCATATTGTTCCTTGATCTTGTTCGACCATGCTTCACTCCGGCTGTCCGCCCACGTGATGCAGGCAGTCAATGGTTGATGTTGTGCGTCCATTGCGATCAAGCTGTGCATAGCACTACTGAACGCGACGAACTTTGGTGGCATGCTCGAATGACGTTTCGTGATCAAGCGGATCGATTCGAGTACAGCATCAAAAATTTCTTCCGGATCCTGCTCCGCCGTCGAGCGATTTGGTGTATGGAGCGGGTAACCGACGTTCGTTTGTCCGATGACCTCTCCTTTTGTCGTAAATAAGACCGCTTTCGTACTCGTCGTTCCGATATCGACGCCTAACATATATTCAGTCATGTGAATCGACTCCTTTCGACATCATTTGTTGCGTTTTCCAGAGATCTTCGACTTCCTGGACGTCATCAAAGTTCTGATGTAAGGAAGCAACCATCCGTTCACGGTCGCCCGTCTCAATCGCTTCGATGTACAAGGCGTGGTTCGCGAGGATGCGTTCGAAGTCTTCGATGTCTTCCTCGAATCGTACCCGCATCGATAGGAGGATGAAACTTTCCATGACCGGTTTGAGATTTTGCCAAATCATGCTGACATATCCATGATCAATCGAGCGGATGATTGTTTCATGAAACAGTACATCCTGGAAGGAGAATTCATCGGCATCCTTGTATTTGATGGCAACCTTCATCATTTCGAGAATCTTACTGAGTTCCCGGACGAGTTCTGCCCGTTCGATTTTGACGAGTCGTTCGAAGACGAACGTTTCGATAAGTAGCCGGACATCATAGATTTCCTGAATGTCGCGCTCAGACAAACCGACGACGACCGCTCCCATCCGCTCGAGACGAATCAATTGTTCGGATGCAAGGACCTTTAACGCATCACGGACAGGCGAGCGACTGACTGAAAAATCAGAGGCTAATTTGTTCTCAGATAAGATGGTACCGCTTTCAATCCTTCCTGAAATGATGCGCATCCGTAGCTCGTGTGCGACACGATCTCCGGCGGAGGCTTTTGATAACCACTTCAAGGGGTATAACATTTCTGACATGGAATCACCTGATTTCTAAAGTGAGTATACTTGTATACAAGTTAGTATATACGTTTTTTTCTAAAATGCAAACGCTTAACTTAAAACGGATCGATCCACGCAGAAATCAGGAAATCGGTTCCAAATATGTTAGGGTGAAGGAGTAAGCAACGCACAGAACGGGTAAGGAGGAGATAGTACATATGAACATGTTAGTTGTAGGTGCAGGGGCAGTTGGAGGCTATTTCGGAGGTCGTCTTGCTGAGCAAGGGGAGCAGGTGACATTCCTCGTCCGTTCGAATCGATATGAACAACTACAAAAAACAGGACTACACATCACTAGTCCTCATGGCGATATGACGATTACGCCCCGGTTGATAACACGAGACATGCGACCGGATCGTGCATTTGATGTCATCTTGCTTTCGACGAAAGCCTATCACTTAGATGACGTCCTACAGGACCTCGCGCCATTCGTTTCGAGCGAGACGTATATCATTCCTTTGTTGAACGGCATGCAGCACATTCGACGATTAACAGAAGTCTTCGGAGAAGATCGGGTGCTTGGAGGGCTCTGCTTCATTGAGTCGACGCTTGATGCAGAAGGGCGCATTGTACAGACAAGCCCGTCGCATCGGCTGCTATTTGGTTCACGAACCGGTAAACCAACAGCGCGTCTAGAGAAAATCGCAGCGTGTTTTGCGAAAGCGAAGGCACCAATGAAGTATTCGATGCATATCATGGATGACATGTGGCAAAAGTATCTCTTCATTTCGACGTTCGCGGGCGTGACGACGCTATTTCGTTCAGCAATCGGTCCGATTCGGGAAGAAGCTGTTGGACATCAAATGATCCTAGACGTCATGGCGGAAGCGAAACAGGCGATGGAAAAACAAGGGGCAGTCTTTAATGACGATGTAGAAGCGGTCTTGCTGAAGCAGATGCATGCAATGGAAGATACGATGAAATCATCGATGTTACGGGACATGGAAAAGGGTCAGCCCGTCGAAGTGGAACATTTTTTCAGTGAATTATTAAAGCCTGCTACGACTGATCAGATGCATGCCTTGAAATTAGTTGAAGCGAATCTACGCATGTATCTCGAAACGATTAAATAGTCACATTTTTCTATTTTAGAAAAATGATGGTGTGGTGCAAATGTTTCTTTTTGATGACGAAAGACCTGTTTCCCTTAGGAATCGTTGACTTCCGAAATAAAGTTCATCTATTCTTAATGAGATTGAAAAAAACTGATAATATATTTTTCCGTATTTTTTCTTGCAAGGACGAATGAAGCAGACGAGAGGGGAAGTTTATCCATTATGAAACGTATTATTATTCGTGCAGGTATGACACCATTCGAACAGTTCGATGCTCCTTATTTGATGAAACATAATTCCATTGGAGGAAACGTTGGAAATCTTATCTATCAATACAGTATCTTTCGGACGTTGATGACAGAAGGTACGACAATTACACCTGACTATTACTATTACGACGAAGAACGGGCAGACGAAATCAATGCCAACTTTGACCTTTATGTCATTCCGTTAGCGGACGCATTCCGAAAAGAATTCGTACCGACGTTACGGAAATATACACGTCTCATCAAAAAATTAAAGATTCCAGTCGTCGTCATCGGTGTAGGGTTACGTGCACCGTTTGAACCAGACTTAGATGGTGGATTCCCATTCGATGAAGATGTCAAAGCATTCGTCAGTGCCGTTCTCGAGCGCTCGAGCATGCTGGGTCTTCGCGGGGAGATCACGTCGAAATACTTAACACGTCTTGGTTTCCGCGAAGGGATCGATCATCGCGTCATCGGATGTCCTTCGATGTACGCGTTCGGTCGCGACTTGCACATCCGTGAAACGAACATCACACCTGAGTCGATGATTACAGTCAACTCGTCACGTTTGGCACCACAAAACGTTCTTGATTTCATTACGCGCGGGATGGAAGAGTATCCGAATCACTACTTCATTCCACAGTGGATGAAGGAACTGAAGTTGACGTATACAGGAACGCACCCGATCGCAGACTTGTCCGTGACGAACTATCCGGTGAAGATGTCGGATCCTGCTTATATGAACGATCGTGTCCGTTTCTTCTTGAACGCACAGACATGGTTTGATTTCATCGGTCAAGCAGACCTCAGTTTTGGAGCTCGTTTACACGGAAACATCACAGCGACACTTGCGGGTACGCCGAATATCCTCATTCCAAAAGATGCACGGATGCGCGAATTGACGGATTACCATCAGTTGACGCACATTTGGGCGAACGACATCAAAGCGGATACACAATTATCCGACGTCGTAGCAAATGCTGACTTCCAAAGTCCGGCACGTGTTCAAGCGCGTAACTTCGACAACTTCGTTGACTTCTTGAACGTGAACAATCTTGAGCATATCTACCAAGAGACGAACTATCCTGAGAATGTACCGTTTGACCGTCAAATGGCGCAAACCGAGTTGCTCCCACCAGTCCAACCAATCTCTGGCGTAAGTCTTGAGGAAGCAGTCGCTCGTTTTGAACGGTTCTTCCCGGAACAAGAGAAGAAGATTGCGGATGCGCAAAAACAAACAAAAGCACAATTAGCTGAAAAAGATAAGAAAATCAAAGCATTGCAGAAACAAACAGGAACGGCTCAAAAGGATCAAGAGATTGCGGCACTCAAAGCGCAACTGGCTGCCCAAACGAAGAAAATGAAGCACCAGCAAGGAACATTGAACCGGAAAGCGGTTCGTGCAGCCTTGAAAACAGCGGATTTATTCGCTAAAAAGTAACCCTTTAAACATTCCGGATCGATACGATGCGGAATGTTTTTTTGATAGAAGTATTCTGAATTGTGTTGACAATTTGAAAAAGACTTGATAGGGTTATGAACAATTACATACTTATCCAGAGAGGTGGAGGGACTGGCCCTATGAAACCTCAGCAACAGGTCGAAAGATACTGTGCTAATTCCTGCGGGTGCTGCACCCGATCGATAAGATTTCCGAATTGTCGACCGACGCATCCGTGAGGATGCGTTTTTTGTTTGAAATAGGTGGAATGAGGAGGAAATGGATTCATGAAAACGAGCGGAGCATTTCGACGCAAGATGGAATCACGTCATTTGATCATGCTGTCGTTAGGTGGTGTCATTGGAACCGGATTATTTTTAAGTACAGGTTATACGTTGGAACAAGCAGGACGCGTCGGAACGATTTTATCGTATTTGATTGGGGCCGTCGTCGTTTACTTAGTCATGTTAAGTCTCGGTGAACTCGCCGTGCACATGCCGGAAACCGGATCATTCCATAAGTACGCAACGAAGTACATCGGACCCGGCACCGGTTATACAGTGGCCTGGCTCTACTGGCTGACGTGGACGGTCGCCCTTGGTTCAGAATTCACGGCAGCAGGCATTTTGATGCAACGTTGGTTCCCGTCGATTCCTGTATGGGTGTTCAGCGCATTGTTCGCTGCGATGATCCTCGGTATCAACGTCTTGAAAGTTCGCGTGTTCGCTGAAGTCGAGTTTTGGTTTTCCGCCATTAAGGTCGTGACGATCATTGCTTTCATTTTACTCGGTGCGGGAGCAATCGTCGGCTTCATTCCACTGCAAGATGGTAGCCCGGCTCCATTCTTTTCTTCGTTAACCGAAGGCGGGTTGTTCCCAAATGGCGCTTTCGTCATCTTCATGACGATGCTTGCCGTGAACTTTGCTTACTCGGGAACGGAACTAATCGGTGTCGCAGCGGGTGAAGCAGTCGATCCGAAACGGACGATTCCGCTTGCGATCCGGACGACAATTTTGCGACTCGTCCTCTTTTTCGTCGGTACGATCATCGTGTTAGCCGTCTTATTACCAACGGATGGGAAAGGTGTACTCGAAAGTCCGTTCGTCGCCGTGTTTGAACGGATCGGAATTCCGTATGCGGCAGACGTGATGAACTTCGTCATTTTGACAGCGATCTTGTCGGCAGCGAATTCTGGACTTTACGCCGCCTCTCGGATGCTCTGGTCGCTTGCGAACGAACGCATGATTCCACGCTTCTTCGCCCAGGTGACGCCAAGTGGGGTTCCACTTCGAGCCGTATTGTTCAGCATGCTTGGCGGAGGACTTGCCTTGCTGTCTAGCATCTATGCAGCAGGAAGTGTCTATATCGCGCTCGTCTCGATTTCCGGTCTCGCTGTCGTCGTCGTTTGGATGAGTATCAGCGTTGCCCAGTATCGTTTCCGGAAACAATTCCTCCGTGAAGGGCATACGATCGACGAATTGGTCTATCGCACACCACTCTTTCCATTTGTACCGATCGCCGCTTTCGTCGTTTGTTTGATTTCTCTGATTGGTATCGGATTTGATCCGACACAACGAATTGCCTTGTATTGTGGTATTCCATTCATCGTGATCTGTTATATCGTTCATGCGTTCACGAATTCTTCTCAGAAACGGAGTGTTGAAGATGTCCCGAATCAAAAATCCAGTTGATCAACGATTACAGGAAGTTCCCTTTCTTATTTTAGATGGTGCCCTTGCAACCGAACTTGAACAGAAGGGATTCGACCTGAACGATCCGCTTTGGTCAGCACGTCTCTTAATCGAAGCACCAGAACAGATCGAACACGTCCATCGTGACTACTTTGAAGTAGGTGCCGATGTCGCGATCACTTCAAGCTATCAAGCAAGTATCGAAGGATTCAAGCAACGTCATATCACGACAGAGGAAGCAAAGGCGCTGATTCGACAAACGGTCACCTTGGCGCAAAACGCACGCACGCGTAGCGGAAAGAGTGACGCATTGATCGCGGGATCAGTGGGTCCTTATGGTGCCTACTTAGCAGATGGTTCTGAATATCGCGGTCATTATGGGGTGTCAGCAGATGTGCTAGAAGCCTTTCATAGACCACGAATCGAAGCGTTGATTGAAGCGGGGGCTGATCTGCTGGCATTCGAGACGATTCCGTCGCTCGAGGAAGCTGTCGTATTGTTCAGGATTCTCGAAGCGTATCCGGAAGTGTCCGCTTGGCTGACGTTCTCGCTTCAAGATGCGACGCACATTAGTGAAGGAACGGCACTTGCGACGTGTATTGAAACGGTCGGACAACATCCACAGCTCGCAGCAATCGGTGCAAATTGTTTTCCGGCATCTTACGCGACCGACTTTATCCGTCACGTCAAGGCGTTGACGGATGTGCCAATCATCGTCTATCCAAACTCTGGTGAGGTCTATGATCCGGTCGCAAAAACGTGGTCAGGTACGAATCAGTGTACGTCGTTCCAAACCGTCGCGAAGACATGGTATGAGGCAGGGGCACGATTGATCGGCGGTTGTTGCCGAACGTCACCCGAACACATCGCACAAATTCGTTCGGTTTGTCAGGTTTCTCATACATCATGAAGAATGACGAAAAAACGGACGCGAAATCGATTGATTTCGCGTCCGTTCCTTTAAATGGTGTGATTTCGTTACCGCTCGCGCAAGGCACGGTTGAATTGTTGCAATAGACGTCCAAAATCTTCGGCATCGTCCGATGGCCAATCCGTCAGGAGACGTTCGATGCTCGCGAGGCGCGCTGTCCGGTAAATCGTGAGCTCTTCTTGTCCTTTATCCGTAATATGATAGAAGAAGGCACGACCATCTGTCGGATCTTTTACTTTTTCCACAAGTTGCTTCTGATCGAGCGCTGCAGCTTGGCGGCTGACGGTCGAGACATCAAGCTGAAGTTCACGGGCAAGTGTTTTGACACCGACGTTGCCGGAATCTGCTAGTTGTCGCAGTAAAAGGTAGGAAGCACGATCTAAATTACGATTGTCTGCCGTCGCTGTCGTCAAGCGCCGGATCAGGATTGCTAACTCCAATTCAATGGTTTCGAGTGCTTGTTGAGACATCGGGTATCTCCCCTTTCAAAAAAGTCTCTCTGTCCCTCATGATTACCCAATGTGGATAAGCTGTCAATGCGAAAAGCAGGAGGCTTGACAGAGTTGTAGTTGTATTATACAATCATTTTTGTTCTTTTAATTGTATCATACAACTTTCGTAGATGAAAAACGAACGACAAAGGAGAATTCAGATGAAAGCTTATGAGTCGATGAAACAAGAGGTCATCACGGTAAACGATACAGATCTGATTCGGACGGTCATCGAACGATTCATTCAATCTGGTATTAGCGGCGTTCCTGTCATCAATGCTGAGCAGGAGGTCGTCGGGTATATCAGTGATGGAGATATCATGCGCGCGATCGGAAAACACAAGGACATCATCGTCGATACATTCTTATATGTAGATGTCATCAAAGGAGACGAAGAAGATTATGAAGATCGGATTCGTCATATCTTGAATCGACCTGTTATGGAACTGGCACGCCGGAAAGTCGTAACTGCGGACGCTGACACAGAAATGGAAGAGATTGCAGCAACGCTCGGCGCAAAACGAATCAAAAAGCTTCCAATCCTGAAAGCAGGACGACTTGTTGGGATCATTAGTCGAGGCGACGTCATCCGTCATTCGTTTAAACAGTTCATGTAACACACTCAATAGAAAGAAGGGACACTATGGCACTTGCTGAAAAAACAACGACGCTTGAGCCGGAAACGGTATTAGCAGAAAGCAAACATGGATTATTCCATCAACCGGTTGCTGTCTGGGCAGTTTTTTTCGCCAGTATTACAGCATTCATGGGAATGGGTCTCGTCAATCCCGTCTTACCGACGATTGCCGAGAATTTAGAAGCGTCAAAAAGTGAAGTAACGCTCTTATTTACAAGTTATAACGCCGTCATGGCATTCGCGATGTTAATTACAGGCGCGATCTCATCACGGATTGGTCAAAAAGGAACATTGATGCTCGGGATCGCCGTCATCGCAATCGTTGCTGGTTTTGCTTCACAAGCAGACAGCATTTGGACGCTCGTCGCGTTACGCGGTGGTTGGGGACTAGGGAACGCCTTATTCGTCGCAACAGCACTCGCTGCGATCGTTTCTCTGTCGTCAGGCGGAACAGCAAAAGCGATCATTTTATATGAAGCAGCCGTTGGTCTTGGGATTTCGATTGGACCACTATTAGGCGGAACGCTCGGTTCAATCACATGGCGTGCCCCATTCATGGGTGTTGCGACGATCATGGTCATCGCGTTCCTTGTCTTGCTCTTCTTAATGCCAAAACCAGCAGCATCTGCTGCACCGAAACAGAAGTTGTCGTTAAAAGCACCGTTCCAAGCGATGAAGCATCGTTCGCTCTTGACGCTCGGGATCGTTGCAGCACTTTATAACGTTGGGTTCTTTACGATCATGGCCTATGCACCATTCGTCATGAAATTACCAGCTCAAGGACTCGGATTCGTCTTCCTCGGCTGGGGGATGTTGCTTGCCATCACATCGGTTCTAACAGCTCCGAAACTGAAACAATGGTTCGGAACGATCAAAGCGATGGTCATGATGTTGATAACATTCGCGATCTTGCTTCTGTTAATGGGGATCTTTACGGAAACACCAGCCGTCGTCATCGTCTGTGTCATTTTGGCGGGAGCCGTGCTTGGGAATAACAACACGCTCATCACGACAGCTGTCATGGACGCAGCACCTGTTGAACGTTCGACAGCATCTGCGGCATACAGTTTCCTACGTTTTCTCGGGGCAGCCATTGCGCCATTCATGGCCGGTAAATTGGCTGAAATCTTCAACGCAAACTTACCGTTTTATGTCGGAAGTGGCTTTGTCCTCTTATCCGTCATCATCATCGGGGTCAATCTCAAACACATTCGCCATATCGATCGGACAGAAGGCGGACATTAATTTCAAAAAACAGCCGAAGCGAATCCGCTTCGGCTGTTTTTGATTGAAATCAAGACGGGTACATGTCTCTTAACGTGCGAATCGAGTGCTCAATCATTTCCCGAAGGACGTTTAAATCGATGTCAGTCAGTCGTTTTACGTAGAGGCAGGACTTGCCGCGTCGATACGTACCGAGAGTGGCAAGCAGTCGTTCCGATACATCGTCTTCACCAAGGGCGAGGTAAAGGACGAGGTTCGTCTTGCGCGGAGAAAAGCCGACATAAAAGCTGTCGCCCTCGTGACCAGAGGCATAGCGATAATGATAGGCACCAAAACCAATCAAGGAAGACCCCCAAATGACGGCTTCGTATCCCGTGACATCTTCGAAGAACTGACGTAACGTGATACCATCTGCTTGACGTAGTGGTGGTTCGACTTGTGCCAGAAAGGCATCAACGGACTGTTCAGTAGGACCTGTCTTTGGCGTATCAGACATAAGCAGACTCCTTTCAGATGAAGAAGATATCGGTTACTTTCGAGAAAAGAAAGCGAAAATCCTTGTACATAAAGGAGGAAATCGAATGAAGCATCGAATCGTGTTTCGAGGAGAAGAAAGCAGCGTATCGTGGGACATCTTACACGTATATCCAAAGCAAGAGGAACTAACGATTCAAATGACGAGAGAAGATAGTGAACACGAGTTTTCAGTTACATTTAATCAATATGATGCGTTCATCCGTAACTTTGCTCGCGTCCATGAGTCGTTACACGGTGAAGTCGTATTCGAGCAGGGCGTGATTCGTCTCTGTTTACGATATGACCGGCTTGGTCGTGTCTTCATCAGTTGGTCTGACGGACAAACGAATCATCAGTTTCGCAGTGATCAAAGTTATTTAAGTGAGGCGTTGGCACAGCTTGGTGTGTACTAAACTAAACACAGTAAAAGTAGAAGGGACGACTCTGGGTATTGCACCCAAAAGTCGTCCCTTTTTTATTTAAAGCGATGGAAGTGATTGATGTAATGGTGTGTTGATCAAGTTAAAGCAAAACGCAATCGTTTGTTCATATTCGGATAACGGAATCGACTCATCGACTTGATGCGCGAGACGGAAATCATGGAAAGAAGCAATCGCGATCGGGAATGCTTTTTTTGCTTGGCTGAACATTGCACCATCTGTTCCGCCTGGGATGGCGATTTTTCGTGGTGTCACGCCGCTGACCTGCTCCATCGTATCTGCGACCTGTTGCAAGAAAGGCGCTTGTTCATCAGTTTCACAGGAAGGAATATCCTTGATGACGGTTACGCTCATATCAAAGTCAGGATCTTCTGCAACAAGTCGACGCTCGATATCCGTAAAGGCAGCAAGAACGTCCGCTCGACCGAATCCCGGAATCGTCCGGATGTCCATATAAAACGAAGCCTGACTCGGAACGACGTTTGGTCCTTCGCCTCCTGAAATCGAGGTGATCGATGCAACGACCGGACCAAGTGCCGAGTGATGATTCGTCGTGATCGAAAAACGCTCCGACTTCACTTCTTGGATGACGCGATATACGTCATCAATCGCATTACGTCCAAGTTGCGGGGCAGAGCTATGTGCACTTTTCCCACGGCATGTTACTTCAATCCCAACGACCCCTTTTTGTGCATAACCGATCATCCCACTCGTCGGTTCTGTGATCAGTAGAGCATCTAAATCATCCGCATGCCCTTGTTCCGTCAAATGCCGAGCTCCTGTCATGCCATTTTCTTCATCGGATGTAATCAGAAGTTTGACGGTGTTCGGACGGTTTTGACGTTCCTTGTATTGAATGAGCGCTTGCACCATCGCCATGACACCTGACTTCATATCCGAAGCCCCACGACCATAAATGCGTCCGTCTTCGATTTCACCACCGTATGGATCTTTCGTCCAGCCGTCTCCTTGCACAGGAACCGTATCGAGATGACCAGATAGCCCGAGTACGGAAGGGCGTGAAACCTCTTCACTCGCAGGAACGGTCGCGACGAGACAAATCCGTTTCGGTGAGACTTCGATCCATTCTGTCGAGATGTGATGATCAATCAGTACATCGTACACATAACGTGCGACGGCTTCCTCTCCGTCCGTCGGATTAACGCTTGGAATTTGAAGACATCGTTGTAAGTAAGTAATTGCTGTTTGCATAAGTATTTCCCCCCTTACCTATCCTGTACCCTGATAAAAATACTTCAGGGAGGTAAACGAATTCGGAAAATAATTTACGGAGCTGAACGTCTTGAGATAAAAGAAAACGGTGCAACCAGAGGGTTACACCGCGCGTTACTTATTCACTTTTTTCTGCTTCGTCTTTCCATTTCGAATCGATTAACATCTCTCCCGGCCATGTATAAGCCATGATGCCACCGTCCGCTGTGATATCCTCACCGGTGACATATGAGCTGTCATCAGAAGCGAGGAAGAGAGCGACCGTTGCCATCTCGCGTGGTTTACCGAGTCGTCCGAGTGGTGTGATCCAAGCGTTCGCATCGCGGAACTGTTTACCTTGCTCTTTTTCTTTTTCACCGACGAGTGTATCGATGAGTGGTGTTTCGATTGTTCCTGGTGATAACGAATTGACACGAATGCCATGACGCGCATAATCGATTGCCATCGCGCGCGTGAAGTTCGCAATCCCGCCTTTTGCTG
This sequence comes from Exiguobacterium sp. s91, assembly GCF_018618915.1. NCBI lineage: Bacteria > Bacillati > Bacillota > Bacilli > Caryophanales > Exiguobacterium > Exiguobacterium sp. s91. Next base: position 184,795 of record NZ_JACSMZ010000003.1, on the reverse strand, counting down.
CGTTATAACCGGATCGGTTCAAGTCAGCTGCGCGACCAGACATCGATGACGTATTGATGATTGAACCACCGTTATCAAGCATGAGTGGAATCAAGAATTTACTGACGAGGAATGTACCGCGCAAGTCGACCGCGATGATCCGGTCGAAGAGATCGATTGGATACTCGTGGACTTTCCCGCCTTGTTCATCGATTCCGGCATTGTTGAAGAGGACGTCGATCGTACCGTATGTCTCTTTGACGTGCTTCGCAAGTTGCTCGACACTTTCGACGTCTGAGACATCGACATGGACGGCTTCCGCTTTCCCACCTTGTTGTGTAATCTGTTCTACTGTTTGTTGTGCTTTTTCAAGTGAGACATCGGCACAGACGACCGTTGCTCCCTGTTCTGCGAAGACAAGTGCAGTCGCTTGTCCAATCCCTGTTGCCGAGCCGGTAATGACAGCTACTTTTTGATCGAGTCTACCCATTGTTAAATCCCTCCTAAGTCGTATCGTTCACCTTATGAAACATTCCCGGAGAAATGGAGATTAAACCCATCGATGCGTCTAGTGTTAGAGGATAGGGGGTACATCTACAACAGCACAATCGCTGTATAGAGGGAGATGAGAACGCTGACATCCGATCAATGGCAACTTGCCAAAAAATTATTACACGAAGCCGTCCAGTACCAAATAACACTCGAGAAGAGTGCATTCGCAAGTGAATTGATCGACCAAACGACACCGGTCCTCTGGTTTGGTGATGCGACACGTAGCAGTTGGGTGACGATCGCGACGAACCCATCTCGATCGCAGTTTTTAGACCGAACAGGTACATTACGATTTGACGAGCATGGTCCGCTTTTCATACGTCCGAAGTCGATGGCATGGGAGGATTATCTGCAGGAGAAAACGCTGACGGATTCGATCCGACGCTTCAATCGTTACTTCAAACAACCAAATGTGTACCGGACCTGGTTCGGTCGACCAGGTGGGGGGAAGCTCGAAGGATTCTTGAACGGACTCGGTGCGTCGTTTTACGAAAAGACGTTTGATCCAGTCATTCATTTGGATTTTTTCCCGTTTCCGACACACCATTACATGGGAGCGATCAAAGAACGTGGATTGTTGGAAGATAGTCCGTTCGGTCAGACATTTTTGTTACGCCTGCTTGAACTGTTTTCGATAAAAGGAATCATCCTGCTCGGTAAGGAACACACGGAACGATTTGCGAAGCTCGAACCAGACATCGATTGGACGACCTATCGACCAACGGATTATCCGGACGCGATTTTTCAAGTCGGCTTCTCGTCACGATTTCAGGTCCCCGTCGTCGGACTCCACTTCAAACCGAGTGAGCAGTTCATCGGTCTCGGTAATCGAAAGGATGAAAACGGCGTTAGCCATGGCACCTATGGGTCAGCAGAACACTTACGTCAAATCGGAATGATTGTCCTTGAAAAAGTCACGACATACAGTGAAAAAGGAGATTGACAGATATTTCGAACTCCCTAATAATAGGAGATGAATTAGCACTCTATATGATTGAGTGCTAAAAAAGGGAGGCAGAATGAGCATGGAAACGAAACAATTTAAGGCGGAATCAAAACGATTGCTGGAGATGATGATTCATTCCATCTATACGCATAAGGAGATTTTCCTGCGCGAATTGATCTCGAATGCAAGTGACGCCATGGATAAGATGTACTACAAAGCATTGACGGACGAGACGATTTCGTTCGAAAAGGAACACTACAAAATTACAATCGAACCAAATAAAGAAGCGCGTCAACTCATCATTCGTGATACGGGAATCGGAATGACGAAGGAAGAACTAGAAGAGAATCTCGGTACGATCGCGAAGAGTGGATCGCTTGCCTTCAAAGCAGAGAATGAAGCACAAGATGGTCATGATATCATCGGACAATTCGGTGTCGGATTCTATTCTGCATTCATGGTCGCAGACGTCGTCACCGTCGTTACGAAACCGTTCGGCAGTGCAGTCGCTTATAAATGGGAATCGCGTGGTGTCGAAGGTTATACGATCGAGGAAGTCGACAAGGAAACCGTCGGAACGGAGATTACACTCCACATCAAGGCGAACGAGGAAGAAGAATCGTATGACGAATACCTCGAGACATATCGTCTACGTAGCATCATCAAAAAATACTCGGATTTCATCCGTTATCCGATCGAGATGAAGGAACTCGAACGTCAGCCGATCGAAGGCAGTGACGAGACGGAAGAGGTCGAAGTCGTCAAGACGATCAACAGCATGGTGCCGATCTGGCGGAAGAACAAACGGGAACTGACAGACGAAGACTATACGAACTTCTACCAAGAGAAGCGTTATGGTTTCGACACACCAGCGAAACACATTCATATCAGTGTCGACGGCGCTGTTCGTTATCAATCGATCTTATTCATTCCAGAGCAGGCACCGTACGATTATTATTCGAAGGAATTTGAAAAGGGTCTTGAACTCTATGCCAACGGTGTCTTGATCATGGAAAAATGCAGCGACTTGTTGCCGGATCACTTCAGTTTCGTCAAAGGGATGGTCGACTCGGAAGACTTATCGCTCAATATCTCGCGCGAGTTACTGCAGCACGATCGTCAATTGAAATTGATCGCGAAAAATATCCAAAGTAAGATCAAGACACAACTCGAAGCCCTCCTGCGCGAGGATCGCACGAAGTACGAAACGTTCTATCAAGCGTTCGGACGCCAGCTGAAGTTCGGTATGTATAATGATTACGGCATGCACAAAGAACAGGTGCAGGACCTCGTCCTCTTCTACTCAGCTAAGGAGAAGAAGTTGATCACACTCGCAGAATACGTCGCAGCGATGCCGGAAGATCAGGCACATATCTACTACGCCGCTGGTGAGAGTACGAATCGTCTGGATAAATTACCACAATCCGAGCTCGTCCGTGATAAAGGGTATGATATCTTGTACTTCACGGAAGAGATCGATGAGTTCGCGATCCAGATGCTCGTGACGTACAACGAGAAGACGTTCAAGTCGGTCACGAGCAGCGATTTAGGGATTGAAGCGGAGGAAGCGGAGACGACGGACGCACAAGCAGAGATGTTCCAAGCCATGCAGGAAGTGCTAAGTGGGCAAGTCAAGGAAGTCAAAGCCTCAACACGTCTAAAATCGCATCCTGTCTGCTTTGCGACGGACGGCGCTGTCTCAATCGAGATGGAGAAAATTCTGAAGGCGATGCCGAATAATGAAGGGGTAGAAGCGGTCAAGATTCTTGAATTGAATCCGTCACACGCAGTGTTCGAGTCTCTTGAAACGGCGTATCAAAACGATCGTTCAAAATTCGAGCGCTATACCAAACTGATGTATCAACAAGCATTACTTGTCGAAGGGCTTCCACTTGAGGATCCGGTAGCGTTCGCGAATGATGTGTGTTTATTGATGGTGTGAAACGAATAGATATAAAAAAGGCATTGGATGCGCGCATCCAATGCCTTTTTCATAAAGTGTTTCATCAATCCGTTTGTAAATCCGAAGCGGTTTCGCCTTTTTTCGAGAGAACGTTCAAGACGACGACAAAGAGTACGAATGTGACAAGAGCTCCGATGAAACCGAATACCGAAGACTCCGTGAAACCGATGACTAAATAACCGACTGCCGCAGTGACGGCACCGACTAGCGCATACGGTAACTGTGTCGTAACGTGATCGATATGATGGGATCCAGCCCCTGTCGAACTTAAGATTGTCGTATCGGAAATCGGTGAACAATGGTCACCGAAGACAGATCCAGCAAGAACAGCAGCAAGTGTCGGTAACAAGAGTGAGGCATCGACAGCCATGACGAGATCCGCACCGATTGGCAACATGATCCCGAATGTACCCCAACTTGTTCCTGTCGAGAATGCCATCAAGCCGGCAATCAAGAATAACAAGAACGGCAAGTACGACGCAGAAATCGAGTTGCTAACGAAGCTCGCGAGATAATCACCGGTTTTCATATCACCGATGACAGCAATGATCGTCCAAGCGAATAACAGAATCACGACTGCTGGCCACATCGAACGCATACCAGCAACGATGCTTGCACGGTAATCGCGGCCCGGAATTTTTCGTCCGATCAGCATCAGGAAAGCGACGATTAAACTGATGACGACACCTGCGACGAGTGAACGTGTGACGTCTGTTGCCTCAAATGCTCCAATTAAAGTAAACGGGCGATTGTCGGCTGCAAGTGCCTGAGCACCTGTCCCGAGTAACGCACTGATTGTAGCAATGACAAGAACGACGATCGGAACGACGAGATCCCGGACTTTTCCGTTCGTATGTTCGTTGACCTCTTTTGCCATCCCCATCGGTGTTCCTTTTGACGCATCAAAAAGTTCACCATTCGCGGCACGGCGTTCATGCTGTTTCATCGGTCCGACAGAGATACCAGAGTAAGCGATGTAAAGTGTTAAAAGTAACGCGAAAATCGCATAGAAGTTCATTGGAACGATCATCATGAAAGCACTAAACGCTGAGTAATCCGTAATCGAGTGCGTCGTTAAGATACCGGCGATGATGGAGATGATGAATGCGCCCCAACTCGAAAGCGGACTGATGACACAAACAGGCGCAGCTGTTGAGTCAATCAAATAGGCAAGCTTTGCACGTGAGACACCACGGCGATCCGTTAACGGACGACTGACGTTGCCGACAGCGAGACTGTTGAAGTAATCATCGATGAAAATCAAGATACCGAGTCCGAAGGCAACTAAGCGTGCACCACGCGCTGTCTTGACGTGAGTAGAAGCCCATTCACCGAAGGCACGAGCGCCACCTGATGTCTGAATGAGCGTGGAAAGGACGCCGAGCAATAACAAGAAGACAAGCAATAAGACGTTCCACTCGTTCAAGGCACCGTCTGCCCAAAAGAGGCTGAAGATGTTCTTGCCGAGATAGGTTACCGTATCGATCGGGTTAAAACGGTGAAGTAACAGGGCACCGACGAGAATACCGACACCTAACGAAAGAACGACCTTTCGGGTAAAGATGGCTAATAAGATAGCTAGTAAAGCAGGTACAAGGGCAATGATGGAATCTGAATAGTTGACCATGAAAAATATCCTCCTCTTTAATAAATGGCTTAAAGATGAGACCCCGCGGCACAAAAAAAGCAAGGGCACCGGCAACAAAGCCGACACCCTCGCTGGATGCGTCTTTCTTAGCCGAATTGGAGCGCTCCATACAATTGTTATGTATGGCAATCGATCGGGTGTTTCCCGAATCGACCAACGACGATATGCTCGACACATACTGTCATTTCGGCGATGTCACCTTTCCTGTAGTCGTCTTCGTTGTCATCCTCGGACCAAGTACTGATTGAAATCGCGCCTCTACCTCATCGATAGAATAGTCATATTCTGTTCTTATGGACACTTTATCATGTATTTCAGAAGCGATTCAACCATATATTCTGATAATTTAAGATAAAGTTGTTTATTCAGCAAAATGTTGAATGAGCTGTTTCATCAAATAGGCTTGGTTTTCCTCGAATTGTTTTTTTCGATGACCGTTCGCGCCAGATGGGTGGGGGAATCCGGAAAGAAGCTGATGCTGTTCGATTCGTCCATCATGAATCAATCCACGGACTTGCGTCTCGACGACCCGACCGAGTGGAATTAATAACGCTGGTTTTTGTAACTGATTGATCTCAGCGACGAAGTGTTCTTCCGCGTAGTGCCTTAATAAAGGGCTACGATTGATCTTCGGTTGATGACCCGAGTAATTCTTTTCGCGATAAAAGACGGGTTGCTTTAACAGTGACGTTGGATGCAATAATTTCTGATGTTGATGAAATAAGCTAGCCGTCGTCTCGATTCCGAGCAATGCTGGAAGTTCAAGTGTATCGAGCATCTGGACGAGGTTACGTCGCATCGTTCCGGCAAAGCTTGCTGTATATTTGACGAGGCGTGCCGTCTCTTCTAATGAAACACCATGATGGAGGGCATCCGTCGCTTCTTCGAAAGCGATTCGCATCTGTTCAAAACCTGGTGTGATCCCGATGATGACGACTTTTGCTTCAGTATTGACATATTCGCCAATCGGAGAGTAATAGACGGTCAGCTCGTTCTCCTGTTGCAATAAAAAATCGTCCGTCCATAATTCATCACGTCGTAACGTACGATCGTCAGGTAAGCTACGAATGGCTTGTTCAAATATAGTTAATGAATTCATGAAGGACCCTCTCTCTCTGTAATGGCACTATGATAACAAATAATACCATTTGTGACAATTCGACCCTTTCACTATTTGTATATAGGTATATAAAAAAGGACTCGATACGAGTCCTTTTCGTGCATCATGCGCGTTCTTTGACCGAAGCGACTTCATAAGTCAGAATCTCGCTGCCGAGCATTGGCGATTCTCCTGCCTCACTACTCGCAGGTCGACTATGTGACGCTTTGAAATCGTCACTTTCCCGCCACGCTTGAAAACTCTTCATATCTTCCCAGTACATGTTGACGTTCATTTCATCGTGTTCTTCGATGTTTTGCGTCAATAAGACCTCGACGCGGATGAATCCGTCCATCGTATCAAGTCCACTTGGACGCGTAAAACGAGGAGCGAGAGCTGCAGCCATCCCTTTTTTGACTTTAATCCGGTTCGTAACGACGATCATCATAAAATCCCCTTTCAAAAAACGAGTAACGTACTTCTTCAGTATAGTACGATGAAGGCAAGAATGCCGGAAAGAAGGAACAAACGACAATGAATGAACAGGAATACGATCAACGATTACGAATCGAGACCATTGAGATGCAACATCTTTATGGTGTGTTTAGTCACTACAATCGATATGAACCAACGCCTTATGCGGCACTAGACGAATTATGCGAAACGTATTTGTTTCAAAAACAGGATACTGTCATTGATTTCGGGTGTGGGAAAGGGCGTTTGAACTTTTACTTACACGACCGATTCGATTGTTCCGTCATCGGAATCGAGATGAACGGACAATTTTACGAGGACGCACTCCGGAATATGGCGAACTACCAAAGTCGACGGAAGCGGCGTTCCGGAAGTTTGCGATTCGAACAGACGTATGCCGAGCAGTATACCATTCCGGATGAGGCGAATAAGTTTTATTTCTTTAATCCATTCTCTTCACAAATTTTCATGAAAGTGATCGATCACATTTTAAGTTCGGTCGAACGTTCCCCGCGTTCAGTTGATCTCATCTTGTATTACCCGACCGATGAATACCGGGAGTACTTGGAGCGCCATACCGTATTCGAGCAAATCGATGAGATTCGATTACGAGACCTCTATGAAAAAAATCATGACGAGCGGTTCGTCATCTATCGCTTTGATCCGAACAAACTGCTTCAAAACGGGTATGAATACAGTGAGGAAAGAAATAAAAGATAGGAGGTCGGACGATGATCCGTTTGGAGCATGTCACGAAAGAGTTTGCACCGGGGCGTGGAATATTCGATGTCAGTTTTACAGTTGATCCGGGTACGATATTCGGTTTCATCGGACCAAACGGATCTGGAAAATCAACGACACTTCGACATTTAATGGGACTATTGGCTGCGGATGGTGGAAAGGCGACGATCGGTGGTTTTGATTGCTGGAAGCAAAGTAAAGAAGTGAAGCAGTTGGTCGGTTACTTGCCGGGGGAGATTAGTTTACCTGGAGACATGACAGGAGCAGACATGCTCGATTTGATGCAACGACTGCATGGTAGTGACCCGGCACGGCGACAACTGTTGTTGAAACGATTTCCCTTTGAGACGAAGACGAAAATCCGCAAGATGTCAAAAGGGATGAAGCAAAAACTGGCACTTGTCGGTTGCTTCATGAAGGATGCACCCGTCTATCTACTTGATGAGCCGACCAGTGGACTCGATCCTTTGATGCAAGAGCGTTTTTTAGAGTGGATTGAACAGGAGAAGCATGCTGGAAAAGCGATTCTGATGAGTTCGCATCACTTTCCGGAGATGGAAAAATCGTGCGATCGAGCGGCTTTAATCAAAGCAGGGCGCATCATCGTCGAATCGGATATTCATGAGTTGGTTCGATCGAGTCGAAAGACGTACACGATCGTCTTCCGAACTGAGGTGGAGGCAGCACAGTTCGCGATGCAAGTCGGTGTTGAACCGAAGCGGCTGGAAGTCAGTTTTCAAACGGACGAGACGCTGAGCTTAAATCAGGCGATTGCTTATTTAACCCAATATGATGTGCGGCTGATTCGTCCGTCAGCAGATGATTTAGAACAGGTCTTCTTGCATTATTATGGAGAGGAGGAATCGTCGTGATATTGCTGATCCGCTCTTTATTCAAGCAGGTTAGAAAGCCCGTGCTTGCTTATGCGATTGGAACGAGTCTCTACTTATTGATGCTTGCGTTGCTTTATCCATCGATGATGAAGACAGGTTTACTAGAAGCAAAGCTAGAAGCGTTACCTCCGGAAGTCTTAAAAGCATTTCAATACGATAAGGTGACAGGGTTCGAGAATGTACTGGATCTGCTGGGGGGGAACTATTATGGACTGATTTTTCAAGTCATTGCGAGTCTATTCCTGCTCTCATTAGCAGCGCGCCTCGTTGCGCGACCGATCGACAACGGAGAGCTGATCGTCTATCTTGCAGCCCCGATTACACGGAATGCGTATACGTTTGCTGTCGCGATCGTCATGGGTATCGCAAGTATGGTTCTCGTAGGACTGAATGGACTCGTCTTGATGGTATCCGACTGGTGGATGACAGATATTTCGATCAATGACGTCATCTTATGGCGGATTCAACTCAATGCGCTATTGTTACTCTTCGCGATCGGTGCCTTTACGTTATTCGTTGCGACGTTATTTGACGAAGAACGTCGTGCTTTTTCGCTTGCTGGTAGTGTGCTTGTCCTATCGATCGTCTTGACGATTCTGTCGGAACTAAGTGACAAGACGGAGTGGCTTCGTTATCTATCTGTCTTCTCCTTATTCAATACGACGCAATTACTAGAAGGAACGGATCATTTTCTTCTTCATTCCATTCTTTTACTCGTCCTCTGTCTCGTGTTCTTGACCGGAGCAGTCGTTCAATTCGGACGTCGGAGTCTGTCGATTTGATCGAAAGTGGCGCAAAAACTTTACAGAAAGTGAACATTTAGGATTTGAACGTTGCGTCACGCGCTGATTTTTACTAAGATAAAGGAATGTTGTAGTTCTGGAAAAAGAAATGAGGTCTTTCGAAATGAATAAACCATCCATTTATGGATTAACGCTTGAGCAGATGACAGAATGGTTATCGAATCAAGGGCACAAACCATTCCGTGCCAAACAAGTATGGGATTGGCTCTACCGTAAACGTGTCACGACTTTCGCGGAAATGACGAATGTCAACAAGGATTGCCTTGAGTTGTTAGATCAGAGTTTTACGATTGACTCGATGACAGAAGCGGTCAAGCAAGAATCAGCAGACGGAACAATCAAGTTCCTTTTCAAATTATATGATGGCAACTTGATTGAAACGGTTTTGATGCGTCATAAATACGGTCTTTCTGTCTGTGTTACGACACAGGTCGGCTGTAACATCGGCTGTAGCTTCTGTGCAAGTGGTCTGATCAAGAAGAGCCGCGACTTGTCAGCAGGCGAAATCGTTGAGCAGATCATGAACGTTCAACATCACCTCGATGCAGTCGGTAACGAAGAACGTGTCAGCCACGTCGTCGTCATGGGTATCGGTGAACCGTTCGATAACTTCGACAACATGGTTGACTTCTTGAACGTCATCAAGGACCACAATGGTCTTGCGATCGGTGCACGTCACATCACAGTTTCAACAAGTGGTTTGGCAGACAAGATCTACAAGTTCGCTGACTTGAAACTCCAAGTCAACTTAGCCATCTCGCTTCACGCACCAAACAATGAATTGCGTACGCAAATCATGAAAATCAACCGGGCGATCCCGCTTGAGAAATTGATGCCAGCGATCGATTATTACGTTCAAACGACGAATCGTAAAATCACGATCGAGTACATCTTGCTTCGTGGCGTCAACGACCAAAAAGAACACGCAGTCGAACTCGCAAAACTGTTCGAAGACAAACGTCACCTGACGTATGTCAACTTGATTCCGTACAACCCAGTCGATGAGCACGGTCAATATCAGCGCAGTACGTCTGAAGATATCACGACGTTCTACGATACGTTGAAAAAGAACGGCTTGAACTGTGGTGTTCGTATCGAGCACGGAACAGACATCGATGCGGCATGTGGTCAATTACGTAGTAAGCAAATCAAAAAAGATAAAGTAGCATCCAAATAATTCGTTGGGCTTCTCATCGTTTCGGTGGGAAGCTTTTTTTACGATAAGAAATGAGGACATTCTATGACACGTACACGATTTAATGATTTTAACTTAAGCGCACCGATTCTCGACTCAATCGAGCAACTCGGCTACACGACACCAACCGAAGTCCAGCAATCCGTCATTCCGGTCGTACTATCTGGAAAAGATGTCATCGTCAAATCACGGACGGGGAGCGGAAAGACGGCATCGTTTGCGATCCCACTGTGTGAACTCGTCGAGTGGGAAGAAAACAAACCACAAGTCTTAGTCTTGACGCCAACACGTGAGCTGGCCTTGCAGGTCAAAGAAGATATCATGAACATCGGACGCTATAAGCGGATCAAAGCGACAGCTGTCTTCGGCAAGCAACCGTTCCGTGGGCAAGTCACGGAGCTCAAGCAAAAGACACACGTCGTCGTCGGAACACCGGGACGCGTACGCGATCATATCGAGCGGGGCACGTTATCGCTTGAGAAAGTCCGTTACGTCGTTTTAGATGAAGCGGACGAAATGCTGAACATGGGCTTCCTCGATCAAGTCGATGCCATCTTGTCTGAGTTACCGAAGGAGCGGATGACACTATTGTTCTCTGCTACCTTCCCAGAAGACATCGAACAGTTGAGTGACCGTTACATGGAGGCACCAAAACGGATCGAAGTGGGTGAAACCGTCGTCTCAACGATTACGCATAGTTATATTCCGGTGACGGACAAGACGAAGTTCGCGATTTTGAAAGATGTCCTGGTCGCTGAAAACCCGGATCGCTGCATGATCTTCTGTCGGACGAAAGAACACGTTGATTTCGTCGCGAACGGTCTACGCGCACATGACTATCCGGTTGAAGCGATCCATGGTGGGATGGAACAAGACGATCGACTCGATGCGATGAAAGCCTTCCGTGCCGGGAAGTTCCGGATTCTCGTTGCAACAGATGTCGCGGCACGCGGCATCGATATCGAGAACATCACGCATGTCATCCAGTATGATCTCCCTGTCGAACGAGAAAGCTATGTTCACCGGACCGGTCGAACGGGTCGTGCAGGAGCAGCAGGACAAGCAATCAGTCTCGTCACACCAGCAGACGAACGTCGCCTGAAGGAAATCGAGCAGTATCACGGGAAGCTGACACGTCGCCAAGCACCGACAGAAAAGGACTTGATGCGGACAGCGGATGCGTTCGAAGAGAAAATGGCGACGGAAGATACACGTTCTTCGAAAACGGAACAGCTTGATGCGGACATCATGAAGTTGTTCTTCAACGGTGGGAAGAAGAAGAAACTCCGTGCCGTCGACTTCGTTGGAACGATTGCGAAGATTGAAGGCGTCACAGCAGACGACATCGGCATCATCTCGATTCAGGATACGTTGACGTATGTCGATATCCTCAACGGAAAAGGTCCGCTTGTCCTCCGGGCGATGAAGACGACGAAGGTCAAAGGGAAACAATTGAAAGTGTACGAAGCATTCAAGAAATAAGACAAGCCGGTCATTCTCCGCTTAAGCGAAGAGGGACCGGCTGTTTTGCGTCAAGGCATGTCCAAGATGTAGTCCGCTTACGGCTGCTTGGGCAAGCGAGTGTGTAGCACCGGAACAATCACCGATCGCATAGACACCAGGACATGTCGTCTCAAACGTCTCTGATGTCTCAAGCATCGGTGCGTAAAACTTGCCATCTAGTCCATAAAGCAACGTATCTCCCGGAAGTTCCACTTCAAGGAGTTGCTCAAGGCGTTCTAAAAACCCTTCTAAGACGAGCAGGTCTTCTGCAGGCATTTCTGCATGCAAATTACCGGGAGACGCGGTTAGGGAAGGGACAATGGTGTTACGACTCAATTGATCGTGTGCCGTCGCTCGCGATGCTCGGAAATCACTGAGTCGCTGAACGAGAATGCGATCACCACCTTGGTTGATTCCGCCAATGATGCGTGCGGCATACGCATTCGCTTTCGCTAGTGTTGAAAAATACCGCGGGAGAAATAGCGTGAAGTTCAGATTTGTCGAGCCGTCTGCTGTCTCGTGGACGTTTTGGCCGTCCGGCATGACGAGTCCTTCTTGATATTTGCGGATGATCCGTCCGCGCGGATTCATGCAATAGGTGACGACTTGACCGTAAGGCGAGTCGTAACCGAGCTTCGTCTCGAACGTCTCCTGTAACAATGTCCGAAATAGTCCCTCATCCGTCTCAATTCGCACCCCGAGATCAAGTCGGGTCCGCTGTGGGGCGACGCCAAGCGTCGCTAACTGGTGCAATGTAAAGTCTGCACCTGAACGACCTGTTGCGAAAACGATCCGTTGACTGACGAAGGTCTCGTCCGCTGTTTTGATCGTAAACTGCTCCGATTTCGTGATTTGCTCGATTGTCGTTTCGAACCGGGCATCGAGACGTGGTAATAAGGCGTCCTCAAACGCCGTGAAGACGGCAGCGGTCCGTACTGTGCCTAAATGACGGACGGTCGTCTCGACCGAATGTAGACCGGCGCGGCGGGCGCGAGACGCTACAATAGGGGAATGCGTGGAATAGGTCTCAACTGTACCTCCACCATATGTACATAAGAGATCATCGACTTCTTGGAACAGTCGTCGTGTCGTCTCTTCACCGATTTTTGAGACGAGTTCCCCGCCGAATCCCGTCGCATAATTGAACTTTCCTTCTGATTTGCCAAGCCCTGCGAATCCAAGATACGCATCTTCTGCTGTTCGTTCGCGAATCGGTTTTCCGGCATCGAGTAGTAGGACGCGTTGTCCATCTTCAACGAGCTGATGGGCGAGGAAAATTCCTGCCACACCGGCTCCGATAATCGTCACATCATACATCACAGACGCCTCCTTTTCTTTGAGTATACAAAAAAGCCGGATTCCTGTGAAAGGAATCCGGACTAGGTGAGATCGCTTATTTCCACTCTGCGATGTCAGCGATTGGTAGACGAACTGATGGGTATCCTGCGTCGACTGCTTTACCGATTGAAAGCAGCATGACTGGAAGATAACGTTCTTTTTCAAGACCGAATGCTTCTGCGATTTGGTCTTTTTCGTAACCACCGATTGGGTTTGTATCGTAACCGTGTGCACGAGCAACGAGCATCAATTGCATCGAAACGAGACCTGAGTCGATCAAGATGCTATCACGTAATGTTTCAACGTCTTCTGGACGGTAGAAACCTTTGATAGCTGGTACTTGGCGATCACGTACTTCTTGCGGCATAAGCCCTTTTTCCACAGCCATATCATAGATTGTCTCGATACTGTCGACTGCGTTCATGTCACCGAAGACGGCGATGACAGCAGAAGATGTCTCGACTTGAACTTGGTTGAATTTCGCGAGTGGTGCAAGTGTTGCTTTGCCTTCTTCGCTATCGATAACGAGGAAACGCCATGGTTGCATGTTAACTGAAGAAGGTGCAAGTGTTGCTTCTTCAAGGATTTGTGTCATTTCTTCTTTTGAAATTTTTACGTTCGTGTCGTAGTTGCGGATTGAGCGACGTCCTTTGACGATTTCCATGAAGTCCGTTGTTGTTTGAGTAGTCATAATTATTCAATCTCCCTTGTGTGTGTTTTTTCTTTTTTATAGTGTAAAAAACTTATTTCCAGTCTGCGATGTCGTTGATTGGTAGGCGAACCGATGGGTATCCTGCGTCAACCGCTTTACCAATCGATAGCAACATGACCGGTACATAACGCTCTTTTTCAAGACCGAATGCTTCCGCGATTTGATCTTTCTCGTAACCACCAATTGGGTTTGTATCATATCCGTGTGCACGAGCGACGAGCATCAATTGCATCGAGACGAGACCCGAGTCGATCAAGATGCTGTCTTTCAAATCGTTCGCCGATACACTGCTGTACATACCTTGAATCGCTGGTACTTGGCGATCGCGTACTTCTTGTGGCATAAGCCCTTTTGCGACAGCTGTATCGTAGATGTTCTCGAGTTGATCAACAGCGTTCATGTCACCGAAGACCGCGATGACAGCAGAAGATGTCTCGACTTGGACTTGGTTGAATTTCGCGAGTGGTGCGAGTGTCGCTTTGCCTTCTTCGCTATCGATGACGAGGAAACGCCATGGTTGCATGTTGACAGAAGAAGGTGCGAGTGTTGCTTCTTCAAGAATTTGTGTCATTTCTTCTTTTGAGATCTTCACGTCTGTATCGTAGTTACGGATCGAGCGACGTCCTTTGACGATTTCCATGAAGTCTGTTGTTGTTTGCGTTGCCATATTAAATCGACTCCTCTTTTAATTTAGGTAATGTGTCGGCGTTCGCTTCGATGCGTTGAATCATCTCAGCTAGCGTCCGTTGTTCTTCAGCGGAGAATCCTTCGAGTAAGTTCTCGAGGAACTCATCTTTTTGTTCGCGTAATCGTGCAATGCGCGTCGCCCCTTGTTCCGTTAAGGAAACAAGAATCACCCGATTGTCAGCGGCTGACCGTTCGCGAGCAATCATCCCGGTCGATTCCAGATGTTTGAGATGACGGGTCACTGCTGCATGATCGACATTGACGCGTTTTTGCAATTCTTTTTGACTGATCGTTTGATCGACTTGTAGTTGAGCAAGTAGGTCCATTCGCGTCTGACTGAAACCATCCGTACAGAGATCGAATTTTTGAGCAATCGTCTTATTGACGGAGACGAGTGCATAGATCAAACGTCCTTTTTCGGTGCAGGAAATACTCAATCCATCACATCCTTCCCTTCGTTCGAAGAAACCTTTGACGTATCAAAGATTGATATGTAAACGAATATAACGTGTTTATTTTGATGGCGCAACTTATCTGCTTCTGACATAAAAAAAGATATCATTCACGCAGAATGATATCGAGTCAGGCGACTTAGCTAATTTGGCGTTCAGACGCCGGAAGTCCTTTTGCATCAATCGCTGCAATGATCCGTCGGAAATAGAACAACCAAAATTGCAGGAACGGTCCGATCAGGAAAATCGAGAGGATCGTACCGAAGAAAACAGGTCCCCCAAGCAACCAGCCAATGCCGCATGCCGTAACTTCCATGATCGTCCGCATCAGACGAATCGACGTTCCAAAACGCTCTGCAAGTGTCAATGTCAACCCATCGCGTGGACCGGCCCCGTATCCGACAGCGACATACAGACCAGCGCCCATCCCAATGATGAAGATGCCGAAAATCAGCCAGAGTGTATTCAACCAGATCGACTCAAATGAAGGTAAGAGATGAGAACCAAGAACAAGATTCATGAAGACACCGACGAAAATCGCGTTGACGAGCGTTCCGATTTGCGGTGTGACGCGGTCTAACGCGTATTTAACAAACACGAGTAATAGACCGACAAGCAAGATGATCGTTCCGACGGATAGTGGCGTCTTTTTTTGGAGACCAAGATGCAATACATCCCACGTCGAGACACCGAGTTCAGCCGTGATCATCATTGATGAGCCAAGAGCGAGTAAAAATAAACCGAGCAGGAAGAGTCCCCACTTTAACGTAGCGCGTAACAACCAGGAAGCGCGATGACGCGTCATGTCTGGCACCTCATTTCTTAAAAATAATTGATTCGTTAACTGTATCATGAGGAAAGTGGAAGAAGAAAGACGAAATTTTCCGTTTTTTCCATCTTAAGAAGGAGGGGAAGGTCAAAAGAGAAACGTATACTGAAGAAAAAGGAGATGACCAAATGAAAGCGATCCGGCACCTGATTCGTTTTACATATATAGAAGCCATCTGTTGTGTCTTTCCCGTAATGATTTTCGCGGCGCTTGCTCTTTCACGTTATCTTCCTACTGAACCGATCGCACGATACGATCTCCTGTTGCTCTGGTGTATTCTCGTCCAAATCGTCTTACTCGTCACGCGGTATGAAACGATGGAGGAATTCAAACTGATCTTATTGTTTCACGTCATCGGTCTAGCACTTGAACTGTTCAAGGTGAACGTCGGGTCTTGGAGTTATCCGGAAGACGCTTTGACGAAAGTGGCTGGTGTTCCCTTGTATGCAGGATTCATGTACGCAAGCGTCGCGAGTTATGTCTGCCAGGCGTTTCGGCGATTTCATTTACGATTCATAGCATTTCCACCCCCCTGGCTTGCGATCAGCGTCGGCAGTCTCGTCTATCTCAACTTCTTCACCCACCACTGGATCTTCGATGCACGCTGGCTATTGATGGTCCTCGTCGTCCTCGTTTTCTATAAGTCATGGGTTCATTTTACGATCGAGCAGACGATCTACCGGATGCCGCTCGTTCTATCCTTTTTACTGATTGCCTTTTTCATTTGGATCGCGGAGAACATCGTAACGTTCTTTAAAGGCTGGGTCTATCCGCATCAGGAAGGAGGCTGGGTAGTCGTTGATCTTGGAAAATTGTCTTCTTGGTTCCTGCTTGTGATCATCACGGTTTTGATCGTCATCGTTGCGAAATACAAGCGTCAGGATCCGGCTGTGGAAATTCAGCAACGTACCTAAATAAAAAATAACCTGGTTATTTTTTTGGACTACTTCCGCGTTTTTTCGTTGCTATAGTGAAAAAAACGCAAAGGAAGTGGTTACGGATGATGCAACAGGTGTTGGAACGAGCAACTGAATTGGTACAGATGAAATTAGCGGTCGTGGAGCAGTATGAAGATTGGCAACTCTGGCTCGACGAAGTGAACGGAATCGATGAATGGGTCAAAATGTCAGCGTATTATGCACCGCGCGACGTTCAAGAAACACCGGTCATCGATGAAGTGATGGAGTTAGAGAAACAGACTATCGTCATGCCACCGCAAGTACCGATCGAGCCAGTACGCAAGCAACGTTATGCCTATACGTTTCAGCGGGGGTTAAAAGGTGGTACTTTACTAGAATGGTCGGGCAGTCATATTTCTGAACGAGACGTCCGCGATTGGAATCTCGAGCACGGCATGGAAGTCCGTGTCCGTGTCGATCGTCAGGATGATCAAAAAACGATATGCCGTATCGAAGCCGTCGTCTCGACGGAGCGAATGAGAGAGAATCCAGAACGTGTCGTGTTTGAACAAGCAATCGTCAAGGCGCATGGAATCATTGAGGAAACGGTGAATGGTCCACTGCAAGATGAGTCGGGCAGATCGTTCTATTATGTCGTTCCGGTAGAAGACATGCGCTATTTCCGACTAGAAGCAGGTCAACTCGTCGATCTCGTCATGTGGCGGGAACGGAAGGATACACTGACGATTGCTTGGAAGCATCCATTCACGTATAAAGAGCCGATCGTCAACGCATCATCTAACCGCCCATCAGAGGTAGAGCAACCGGTAGTGAAGACGTCTGTGACAACGAAAAAGTCAAATCGGTATGCACGAAAAATGAAACGACAACCGGTTCCGAAAGCTAAAAAAGCACAGCGTCGCGTCCGTATACCAAAAGAGCGAACGATTGAACCGATCGTGACGACAGCCGTACCTGGACAATTGATGGATTTCGTTGATAAGACACCACTTGATTTCACGCGCTTCACAGGAATGCGTCTCGTCATCGTCGGAAATGAACAACAGACCGCTGTCTATCGCGAGTTCTTTGCGCCGACGGGAATCGAATTGATTCATCTTGCAGGGGACGCACAGTCCGCGAAAAAGATTGCCTGTCTCGCCAAAAAGACGGACGCGATCGTCGTCGTGACGAGTCGCGTTTCTCATGCAGCGAGTGCACATGTCATCGCGCAGGCGAAAAAGCATGGTATTCCATTCGCGATGGAACGGCTCGACGGTCGACGATCGTTATACACGGCGTGTGAACGACAACTTGAGCGTGCTTGGCTCAACCAGCAACGAGACGGGAAATTATTGAAAAAAGAGTGAAACATTAGAAGAATTCGACCGTAAAGTAAGGTGAGAACTTATTTTTCAAGGAGGACCTTACTCATGTCATCTCAATTAAAAAAAGCAGCGAAGGAGTCGCTCAGCGGTCGTTGGGGATTTGCCATCCTCATGTTCGTACTGTTTTCTATCATCCAGAGCGTTCCGACGTTCATCGGACCAGATCCTAACGAAGATCTAAATGCGATGAGTGCGGTCAGTATCATTCTTTCGATTTTATTGATCCCAATCGCAGCGGGTTGGACGTGGGTCGCGATGTCGTTCGCACGCAATGAAGAAGTCAAAGTAGCTGATTTGTTCGAGCCGTATAAAATCTTCGGCAAAGTCATCGGCGTCTCGATTGTGCAAGCGGTCTTCTTATTCTTATGGACATTACTCTTGATCATTCCAGGGATCATCAAGTCGTTCTCTTACCTGTTGACGTTCTACATCCTTCGAGATGAACCATCGGTCGGTATCTTCGAGGCCATCACACGTTCACGTCAACTCATGGATGGTCATAAAATGGAAGCATTCTTACTCTTCCTATCATTCATTGGTTGGGCATTACTCGTGATCGTTACACTTGGTCTTGCTGTCTTATGGGTTGGACCATACTTCAGCGTCACAATGGCAAAATTCTATGATCGTGTGCGTGGTGAACAAGCGCCAGAGCCAACATCAGATTTCGTCGCACCATATTAATACCGAATCCCGACACGACGTCGGGATTTTTTTATGCGTGAAATAATTCCGATTGGAAAAGACGGTTTAATGGTTGCTTTAGTTCAGTGAATTTTGTACGATGAATGCAACACATCTTATCTAGAGAAGTCGAGGGACTGGCCCGAAGACACTTCAGCAACCCCGCTACGGCGGAAGGTGCTACTTCCAGGAAGGGATACCTTCCGAAGATAAGAGCGGACAGGACAAGATACCGTCGCTCTTTTCGAACTTCGAAAAGAGCGTTTTTTTATGATAAGGGGGACGATGGAGTGGAGTATGGTTTTTGGTTACCGATTTTTGGGGGATGGTTACGTAACGTCGAGGATGAACAGATGCCACCGACCTTCGATTATGCGAAACAAGTCGCACAAACAGCAGAACGAATCGGGTTCTCGACGACGTTGATTGCGGAATTGAACTTGAATGATATCAAAGGCATTAAGGAACCGAGTCTTGAGGCATGGACGACGGCAGCAGCGATTGCTGCAACGACAGAACGCCTTGAGATCATGACAGCGGTTCGTCCCGGGTTCCATAATCCAGCGACGACGGCGAAGATGGCGGCAAACATCGATCAGTTGAGTGGTGGACGCTTTACGCTCAACGTCGTTTCAGCGTGGTGGGCAGAGGAAGCGAAACAATACAACGGTATCTTCACAGCGCACGATGAACGCTATGCTCGGACGGAAGAGTTCGTCACGGTCATGAAGGGACTGTGGGCAGATGCGTCACCGTATAGCTTCTCCGGTCATCACTACACGATCGAGCAAGCAGAACTCCATCCGAAGCCAGTCCAGCGTCCAGGCATCAAGCTCTACGCTGGTGGAGAGAGTGAAGCTGGAAAGCGAACGATCGTCGAACACTGTGACGCTTATGTCATGCACGGGGGCACTGTTGAAGAAGTAGCCCATAAAATCGACGACATGAAAGTACGCCGGGAAGCGACGGGACAAAAGCCGCTCGAAAGCTTCGGTCTTGCTGCCTACATCATTTGTCGGGATACGGAAGAAGAAGCACTTCTTGAATGGCAACGGATCACGGACGTCAAGGAAGACAGCGCCGGTTATGCCGGTTATCAGGATTTCATTAGTAAATCGCAACTGGAGCAACAGGTCGAGCGGAACGATTATTCTGTCTCGAACCGTGGTCTACGTCCGAATTTAATCGGGACACCAGAACAAATCGCTGAACGGATTCTAGCGTTCGAAGCCGTCGGTGTCACGTTACTTTTGTTACAATTCTCACCACAACTTGAAGAAATGGAACGCTTTGCTCGTGACGTAATGCCACTGGTCGAAGCGAAACGAAAGGTAGGTCAACAATCATGACAAAAATTCATATTCTCCACGAAAACCAAGAATGGACGGACCATCTCATCAAACGTCTCGAAGAACTCGAATTACCGTATGAACAGTGGCACTTGAATGAAGGAATCGTTCCGCTGGATGAACTGCCGCCAGAAGGCGTCTTTTACAGCCGGATGAGTGCTTCTTCGCATACGCGGGGACATCGTTACGCGCCGGAGTTGACGGAAGGGGTCCTCGCTTGGTTAGAAGAGCATGACCGGACCGTCTTTAACGGAACGCGTGCGCTCCGTCTTGAAGTCAGCAAAGTCAATCAATATACGGCGTTGCGGAAGGCTGGGATTCGTGTACCGAAGACGACGGCTGCCGTCGGACGTGATCAAATCGTACAAGCAGCAAAAGAAATCGGTGTTTCGTCATTCATCACGAAACACAACCGTGCCGGAAAAGGTCTCGGCGTCCAGCTGTTCCACTCGATTGAAGCACTTGAAGCTTATCTCGACGGTCCGACATTCGACGAACCAGTCGATGGCATCACGTTGATTCAAGAGTATATTCAAGCACCAGAACCGTACATCACACGTTGTGAGTTCGTAGGTGGAAAGTTCGTCTACGCGGTTCGAGTCGATACATCAGAAGGGTTCGAGCTTTGCCCAGCGGATGCATGCGTGATCGACGACTTGTTCTGCCCAGTCGGTGAAGAAGCACCGCAAACACCGATGAAGTTCCAAATCGTTGAAGGCTTCGATGACCCGATCATCCAAAAGTATGAAGCATTCCTCCAAGCGAACCAAATCGCGGTCGCAGGCATCGAGTTCATTAAGGATGCGTCAGGTACGATCTATACGTATGACGTCAATACGAATACGAACTATAATTCGGATGCCGAGGCAGCTGCAGGACGCTACGGTATGCTCGAACTAGCGAAGTTCCTCGGTGCAGCCCTTGAAACAAGCACAGTAAAATAAGAATCTGCTCTCGCCCTGTCACCGGACGTTACAAGACCGGATGACAGGGTATTTGTATAGAAAAGGGGGCGGATCTATGATTACGTGGAGAGAAGAACGACAGCTCGATATTCCGATTGAGGAAGCATGGCACTTGTTTGATCACACGCGATTGCAGCGTTTGATTCCAAACGTCGTCCAGCACGAGGTGATTGAACGAAAACCGGGTGTCGTCGGTTCGACGTATCGTCAAACATACATGCAGGGTAATCGACTTGAAACCTATATCGTGACCGATTTAGCCTATACGAACGAGCCTGACTTCAAACAAAATACGATTGGATTCACATTGGCTAAAATATTCAAGATCGAGATGACGTTTACACTTAAACCGATCGACCATGACCGTTGTCTGTTGATCTATACGGGAAAAAATGAGGGAGCGAACTTTGTTGGAAAGAGTCTGTTGTCGCTTGGAGGAGAGCGAGAGAATGAGAAAATCGTTCATGGGCTGTTGCAACGTGTCGAAGAAGAAGCGGCGAAACAAAAGAAGAATAACGCATGAAAAAACGGATTCCCGCGTTTTTGTATCCTGTCGCTTCGTATACGATTTATCAAAATCAGGCGAGAATACTCCCACCTCTAAGTGTAGCGTAGGTAGGAGATGAATCACCCGTTTCGATAAGACTATAATCATTTGATGAAATCAGTGCAACCAATAAAAGGAATTGATACACAAACAAAATTTAACACAGATAAGCATTCAGTCTTTCTTCTGAATTACGATCTTATCCTCGTAGTGAAATACAGGAGACAAGTGATTGATGACGCCATCTCGACGTTTGCGAGACAGATGTTCGAACGAATAGGCACGTCATATCGTATTACACTGATCGAGTGGAACCATGACAACGATTATATCGATGTGTTGTTTAAAGCGCACCCAAACGCGGAAATGTCCAAGTTTCTGAACGCTTATAAGAGTACCAGCAGTCGATTGATCAACCACGATTTTCCACATGTCAAAACACAACTTTGAAAAGAAATGTTTTGGTCCCGAAGTTATTGTCTAGTGAGGACCGGAAATGCGACGATCGATGTCATCAGACACTACATCGAAAAAAAGGAGAGGAGTGATTTCCTTGCTGAAGGCGTACAAGTTTCGACTTTATCCGACGAAGTTCCAACAAGAGTATTTCGTGAAGACGTTCGGTTGTGTCCGTTTCGTTTACAATAAGATGCTCGAAGAGCGTATCCGATTGTATAAAGAGTCTAAGCTCGACCCTGACGTGAAGCAGAAGCTCCCAACCCCAGCAAAGTACAAACCTGAATTCCCTTTCCTAAAAGAAGTCGATAGTCTTTCCCTAGCGAACGCTCAGATGGACTTGAATAAGGCATACCAGAACTTTTTTCGGGATAAGTCTGTTGGGTTCCCCAAGTTCAAATCGAAGCACAACGACCGCGCCTCTTACACGACGAACAATCTGAAGGGAAGCATCCGAATCGAGGCATGTCAGGTGAAGCTTCCTAAGATTGGTTTTGTGAAGTTGAAACAACATCGTCCGTTTACAGGTGTGATCAAGTCCGCGACGATCTCGATGACGAGGACCCGAAAATTCTTCATCTCGATCCTCGTCGATCAAGCCGAAGAGCAATGGATTCCCGCCAAACATAAAGTAGGGATTGATCTTGGTTTGGAGCACTTCGCCATCCTGACAAACGATAAACATTTTTCTGAGAAAGTTGCCAATCCGCGCTTTCTTCGAAAGTCTGAAGATAAGATAAAGAAGGCGCAACGTGGCTTGTCACGCAAGAAAATTGGGAGTAAGAACCGAGAGAAGGCGAGGATGATCCTTTCCAAGAAGCATGAAAAGATTGCGAATCAACGTCAAGATTTTCTTCATAAGCTGTCGAAACGAATCGTTGACGATAACCAAGTCATAGTCGTTGAGACACTTAAGTCGAAGAACATGATGAAAAACCATAAGATCGCCAAATCGATCGGGGATGTCAGTTGGTATGAGTTTGTTCGTCAGCTAGCATACAAATGCAAATTCTACGGGCGAACACTTATCAAAGCGGATCAATGGTATGCCTCTACACAGATTTGTTCTTCTTGCGGAATAAAAAGCGAGAAGAAAGCCATGGATGTGCGCGAGTGGAGCTGTATTTGTGGTGCTCTTCATGATCGAGACATCAACGCGAGCATCAACTTGTTGATGTTAGCATACTGAAAATTCTTCAGGGTGGGGACCACCCGATGAGCTTGGTCAATAATCGTAGCTTGTAAAAGTACGGTCTTCCCAAGAGGCTCCTACTTCAATTTGCGAAGCAAACAAGTGGTGAGTAGTTCACTCAGTCGATTATGTAGGGAGTGTAAAGAAACCTGGTTAGTTATATCTCAGTTAGTTAATCTTTCCTTTACAGTAAGTTCAGCAAACGAGTAATCTGTGAATCATCTTGAAGGTCCTTTAGTGGTCGGAAACGGACGGTTCGTAATTCCTGTTTATTAAGCGGAAGTTCGGGATCAATCCCGAGTCGAGGTGCAGAAGAACTACCTGAGGTGCGTTGAACGAGAAAACATGTCTCGATTCCCTGATCGATTGAAATCTCGTAGAGTTGTCGTTCGATTGTGATGTGAAGATGCGTCTCCTCTAATACTTCGCGCACGACGGCTTGTTCTTTTGTTTCACCACGCTCGACACCTCCGCCCGGTAACGTCCAAAATGTCCGGGAAGGCGTGTGTAATTCAACCATTAAGATCTGTTGCTCTTCAATCAGCGCGGCACATACGCGATGACGCATATCGCATTCCTCCTTCAAAGTGTTCAAAAAAGAGACCGAAACGACAGTTCCGGTCTCTTTTGACATCATTGTGCGTATAACGCTGTTAATTGCTGTTGGATCGTATCATTGTTCAAGTACTCATCGTATGTCGTTTCTTTATCGACGATACCGTTTGGCGTCAACTCGATGATACGGTTCGCAATCGTTTCGACGAACTGATGGTCATGCGAGCTGAAGAGCATCGCACCTTTGTAAGCGATCAAGCCATCGTTGAGTGCTGTGATCGATTCGAGATCCAAGTGGTTCGTTGGATCGTCGAGGACGAGAACGTTAGCACCGCTGAGCATTGCTTTTGAAAGCATACAACGGACTTTTTCGCCCCCAGATAAGACAGAGGCTTTTTTCATAACTTCTTCTCCTGAGAAGAGCATCCGACCGAGGAATCCACGGAGGAACGTATCACTCTCATCTGCCGGTGAGTACTGACGGAGCCAATCGAGGATCGTCTTGTCCGAGCCTTCGAAGAATTCCGAGTTATCTTTTGGCAAGTACGACTGTGAAGTCGTGACGCCCCATTTGAACGTACCGCTATCCGGTTCCATCTCACCCATAAGGATCTTGAAGAGAGTCGTGATCGCGATATCGCTCTGACTGATGAACGCGACTTTATCCGTCTTGTTCAACGAGAAGCGGACGTTATCAAGGACTTTGACACCATCAATCGTCTTCGAGATACCGTCAACCATCAAGAGGTCATTTCCGATTTCGCGTTCCGGTGTGAAACCGACGAACGGATAACGGCGTGACGATGGACGAATGTCGTCGAGTGTGATTTTATCAAGCAATTTCTTCCGCGACGTCGCTTGTTTCGCTTTTGAAGCGTTTGAGCTGAAACGCGCGATGAAGGCTTGAAGTTCTTTGATTTTCTCTTCTTTTTTCTTGTTTTGGTCACTTGCCATGCGCGAAGCAAGCTGACTTGACTCGTACCAGAAATCATAGTTTCCGATATACAATTGAATCTTACCGTAATCGAGATCCGCCATGTGCGTACAGACGTTGTTCAAGAAGTGACGGTCGTGGGAAATGACGATGACCGTGTTCTCGAATCCGATCAAGAATTCTTCGAGCCATTTGACGGCTTTCAAATCAAGTCCGTTCGTCGGCTCATCGAGTAAGAGAATGTCTGGTTTGCCGAACAACGCTTGTGCAAGCAAGACTTTGACCTTTTCCGATCCTGTCAGCTCAGCCATCGTTTTCGAGTGAAGGTCTTCCTTGATGCCGAGTCCTTGAAGAAGCATTGCGGCTTCCGACTCTGCTTCCCAACCGTTCATCTCAGCGAATTCACCTTCGAGTTCAGCAGCGCGCATGCCGTCTTCGTCCGAGAAATCTTCTTTCATATAGATCGCATCTTTTTCTTTCATGACTTCATAGAGACGTTTGTGTCCCATCATGACCGTTTCGATGACTTGGAATTCTTCGTATTCGTAATGGTTCTGACGGAGAACGCCTAAACGTTCGCCTGGTGTGATGATGACATCGCCTTGTTGTGCTTCGATGTCACCAGCGAGAATTTTCAGGAATGTCGATTTACCGGCACCGTTTGCACCAATCAGACCGTAACAGTTACCTGGTGTGAACTTGATGTTGACGTCTTCGAATAATTTTCGGTCTGCAAAGCGAAGACCGATGTTTTGTACTGTAATCATATAGAGATGAACCCTCGTTTCTAGTAAGTGATGTGCTCATTCGAGTGTACCACAAATCGTGATCTGTCGTAGAGCAGGCAAAGTTCCCTCCATATTAGGACAGAAATTAAAAATAAGCAACCAGACATTTAAAAAAATGAAACATTTTCCAGATAGATACGTAGAAGAAAGTAAGGAATTCGTTAGAGGAGGGGTTAGATGGCCATCTTTTTCACATTATTGTTTTTCGCCCTCATCGTTTTGCTTGGCATGGAACTCTACCGTTATATCCAAGAAAAGATCGATAAAGGAGATTCAGAATGAGAGAAATCAAACCGAAGAAAAAAATTCGCCCATCGATGATCATCGCTGGTGTGCTCGTACTAGCGTTGCTTGCAACAACACCGTTCATCGTTGAACAAATCGAACCTGGACAAGTTGGTGTCGTCTATACACCATCAAGCGGTGTCAAAGATGAGACGTTATCGCAAGGTTGGCATGTCGTTTCACCGATTACACGGGTGACAGAGTATCCGATTCGGACACAGACAAAAGCGCTTGAAAACATGACGCTTGCGACCAAGGATGGAAAGAACATCGTCGTCGACTTTACATACAGCTTCTCCGTCTCACCGGATAAGGTGACGAAAGTCTTCAATAAGTTCGGACCGATTGAAATCGATGAGATCGCAAAAGGATATCTGAAACAACGTCTCTATGATGCATCGCGTGAGCAAATCTCGAAAGTTACCGTCCTTGAACTGTTCGGTGAAAAATCAGGGAATGTCTCGACGAGCATTCAGACGCAGTTTGCAGAAGACGTCAAGGATATCGGTTTCATCATCGAAGATGTCGCACTCGGTGCGCCGAAACCAGATGAAAAGACACAGGAAGCAATCGATGCGCGTGTCAAAGCGTCGCAGGAACTTGATAAAAAGAAAACGGATCTTGAAATCGCTAAAGCAGAAGCAGAGCGTCTTCGCGTAGAAGCGAAAGGAGCAGCAGATGCGCGTTTGATCGAAGCCCAAGGTTTAGCAAAAGCTCAAAAAGAACTACAGAAGACATTGACAGAAGAGATGATTCAATACGAAGCTGTCAAGAAATGGGACGGAAAGTCACCACTCGTCAGTGGGTCGGGTAGTATGGTTCAATTACCGATTCCAAACGATACGACAGAAGAAAAGAATTAAATCTCGATGTGCTTGGAGACAAGCACATTTTTTTATTTCATCATAATAAAATGACTGTACTAATGCTCTTATGGCATTAAATTTTAATATACCAATAAATAATGATATATTTTATATCTTTTAAATCCCAAATTAATGGTTTAATTAACTTATTTAGAAGGAAAAAGATGTAAAGAAAAGTCATTTAGATCAACTAGGTCAATGAATTGTTCCAATTGAAGGAGGAATTTTATTGTATCGAAATCGATCACCAAATCTTTTTATCATCTTAATGATCTTACTGGCAACAAGCTTTCCGATTCCGCACAGTCATGCGACGACTGAGGAATTCGAGATTCCAGACCCTTTGACGTCATCGTTTTGTGAAGAGACGTTGAATGATCCAAAGAAAAAGGACTTGTTGGAAAAAGAGGAAATTGAACAATGCGAAGAACTCGTAGAAGTAGAGAAGACACCATCAACCGAGAGTGAAGACCCACCAACACCCGAGACACCCCCAACCGAGAGTAAAGACCCATCCACACCTGAGACACCTCCAACTGAGAACGAAGACCCATCCACACCTGAGACACCTCCAACTGAGAACGAAGACCCATCCACACCTGAGACACCTCCAACTGAGAACGAAGACCCACCAACATCTGAGACAGTACCAGCCGAGAGCGAAGATCCACCAACACCCGAGATACCTCCAACTGAGAATGAAGATCCATCAACACCAGAGATACCCCCAACTGAAAGTGAAGACCCATCAACACCAGAGACATCTCCAACCGAGAATGACGATCCACTGACACCTGAGACAGCACCTACTGATGAAGAGGAAAACAAAATTCCCGACCAACCTGATTCTGGTAAAGCAGAATCACCGAACGAAATCGAAACTCCTGTCCTAACGTCACCTAAACCAAGACAAGAGAAGCAACAAGCGGTTGTACCGATGCTTGCTGGAGTAGCACTGCTCGGAACATCAAGCTTAGATGCTTCTTATAATGGAACGACTAAAACGATCACATTAGAAAATACTGTTTCTGGATTGTTGGGCTTAAATTTATCAAGTGGATATATTATTTTTCGATTACCACCAGAAGTGATGCAAAGTATTGAAACGAGTTCCGTCAAACTTCAATATCGCTATAATGGATTACTTGGGATTGGATCGCAAACGAGAGATGCGACAGCAATAATCGATCGAACGAATAACCAAATTTATGCTGATGTTAGCTCTTTATTAAAGCTATCTCTTCTAAGTAGCGATCGATTCACCTTATCTTTCAAAGTCGGAAAATTACCAGTCGGAGTCGATAAAGTCTATACATTCCGGAGTGTTTTAGCAGATGGGTTAGTTGATTTGAATGTTTTAAGTAGTGGTACGGCTACAGCAACACTTGGAATCGGACCTACATTCAACTTAAGTGTTCCGGATACGCTAGATTTCGGAAGTCATGAGTTGACAGGACGTGAGAAAATAATCCCTCGCTTGTCCCCAATGACGATTTCTATTTCGCACGAAAATGCAACAGGTTACAGCTGGAAGTTACAAGCAAGTCTCAGTCGTCCTTTGACGAGTACAGACAATGACGTGTTGAGCGATGTTCTTTATTTTAAGACCACTTCGAAAACCCAATTGTTACAAACGACTGCTATTGAAATCGCAACAGGGACGATGTCGGCAAGCTCGAATCAGACACCGTTAACCTACGCAGAAAACGAAGGGATCATTCTCGACTTAACTGGCAAATATCCAAAACCTTCATCGTATAGCGCAGACATTCAATGGAGTTTAATCAATGCACCATGAAAAGGAGAGAACAGAAATGAAGAAACGTTTCGCTGTTTCGACGGTATTGATGAGCACAGCTTTGGTTTTAGGAACAACCACTGCATGGGCGGCGACTTCTACGGGCGAGTCGACGGCAAAAATTACGTTCACGACGAATGAAGCACCGGTCATCGTGGATCCAGATGATCGGGACCCGAACAATCCATATGAACCAGACAAAAACGGCGGAAATACACCTACAGGAAATACAGGAGCATTGACACTCGACTATGCGCCTAACTTTGATTTTGGATCAAACGAATTGCTTTCCAATAAAGCTGAGTTTAAGGCGACTGATCAAAAACCATTTCTCCAAGTAACGGATCGACGGGTTAATCGGACAGAATGGGAAGTAACTGTGAAGTTGGGAGACTTTATAGATGAAGGTGGAAAGCCCTCGTTAATAGGTTCGACGTTATCCATTGATGCCGGTACTGTTCAAACATTAGTGAATGTATCAGGATTCGCGGCACCTACGACAGGAGATATAACATTGACACCAGGAAATGCAGGAGATGCGCAAACGATATTAACATCCCCAGAAGGAACGTTCTCAACTTGGCAAATTTACTGGAAGGGTAATGGAACCGATAACGATTACATCAAACTCAATGTACCAATCAATTCTCAAGTGCAAGGCACACACACCGCAACACTCGACTGGACGCTTACGGATGTCGTGAATTGATTGGAAAGCAGGTGAAGACAAAGATGAAACGATGGGGAGCCAGTTGTCTTGCTATACTACTTTATGTATTGTTATTCTGCGTCATACCTTCGACTAGTTTTGCAGAAGATCGCGTCAATTTTTCGATTGAAGCCGTTCCGAATGCCTACCAAGTGGATTCTGGTGTCTCGTACTTTGACTTACGTATGACGGCAAAACAAAAGACAAACATTCAAGTTCGGATTTTCAATCACGGACCTGATGATCATACGTTTTTGACATCAATCCGGAATGCAACGACGAACGATAATGGTTTGATCGTTTACGATCAAAAGAAACCGGTCCCGTTAGCTCCGACTTCGTTGACGGATCTCATTCAACCGAACGCGACATCGACGTTCATCAAGGGAGGCGAATCAAAAGTCGTTTCTTTACCACTTGAGATCGTGAACGATTTAGACGGTACCTTGTTAGCTGGTGTTCGGGTCGAGAAGAAACCAGAAAAAGAAACAGCTGAAAAAAATACAATCGGTATTCAAAATCGTCACTCTTACATCATCGGTTTGAAAGTCCGATCTTCGATTAAAGACCTGGCGCCCGAGATTACGTACGAAGGGGTAGAGGCAAAGTCGTCTTTTTCTAGACCGACTGTCTTTGTTAAGCTAGCCAATCAGGTACCGACGATCAGTCAGCCTATGAAGTTCGAAGCCGTCGTCACGCAAGGCAAAAAAGTCGTCGTTCGGAAAGCGACGGAAGTTCGATTTGCTCCGTCGATTTATATGAGAACACCGATTGAAACGACAGGAATCTTAGAACCAGGTACGTATCAAATTAATATCCGTGTTGAAGGAAAAGAAAAGACGTGGAAGTGGAAAGACAGCTTTAAAATCACGAAGCGCCAAGTAGACCAGATGAAAGAACAGATGCCTGAGCGAGAGATTGAGGAAAATTCCAACTCCTTCGTCGGTGAATGGTCGAAGGAACTCATGATTGCCTCGACGTTGATTATCTTTTTGCTGATTGGTTACATCTATCGTTTGAAAAAACAACAACGCCAGACATGAAAAAAAGCAGATTCTCAGCGCTGAGAATCTGCTTTTGATTAGCGCGAAGCTTGTTCAAATTCTTGAGCGATGGCAATGATCACTTGTGTTGCTTTGACCATATTATTGACCGAAATGAATTCAAACTTGCCATGGTAGTTCTCGCCACCGGTAAAGATGTTCGGTGTTGGAAGACCCATGTATGAAAGTTGTGATCCATCCGTCCCACCACGAATTGGTTTAATGATCGGTGTGATGTCAAGCGACTCCATCGCTGCATGAGCGATATCGACGATGTGCATATGGGGTTCGATTTTTTCGCGCATGTTGTAGTACTGATCGTGTAAATCGATTTCGACACTGCCGGCGCCATACTTTTTGTTCCACTCATCGACAAGGGCAGATAAGAAGTGTTTCCGTCCTTCGAACGCCTCACGATCAAAATCACGAATGATATAGTCGAGCGTCGTTTTTTCGACAGAACCATCAAACGAAATCAGGTGAAAGAAGCCTTCGAAACCATCCGTGAATTCAGGAGACTCTTCTCCAGGAAGACGATCGTGGAATGCCATCGCATGTTTCTGCGAATTGACCATCTTATCTTTTGCTGTTCCCGGATGGACATTTGTTCCGTGGAAGACGATTTTGGCTGCAGCCGCATTAAAGCTTTCGTATTCGAGTTCACCCAGCGGACCGCCGTCAACCGTATAAGCATACGTGGCATCGAATGCTTCGACATTGAAGTGATGTGGTCCACGACCGATTTCTTCGTCTGGCGTAAAGGCAACACGAATGCGACCATGCTTGATTTCTGGATGTGAAATCAGATGATGCATGGCTGTCATGATTTCTGCGATTCCGGCTTTATTATCGGCACCGAGTAATGTCGTACCATCCGTTGTCATTAAGGTATGACCAACATAGTTGTGTAGTGCCGGAAAATCAGTTGGCGACAGGATGACGGACGGTACTTCACTTAACGTGATCGGATTTCCATCATAGGCTTCCACGAGTTGCGGACGAACATTCGTACCTGTAAAGTCCGTTGCTGTATCCAGGTGAGCAAGAAAACCAATTGTCGGAATGTCTGCATCTGTATTAGCGGGTAACGTCGCCATGACATAACCATTGTCATCGACCGTGACCTCTTCCATGCCAATGGTCTTTAATTCTTCTACGAGCAAACGAGCTAGTGTCCATTGCCCTTCAGTTGTTGGAACAGTCGTACTCTCATAGTTCGACTGTGTATCGACTTTCACGTATGTAGTTAGACGATCAATCAATTCTTGTTTCAAATCAAAAACGTCCCTTCTCGTCATAAGATACCTTCATCATAGCATGAACGCATAATGTGAGAGAATTCTGAATCATGATAGACTAATAATGAAAAAGGGGGAATTTTTCATGAGAGCATTCGTAGTCGATCAGTATGGAAAAGACGCATCACTTACAGAAAAAGACGTCACACCTGAAAAAGCGGGGAAACACGAATTACGGGTTCAAATCGAGGGGTCGAGCATCAATCCACTTGATACGAAGATGTTCTTCGGACATGTGGCGGCGGCTTCGACGACTGGAATTCTCCAGGGGGATGTAACGGGGAAAGTCATTGGGATTGGGGATAGTGTGACGTCTTTTTCTATCGGCGATCGCATCGTCGCATTTGGCGGTGGACTTGGAACACGTGCCGGTGCGCTAGCGGAAGAAATGCTTGTGCCTGAACAGATGGCAGTCTTCCGACCGGAAGGGGTCTCGGCTGAGGTTGCTGGTTGCTTACCGGTGATTGGGTTGACCGCGATGGAAATATTAAAAGAGCGAATCGCGATTACTCCAGGCATTCGTGTATATGTAGCAGGTGGAACGGGTGGAGTAGGACATCTTACCGTGCAACTTGCTCGTCATTATGGATGCGACGTCACAGCGAGCGCCTCTTCTGACGAGAAGGCAGCTTGGCTAGAAGCGAAAGGGATTCGCGTTCATCGGTACAAGAAAGAATCAGCTGAAGCGTTATTAAACCGACTGGATCTGGACGGATTCGACGTCATCATTGATACAGTCGGTGGTGACCATTTACAAGAATCGTTCATACTCGCAAAAGAGCGGGGACGCATCATTTCGATCGCGACACGGACGACACAAGATTTAACGATGATGCATAGTAAAGCCTTGTCCCTTGAAGCTGTGTTCGTCGCGCTTCCGTTACTGAAAGGAAAAGTAGAGGAGATGAAACAACAGCAACGTCACTTATCAGAACTCGTTCATTTAGTGGAAGAGGGTGTCATCGAGATTCGGATTGAAGAGCAGATTCCTTATGAACGCGATGCGTTAAACGATCTCTATCAACGATTTGATCAAACATCACATTTTGGTAAGGTGAGTGTATATCCAACCCCTAAAAAATGATTCTCCATTCATTTTACATTTCCTGTTAAAAGTATAAAAAATCCGCTACTGAAAAATTCGGTAGCGGATTTTTTATATAACAGATCATTTACGGCGAACAAGAATGCTTTTTGGAGCGAGTTGTGGCATGGAAGGAGGAGTCGGGAAATCTTTCTGCTCCGGTTGCTCCCATACGACTTCGAATTTTTGACGCAACTTGTTGAATGCCTGCTCGACAGCTTTTTTCAATTGTGAGGCATCAAGAGCAGGACTATCTGTCGTAATCGCAAGCAGTCCTCCGCGATTCGTCAGATGAATGACTTTTTGGATCCAAAGAGCGAGATCCTGTTCCGTCCGAAACTGACGCGTCCGTGTATTGACTTGTACGGGCGGATGGAACAAGACGACGTCAAAACGAGTCTTCTTATCCGCTTGTTCGATGTAGTCGAACGCATCCTGAACTATAATCTTCTGTTTTTCGGGAGTAAAACTGTTCAACATCAGATTATCTTTTGTCTTATTTCGACTACGTGTCGAGAAATCAACGCTTGTCGTTCGGGCAGCTTCACCATAAAGGGCAGCTACCGTTAACGTTCCTGTATCGGAAAAGAGGTTAAGTACGGTCTTTCGTTCGACGGAATCGAGAAGGATTCGGCGAAGTTCACGTTGGGCAATGTCAAAACCAGTCCGCATGCCAGCATCCAAATCATATTCATACAACACACCATATTCTTGTGCGACTTCAGGAAAATCGCCTCGTTCCCCCTTCAAAAAGTCGTCGCCTTTGACCGGTTGAAGATCGACGAGGAAATCTCGTTTTTCATAAATGCTTCTATAATTCAGTAGTGATTCAAGAGCCTCAAGAATCAGTGGGCGGAATGTATAGATGCCTTCATTTTCGAATGTAATGAGGTAATGATGATCATAACAGTCGATCGTCAAACCACCAATACCATCCCCAGCACCGTTAAAGATACGGAAGGCTTCTGAATACTCTTCAAAAAATTCATTTCGTTTGTCTAACGCTTTTTCAAAAAGTTGTTTGAAGAAGGCGACATCAATCGCTTCTTGCTCGTCCATTGAGAGAGTCCAACCGACACCTTTTTCCTGCTTGCCAAAATAACCGGTCGCGAGGTATTCTTTATGTTCTGTCATCAGATGAAGCAGTCCGCCTGCCTCTTTGACATGGTGCAAAGCTTCGAACATTTCCTTGCGTAACGCGGGATACCCGCTTTGAATCGATTCAATCCATTCTGGTTTGACGACGATCGGATAAAGTTCACGAGACATGTTAGTTTCCTCATTTCTACTTGTGGATAAGTGCCATAATTATACCATAAATGGGGTTATCCACATGTGGATAACTGGTATATAAAAAAGACGATGTCTTTAAAATCAATTATTCTACGATTTAATCAGAACGCTGGCCTTTTAACGGATGCTCGCTTATAATAAAGGTAAGAGGATGTTGCCAGGAGGTAAACCTATGAAATTAAACGAGAGAGGACGAGCAAAATACCGTCCCTTGACTGAATATGAAGAGAACGATGTAAAAAATGTACTATTCGAAAAAATCCAGGAAGAAACAAACCGTATTTTTGAAACAGACGATACCGCTTTTTTTTCTGATATCAAACGCTCAACAAAAGCACATAGTGTAATTAGTCTGTTTTCTGGAGCGGGAGGATTAGATTTAGGATTAGAACTAGCTGGTCTTGTTAGTCTGTACGGAGAAGATGTCATTGAACGAGTCTTTCAATCAAAAGAAGCTTTTGAGAAGTTAATATCAAAAGGAAACGTAACAGAGACGATTTTTTCGAATGACATGTTTCGAGAATCTGCCGTCACATATAAGATGAACTTTTCGACAGAGGTCTTTCAAGACGGTCGAGATATACGGAAAATCAAACACTTTCCTGAATGTGATGTCATACTTGGTGGATTTCCTTGTCCTGGATTCAGTTCAGCGGGTCCACGCTTGATTGATGACGAGCGAAACTTTTTATATATCCATTTCATTCGAGCGATCATGCAAGCACGACCTAAAGTATTCGTCGCTGAAAACGTAAAAGGATTATTAACCTTAGGAAAAGGGGAAGTAGCGCGTCAAATCATTGAAGACTTTGCTGCAGCGGGATATGAAGTGAATTACCAACTGGTCAATGCTCGAGACTATGGGGTGCCACAACTTCGGGAACGTGTCTTTATCATCGGTGTACGAAAAGATGTTTCATTCAGATATACATTTCCAGATCCTACTCATGGTCCTTTAGGAAAATATCCTTACGTGACTTTAGAAGAGACGATTGCAGATTTACCGAAGGAACCAACTGATGTGTATAGTGGTGGTTTTTCTCCGATGTATTTATCTCGTAATCGTAAAAAGAAATGGACGGAGCAAGCCTTTACGATTCAAGCATCTGGTAGACAAGCACAATTGTGGCCAGGTGGAGAGGCAATGCAAAAAATAGGAAAAGATGAATGGAGCTTAGTGGGTTCCAATCGTCGTATGAGTGTTCGGGAATCGGCCCGTATCCAGACGTTTCCGGATTGGTTCGAATTTTACGATGGTGGCAATACGAAAACGCAGCTAAACAACCGGTTAGATAAACAGTATAAGCAAATTGGAAATGCTGTACCTGTACTCTTAGCGTTGCGTATTCTGCAACCCATCATAGACTGGTTGAAATCAGAGGAGTTAGTTGCAGAGCAATCAGAACAACAATTGAAGCTTTTTTAAACGTGAAACGGATCTGCTCTTTGATGAGTAGATCCGTTTTTTTATTATGAGACGGAACGTTCACATGACAATTTTAGGGACGACCATCCATGAGAAACACCAGCACTGAACTTAACTCGAAAGTTCAAGTATTCGTTACCGTTGGACCAAGTCAAGCGTGTCGTAGTCGATGAATGTTGAGATACATGAATATGCCCTCCGACTTCAATCGGTGGATGAATGGAGCACGTTAAACTTTGATAAAAAGAGACAATCGATAAGTTCGTTCCAATCATTTTTTTCAATCCAGAAACAAGAGACGTTTGTGAAGCGATGGAAAGGTGTCTTGTGATTTCGTTCGATACCTCAGAGAGGACTTCCTGACGTGAGATCAATCCGACCAAATACTTTTCTTTTATCCTTGCAATGAACTCCTGCATTTCGTCGAAAACATCAAAATATTGATAAGAAAGAATCGTACCAGCACCTGGATTTTTAATCGTCATGACAGAATTATGAGCTTTTAGTGCTTTTAAGGACAGGGGAAGCTCAATCAAGGTTTGTTCATGTCGAAGAGTGAGTAAGATGTCTGCTGTTTCTAATTTATTCGCGACATAGCTATCTGATACGAGTTGAACTTGTTCAATCTGAGACTTACCATATACATCTTTTAGGTATTGAAGTAATACGGAAGTTGTAACGTGAGCACTATCAATCAGTTGTTGCATTACGTTTGGTTCAAGATACGAATAGTAAGCTGTTAATGTCTGATGGACTTGAGTAGGATCGACTAAATGAATCGTTGGATCGTGTTTGATGAATTGATATAACGTAAGGACTTCATGACAGCGACCGATTGCATTACTTTTATTCGAATGAGTAAGTAATGTATGAGTATGTAGAGAATCTTCAAAAGCATTTAACCACTTTGTATTGAGTTGCTTCGTTTTTTGTTGAAATTGATTCGTTAGTTCACGAGTATGCGATAGTTTTGTCGCTAATTTAATGGAAGACGTCAAAGAAGACTCGAATTTGAATCGAAGTTCGAGCTCATAGTCATCCACTAAGATATGAATCGATGAATTGTTCTTTTTCAATAGATGTACGGATTCGAATGATTGCATTGTCTGTTGTTCTAGTTTGATCTCAGAGGTTTCTTCGATGAATATAATTTTATATTCTTCAATCATCGATAGATGCTTGAAACCTTTGAAAAAATCAAATTGATGCTCATTTAGACTCTTAAGAAGGAGCGAATAACAATGATCCCGAATACCTTCTAAGAATCGTCTACGATAGGCTTTAAGTATGGTCTCATCTAACTGCAATGCATGAATTGATTTTTTTAACGTTGCCTCTGATACATATAAATCGGTGATCCCATGGTGAAACGCAATATCTTGAAAAAGTTTAGAACGCGCCTGATCCAGTAATGCATTAAAGGTGTGTTGGGATTCCGTTAAACCAAAGTACTTATGTAAGAAAGATTTAGCACCAGGATTTTTAGGTTGAATCGTTGTATTTTTCTTAAGGAAAAATAAATGAATCGGATAAATGTGTTCGTCTTGATAAATATATAAATCAGCATGATGATCAGCACGTTTAAAATCGAATTTAGTTTTGACTTCACTCGTTTTTGGAAACTGGGTGAATAGAAATTGAGCAACGATTGTTGCGGGATGTTGTTCTTGTGAAAGAGATGATTGCTCTTGAATCAATTGTTCTAAATACATCGCAACATCTTTAGTATGTTGGTCTCCTGATTTTTTCTGTTTTTTGATCATACATGCAATCCTCCAAATGAAACGAGAGTAGGGATAGATCTTGCAAAAAGATATTGTAGGTGTAATGAAAAAGTTAACAAAAGAGTGGTTAAAATCGTTGTCTGATCAATATAATGTATCATTTAAATCAGAAAAGAATAAGCAAATTTTAGATGGAAAACGTATCGGAATAAGAGGAGCAACGGGTGGAATGTATGGCATCCGAGATACGAAAGTAACCGAATATGATTACCTTATTTTTTGTATTACCAATGAGGAAGAATTAGTCAGAATAAACGATATACAATTTGTATGGCTGAATCAAAATGAAGTAATAAACTTAAAAAAAGATCTTAACGGATCAGATAAATCATTTAAACTGGAAAAATTTCATCCCTTTATGACCTTTGATACTTTCGAAAGTAAATTTAAAGAATACTTTGCTTTTCCAACAGAGTACTATACAGACGAAAGTGAAGTACTTAACTCGCACATTGCTGAAAGTCTATTGGAGGATGAGCGTTATACAGAAGGTGAAAAGCGACTCGCCACGCATTACGTAACAGAACGAAATGCAAAAGTAGTTAAAAAAGCAAAAGAACAGTTTGCAACTAAACACGCCGGACAATTATTCTGTGATATTTGTGAGATGAATTATGAGGAAGTTTATGGAGTTATCGGGAAAGGTTACATTGAAGCGCATCATAAAAATCAATTAAGTATAAGTGGCATAACAGATACTCAGATTGAAGACTTAGCTTTGTTATGTGCAAGTTGCCATCGAATAATTCATAAATTAATGAGACAAGATGAGAATGCCTCTTACGAAATGTTAAAAAGTAAGATACAAGGTTCTTTGAACACGCCTTATCGTTATGGAGTTCAGTAAAAAATACTCCTTTAACTGTGTTTTAGAAAATACATAGTTAAAGGAGTATTTGATTTCTAATTGAAAATTAATTTACACGCGCTCCACAACAGCCTCAAGCGATACTTTAACATTACCAGCTAGCGCCCGCGTAATCATACACGAACCTTCCGCTTTTTCAGCAAGACGTTGCGCCTTCTCCAGATCACGATCCGACAGATCAGATGGTAATAAAAGTTTCGGACGATGAATGATCGCGTCGTACGTAAAGACACCGTTCGTGACATCCACGATGCCTTCAGATTCCATCGTTAACGAAACTTTTGGAATGTGACTACGCTCAAGCATCGCGGCAAGCGTGATGATATAGCACGTAGCAGCAGCCCCAAGTAACATCTCATCTGGATTCGTACCAACCCCTGGACCATCCATGGCGTCCGGAATTGAGATTTTTGTTTTTAGTTCACCCGTCTCGATCTGACCGACATCATTGCGATTGCCCGGCCAGTCTGCAGTTAAATGAAAATGGTGCTTCATGATCAATCGCCTCCATGCCTCCATCATACGAAGTTTAGTATGATTTTTCGCCTATTCTGCTCATGTGCATAGGAAGAGATCGATTAGCTAAAAATTTGGTCGATTTTTTTGATATCCTCTTGCGACAACTGAACGTCTAACGTACGCAACGTATCCGTCACCTGATCTGGTCGTTTGGCACCAGGAATGATGGCATCGATGCCGTCCTGTGCCAAATACCACGCGAGTACGACGTGTGCGACTTCCGCATCGTGTGCTTCTGCGATCGGACGTAGTTGATCGACTTTTGCGAGATTTTGTTCGAAGACATCTTTTTGGAACAAGGGATCATTTTTTCGTAGATCATCAAACGTCGTCTCTTTCGTATATTTCCCTGCCAATAATCCAGCAGCGAGTGGGAAGTACGGGACGAAGGACATACCGTTTTCAACGATATACGGGAGTAATTCTTTTTCCGCATCCCGTTTGAATAGGTTGTATTCCCCTTGATAGACGTCGACATGTCCGTCTTTGTTCGCTTCCTTCAGTTGTTCGAGTGAGAAATTCGAGACACCGATTGCGCGAATCTTTCCTTCTTTTTTCAGTTCAGCGAGTGCTGCGACCGCTTCATCCTTTGGTGTCGATTCATCCGGAAAATGAATGTAATACAAATCGATATAGTCTGTCTGAAGACGTTTTAAACTCTCTTCGACCGATTGACGGAGAAAGTCTGGTGAATTGTTCATGACGACGTTTCCGTCAACGAACTGATGCGCACCTTTCGTCGCGAGGACGACATCTTCTCGAGCGACCGTATCGTTCCAGACCTCACCGACGAGTTCCTCCGAACGTTCTGGTCCGTAGATAAAAGCTGTGTCGAGGAAATTGATTCCTTGCTTCAAAGCGACACGAACGAGATCGCGTCCGGCTTGCTCATCGAGATTCGGATACAAGTTGTGTCCACCGACAGCATTCGTACCGAGACCGATTGGGTGAACGAATAAGTTAGATTGACCGAGTTGAACATGTTTTGTCATGAAAATGACCTCCTTAAACGATATCGAGTGGTTCTTTTTTTGTTGGTGCTGGGAACGCTTGATCAAGTGCAGCTAACTCTTCCTCTGTTAAATTCAGAAGCGCAGCGCGACCATTGGCTTCGACATGATGTGCTTGTCCGGCTTTAGGAATAGCGATGACGTCACCTTCACGAATCGCCCATGCGAGTAGAATTTGTGCCGGATCCACACCGTGTGTCTCAGCGAGTTCTTCGACAGTCGGATGATTCAGAAGTTGATCGCGTAATGAACCACCTTCTGCTAGTGGGCAATACGCCATCACTGGAATACCATGCTCACGTAGTAACGGTAATAGTTCATACTCGATTCCGCGTGATCCAAGGTGATAGAGTACCTGATTGACAGCGCATTGATCACCATTTGGCAGTGCCAACAGTTCTTTCATGTCTGATACGTCAAAGTTAGACACACCCCAACGGCGAATCTTTCCTTCTTGTTTTAAAGCTTCCAGTCCTTCGACGGTTTGTTTCAGTGGAATGTCGCCACGCCAGTGCAGAAGGTACAAATCAAGGTAATCGGTACCAAGACGTTCAAGTGTGTTGGAACAAGCCTGCTTCAATGCTTCCCCACCAGCATGATGCGGATAGACTTTCGAAACGAGAAAGACTTCCTCTCGTCGATCTGCGATCGCGTCGCGAATCAATTCTTCAGAAGCACCTTCTCCGTACATCTCTGCCGTATCGATGAGTTCCATTCCGCTATCAAGACCGACACGGAGTGCTTCGATTTCTGCTTCGTGCTTCTCCGACTCTTCTCCCATCCGCCACGTACCTTGTCCGAGTGCCCGAACATGCGTCTGATCGGGAAACGTCACCGTTTTTTGCTTTAATGCAGCAAGTATCAACGTCTTTTCTGTTGCGTTCATCGTTCTTCCTCCTTTAGTAGAGAGACAATAGTAGGGTTTACCACGCGAACTCCGAACAAAAACGTCTTCTTCAATAGAAGGAGACGTCACCAATGCTCAAACAAGGGACCGTGATCACCGAATACAGGATCTTGAGTTGGGCGCATCACCTGACGAATACGTTGAAGATTTTCCGGGCGTTCACTTGTTTGACCTGTCAGCGTATCGTAATCTTGACCATCCGGATAGGCACCGATTACTCGAAAGTGTCGACTTGTATCAAGTGCTTTATGTCCCGTACCTGCAGGAAGTAAAAGAATATCTCCACTCGTCAAAGTGAAGGTCTTACCGAGCGGACCACCCAGCTGAACGGTTGCATGCCCTTCAAGAATCCCGATCACTTCATGAGCGATACTATGATAATGATGAAAGTCAAAAATCCCATCCACCCAGCTGTTACGCCAGTCATGTGCATGGAAGGTCTGTTCGATGTGTGATGGCTCTGCAAATGCGTGCCGATAAATCAACACCGGGAATGTCGGGTTGTTCGGAATGTGCCCGTCATCCTCAAAATAAAATACCTCAACGCGCATCTTCGTTGCTCCTTTCTCTGGTGTGGCACAAAGTAATAATTACATCTGTAATTACCCGTAATTAAATATCATCAATCGTCCAAGCATCTTTATGGCGTAACGAATTCGGAGGTGCTAAGATGCTTAAGTTAACGAAATTACAAAGGAGGCTTTCCGATGATCGCCATCGAAGCAAAATTAGAAGTACAACCCGCAAAACGAGAAGAGTTTTTAGCAGCAACTAAAACACTAGTTGCAGGATCACGTGCTGAAGCAGGAAACATCAGCTATGACTTATTCCAAAGCACAGAAGACGAAAATGTCTTCATGATGATTGAAAAATGGGAAGACCAAGCTGCAATCGAAGCACACAACACGAGTGCTCATTTCGGACAATTCGTTGCGTTTGCACAAACGGCTCTTGCTAAACCATTAGACGTTCAA
Organism: Exiguobacterium sp. s91; assembly: GCF_018618915.1. Classification (NCBI taxonomy): domain Bacteria; kingdom Bacillati; phylum Bacillota; class Bacilli; order Caryophanales; genus Exiguobacterium; species Exiguobacterium sp. s91. The sequence goes on along the minus strand of NZ_JACSMZ010000003.1, from coordinate 143,360 downwards.
TCGTTCCAAGCATAAGTGTAAGAGAGTAACGAAATAAAAAAGGAGGATATCCTCGGTTTTATGACCGAGAATATCCTCCTTTTTTCGTTCAATGTGACCGTTTAGAACGTTCATTTTCAATTCAGATTTCATATAAGAGTGTTTCACTTTTCTTTTACAATCATATGACATTTCACTGAAACTGTTAGTTTTTCCCTGATTAGGGCATTATTCTTATAAAGACACAAAAAGGAGGCTTTTATCATGAATGAACGAACGAATGCAGCAGAGTCGAAGCGATCATTCTTCAAGATGCCTCATACATATGCCATCATCATGGCAATTCTCATCATCTCAGTCATCTTGACGTATACACTTCCAGCAGGACAATTCGATCGTGAAAAGCAAGACGGACAGACTGCCGTCATCGATGGTACATATCGCGCGGTAGAGTCTGCGCCTGTCAATCTCTTTGGTTTATTTGAAGCAATTCCGCAAGGCATGGAAGCGGGTGCTGCGATCATTTTTTACATTTTCTTAGTTGGTGGTGTCTTCGGTATCATTCGTCAAACCGGTGCTATTGAAGCGGGAATCAATCAATTAATCCGTCGATTTGGTCAAAAAGGGCACATCATGATTCCGATGACGATGTTCGTCTTTTCAATTGCCGGAGCAACGATTGGTATGGCAGAAGAAACAATCATCTTCGTGCCAATTGGGATCATGTTAGCACGTGCCCTTGGATATGATGCGATGACAGGAGCCGCGATCGTCAGTCTAGGGGCAGCGGTTGGTTTTGCCGGCGGGATGTTGAATCCGTTTACGGTAGGTGTCGCTCAATCAATTGCGGAAGTACCGCTCTTTAGTGGTCTCGGGTATCGAACGGCTGTGTATATCGTATTTTTAGCGGTGACGATTCTTTATGTGATGAACTACGCACGGAAAGTTAAACATGATCCGGCGCGCAGTCTTGTTTATGATCTCGAACAACGTCGTTCGGAAGAAGCAGCGACGACGATTTCAAGCTTTTCGAAACGTCATGCCTTTGTTTTACTGGTTTTAATCGGTGGCATTACGCTCAATGTGATCGGAATCTTTGAGTGGGGCTGGTATTTGACGGAATTAACCGCATCCTTCTTGATCATCGGGATGATTGCGGGAATCGTTACGCTTGGTGTGAACGGTACGTTCGAGAGTTTGATTGACGGCGCAAAAGCCGTGACGTTCGGCGCCTTGATTGTTGGATTTGCTCGAGCAATCGTCGTCATTCTTGAAGAAGGACGTGTTATCGATACGGTCATTTACGGCTTATCGAATGCCGTAGGACATTTGCCAACGTTCTTCGCCGTCATCGGGATGTACGCCGTGCAATTGATTACGAACTTCTTCATTCCATCGGGGAGTGGACAAGCGGCGACGACGATGCCCATCATGGCACCATTGTCGGATTTACTTGGGATCGAGCGTCAAGTGGCTGTCCTAGCATTCCAATATGGAGATGGACTGACGAACATGATTTTCCCGACGAGCGCGCATTTGATGGCATTTCTCGCAATCGCAGGCATTCCGTATGAGCAATGGTTACGCTTCGTCTGGAAACTCTTCGCGATTTGGATTGCCTTGGCATGTGCTGCCTTATTACTTGCCGTAACGCTTGGTATTCAATGAAGTCGACCTTTCGGACATCTGTCCGGAAGGTTTTTCAGTTGCAGGAATCGGGAAGCGTTATCACGAACGGAATAGGTAATGACTAAAGGGGGAACTGAAGTGACATATTCAATCGTTGGGTATTGTGAAAAAGAACAAGCATGGGGCGTTGCCGTTCAGTCGAAGTTTTTAGCGGTCGGGAGTGCTGTACCATTTGCGAAGGCGGGAGTAGGTGCGGTAGCGACACAATCGTTTGCAAACACGACGTATGGCCCTGAAGGATTACGAATGATCGAACAAGGTGCTTCAGCGGACGAAGTGTTGCGTCGATTGACGGAAGCAGATGAAGGACGAGCGGATCGTCAAGTGGGAATCATTGATGCGAATGGCAAGAGTGCGACATTCACGGGAGAGGGATGTAACGACTGGGCAGGCGGTATTGCCGGGAAACACTTTGCAGCGCAAGGGAATATTCTTGTAGACGGTAACACGGTAAAAGAGATGGCACGTGTCTTTGAATCAACACAAGGTCCGCTCGCAGAACGTTTGTTGCGTGCGTTAGCAGCTGGTCAAGCAGCAGGCGGGGATTCACGCGGAATGCAATCAGCGGCACTCCTCGTCGTCAAGGAGGGTGGCGGATACGGTGGATTCAACGACCGATATATTGATTTACGCGTTGACGATCATCCGAGTCCGATTGAAGAGCTCGAACGCATCTATCAACTGCATACACTTTATTTGCAACCGAGTAAGCCAGAAGAAATCAAGCCAATCGATGATGCCTTAGAGTCAGAGTTGATGGATAAATTATTAGCGCTTGGCTACCGCGGTGATTTCGAAGACGCGTTCCGGACGTATCTGCATACGGAAAACTTCGAGATGCGCGAACAAGCGGAGCGTGCGATTGATACACGTGTTCTCGCGTATATTCGAGCACAATGAAAAAATGACAGGATGGACCGCGGTCCATCCTGTCATTTTGTTCATACTTGTGTCGACTGGGCGCGAATCGGTACTTTGAATCCGGTCGCGATGAATCGTTCCATTTCCGGTTCCGATTTAGCGTTTAAGCCAACTGTTCCGTCTCCTTTTAATGCCACGTTCGTTAGCTTGACACGCGTGATGTCTGGACCGATCGTAATCCCGTGTTTGGCAGAATCCTCAATGCGGATATCACGAAGGCGTACGTCTTCAGCCCCATTTTCTCCCCCAAAGATTTGGATGTCCGTTTTCGCTTGTCGGAATCCGCTCATCTTCAACTGACTGATCGTGACGTTCCGTGCCTTATATTGAATCCCGATCATCGGTTGTTCTTGATAGTCATAATAAGGATCACCGAGCACCGTAAAATCATGTATGACGACATTACGATAAGCGGAAACGACGAGCGCACGCGGTTTTGAATTCGCATAGAGTTCTGTATATTTAGGAGTCTGAGCAATCAAACGCGTTGCGATGATATTATAAGCCGTCTGAGACGTCGGATCAGTCGCTTGATGGTGACCGATGTGTCGGAAGTTAAACGCGCGATGATCATCAATCGATAGGTGTCCGACGATTTTGACGGTCGAGGCAGCAGAAGAGGTTGCATGTGCCTTAATCTCAAGTCCACCGAAACAACGACTTGTTGCGTTATTGAACAACCAGACGTCGCGTGATCCATCATCGACTTCGATTCCATTTGAATTGGAAAAGCCTTCTGCATGGGCACGTCCACTTGGATCATGCATGAAACAGTTCGAGATGAAGAGATGATCACTATGATGCGTCGTAATCCCGTCATCGCCGAATCCATAACCGGTCAATCCATCGAACCAGATGAATGAACTACTTAAATTTGCTCGAGCTCCATCTCCGTTGTAATTGTAATATGGTGTCGAGATATCAAAACAGTGAAGTCCCGGGTTGACGGCCTCAACATCAAAGACCCAGCCATAGGTGACATGCGCATACGTAAGACAACTGGAGTGGTTGCCCCATGTGCTACTTTTTTTCGCGTCACCGATGCGTTTAATGTTCCAATCAAGCGTCATTTTTTCGACGAGTAGATGATGATTGCCGAGAAGATAATTTTGGTTCGTCACGAGACGTCGTCCTTTTGGTGCATCATCGTGCATCTTTAAAATTGTCTTCCCTTTACCGGCTCCTGTTAAAATCGTATAACTTGGCAAACGAATTCCCCGAACGACGTACGTACCGGCTGGGACATGGACTTGTCGATGTCCATCACCGAGCGCTTCAATGAATGCTTGTGTATCATCCGTCTGTCCATCACCGACTGCGCCAAAATCAGTGATATCGACAGTTTCGACATCGCTGATCAAACGTTCGAACTCATGATTGAGACGACCGAACCAACTTGGTCGAATCTCATCGCGTGGTGTCACGAAAGCGGGTGTCAGCGGTAGAATATGTTTATCACGGTTCGTCAAAAATAATGGCGAGATCATCGAACGAAGCGTTCGACTGAGGTTAGGATTGCGTCGTGGTGCGACGAATGGACTATCGTGTAGCAGTTGTTCCGCTTGTCGAACTGCTTGTTCGTTGGTTGACGTTTCAACGTATTCCTGAATCAACGCCGCATTTTGATACGGATCATGCGTGTGATCGAGTTTTAACATGAAATGGTTCCCCTCTCTGAATAGGTCTGTCTACCTTTTCCCCTCTCTTTACACAATCATTCCTTGTTTCAAGACATCCATAAAAATACACAAAAATTTTTAATATGGATTATAATGGTATTTAAAAGAGGGGGTCTTCTGATGTCACTTCGAAAACGACTCGTAATTGGTATCGGACTGATTTTGCTAATCTTAGGAATCGGTAAGCCACTGACAGAAGCGGCTGTTCAAGCAATGAAGCCAAAAGCGGTTCAGCCGTCTGGAATCGAAACAAATAGATCGTGTAAACCGAACTGCAAGAAAAAAGGCGAATTGTTAAACATTCGATTTTTTTCATGGTTACCTAAAAAGAAAATGAAGAATGATGAAGATTTACGTGCTTGGGATACCAAGGAAAAGCCGAAGAAGCAGAAAGACCTCAAACCGAAAAAGAAAAAGAATAAGATCTTCACTATAGGAGTTGAAAATGCTAAACGAGGTACGAATGAAAAAGGAGGATCGTCCTCATCGATGTTACTGATGAGTCTGCTTGTTCTCCCGCTAGTCATCATAAGCTATATCGTTTGGCGGAAACGTCGAAAGACCAAGAAACAAGATGAAGACTTGATAAGAACGGATATCCCGTTGCAGCCTATACACAACGATTATGTTTCGATCGAGAAACAAATTGATTTACCAGATGCCTGGATTCGCAAACAGCTCATCCAGTTCAATCAGATCCTACCGGTCCGTTTACAGCGGCATGATACAGAGACGTTTCAGGAGTGGTTTCTGCGGATCGGATTTCAACCTTCCCATCTCTTAATAAAAACCTATCTCTTAGAACGGTACACAGAAAAAGCTACTACGTTATCGGAGAGGGATAAACAAACGATCCAGGGAGAATTCGGAGCCTTCGTCCACCAGTTCAATTGAAACTTTTTGAATTAGGTGACGTAAATGGAACAGGAAAGGGGAGATGATGATGTACCTAGCAGATGCTGTGAAATTAAAGAGTATCCTGAGGAAACAGCTTGATCAGTTGATTGAAGAGATGGAGCGCGTTGCGTTCATTGATTTAGAAAAGGGAGAAGCACTCCCCGCGCAACAAGGTCGAACCTTAACCGATGTCGAAGCCGCCATGGACATCGTACGTCATGACATGCGGGTCTTGGATCGTCTCGTTTATGCAGCGAATTTAAACACCGTAATTGAGACGGATGAAGGAGACATACCACTCGTCGAAGCGATCGAGTGGGCTACCCAATTACGGGCAAAGGCACAAAACTATCAGATGCTCGCAAGTCGACCAAAACGCGAGTTCCAATATGGATTCGAAGGGACGACGATCATTCGTCATGCCTTGTTTGATCCAGATGCCTATCGTTTAAAAGCGGAGGAAGTGGAACGACGAGCACACAAAGTATCGAATGCAATCAATGCGGCAAACTATCAGACGACGATTGACTTTGATGGTGGACGTTATATGTAACTTCCTTGGCGCGGTGAGACTCCCCGTCAAGGATAGGGGACGGACCTCAATTTTCCTTTGTGGAGAAGAAATGGCGATGGCAAACCGATGACCACGAACCGTTGACAGATTGACCTGTTACCTTTGACCACCTATGGAATCCTGATGTTTTTTTCCGTCCCCGCTCCCTGTCGCTTCTTTGAGAAACGGCAGGGATTTTTAGTGTGTCGATGGAAACAACAGGGTATAGAGAAGCACAAGCGAAAGGAGAGAGATCATGGAACACACTTTTTCAGCATTCGTCGTTCGCGAAGTCGATGGATCATACGAGGGGAATATCGAGACAAAGCACGTCGATGATTTACCAGAAGGAGATATCCTGATTCGTGTCACACACTCATGCGTCAACTATAAGGATGCTTTATCGATGTCGGGTAATCGTGGGGTGACGAAATCCTATCCGCATACCCCGGGCGTTGACGCAGCAGGATTCATCGAACAAACGACTGATGAACGATTTCACATCGGTCAAGCCGTCGTCGTCAATGGCTTTGATTTCGGGATGAACACTTCGGGCGGATTTCAAGAATACATACGTGTACCAGCCGATTGGGTGACGCTACTTCCAGAATCCATTCGTCCATTAGAAGCGATGCAATATGGAACGGCCGGATTGACGGCAGCGCAATCGGTTGATGAATTGTTGCGAATCGTCTCGAAGGATGCAGGACCGATCCTCGTGACGGGAGCGACAGGTGGGGTTGGTACGATTGCGATTTCTTTACTGATTCGATTAGGATACACGGTACATGCCGTGACCGGAAAACGAGTAGAACAAGAACGATTGCTCAAAAAGGGAGTGGCTGAGGTACTAGACCGCACGACATTCCTAGAAGAAACCGATCGTCCTCTAAAAAAAGGGCTTTATGCCGGTGTCATTGATACGGTCGGGGGACCATTGCTCGCGTCCGTCATTCGCTTCGTGCAATATGGTGGTGTCGTCACGACGTGTGGGAACGTCGGTGGGGCAGAAATGACGTTGACAGTCTATCCCTTCATCTTACGTGGTGTCCGCTTGATTGGAATCGATGCGGTGCAAACACCGATTGCTTATCGTCAAGCGTTATGGCAACGTTTAGCGAGTGACTGGCAGGTCAATCTTTCGTCAGAAGTCGATATCAAAACACTAAACGATTTACCTGAAATCGCAGAAGCCTTGCTGACTTCACGTCATCGTGGTCGAACTGTCATCGAAATTTAAATATTTCGAGTAAACATTGGTGGTATAGTGGGGAAAAACTGTGTCGACTTTTTCAGGAGGAACCATACATGAGTGAACACCAACAAGAACAAGAACGACAGTCTCGACAAGAAAGACGGAAACAAAAACGAAATCGTCGAGGGATTGCCTTTGGTGGTATTCTCGCGACATTATTCATCGTCGGTGGTTGGTTGTATATGTTGACGAACAACGATGCTTCTCAAGCGACATCTACACTTGAAAAACCGAAAACGACCAATCAAGCAACACAAAACGAGGAGTCGAAGAAGGAAACAGCAGCAACGGATGATAAAAAAGAAGCGAAAAAAGAAAAGAAGAAATCAAAGAAAAAAGCAGCAGAGTATGCGCAAGCGGCTTGGGTGACGCGTCCGTTCGCGAACGTTTACGGTGATACGAATCGTAGTAGTGTCATCTACAAAGCAGATTTAGGTGATGTTTATGAGGTACTGGATGCGAAGGACGGCATGGTCCATCTCAAACTCAATGACAGCATCGAAGGATACTTACCGGAAAGTGATGTTCGTTTGGAAGCACCAAAAGGGACGTCAGACGAAGCCGTTCTTGCGGCGCTCTCGCAAGCAGTCGCTAATCAACCGATTGACAAGCCGGAGCAGTATCTCGGAAAACCGATTGCTGAATTCGAAGCGAAGTATGGTGCTGTTGGTAATACACAACAGGATGCCGTCAATACGTATTACTTCTCGAATGCTGGATATCTGCTTGTCGTCTCGGATGGAATCATTGAAGCAATTGACTGGACGAATGCTTCGACTGGTGGATTATCGACACTGGGTGAACCCGTCGTCGATACGAGCTATGGTACGTGGTACGAGGGAGAATCCTTACAACTAAAAGTGTTCCCGGACAACGGAAAGATGCGTCTACGTCTTGCGCGTGATCCTGGACAAGAATGAATGAACGGCGAATTCGCTTGAAGCGAGTTCGTCTTTTTTTTGCACAAAAAACCTCCCGAGTCCGACACTCGGGAGGAAATATGAAAATCCTTTGGGAGGAGATTTTCTTAGTATACGCCTACTGCATCAAATGATTTCGCTGCAGCTGTTGCTTCTGCACTTGTTGAACCGTAAAGGTCTTTCGCCGATTGAACGACTGCTGCACGGAGTGAGCTGAAGTTCGAGTTTGGAGTCAAGTACACGTTGAGGGCACGGTAGTAGATCGCACCGAGTTTCGGTACACCGATTCCTGTGACAGATACGTTGTAGAACGTTCCGCCGTTACCGAGGAGGTAAGCAGCTTTGTTGATGATACCAGAGTTGATGTGGACACCACCGTTATCTTGCGTACCTGTGTAACGTTTAGAGTAGTGATCTGGATCACCGTAAGCAGCTGGGTTCGACATCGAACGGAGTGCGTCACCGCTGACTCCTGGTGTGTAGATGTCTTCTCCTACGAGCCAGTCAAAGTTCGATCCGACTGTATACTCAGCTACTGTACCCATGATATCTGAGACGGCTTCGTTGATCGCACCAGATTCGTTTTGGTACACGAGACCAGCTGTGTATTCTGTGACAGCGTGTGTCAATTCGTGAGCGACGACGTCAAGTGCGCCTGAAAGTGCGACGAATGTCGTGCCATCTCCGTCACCATAGACCATCTTCGTGCCATCCCAGAATGCGTTGTTGTAGTTCGTTGAATAGTGGACCGTTGAGTTCAAGCGTGCACCAGCGTTGTCGTAACTGTTACGACCATATGTGTTTTTATAGAAGTCATATGTTTTTGCAGCGTTGACGTGTGCACTGACAGCAGCGCGGTCATATGTCGCGTTGAAGACGTTATCTGCATCTGCCCAGAGTGTTCCCGGGAGTGATGTCCGGTTTTTCGCGTCGTATGTGTAGACACCTTTTCCACGCGTTGTATCTTGAAGATAGTATTTCCCAGCACTCAACGTCGTGTTGAACGTTGCGCTTGTGCCAAGTACAGTCGTACCTGTTGCATGAGCGAGTTGGTCGAATTTGTTAAGTACTTTACCTGAGTTCGCATCGATGAAGTATGTCCAACGTGATGGCTCTTTGCCAGCGAGGACTGTCGATGTGACTTTGTATGCATAGACAGCATCATCTTTTACTGGATAGATGACGAGTTCTGCTTTTGGAGCGACTTCGAATTTAGAAGCCTTGATTGCTTTTTGATAAAGTTTGATGGCTTTCTTTTCAGAGAGCGTTGCTTTTTTCGCGAGACCTGGTTTTCCTTTGACGTTGATTGCATCGTTTACGACTGCTTTCAAAGTACCGTCTTTCGCGACGTTCCCGACGACGACACTACCAAAGACAGGGACGCCATCCACTTCTTGTTGGAGACGTACGATCTGTGAAGATCCGTCTTTTTCGACGTTCTGAACAGCAAAGTCACCCTTTTTGTTCACGAAATCTTTAACGATCGTTGCAGCTGGTTCTGACGAAGCTTTCGTGAGCTTACCAGACTGAAGACCTTCTGCACCTACTACCGTAGGAACGACAAGTACACTTGCGACAAGCGATGTAGCGAGAAACTTTTTCAAAATAAATCGCCTCCTTGTTTGGGTTGAGTCTAACTATGCCAAAGAATCAGAGAAGCGAGAATAAGTCATTCGAATTAAATAGAATTTTCTGAATATAGTCCGTAGTACCTGGACTGAATTATTAAGTGTAAAAGATATTTCAAGACGAAAAAAGAACCATTCAAGAGAATGGTTCAGCGAATGCGTTGGTAGAGATGGTGGACGTCATCTCGGGTCTCATCAATTTTAAAATCATGTGGGTCAAGCTCAATTCCTTGTTTTGAAGCGAAGCGTTGGATTTTCTCGAACGATTTCCAAATTTCGATATCCGGTCCTTCGTGCTTCCAGAAGACATAACGCGCAGCAGGAATCCGATGCCCTTTCATACCTTTAGGAATCTGTTCAAGCGACGAGACGGGATACCCGACACATTGCGAATATTTGGTTCCGTTTCGTTCGAGCGAGATATCGAGCGGATAGCTGTCCAGCTTTGCAGGGATCTCATGCGAACGTCTTGAAAATTCACGCCAGAGTTCCGGCATCAATGTATGCAACTCGTTCTCTTCACACGTCAGTCCAAGTCCCACAAAATAAAATTCATGGCGTTCAACGATTTTTGGATGCATCAGAAACTCCCTTCCTTCTTATGACACGTCCTCGACGGGCGAACGCTTCAAATCTAGAAATAGACGCGTAAAGGTGGCGTCCCATTGTGTACCCATACCTTCTTCTAAAATCGACAAGGCTTTTTCTGCGGACATTCCCTTACGATAAGGACGGTCGGATGTCATCGCATCATAGGCGTCAGCAATCGCCATGATTCGACCGAAGAGTGGAATGTCCTCTCCTACGAGACCTTCCGGATACCCCTTTCCGTCATAGCGTTCGTGATGGTACTTTACCCCAGGAAGAATCGGTTGTAACGTCTTTGGTAGCTGAACTTGCGATAGAATGTGCACACCGATGACTGGATGTTGCTGAATGATCTGAAATTCTTCGTCTGTGAGACGTCCTTCTTTCAATAACACATCGTCTCGAATCCCAATTTTTCCGATGTCATGTAACAGCGCGGATTTACGTAACAGTTCGATTTGTTCGTTCGGTAGATTGGCAGCGGTAGCGATTTCGACTGAATAGGCAGCGACACGAACGGAATGACCGGCTGTGTAAGGATCACGGGCATCTAGTGTCGCAGCAAACAAGGTAAACAAACTATCAAGTAACTGTTCGTTTTCCGCATCACGCTTTTTAATACCTTCCATCATCAAGTTAAAACCAGAAACGAGATGGGAGAACTCGTCTGAATATGGATTCGGTAATGAGACGAGTCGATTGCTTTCGACATCTTGAATCCCTTGTTGCAGGGTAGCGATTGGTTTACGGATGTTTTCATAGAGAAGAAGACTACAAAACGTCGCAACGGATAAGATGACGATTAAAATAAGTGTCGCCCAACTCCAGTAAGAGCGAAGGCTCTCATTTTCCGTTAACTGGACAGCTGAGGCGAGAACGAACAGCATGATCGGGAAAACACCGATGATGAGTATGCTGATGAGCATTTTTTGTCTTAGCGTGACAACTGTCGTTTTTTTAGGAAAATCAAATCCATGTTCAAAAGCATACTTCTCTAACGTCAGAAGCATGTGCTCCGTGACACGATAGGTTAGAAAAAACTCAATCAGCGCATGCAGAATGGCGACGAGGACCGCACCAAAACAAGCAAGACCAATCAAATAGTACGGCATCTGTAACCATCCTTGAGAGATCGCTAGTGCTGTCAGAAGTGAAGCGGGAACAGAAAGTCCTAAAAAATGAGGTCCCATGATGCGCTGGACAGTCAGTACCGGAAAACGATGTACCGTTTGATAAGCCTCCTGAAACGAGACGAGAGACGGAATATCGTTTTGGAAGAAACGACGTAAAGGGTGAATATGTCGCGAATAGACTGTGTATTCGAGTAAAAACATCAGACTGACAGATACGGCCATGAGCCCCATCAACATCAATTGTTCGGTTCTAGTGAAGGTGAGGGTCTCAAAAATAAACAGACATCCGACGCCGAAGACAGCGACGAATGAACCGATTAGATAGTTCCTTAGTAAGTGACGTTCAAAACGTTGTAAAGCGCTCATTGTATCCTCCCTTAAGTGAATTAGAGTGCTTTCAGCGTACCGTTTTCTAAAATAATAAGAACGTATTTTTTTGAAAAAGAGGTGAAAGAATCCTTTGAAAATCTTTTGAAAATAATCCCCAAAAATAGGTATGGTTACAAAGCACTAATTGTCTTAAAAGCAATTGATTAACGAAATAAAATAATCTATGATTTGAATATTCAGAAAAGTATAGTAATCAGATGCTTTTCACTACTACATAGGGGGTCAATTCACGTGGGAAAAAAGAAACAGCTTAGCCTAGCCGTTCTTTCTGGAATTACGGCAGCTGCATTTGCTGTTGGTCCGGTCTTACCTGGTGGGCAGGTAACGTCCGTACAAGCAGCAGAAAAAGTAGCACCTGGTGCACCGATGGATTTGAACACGGTCGATCAGGATCGATTAGCAAAAGTGCTTGAAAAACGTGGGGTCATCTCAAAAGCAGCTTCAGCAGAAGCAAAACAAAAAGCCGTTCAAAAGTATCTGGACAAAAAGGCGAACGGAAAACCGGCCGTCGATCATGACCACGATCATGAATCAAGTAAAGAAGCCGCGTTTGATAAGAAAACAAAAGACTTCTTAACAAAACAAAAGGAACAACTTGCTAAACAATTAAAGAAAAAACACGACAACTACAAAAAAGGTAATCCGAATGGCTTCGTCAAAGTGGATAAAGCAAAACAGGCAGCCTATAACGGTGCGACACGGACGGACAAAGTCCTCGTCCTTCTCGTCGAGTACAGCGACTTCAAGCACAACAACGTCGTTCAAGAGCCTGGATATATGTATTCAGATGACTTCAACCAAAAACATTATCAAGATTTAATGTTTGGTGATCAAGAGTTCGAACTCTTCAACGGAGACAAAGTAAAAACGTTCAAACAGTTCTATGAAGAACAATCAGGTGGTAGTTACTCGGTAGATGGTACGGTGTCCAATTGGTTGACTGTTCCTGGAACAGCAAAAGATTATGGTTCGGATAATCCTGCAGGTGGAAACGATAACTTGCCTGGCGCAAAAGGACCACGTGGTCTCGTCAAGGATTCCTTGAATGCAGCTGTTAAAGCCGGCATTAACTTAGCAGATTACGATAAGTTCGACCAGTACGATATGGACGGCGATGGCGACTTGAATGAGCCAGATGGTCTCGTCGATCACTTGATGATCATTCATGCTGGTACAGGACAAGAAGCAGGCGGCGGTAAGCTCGGTGACGACGCGATCTGGTCACACCGCTGGACACTTGGTAGCGTGTATCCTGTAGCGGATACGACGGCAAGCGTCAATTACTGGGGCGGAAAAATGGCTGCTTATGATTACACAGTTCAACCAGAAGATGGCGCAGTCGGCGTCTTCGCGCACGAATTTGGTCATGATCTTGGACTTCCTGATGAGTACGATACACAGTACACAGGTCAAGGTGAACCAGTTGCATCTTGGTCTATCATGAGTGGTGGTAGCTGGAATGGTAAAGTTGCTGGAACAGAACCAACAAGTTTCTCGCCACAAAACAAAGAGTTCTTCCAAAACGTGATGGGTGGAAACTGGGCGAACATCCAACAGATTGATTTTGATTCACTCACTAAGGCAGGAACGGCATCGTACCTCGACCAGAGTGTAACGAAATCAAAAAATCCAGGAATCATCAAAGTAAATCTACCGAAAAAACCAGTGAAAGGTATCACGCCGGCTTACGGTAAGAAGTATTACTACAGTACGAAAGGTGATGATCTTCATACGTCGATGACTTCACCAGAGTTCGATTTGACGAATGCAAAAGAAGCGAAGTTCGACTTCAAAGCCTTTTACGATGTTGAATTTGATTACGATTACTTGACAGTCACAGCTACTGCTGACGGTCAATCGAAAGTCATCGATAAAATCGGGGATCAAGATACAGATGGTGATCAGCGTGCTGAATCAACAAAAGGAGCATGGGTCGATAAATCATATGACCTGAGCGAATTTGCGGGTAAAAAAGTCACGTTGAAATTTGAATACGTGACAGATGGTGGACTTGCACTAGACGGATTTGCACTTGATAACGCGAAGTTGACAGTTGACGGTAAAGTCGTCTTTGAAGATGATGCAGAGGGTACTCCTAAGTTCACTCTAGATGGTTTCGTTGCTTCAGACGGTTTCTCTTATGCCGATAACGCGTACTACCTCGAATGGCGTAACTATGCAGGCTCGGATAAAGCACTCGAGCATGCACGAGGCGTTAAGTACAACACAGGTCTTGTCGTCTGGTATGGCGATTCAAGCTTCAACGATAACTGGGTTGGCGTACACCCAGGTGAAGGATTCCTCGGAGTCGTCGACTCACATCCTGAAGCAATCGTTGGAACACTCAACGGTAAGCCGGTTACGACAGGAAGCACACGTTACCAGATCGCAGATGCTGCTTTCAGTTATGATAAAGCACCTGCATGGCTCATCGATTCGCCATCACGTGGACTCTATGACTACAAAGGTCTCCCAGGTGTGACGAAGTTTGATGATTCGAAATCGTACATCAACCAGTTGATTCCGGACGCAGGGAAATTGCTTCCGAACAACGGACTGAAGATTCAAGTCATCGGTGAAGCGAAAGACAACTCTGCTGGAGCAGTCTGGATCCACCGTTAAAAACAGAAGAACAGGTTCAGTTTCGGCTGAACCTGTTTTTTATTTTAGTTATGTAGAAGAAGTGGAATCAATTGGAAAAAACATTGGTCTGACAACTTGACTTTTAAAGCGCATCCATTCTATACTTACGTTAGCTTAATATTGTTATTGTCATTACGGATTCACATCGTGTCACGAACAATCTTTTCGTTGCTCCATGTATTTCGGGACAATAATGAATTCTTTTCATATGCCCAGCATATGTATTAAGTAATTTATTTTTGGAGGTTGTTCCCATGAACACAGGTAAAGTAAAATGGTTTAACGCAGAAAAAGGTTTCGGTTTCATCGAAGTTGAAGGCGGAGAAGACGTATTCGTACATTTCTCAGCAATCACTGGTGAAGGCTTCAAAACTCTTGACGAAGGTCAAGAAGTTGAGTTCGAAATCACTGAAGGCGCACGTGGAGCACAAGCTGCTAACGTCGTAAAACTTTAATTTCAACTATTCAATCGTCCCTTTTCGGAGGGGCGGTTTTTTATTAGACTAATATCTTGAATTCAAGATAAATGTGAGATATACTCCAATTACCAAATCATTGACAAGGAGTGAGGAAGATGGAATTACTCGGAATTCATCATGTATCGATCTTAACAGGCATGGCGGAACGCAATTATCAATTCTACACACAAATACTTGGCATGCGTCTGATCAAAAAGACTGTCAATCAAGATGACACGACATCGTATCATCTGTTTTATGGAGATGCGGAAGGGAATCCAGGAACGGACTTGACGTTTTTTGATATTCCGCATCTTGGAACGGGTGTACCGGGGGCATCGAGTATCTCTTCGACATCGCTTCGTGTCAAAACAACGGCTGCACTTCATTTTTGGAAACGACGTTTTGAAGCGAAAGGTGTGGATCACGATGAAACCGTCGAGCGAGCAGGGCGCCAAACACTAGCCTTTCGTGATCAGGAAGGAACACGCTTGATTCTCGTCGCGGAAGATGGTGAGGCAGGTGTCGCAGGTGGTGTACCATGGCCGCAAGAAGAGATTCCATCGGAGCATGCCATTGTTGGACTGGGAGCTGTCACATTAACGGTCAACGATCCGACGTTGACGATTCGTGTTCTGACGGAAGTCATGGGATTCCGAAAAGTAGGTTCTTATCCATCTTTAGCAGGTGACTTTGAACCGATTGAAGTCTATGCAACTGGAGAAGGTGGTATCGGAGCAGAGGTTCATATTGAGGCACGTCCAGATCTCGACCGAGAACGTCTCGGTCGTGGTGGTGTGCATCACGTCGCGTTCCGAGTGCCGAACAGTGATGAATATGAAAAGTGGGTCGAACGCTTGAATTCTTATCACTTACCGAACTCCGGTAAAGTCGATCGTCACTATTTCCAAGCTCTTTACTTCCGGGAACCGAACCATATCTTGTTTGAGCTTTCAACAGACACACCAGGGTTCGCGACGGATGAGTCCGTTGAAACATTAGGAGAGACGCTTGCGTTACCACCGTTTCTTGAACCAAAGCGAGCTGCCATCGAAGCACGATTACGTCCACTCGAAATCTGACAATCCTGTGACACAGGTCACAGAAGGATCGTCCATCCCGTATACTAAGAACAGGAATCAAGAAAAAGGAGTGACGGGATGTTAAGAACTACGCTTGGGCAATTCCGAATGATTGCGATACTAGAAGGAATCTCGTTTTTAGTTTTACTGTTGATTGCGATGCCGTTAAAGTATATGGCGGATATTCCGCAAGCTGTTTCGGTCGTTGGCGCACTTCATGGTGTCTTGTTCGTCATGTATGCACTCTGGCTCGCGGTCGTGAAATTCAAATACGATTGGTCGATTATCAAGGCTGGGATTGCGTTCATCGCATCATTCATCCCGTTCGGTACATTCGTGCTCGACTGGAAGCTAAAACAGGAAGCAACAAACGCGTAAATTGTGTATACTGAATAGAGCACGGCTGTGGATAACTGTTTTTGTCTATGCGAAGCAGGTTATCCACAGCTTTTTTTCTGTGGATAATTTTTAGGAGGATATATCATGTCAACATTTGAAACATTACACATCAGCGATCTGTGGATAAAAAAATTACAAAAACAAGGCATCAAGGAGCCAACACCGATTCAAGAACAAGCGATTCCGTCATTACTCGACGGACGTGACTTGATTGGGCAGGCGCAAACGGGAACAGGAAAAACGTTAGCGTTTCTCTTACCAATCCTTGAGCAAATCGATGTCGAATCACAAACGGTTCAAGCATTGATTGTTGCACCAACACGTGAACTTGCGCGTCAAATTGCCGATGAGACGCATAAACTGATTCGGAACATGGAACAGTATCGTGCACTCGCTGTATACGGTGGACAAGACGTCTTTAAACAAATTCAACGACTCGGTCGGATGCCACAAATCATCATCGGGACACCAGGACGGATTCTTGACCATGTCGGTCGCGGCACACTTGATTTAAGTGAATTACGGACGCTTGTCTTGGATGAGGCGGACCAAATGCTGCAAATCGGTTTCTTGCCAGAAATCGAAGACATCATTGAAGCAGCACCGGTTGATCGTCAATTCGTCATGTTATCTGCAACGATGCCACCGAAAGTAGAGGAACTGGCGAAAACGTATTTGCGTAATCCAGTCGAAGTACAGGTGGAAGCGGAAAGCATCACTGTTGAAGCGATCGAACAGTTCGTCGTCGAGACGACGGATCGCCGCAAACAAGCGACACTGCGGACGATGCTTGACGAGATGCGTCCGTACGCAGCAATCATTTTCTGCCGTACGCAACGTCGCGTCAGTAAATTGAATGAAGAAATGCAGATGCAAGGGTATCCGACGGATGAATTGCATGGTGGGTTGACGCAAGGGAAACGAGAAAAGGCGATGGCGAAGTTCTATCAAGGAAAAACACAATTCCTGATCGCAACAGACGTCGCTTCGCGTGGACTCGATGTGACAGGTGTGACACACGTCTTCAACTACGATTTACCGGACGATGCGGAAAGTTATGTTCACCGGATCGGTCGGACAGGACGTGCCGGGAACGACGGAATTGCTGTTTCGATCGTGACACCAAAAGATGGTCGGACGTTCCGTGATATGGAGCGGGAATTGAATATCTCGGTCACGCCAATCGTCGTCGAATTATCTGAAGAAGCGATTCGCGCACAGCACGACCAAAGCAAAGGATCACGGAAGACGACAGAAGGACGTGGAAACACACGTCGTTCGAATAACCGTCGCCCGGGACGTGCACATCGTAAATAAACAGAAACAAGATAAAAGAGCCGGTCTACTTCTCTCATAAAAAGAGAAAATAGACCGGCTCTTGTTTTTATTTGGCGTAGACCATCTGACCACCGAGATGACCGGTATAAGCAAGCAACCCGCTACCGACGATCGCAACAACGAAACTAAGTAACAAAAACATTTTTTTGTTTGAGCGGTAACCCAATAACAGAAATAACAGCGAGACACCAAAGGCAAGAAGACTGAACAACGCGAAATGTTCATGATTTTCGATAGCAGCATGAGTAACACTGCTTAAGTTCGCTTCCGCATACTCTTCTGCTCCGTCTCCAGACAAATAGGCGACGACTCCGGAAATCAGACCGACGACTAACGTAAAAAGGGCAAACAGTTTGAATTGCGTCCACTTCAGACTGACGAGTAATAAGATCGTCGCAAATAATAAAAGTGCAATCGGTGCATGAACAAGAAGTGGATGAAGCGGTACGTTCCCCAACATATCAAAGACCTCCTTGGATAAGTATGGTAAAGCATAATTTCACTTTACTCTGCTTATCTGACAGTTAACTGACACCGTTTTAAAGAGTGGGGAAATGAATGATGAACCGTGTGCCTTCACCTAATGTGGAATCAATGGAAATCGTTCCACCATGTTGCTCCGCAATGGATTGAGCAATCGATAGCCCAAGACCGGTTCCTGTTCCGTGACGCGAATGGTCACCCCGGTAAAAACGCTCGAATATTTTAGTTTGTTGATTGGAAGCGATACCGATTCCACGGTCCTGTATCGTCAACTGGCGTTCTGTAGCAGTTTCTTCGAGGGAGACATCAATGGCTTCATCGCTGTAGACAAGAGCATTTTCAAGAAAGACCGTCAATAAGCGGTTCAATTGATGGGCATCCCCTTTCATGCGTAAGTCAGGCATTATCGAGGCGTGAATGACGCGATCCGAGTAGGCATGCTGAAAACGTTCGACGGTCTTTTGAACGAGTGAACTAAGGTCAACTTCCTGTTTCGGTGAAGGTTGTCCTTCTCGCGCAAGCAATAGTAAATCAGAGACTAAATACTGCATCCCTGCCGTTTCTGCTTTGATATCCTCTAGAATCGTGCGTCCTTCATTCGAAAGTGATTCCGCTTCTAGCAATTCAATCCCGCTATAGACGATTGTCAGAGGTGTCCGTAGTTCATGTGAAGCATCGGACGTAAAACGACGTTGGCGATCGAATGCTTGTTGCACCGGAATGACGGCTCGACCAGCAAGAATGTATCCGACTAGCGTCAGGACAATCGTTGCGAGCACCGCGATCCCCGCCAGAACGGCAATCAATCGCTGTAAGGTGTCTTCGGTCGGAGAGATGTCCTTCATCAGTAGTAGTCGTCCTTCTTCGGTACTCCGTTGATACAGCAAGAAGTGTCGATCATCCCATTCCACTTGTTTCGTCGTATCATTCGAGCTTAAAAAACGGCGTAGTGTTTTAGACTCGACGTCTGGCGGCAGACTTTCATAGCGTTCGTTTCCTGAACCATCGAGTAACTGGAAGTAGATCGGATTTCGAATGAATTGATCTTCCCCATGCTCGATCCGTTCGAAGATATCTCGATCAGATACGCCCTTCAATTGATTCAATTCCATCCGATTCAGCAATTGGGCGTTTGTGACATACACTCCGATCAGGATGAGGACTAGTACAAGAAAAAACGAACCACTGAATAACAAGGTTAGTCGTTTTCGAATCGATTCAAGCATGCGGATCACCTAAACGATAACCGAATCCGCGAACTGTCCGGATCAAATTAGGAGCTCCGACCGCATCTAATTTTTTCCGAACGAGTCGGACGAGCGCATCGAGCGCGTTATCCGTAATATCCGCTCCGATCCCCCATACGACTTCGATGATTAATTCACGACTCATCACCTGTTCAGGTCGTCTTAAGAGCAAAGAAAGGAATTCAAATTCACGTCGTGTTAAATCAATCGGATGATGTTTGTAGGAAATCGTTTGTGAGGACAGATCGAGGACTAGTCCATTGAAAGAGACCGTTGACACGAATGCCTTTTGTTGACGACGACTGAGCGCGCGCAAACGTGCCAGTAATTCATTCGATTGAAACGGTTTAACGAGATAGTCATCGGCTCCACTATCGAGACCATGAACGAGATCGATTTCCGTATCGCGAGCAGTCAGCATCAAGATGCCGCCTTCAAACTGTTCTTTCCGTAAGGTAGCGGCGACTTCGACTCCGCTCTTGCGAGGCATCATCCAATCGAGAACGAGTAAGTCATAGCGATACGTCTGACATTGGAGGAGCGCTTCCACTCCATCCTGCGCAACATCTACCTGATATCCTGCCCGCTCCAAATGGAGGCGTAACATCTTTGCAAGACGCTGATCATCTTCTGCTACCAAAACGCGCATGCACATCGCTCCTCTTTTTTTCTCATTATCCCATAGTTGCCGTCAGTTAGTTGTCAGTTTTTTTCGATACAGTAGACGTAACAAGAAGGGAGAGGAAACAGATGAAACCCAAACCATTTGCGAAATGGCTCGTCGGGCTTAGTAGTTCCGTCTTCATCGGACTCGCCATTGGTCAGTTGAGTGTTAGTTCGAACGATTCCTCGACGACACCTGTTTCGACAGGCGATACGTATTCGAACGATACGACATTACCATCTCAAGGGAATCAATATAGCGATGATGAAGGCGAATACGAAGGGGATGATGGATATTACGAAGAAGACGATGATGATCAATGGCAAGGTGATGAATCATCTGGCTTCAGTCAACCCGGTGGATCGAGTGACGGTCAGTCTAGCCATTCGAGGTAAGGAGGAGGAAGATGGAGCGACAATTGTATGCGATGCATAATCAGGTGCGATTCGTGACGGATCAGCCGATCGATGAAGCAGAATGGGAGGAACTTGTCCGATTCTTTCATTATGTGGATCGGCAGTGGTCACGCTTTGATGAGCAAAGTGAAGTCAGTCGATTGAATCGCTTACGGATCGGCGACACGTTATCGGTGTCCTTACCGTTAGCCCGCTTGCTTGCCCGCGCCACACGATATTTCGAGCAGACCGAACGTTATTTTTCCCCGTTCCTGCTGGCGCAACAACAAGCCAATGGCTATCGGCAATCATTTCCCTTCACACAAGCTGTCGCTTATGAAGAGGTTGCTCCACCAGAAATCGCTCCATTCATCATTGAAGGATGTGACGTGACTCGAGTCGGAGGCGGTTTTATCGACCTAGGTGGCATCGGAAAAGGAGCTGCCGCGATGATTGCAGCGCAACGACTACGAAAAAGCTGGAGTCGTGGATTGATTGAAGCGGGAGGTGACGTCATCGTCTGGTCCGAGGAGGAACCATGGAATATCACGATCACGCATCCCGAGACCGAACAACGCGTCGCTGACATGCAATTACGACAAGGTGCGATTGCGACATCGAACCGTGTCTATCGATCGTGGAAGACGGACGGACAGACGCATCATCATTTGTTAGATGGACGAACAGGACGTCCGACGAGAAGTCCGATTCTTCAAGTGACGGCATCTGCGCCACAACTCTATGAAGCCGAAGTCATGACGAAGCTTGCCTTTCAGATGACAGAGGCAGAACGTCAAGAAAAGCTGTTTCGTTGGTTTCCAAAAGGACGATTATTGATCTTGGATACTGCTGGGGAATGGCGAAGTGAACAGAAGGGAGTGAGTGAGATATGGACTGGATGAAATGGTTGTTCTCGACATGGACGATGATTCGATTGAGTGGATTAAGTGGGCACTTCTTCATGACGATTTCTGTCTTAGCGGGATTGCTCGGTTCCTACCCGGCACTCAAAAAACAAAAAGCACGACTGCATCACGTGCACTTATATAGTGGCTGGGCAGGTTTGCTCGCAATCGTCCTTCATGCGACGCTCATCATCGTCGATTCATACGCACCACTGACAATCTTTGAGGTCCTGATTCCGGGCCAAGCTTCTTATGAACCACTCTGGAATGCGCTAGGAACGATCAGTCTCTACTTATTCGGGTTCGTTCTCGTGACTTCGGATTTCTTGAAGGAGACGCTAGGCAAGACGCTTTGGAAATTGACACACTGGCTCGTCTTACCTGCTTGGCTATTAATGACGGCACACGGTCTATTCATCGGTACGGATACCGGAACCCTGTTTACGACGATCTGGTACGCTGTCTCAACACTGACGATGTTTACGCTCGTCCTATACCGGATGCGGATCCGTCCTGTGCAACGGACTCGAACTTCAGCAAAAGAGCGCTCAGTCGTACGCTGAGCGCTCTTTTCATTGTCGGGCGAGCCAAGCTGTCCATTCGTTAAAGGCAGCGTCCCGATTCTCGATATAGTTGTGATCACTATCGACGATCGCTTCCTCGAACGGACTGCCGGATAGCAATAAGTCATGATGGAGTGCTTTGATCGAAGTTTCGTCCCGTTCTGACGTCATAAGCAACATCGAGCGATCGGCTAGACGTTCTTTTAGCGTCAGTAAGTTCCAAGTCGTATGATGGTGCTTTAACTCATCGAGTAACGCGTCAGCAACGGCACCATTTAGGAAACCAGCTCCTCGTTCGAGTACACCGTGTAGCGCAGCTTCGTATTCCGGGTGTTCGAGGACGAGCTGACCGACGAGACCAAAATTAAACGGAGAGATCCCGACATAATGTGCAACCTCCGGTGTCTCAGCAAAAGCATGTAGACCGGCGAATCCACCCATGCTATGACCAACGACGGTAATCTGATCCGCCTTGATGCCATGTTCGTCAGTGAAATGCTCTGAGCAGACGTGCTGTAGTGTCGCGGTCGCGTCTTCCAAAACATGTTGGAATCGAAAGGTTCCAGGACTGCCGATCGTTCCACGATACGACGTGACGAGTACATGGTACCCTGCACTTTGAAGTTGAACTGCCCAGTCCATGTTCAACTGTTTCCCGGGAAATCCGTGGAAGAGGACAATCAGTGGAGCATCCGCTGTATGTTCAGGTGAATAGAGACGGGCAATCAATTGTTCTGAACCACCGCTTGGAACATGGAGATAGGATAGTGTTGCCTTTTTCGTGATCGTTTCCAAAAAAACACGCTCCTTCATAATCATTTTCTAAGTCTTAGTGTGCGTGAAGATGCACGATCATGCAATGATTAAGTGTGTGAACTAAAAAGATGGGATACCCTTCTGGGCATCCCATCTTTTGTATGATGTAGCTTAGAATACTTTTGTCGTCCATGATTCACAGTTCCATAAGTCTGTCGCAACAGCTTCATAGAATTCTGGTTCGTGTGAGATCAACAGGACTGTTCCTTTGTACTCTTGTAACGCACGTTTTAATTCTTCTTTGGCTTCGACGTCCAAGTGGTTTGTCGGCTCATCGAGTACGAGGATGTTCGATTCCGTATTCATCAATTTACAAAGACGGACTTTCGCTTTTTCCCCACCGCTGAGCACTTCGATTTTCGATTCGATGTGTTTCGTCATCAAAC
Source organism: Exiguobacterium sp. s91 (assembly GCF_018618915.1). Taxonomy (NCBI): domain Bacteria; kingdom Bacillati; phylum Bacillota; class Bacilli; order Caryophanales; genus Exiguobacterium; species Exiguobacterium sp. s91. Next base: position 120,349 of record NZ_JACSMZ010000003.1, on the reverse strand, counting down.
CACACTTCGCGAGCATGGCACGGACTTGTTGTTGTGTCAGAGACGGGAACGTATTCCAAATCTCTTCGATACACGTATTCGAGTTCTTCTCTTTAACTTCTTGTTCGAAGTACCCGATATGCAAGTTCTCTCCTCGCTCAACGACACCCGAGACAGCTGGAATTTCACCGAGCAAACTCTTGAGCAACGTCGATTTCCCGATTCCGTTCGCACCGTGCAACGCAATCTTCTGCCCACGTTCGATTGTCAGATCAAGAGGGCGCGAAAGTGGCTCATCGTATCCGATGACGAGACCTTTTGCTTCGAACATCAATTTACTTGGTGTCCGTGCTTGGAGGAAGTGGAACTCTGGTTTTGGACGCTCTTGCGCAAGTTCGATGACATCCATCTTATCGAGCTTCTTCTGACGTGACATCGCCATGTTCCGTGTCGAGACACGTGCCTTGTTCCGGGCAACGAAGTCCTTCAACTCAGAGATTTCCTGCTGTTGACGCTTGAACGCAGACTCGAGTTGCTTTTTCTTCGCTTCATGGATCGTAACGAAGTTGTCGTAATCACCGACATAACGATTCAATTCTTGATTTTCCATATGATAAATCAAGTTGATGACGCTATTGAGGAATGGAATGTCGTGCGAAATCAAGATGAACGCATTCTCATATTCATTCAAGTAGCGTTTCAACCATTCGATATGCTGGACATCGAGATAGTTGGTCGGCTCATCAAGTAAGAGAATGTCCGGTTTTTCAAGAAGGAGTTTGGCGAGCAGGATTTTCGTCCGCTGTCCACCACTGAGCTCTTGTACATCCCGGTCGAGTCCGATCTCATCGAGCCCAAGACCGCGCGCGATTTCTTCGACTTTTGCATCGATCGTATAGAAGTCGTTATTCGTCAGAATGTCCTGCAAGACGCCGACTTCTTCGAGCATTTTTTCCAGTTCCTCTGGCTCGACTTCGCCCATTTTACCGTACAAATCATTGATTTCCTGTTCGATGTCGAACATGTACTGGAATGCACCTTTAAGTGCATCGCGGATGGTTAATCCTTTTTCAAGGACAGCGTGCTGATCCAAATAACCAACGCGTACATGCTTCGCCCATTCGACTTTTCCTTCATCCGGCTCAAGTTGCGACGTAATGATGTTCATGAACGTCGATTTTCCTTCACCGTTCGCACCGACGAGACCGATGTGCTCGCCTTTTAACAGGCGGAAGGAGACATTTTCGAAAATGGCGCGGTCACCGAATCCGTGACTTAAGTTAGATACCGTTAAAATACTCATAATTACTCCTTATTTCATGAATTCCTGTGACTTAGACGCCTGTCCGTTTTTTCTGGTTGTTTGCTTTTTTCGTCTGTTGGCTCGTCAATTGTTTCGTTTGTGTTCCTTGTAAGCCAGTCGGACGTTTTGTTTGCGCTTGTTTTTTTGCTTTCAAGCGTTCAATCATTGCCTCTTGCAATGATAGTTTTTTTGGTTGTTCACTCATGTTCGTTCACCTCGATTGATTCGTTCTTACTTTCTAGTATGCCAAAAAAAACGTCTCTTGGAAATGAAGAGACCTGATTTTACATCTCAAAGTGTATCGGCAAGATAGACGACGTAACAATTCCGGTCGATATCGATTTCACAGCTGTCACGCTCAAACACACCGTGGCCTTCGACTTCGATCTTGTCCTTGATCAAAAAACGCATCGCTTGGACGTGATTCGGAACCGTTGATGTCTTTAAGAGCGGTTGCGCGCTGTCAGATAAATACTGTCTGAACTCGATATGAATTTGATGCGGTGGATAAACGCGTTCTTCTGTCGCACGTGGTGATGCTTTAATGTGGTCGACGATCAATTGATCATATTCACCTGCCATCTCATTGGAACGAAGCTCGTATTGATGTCCTTCGATGATATGGAATTCGCAGAGTTGGTGGGCAATGATCTCTTCCGGTTCGATCGCATAACGATCATATTGATAGATCGGATGGAATTCACCATTTTCTTCAACGTAGTAGGCAAGTGACATGCGTAAATCCTCCTTTTCGTTCTATAGATACTATTACCACATTGAAGGAAAAAAAGTTCCGACAGAACAAAGAAACTTTTCTCTCCAAAAAAGCGTATACTATCCATAACGAGAGTAAAAGGAAAGGGGACTGAGACGGTGAATTGGATGAAACAAGCGACACTAGCTGCAACACTGTTGATCGGAACGACACTGAGTGGGTGTGGATCGGATGATGCACGAGCGGAACGACCAGATGATCCGGATTGTGATGACTATGAGTATGATAATGATGAAGGCGTTTGGTACTGTGATGATAGTTCATCAACCCATTCAGGATACTATTACTGGGGCGGTAGTTATTTCGCATCACGTGCCTTGATGCATAGTGCGATGCGAACAAAAGGGTATACGCCGAAATCAAAAGAAGTAAAGAGTTATAACACGAAGACAAAGGGATTCGGAACAGGCTCATCTTCCGGCTTTTTCGGCGGATGAATAGACGACAAACCTTTTACGGAGACATCGATCGTTTTTGGGATGTGCTAGACGGGGAACCGTACGCTGTGACGGAAATCATGCCCATCTCGGACGAACGAATCGACCAACTGCATATCGCGGCGCAAGAAGTTTACAAGATATTTGAAAAAGTACTTCCGATTCTTCGCTCGATGGATGATGAGGCACTGCTCGAGCTGGGCTTTCCAGTTGAAAGTCTCGCTTTTTTGCGACTCGAGACGATGCGACCGTTGACCGTCATCGGACGCTTTGATTTCATTGCGACGGCAGATCGTATCTCACTCATGGAATGGAACGCGGATACGCCGACTTTCATTAAAGAAGTATTTGAAGTCAATGATGTCGTAGCGGAAAAACAAGGTTTTGAACGGGTCAACGATGGGGAAAACAAATGGCTGAAGGCAACTGTCCGTCGTGCGATCGAAGCCGCGATACATCGGACGAAACAGCATCCGCATGTCGTCTTCACCTCACATGGTGACCACATCGAGGATCGATTGACGGCTGAGTATTTGCAGTCGTTTTGGAGTGATGCGACCTATTGTCCACTTCATGCATTAGAGATTCGTCCGGAAGAAGGTCTGTACGATGAGGCTGGTAAAAGAATCGATATCTTATATCGTCAAACCTTTCCGATCGAGATGGCCTTACTTGACCGGGATGAGGACGGAAGAAATTTAGGACAATTACTCCTGCAACTCGTCGAGACGGGTCGACTCGAAATCATCAACCCGCCGTCTGCCTTTTTAATGCAAGCTAAGTCGGTTCTTGCATTGATCTGGATGTTGCATGAAGCCAATCATCCGTACTTGAGCGAAACGGACCATATGACGATTACGCGTTACTTTTTACCGACGTACTTATCCGCTGATCCATTCATTTCAAGCCAGCGATCATTCGTTAAAAAACCAATCTTCGGGCGTGAAGGAGATACCGTGACGGTCCATGATGGACAAGGACATATCATGCTAAAGAATGAACAGCATACGTTTCGTGATCAACCGGCTGTTTATCAAGCGTATCAAGAATTACCGACGTACTCACTTCAGGAAGAGGGAGAAGTCGCGTATATGTATGGTGTCTTTATTTTAGGAGGAAGACCAAGTGCGATTGGTGTACGTGCCGGAGAACGGATTACTGGAAACCGTTCCTATTTCGTACCAATTGGTCGACAGCATGAAGGAGGGAGAAACGTATGAGAGCAGCAATTTTAGGAGCATCTGGTCTAGTCGGACAAGAACTCGTCGATCGTTTGTTGGCAGAAGATACGTATAGCGAGGTACATGTTCTCGTTCGCCGCCCGATGCGCCGTTTTCATCCGAAATTGGAAGAATGGGTGATTGATTTTGATCGTGTGACAGAAATTGAACTACCTGTCGTCGACCATGTCTATTGTGCACTGGGCACGACGATCAAACAAGCAGGATCACAAGAGGCATTTCGTCAGGTTGACTACACATATCCGATTGAACTTGGCCGTGAATTGTTAGACCTCGGGGCGACACGATTTGCCTTAATTTCGGCGCTCGGTGCCCATCCGAATGCCAAAACCTTCTACAATCGCGTAAAAGGGGACACGGAAAACGGATTACGTGTACTGGGGTATGACGCGTTATTGATTTTTAGACCATCCTTGTTATTAGGGGATCGAGATGAATTCCGCTTAGGCGAACAAGCGGCTGCGAAAATTTCGACGGTCTTACGCCCCTTGTTGAAGCGGAGCGCCATTGCTCCGATCGAAGCTGGTCAAGTCGCTGCGGCGATGATCCGTGAAACATTACATGCACCGCCTGGAATTACAATCATCGAATCGAAACAGATGCAATCCTGAGCAGTCGAGTAGTCGACTGCTCTTTTTGTTATTCTTGTAACGTAAATAATATTTGACTCGTCAAATGATTTGCGGTTGAATGGTAAAGTGCTGTCTCATATATAAAAAAAGAAGTGAGACAATTCAGGCAAAACAGTGTATTCGTATCCTATCTGTTTCGTCACGCTTATCGTTTGGGGAAAGCGGGAAAAGATGATGGATTATGCACTTATTTAGGATTGATGAAAGGAGCCGATCATATGGCAGAGTTTGATCGCGATCAGGTCTATAAGACCGTTCCGCAAAAAGGATTCTTCGGGAATCCGAAAGGGTTGTTCACCCTCTTCTTCACTGAGTTTTGGGAGCGTTTCTCCTACTATGGCATGCGTGCCATCCTTATCTTCTATATGTACGATTCAGTTGCCAACGGTGGTCTAGGTATCGATAAGACGACAGCTGCGTCAATCATGGCCGTTTATGGTTCGCTCGTCTACATGTCAGGGATCATTGGGGGATGGGCAGCTGACCGTTTACTCGGTACGTCACGCACCGTCTTCTATGGCGGTATCTTGATCATGCTAGGGCATATCGTCCTTGCTTTACCAGCAGGCATTACAGCCCTCTTCATCTCGATGGGACTTATCGTTATCGGTACTGGTTTCTTGAAACCGAACGTATCGAATATCGTCGGTGATTTGTACAGCAAGACGGATAACCGCCGCGATGCTGGTTTTAGTATCTTCTATATGGGGATCAACGCTGGGGCATTCCTCTCACCACTCGTCGTCGGTGAAGTGGCTGACCGCGGTGGATATCACGCTGGTTTCGCACTCGCTGCCATCGGGATGTTCGCAGGACTTGTCGTCTTCGTCTTGACGAAAAAGAAAAACCTTGGTCAAGCGGGTACGTATGTCTTGAACCCATTAAAAGGGGACGAGAAAAAACGCTTCATCACGATCGCATCAATCGTTGTCGTCGTCGTTGCGGTACTCGGTGTCGTTGCATCGATGACAGGACTGTTGACGATTTCTCGTTTTACTTTAATGGTCACGATTCTCGGGATCTTGATTCCGATCGCTTACTTCACAGTCATGCTTCGTAGTCCAAAGATCACGGATGATGAGCGCTCACGTTTGATTGCGTATATTCCGCTCTTCATCGCAGCAGCGATTTTCTGGGCAATCCAAGAACAAGGTTCATACGTCCTCTCCATCTTCGCAAGTGAACGGACGAACCTTTCATTCTTAGGATTCGAGATTCAGCCGGCATTCTTCCAATCGTTGAATCCGCTCTTCATCATCGTATTAGCACCTGTTTTTGCGAGCTTCTGGGTCAAACTCGGTGACCGTCAACCAACGACGATGCAAAAGTTCTCGTTTGGTCTTCTGTTCGCCGGACTTTCGTTCATCGTCATGACACTACCAGGTATCCTGTTCGGTGTGGAGACGTCAGTTAGTCCACTCTGGCTTGCACTGAGCTTCTTCCTCGTCGTCATCGGTGAGCTCTTCTTGTCACCAGTCGGTCTATCGGCAACAACAAAACTGGCGCCGGCAGCCTTCTCAGCGCAAACGATGAGTCTGTGGTTCTTGACGAACGCAACAGGTCAAGCGGTCAACGCACAAATCGTTAAATACTACACGAATGACACGGAGATTTTGTACTTCGGTATCACAGGTATCGTTGCCGTCATCTTCGGATTACTCTTGTTCGCTTTCGCACCAAAACTTCAAAAATACATGCGCGGTATTCGCTGATGCATGAAAAAAGACGCTTTCTCAATCGAGAAAGCGTCTTTTTATTAATCATTCGTCCGGATATGGCGTAACCCTTCTGCGAGCAAGGCGACCAATGTTCCGAGGACGAGACCGTTTGACATCAGGGTCGTCACGAGTGGCGGTAAATCGGCCGTTGCTCCTTTTGGTAGTAACAACGCACCGATGCCGACAAGGACCGGGAGACCGACCGTGATCATCGCCGTTTGACGATTCAAGTCGCGGGCTGCTTCCGTGACGCCGATGATTGCCATTCCGGCAACGATCGGTGCGACCATCGCATAACCGACAGCGACGGGGATTTTAGCGATCAATCCGACGAATGGTGTCACGATACTGAGGAAGAGACACGTGATATTCGCATAGACGAACGCTTTGCGGTCCGTGTTATCTGTTGAAGCAATGAACCCAGCCGTTCCGGAAATGGCGACAGGACCCACCGTACCGAACAGACCAGCGAAGAGTTGTCCGATACCAGCCGTGATACCAGCTGTTCCGACTTGTCCTTTGACGGTTTCACCACGCTTGGCACTGATGATCCGTTCGATGACCTTGATGTTCGCTAAGACGTTCGTCATTAACAACAACGAGATGATGAGAGCTGTCGGTAATAAGCTCCAGTCGACATGAATACCGCCGAACGGCAATAAACTCGGTAAAGTGAACAGTGGACCATCGAAACTTGGCATCTCGGCACGACCGATCAATGCAAACATGCTCCAACCGACGAGTAGCGTGATTAATAAAGCGTACTGGCGTAAGCGATCACTTCGTTCTAAATAAAGCGAGATCAAGACCGTCAGAATCGAGATGACGGCAGGTAATACTTGAATTCGTCCATCCTCGATATTGAGCAATCCTTTCATAACGGATCCGGACAGTTGTGCCGACAGCAGTAGCATGTAGACACCGATGACTTGCGGTGTAAAAAGAGGGACTAAGCGCCGTAATACACCCGTCATCGTCAAGACGATACAGATGATACCGCTGAGTAGGAGTAAGAATCCAAGCGACTGTAAAGTGTTTGAATAACTGCCGTACAATGTGACACCAATCGACGAATAGAGGGCAAATACACCCCACCAAATTCCAGCAGGACCTTCCATGATCGGTAGACGGTGTCCGAGCAGGACTTGAAAGAGACTTAAGATGGCAAATACGAATAGACAACGAGATAAGAAGGAAAGCGTCTCGGCACCCGAGAGTTCAAACGATGCTGCGATGGCAAGGGGCGGGGCAATGTTAGTACAGATGATGAATAAAAACCATTGAATCGTAGACACAAGGGTACGCGGCAAAACGTGAATCTCCTTTCGAAAAAACAATATTGGTTTCATCTTAAACCAATTCATGAAAAAGCGATAGGGATGCTTACAATGACTGAAAATTCTAATATTTGTTTTCATATGTGATTTAACACATAATGTGGGGTATAACGGTAACGGGAGGGAATGAAATGAAAAAATGGAGTATACGAATCATTGGAACGATTGCTGCGCTGTTGGCACTGCTCGTATTTGTATTCATGATCTGGGCGCAGTTCGATTATGATGCATCTCCCCAAGCGATATCTTACGTGGAGACAGCTACACCACGTGAAGTGACATTTGGAAAGAAGACGAGTGACGTCGGATTCATCTTTTATCAAGGGGCAAAAGTCGATGCAGCGGCCTACAGTTATTACGGCAAGCAACTAGCGAAAGACGGGCACTTCGTCGTCATCCCGAAGCTACCGTTTCGGATTGCGTTGCTTGACTCAAGCGAAGGACTCGATGTCATCGAGGAGTATCCACAGGTCAAAAAGTGGTATCTGATCGGGCATTCGCTCGGTGGAAGCGCAGCTTCGACGATCGTCGAACAACATCCGAAAATTAAAGGAATCGTTTTCCTCGCGTCCTATCCGATTGATTCGATTGATGTGCCCTCGTTGACGATTTATGGTGGACGAGATGGTGTCTTACCAGTCGCTGATATCGAAAAAAGTAAACAGGACGTTCGAAAAGATGCCGTATTCCATGAAATCAAGCAAGGGAACCATGCGAACTTTGGTATGTACGGTCGACAAAAAGGGGATAACAGCAGCCCATTAACGCCAAAAGAACAACAGGACGAGTCGTTAGATGAAATCAAACGATTTATCGATACACCTTAATCAATTCTCTAGTGAATAAACGACTCATCAATCAAATGAAAAGGATGGAGAGATTCTGGCACTGGGTCCGGAATCTCTCCATCCTTATTTCTACTGAGTCATCGATTCAATTCAAGCGATGAGCGACTTCGTCGAGCGTTGGCAAAGCAGCCATCGCTCCTTTGACGGAAGCAGCAAGTCCGCCTGAAATCGCTGCGAATCGACCGATGTCGCGAAGTTCATCTTCAGACCAATCAAACGAAAAATCGCGTAACGCGCACTGGTAGAGTAAACCGGACATGAAGGCATCTCCAGCTCCTGTCGTATCGATTGCGTCGACCGTAATCGCATCGATGACAGCCATCGCACGATCCGTATAGAGAATCGATCCTTCACTTCCTCGCGTGATGGCAAGAAGACGAATCGGATATTCAGCTAACAATTCAGCAGCCCCGTCATCAAGATTCGTTTGTCCAGTTAGAAACGTCAATTCTTCCTCAGCAAGTTTGACGATTTGTGCATCCGGTAGGACAGACCGGATCGTCGTCCGCGCTTCGTCAAGATTCGGCCATAGCGACTCTCGTAAGTTCGGATCGTAAGAGACTGGTACTTGGTGCGCTTTTGCACGTGCGATGGCTTTTCGTGTCGCGTTGACGGATTCTCCAGTGATCAAAGAGATCGAACCGATGTGTAATAAATCGACGGACGTGAAATCCTCCGGTACATGTGTTTCGTGGAATTGCATATCAGCGCGCTCCGCGTTGATGAACTCGAACGACCGCTCTCCATCCTGACCGTTCGTAACGAGCACAAGTCCTGTTTTTTGCGTCGAATCGTGGGCGAGATGATCGGTACGAACACCATAATGATGTAACGTATCTTTCAAGAAGTGTCCCATCGAATCATCACCGACAGCTCCAAGAAAATAACTATCAGCGCCTAATCGAGCGAGTCCGACAGAGACATTGGCAGGAGCACCTCCAGGATTTTTTTGAAACGTCATGTTTTCAGCATCAAGAGGAATCAAATCAATCAATGCTTCCCCTAAACTAAAGATTTTCATACGTAGAACTCCTTTCAAGATCCGGACGAATCCGTTCGATGTGTAAAGCCATATAGCCGATTTCTGATTCAGGTACACGTGTATCGAGTTCGACAGTCAACCAATTGCCCATTTGACTCGCACAGGCATAAGCCTCAGCATAACGTGTTTTGACGGCAGATAAAATCACATCATCCATGTCGTGTAAGGTTTCTCCTTGTTCAATCCGGGCGAGGACCAATTTCATGTGCGTAAAGAAACGATAATACGTCATCGATGAGGTCTCGATCGTTTGTCCAAAAAAGACTTCGATCTGTTCACGTAGTTCATTGAGTAACGTAACCGTCTGCAACGCAGTGGCCATATTCGGATGCGTTTGGCGTGCATTGTATAAGTGAAGCGCGATGTTCGCAGCTTCTTCTTTCGGTAGCGTGACCTGTAAGGCACGCTCGATCTCAAGAACTGCCCATTCTCCAATCGCATACTCCGGTCCATACAAAAGGCGAATCTCTTCTGCCAATCGATTATGCACGACGAGTTGTTCACGTGCTAATCGTACGGCATGAGCAAGGTGGTCCGTCAGACTGACGTGAATATAGTCATGAAACGGCGTTTGGAGCTCACCTTCTGCATGTGAGATGATGCGTTCCGATAAATCAATGATCTCAAGTGGTGTCGTTGTCAGAATCTCTTTGAACTGTTCTGCATTTTCAAATGAAGGGATGAACATTTTTTCGATCTTCGTCGCTTGAATCGGATCTTTTTTCTTTTTTCCAAAAGCAATGCCTGGTCCCATGACGATGCGTTCCTGTCCATTTTCTTTGACGACAACAGCGTTGTTATTGAGGATCTTATGAATAATCAGCCTGACGTCCTCCTTTCCGATCTTTTCTTTTATTATAAAGCGAACTTCAGCGCTTTGCGAACCGACAAATGCGACCACCGAGCCCGAGGACTCGGTTTGGTCGCATGAAGGATTAAGCAGCAACGTCCGTTTCTTTTTGTTTCCGTGCATCGAGACGCATCAAGACGACAGTCGAGATGAAAGCAGTGACGACTGCAATGGCGAACCCGACGAGATAGTTGATCAAGTTTGACGCACCGAGTGGCGCGACGATCGCAATCATCGGAATTCCAGTTAATCCATAAGCGTTCGCAGCGACTTGTGTCAAGACGACATAACCGCCACCGATCGCACCACCAATGGCACCACCGATGAATGGTTTTCCAAGACGTAAGTTGACACCGTAGATGACGGGTTCTGTGATTCCGAGAAATGCTGAGAACGCAGACGGTAGGGCGAGTGCTTTGAGTTTAACGTTCTTCGTCAAGAAGTAAACGGCAAGTCCGGCACCACCTTGAGCGACATTCGCCATCGACCAAATCGGTAAGAGGAAGTTCTTTCCGATACTCTTATCTGCAAGTAATCCTGCTTCAATCGCATGGAAACTATGGTGCATCCCTGTGATGACGATTGTCGAATAAAGTCCACCGAAGAGAAGACCGGCGACGACTGAGAACTGTTCATAGAAGAAGACGAGTACGAATGAAATGCCTTTTCCGAGTAACGTTCCGATCGGACCAATGACGATCAATGCCAGGAATCCAGTGACGAGAACCGTAACGAACGGTGTCACGAGTAAGTCAAGCGTTTCGGGTGTCCGTTTCCGGACTTGTTGTTCAATCTTTGCCATGACCCAAACGGTTAAGAGAACCGGGAAGACCGTTCCTTGATAACCGATCAACTCGATGTTCATTCCGAGGAACTTCATGACTTCCGGATCACTATTACCGAGCGTCCAAGGGTTTAAGAGGGACGGGTGTGTCATGATCCCCCCGATGACGGCACCGAGGTACGGGTTCGCACCGAATTCACGGGCTGCCGAGAAACCGATCAGGATCGGTAGGATGATGAAGGCAGAAGACGAGAACATATCCAGTAGTTGGACGATCGGTGAATCACCGTCAACCCAACCGAAGGCCTTGATCATACCGAGTAATCCCATCAAGAGACCGGCTGCGACGATTGCTGGAATGAGTGGAACGAAGACGTTCGAGAGCGAGCGGGCAAGACGGGCGAACGGATTTAATTTTTGCGATGCAGCCTTTTTAACGTCGAGTGGTTCTTCTCCATCGACCTTTACACCGGCAAGTGGTGCAAACGCAGCAAATACCTTGTTGACGGTACCGGTTCCAAAGATGATTTGGTATTGACCAGAACTTGAGAAGGCGCCGCTGACACCATCTAAGTCTTCAAGTGCTGCTTGATCGACCTTTGATTCATCATGCAAGACAAGACGTAAACGCGTCGCGCAATGAGCAGCAGTGATGATGTTCTCGCGTCCACCGACGAGTTCGAGCACACGTTTAGCAGTTTGTTGATAATCCATCGGAAAAGTCCTCCTTTTTCATGAAACGTGCTGAATGAGACAAAAAAAGGCAAGACCGAACAACACCTCTCCTAACGAGGTGTCATTTCGGTCTTGCCAGCCGTACTGTCACAATCCGCACTATTGATTTGATTTCATCTTAAAGGAGAAAAGAAAGCGTTGTCAATACTTAATGTTCATTTTTTTGAATCTGAATATCGACCTCAACACCGTAGTGATCGGAAACGACGGGACCGTGAATCCCATCGAATACGACCCCGACGCGTTCGACGTCAATTTTCCGATTCGATAAGACGAGATCGATCCGCAATCCTTGTTGATTGTCTTCCCATCCATCGATGTTGCCATTGATCGTCTCAATTCCGACCGTTTCCTTAGCTAGCAGGAAGACGTCGTGTAATCCTCGTTGCATCATATAGTCATAACCTGTATTTCGTTCTAAGGCATCGTTGTTGAAATCACCGAGGAAGAATGTCCATTCGAGTGGATCCATCCGGGCCATCAAATGATTGAATTGTTCCTGGAACGGTTCGACTTCATCTGCCCACCAGCCAAGATGGCATGTATTGAACGTAATCGGTGTACCGTCGACTTGGATCGTCGCACGGACGATTTTTCGCGATTTCCAATCGAATGTATCTTGACTGCGGCTGACATAATAACTGTCCGATTTTAAGATTGGGTGTTTCGTCAAAAGAGCGAGTCCTTCTTCATACTTATCATAGCCGATATGAGCAAAATCCCAGACGAGGGAGTAGGTTTGACCTTGTTCTTTTAACGCTTGCTGGATTAAATAGGCAAAGTTATCGTTGCGCACATCATCATAGACGATGGGTGTATCCATCAATTGACTCACTTCTTGCAGTGCGACGACATCATAATCTTGAGCGAGAATTTGTTGAACGATCTGGTTTAATTTTTCGAGTGGCTGTTCTTCCTGCCACGAATGACAGTTTAGTGTGAGTAGACGCATGAGTGGTCCTCCTGATTTTTCAAATAAGAAAGGTGAAACTCTTATAAAAGAGCTTCACCTTTAGGTAGTTCCCTAATCTCGCAGGTTTATGCGCCGATCCGGTCTTGGATATCTGATTTTAAGATATCGGCTTTTGGACCGTAGATGGCTTGCACGCCATTGTTCTTAAGGATCAGACCAAGTGCACCGTTTGCTTTCCAGTCTGCTTCTTTTGCAACAAGCGCTGGATCTTTGACAGTGACACGAAGACGCGTCATGCAGGCATCGACGTCCTCGATGTTTTGCTGTCCACCAAGCAAATCGATGATTTGTGAAGCTTGCGAACCGTCGGCAGGAGCTGATGTCGCAGCAGCCTCACCTGAAGCTTCAGTTGTAGATACGTTGATATCGTCAAGATAGTTCCCGTTACGACCTGGTGTCGCATAGTTGAACTTCTTGATGACGAAACGGAACGTGAAGAAGTTCAAGAAGAAGAAGAACACACAGACACCGATGAAACGAATTAAATCACCAATTAATCCAGCTTTTGCAATCAATGGAATCCGCGTCAAGAGTTCGATCGCACCGAATGCGTGAATCCGAAGATGCATGACATCTGCTAGTGCGAAAGCAACACCCGTGAGCACAGCATAGATGACGTAAAGAACAGGAGCGATGAACATGAACATGAATTCGATTGGCTCCGTGACACCTGTCAAGAAAACTGCAAGTCCAGCAGATAAGAAGACAGGTTTGTATGCTTTCTTCTTATCTTCATCAACTGACATGTACATTGCGACAGCGATACCGATCAATGAAGCAAGTGATGTGACGACTTGTCCTTCTTTAAAACGAGCAGGAACGACACTGTTGATCAAGTCATTGTATCCTTGTGTGTTACCGGCTTGTTTTAAATTAACGAGGTCAGTGATCCAAGCTAACCAAAGCGGATCTTGACCAGCAACCGTCGATCCTTGAGCAGCACCTGTCAGGATTTTGTACGTTCCACCGAGTTCCGTGTAGTTCATCGGGACAGTCAACATGTGATGAAGACCGAACGGAAGTAATAGACGCTCGAGTGTACCGTATACGAACGGTGCAATGATCGGTGCAGAATCACGTGAAGAGGCAATCCAGCGACCGAAGTCATTCAATAAGCCTTGAACGAACGGCCAAACGAGTGATAAGGCGAATGCTGCAACGACTGATCCACCAATGACGACGAATGGTACAAAACGTTTTCCGTTGAAGAATGCAAGCGCATCTGGCAATTTACTGAAGTTATAAAATTTATTAAAGAGAACGGCACCAAGGAAACCAGAGATGATTCCGACGAATACTCCCATGTTGAGAGCAGGTGCCCCTAAAACTGAAGTGAAATAATCTTTTACGATGAGCTCAGAACCAAGCAATGAATCGACCGTTGCTTTTGGGTCTGCGATCATGTCAGCGTTGACACCGAAGATAGCTCCTGTGACACGGTTGATCAAAATGAAGGCGAGTAACGCTGCGAACGCACCACCAGCACGTTCTTTTGCCCATGACCCACCAATCGCGACGGCGAATAAGACATGAAGGTTCGTAATGATAGCCCAACCTAAATCTTCAACGATTCGAGCAATCGTTTGCATTAACGCAATATCGCCTCCATACATGCCGATCAGTTTCCCGACCGAGATCATGATTCCTGCAGCAGGCATAACCGCGATGACGACCATCAAGGCTTTACCGAGTTTTTGCCAAAAATCGAACGAAATAGCATTTTTCAAGATCATTCACTCCTTTTGTATCTCTTTTTCTCTAATATGTGTGTAAGAACAGTGCAATAATGTAAGCGATTAATGCAACCGTTTGCATATAGAATTGTAAGCGATAACTTTTTAAAAAGCTAGTGTTTTACAAGAAAAATATTTGAAATTTTATTTTGATTAGAAATTGATAGTTCGGAAAGGTATTCAGATTTTAAAAAAGTGGGAATAAGACTACAGTGAACGTTGTTTAGTTTTAAAAGAAGAAAGGATGTTTGAAGCGGATGAAAGAAGGGATTCAACCGATCGGACAGTACGGACAGCGGATTCGTACATTACGAGAACGTCATCAGTTAGATCAAAATACATTAGCAGAGTTAACTGAGACGACACCTGAGATGATCCAGCGTATTGAAAGTAGCATTGCCCATCCCTCATTTTCAATGATTGAGCGACTGGCCCGTGTCTTACATGTCCCTTCGGATCACTTAATTCGGCATATCTGGCCACCTGAGGTCATCCGTCAGCATGATAGCCCGTCCTTGATCGACCTTCCATCTAGTTGATAAGCATCAAAAAAGAGGAACAAGGGGATTTCTTCTTGTAGATTGTAGACAAATGGGCTGACTCAAAAAATGACGCGTCTTTTCACGCCCTTTCCTCAGGCGAGACACAAGCCAGTTTTCCCGCTCTATTCGAGCAGAAAAACGGGTCTTGTTTGTCTCTGACAGCGCAAAATCGCGCTTTTTCCTGTAGGAGTGGCGTGTAACGCGTCATTTTTTTATATCGAAAGAACAATCAGAGAAGCGCTTTGTTCACTCGGCATCGATTCCTTGGGAAAAACAAGCAAGAGCGACCCTGCAGCGAAGTGAAGCGGCGCGATGCTTGTCCCAGGAAAACGATTCGAGACGAACAAAAAAGCGCAATCCTTCTCGTTAGAGAAAAATTGCACTTTGCCTTCAGTCTCAAAGGGATTTCCCCTTGTCCCTCTTTTAGTCGTCTTAACGATTATCGATCGTTTCAGGATAGAGATCGTGATTGAATAGACGATGCTCTGCCATTTGTTCGTATTTTGTACCAGGCTTCCCATAATTGTAGTACGGATCAATTGAAATTCCACCGCGTGGCGTGAATTTGCCCCATACTTCAAGATAGCGAGGTTCCATCAATTTCACGAGATCCTTTCCGATAACGTTGATGCAGTTCTCATGAAAATCACCGTGGTTACGGAAGCTGAACAAGTACAACTTCAGTGATTTTGATTCGACGAGTTTTTCGTCCGGGATGTACGAGATGTAAATCGTCGCGAAGTCCGGTTGATTCGTGATCGGGCAAAGACTCGTAAATTCTGGTGCATTGAATTTCACGAAGTAATCATTTTCTGGGTGACGGTTCGGGAATGCTTCGAGTACTTCGGGTTGGTATTCAAAAATGTATGGAACGGCTTTTTGGCCAAGTAACGATAAGTCGTTTAAATCTTCAGGGCGCATAAATCATTTCTCCTTAGACGCCACGATCGTTCGCGAAAACGAGGGCGTGTAGTTGTGGTAGGACGCGCGCATGATTGAAGCGTTCATCACGGGCGACGCGTTCCCAAAGTGTTTTTAAATCGTGTAGCATGCGTGGAGCGATCGTTCCTTCTTCATGCGGATCAGGATTACCGAGCGATAGATAAAGTGTCTTTAGCGCATATCGTTCTGAAATCATCGCTGCGAAGTCGAGGTCTTCCTCATTAAAGATGACGATTTTAACAGCACGCTGTTGTTCCGGTAAACGTTTAAAAAAGACATCCAAGCGATCGAAATCAATCTTCATCCCACTTGAAGGTGGTTTAGGGCTAAGTGTGACGTCATCGATATCAAGCAACCAATTTTGCCAGTAGGAGCCTTGTGTCTCGACGGACATCGTGATGTTTCGTTCTTTTAGTGCCGCAACCAGTGTGCCGATTGATGCATGAAGTAACGGGTTCCCACCAGAAATCGTGACATGTCCGTAAGAGCCGAGTGCATCAAGACGTTCTATAATCGTCTCTGCCGTCAAGAGTTCAGGTTTTTCAGAACCATCCCATGTGAAGGCGGAATCACACCACGAACAAGAGTAATCGCAACCACCGGTCCGGACGAACATCGTCTTTTGACCAATCGATCGTCCTTCTCCTTGAAATGTTGGTCCGAAAATCTCGAGAACCGGAATTTTTGGTGTTTTTGTTAAGGCACTCATGCTTCGTTCATCCACTCACGACGGACTTCAGCAAAAGCAGTCGGTGTCTCATAGAGCTTAACGAATTCGACACGAAGTCCACGCTCGTCCGGAAGGTGTTGTCCGAGCGTCTCGAAAATCCAGGCTGCCATGTTTTCAGCTGTCGTATTCATGTATGGTAACGATTCATTCAGGTAGCGGTGATCCAACAGTGGTTCGAGATGTGTTTTGAAGATTTTTTTGAGGTCACCAAAATCGAGTGTCATACCGCGGTGATCCAGAAAACCGCTGATTCCCATATCGACATGGTACGTGTGACCATGAAGGGCACGGCATTTTCCATCATAATCATATAGGTGGTGCGCTGCGTCGAACGTCAGTTTTTTAACGATCATGACGCGAGATTTCGTATAGATAAGCGAGTCGCCAGTCGGGCGCTCGACCGTTTCAGGTGCTTCGTAATTGAATGTCATGTGTGTTGAACCTCCTTGATGTATGCATCTAAGCCATTTTTCCGTAATTCACAGGCTGGGCATTCGCCACAACCATCTCCAATGACGCCGTTGTAACACGTCAACGTGCGATTTCGAACGAAATCAAACGCACCGAGCGAATCGGCAAGCGCCCACGTCTCTTTTTTGTCGAGCCACATGAGTGGCGTATGAAGTACGAATGGATAGTCCATCGCAAGGTTCAATGTCACGTTGAGTGACTTGATGAAGGCATCACGGCAGTCAGGATAACCGGAAAAGTCCGTTTCACATACGCCAGTGACGATATGACGGATTCCGCGTCCTTTCGCAAGGACGGCTGCGAACGAAAGAAACAGGTGATTTCGTCCATCTACAAAAGTAGAAGGAAGACCATCTTCATTCGTCGTGATGGTTTGGCTGTGGTCAGTCAAAGCGTTACTCGTCAGTTGACTGAGAAGAGAGAGATCAAGCTCATGGTGTTTGACACCAAGCTCAGAGGCGATGTCGCGTGCGACTTCGAGTTCTTGTGCATGACGTTGTCCGTAATTAAACGTCACGACTTCGACTTCTTCGTATTGTTTCAGTGCCTGAAACAAACAAGTCGTTGAGTCTTGGCCGCCACTAAAGACGACAAGAGCACGTTCGTTTTTCATAATGTACACTTCCATTCCTAGTTTTTGTAACGGAGGAGGTTACGAACTCCGGAGACATAGTCTCAACTATTCACACTAGCAGAAGCCATTGAAAAAGTCGACGTTTTCTGATGAAGACAAAAAAAGAGATGCGTATCGTCGATCGGACGGTACGCATCTCTTGTAAGAAGATTAAAGTGGATAGTGATAGTAGCGTTCTTTGACGAGTAGATCTCGAATGTTCGAATCTTCCGAGATGACTTTCATCAGACCACCTGTTTGTGAAGCGTGCGCTTCGAGTGCCTTGATCTTTTGATCCGTATAGGCACTGACATCATGAATGAACGTTCCTTCCCCGAGCTCTTCTTTCGTATTGTTCGCGAAAGCGACCGCAAGAAACTCTGGGCGATCAGCAGGATCCATCATCCGAAGGGCACGAACGACGGCACGAGCTGTCGCTTCATGATCGGGATGGACCGCGTAACCCGGATAGAACGAAATCAAACGAGTTGGTCGTGTCTGTTGAATCAAGGAAAGAATACGGTCAGCAAGTGCCGCTTCATCCTCGAATTCAACGGTCTTATCACGAAGTCCCCACATTTGGAGATCCGAAATCTTCATTTTTGCAGCAGCATCGATCAACTCACGTTTACGAATCGTTGCGAGCTGTTCCCGGTTCGTAAAGACAGGGCGTCCCATGTTACGTCCCATCTCACCAAGCGTCAAACAAGCGTATGTGACAGGACCACGGTTTTCAGCGTGCTCGATGATCGTACCGGCAGAACTGAAGGCTTCATCATCCGGGTGAGGGAAGACGACGAGTAAATGATCTTCGTGTGTCATGCGTCTACCTCCTCTGCGCCTTGAGCGAATGGTGTCGGGCTAAGTTCAAAAGCAATCGCAAGACGTCCTTCGATATCGTGACCGGCAATCAACAATTGATCCCCAGCAAATTCGAAGTCAGTCAATCCTTCACCGTATAACCAGCCGTGTGCAAGTTTCAAACCAATCCGGTAAGGTCCGTTTCCTGTGATCAGACCACGTTCGTAAGTGATTTCCGCATTACGGAAAAACATCCCTGCGCTATGGAAAGTTGGATCTTGGTGCGTCGCGTAGGCACCGTTCGTCGTCTCGACGTGTACATATAACGGTGTATTCGCATGTTCGTCGATATAACGCTGTATTTCTTGTAAATCAATGGCTTGCATAAACTTTTCTCCTCTCCTATACAGAAAGAAGTCCGCGGATATCGCGGACTTCTTAAGCGGATCAAGACTGGACTGTACGATGTGCAGCGTGGTCAGTTGGTCCGACGTATTCATTCAAACGGAATGAATGACGAATCGCGGAAGTGATGAAAGATTTTGCTGTACGGACAGCAGCTTCTACCGATGCACCTTTTGCGAGTTCGGCCGTGATTGCTGCAGAGTACGTGCAGCCAGCACCGTGCGTGTACGGTGTCTCGATTCGTTCGTCCTCAATCAGGATAAACTCTTTTCCGTCATAAAGCACGTCAACTGCTTGTGGATGGTCAATCTTGCTGCCACCTTTGACAAGAACGTATTGCGCACCTTTTTCATGAATCCGCGCTGCTGCAAGTTTCATCTCGTCGATCGTTGCTGGTGTTTTACCAAGACCCGACAGTTGTCCGGCTTCGAAGACGTTCGGTGTGACGACCGTCGCAAGTGGTGTCAAGACATCACGAAGTGCGTTTGCTGTATCAGGGTTCAGCACTTCGTCTTCGCCTTTACAGACCATGACAGGATCGATGACGACGTTTTGAACGCCGGATGATTTGATTTTCTCAGCTACGGCTTCAATGATTTCGACAGTCGGGAGCATACCCGTCTTCATCGCATCAACACCAATACCTCCAAGGACCGTGTGGATTTGTGTCCGGACGAGTTCTGTGTCGATTGGGTAAACCGCATGGTGCCAAGAGTGATCAGGGTCTTGGGCGACGATGACCGTCAAAGCATTCATTCCATAGACACCAAGTTCTTGGAATGTTTTCAAATCAGCTTGAATACCAGCTCCACCGCTCGTGTCGGAACCAGCAATCGTTAAGGCTTTACGTTTTGTCATGGGGCATTCCTCCTAAAGAAATAGACAATCCTTCTTGTTCTTCATCATAGCGAATTATGGGAAAAACAACAACTATCGACGCTTCTGACGTACACAAAACCCCACCTCTTTTGAGTAGGCGGGGCAAGTACTTATTTAATGAATAAGAAGTCGAGAATATAGTAGATCAAGGCAGCGAAAGCCATCGAAATTGGCAATGTGATGACCCATGTAATGAGCATACGTTGTGCTGTTCCCCACTTTACACCTTTCTTACGGTGTGATGTACCTACACCCAAGATGGCAGAAGAGATGACGTGTGTCGTCGAAACCGGAAGATGAATCGCTGTCGCTCCAAAGATGATTGCTGCTGATGTTAAGTCAGCTGCAACCCCGTTGACTGGACGGATTTTCATGATTTGACCACCGACGGTCTTGATGATCCGCCATCCACCGACAGATGTTCCGAGACCCATCGCGATCGCACACGAGAGTTTAACCCAAGTCGCAACTTCGTGATCTGTTTGATAACCAGATGAGATCAAAGCAAGCGTGATGATCCCCATCGCTTTTTGTGCGTCGTTCGTACCGTGTGTATACGACTGCAAAGCAGCGGTTGCAATTTGAACATGACGGAAGCGACGATTCGTCTTCGCCAAGTTCCCTTTTTTGAAGATGACTTTAAAGATTGCATAAACGATGAAACCGAGTGTGAATGCGAGCACTGGTGAAATGAGCAAGGCTTGAACGATTTTCAAGAAGCCTTTTGCTTCGATTCCTCCGAATCCGACAGAGGCAACAGCGGCACCAGCAATCGAACCGATCAGTGTATGCGAAGAACTTGACGGAATACCGAAGTACCAAGTCAAAAGGTTCCAGGCAATGGCTGAAATCAAGGCAGCGATGACGACGTAGCTACCATGTTCAAGTGTTGACGGGTCAACGATGTCACCAGAAATCGTTTTTGCGACTCCAGTGAACGTGATTGCACCTAGGAAGTTCATCGATGCAGCCAAGATGATGGCATGACGTGGTTTCAAAGCACGAGTCGACACCGAAGTCGCGATCGAGTTCGCTGTATCGTGGAAACCGTTGATGAAGTCGAAGCTAAGTGCGAGAATCACGATTATGGCGGTGATGATAAACAGGCTATCCATCTCGTTAGCTCCTCACTTAAGCGTTTTTCATGATGATCGTTTCAATGACGTTAGCTGCATCTTGGCAGTAGTCCGCGATTGATTCGAGCGATTCATAGATTTCTTTATATTGGATGATTTTGATTGGATCTGTTTCTGTTGCGAACAATGCTTTGATCGATTTACGGCGTAGGTTGTCACAAATCGTCTCTTGTTCTTTGATTTTGATGACGTGTTCACGCATCGGTTGCAATTTACGTGCAACAAGAAGATCCATTGACATCGCGAGTTCTGTGACAGCGATGTTGATTTCATCGACGAACTTGATCATGTGCTCGTCTGCTTGAACGATATTGTAGATTTCGAAGATCGCTGAACATTCTTCAAAGCCGTCTAAGACGTCATCAAGTGCGTTAGCAAGTGCGAGTAAGTCTTCACGGTCGATCGGCGTGATGAACGCATTGTTCAAGTCGATGATCAACTGGTGCATCAAATCGTCCCCAGCTGTTTCGAAGTCTTTTACTTTATGTGCAAATTCTTTTACATCCGCGATGCCGTTGATTTTAAAGTCAACGAAGAATTGCGAAGTCGTTTTTAAGTGTCCTGCGATTTCGGATAATTTCACTGCGAATGGATCTTGTTTTTTACTAAACATTTCTTCTGCCTCCATATTAAGAACAAGAATAGAATAGTGAAGTAACTTCACGAGTTCGATTGTAGCAGACGGTATTGTAAAAGAATACATTTATGAAGCGTCTTTACGAAATCTTAATAAATCTTAATATGAAGGCGATTGTAGATTTAATAAATTGTCTGACAATGTAAAAAGTGAAGTGTACTTGATTGAAATGAGTTGGATTACGTTGTGGTTGCAAGAGATTGTCTTGTGATTGTAAGAATAAAAGCGCATCAGAAGTGGGAAAAGAGGATATGGTGCATGAAAATCGAATGATATGATTAAGTCTGCGTAATCAGGTAAAAGAGGAGGATTTTATTATGCTCGTACAAAGTTTATGTATTCCGAAGCATCAATGTGTCACGATTTCCGAGACAGCGACGATTCGTGAAGCACTCGACACACTTGAAAAAACCGGATACCGCTGTGTCCCGGTCCTTGATCAATCAGGACAGGACTTCAAGGGCAACATCTATAAGATGCACATCTATCGGCATGGGATGAATGGTGGCAGCTTAGACGACAACGTCATGTCGCTGATTAAGAATACATCCAAATACATCTATACAGGAAGTAATTTCTTTGAAGTCTTCTTCTCAATCAAGGAATTACCGTATATCGCTGTCTTAAATGACGATGGTCATTTCTTCGGTATCCTACCTCACGGAAAAATGCTTGGAATGCTTGAAGAAGCGTGGAACCGTGATTCTGGAAGTTACGTCCTGACTGTAGCCCTAAGTGAACAAAAAGGGGCACTTGAGAAAATCTCGAAGATCGTCAACAAATATTCAACGGTCGCGAGTCTGATGACACTCGATGCGAAGAGTAGCGTCATGCGTCGTGTATTGATTACATTACCGACGGATTGTGACGAGAAGACGAAGAAAAAAATCGTCAAGAAACTTGACGACAAGGGACTTCGTGTCGTTGCTGTCGAAGATTTAGCCGTTCGTGTATAATGGACCCGCACAAGACCAGTTCATGACTGGTCTTTTTTTGAGGGAAAGGAAGGATAGATGATGAAACTATTAATAGTAGGAGCCGGTGCGATGAGTGAGGCACTCGTTCAAGGATGGGTCGCTTCTGGATTTGCACGAGAAGATATCACGATGACGAATCGGAGTGGTGGGGCACGCTTGACAGAAGTCGCAGCACGACACGGTATTCAAACGGTCGAGCAGGAGGACGTCTCCTTATACGATATCGTCATGCTGGGCATGCAACCCGATGGTGTACTCGACTATGTAGCGAATCAACAATGGACGAATCAGACGATCGTTTCGATTGCTGCACATATTACACCATATGAAATCGAACAGTTGGCAAAACGTCCGACAGTTGCTGCCATGCCAAATACCCCAGTCGCACACCGTTTAGGAATGACTGGACTATGGTTCGGCTCACGCGTGAATGAAGAGATCCGAAGTGTAGTCGAGGCATTATTTGGACGTGTCGGAGAAATTGCGGAAGCAAATGAATCGACGATGCCTGCATTCATGGCGGCAGCTGGATGTAGTCCTGCTTTCTTCTATGAAATCGTAGCTGGCATGGTGCCGGTTTTGACGGATGCTGGTTTTGAAGAAGAAAATGCACGCCGAATCGTTGCTCAAGCGATGAAAGGTTCGGCTGAAATTCTCATGCGCTCCGACGCAAGTACGGATCGTCTGATTGCTGATGTTGCGGCACCTGGTGGACCGACAGATCGTGGCGTCCAAGTGCTACGGGAGCATCACTTATTCGATACGATGCAAGCGGCACTACGAGAGAGTGCACGCGAAGCAGACGAATAATGGATTCAAAAGAGGCTGACTCAAAAAGAATGACGCGTCTTTTCACGTCCTTATCTGTAGAGACTGACATTTGAGTCAGTCTTTTTTTCGTTCACGAAAGTTTCACGTGAAACATAAACAAAGCGATTGCATCTTGAAATAAGAATTCGTACACTGTAAAAAGAAACCGTCCAGACGGTACAGTAAATATGAGGGAAGGGGGAGACTATTGGCCAGTGCAAAAGCGCAAGAGACACGGCGTCGGATTCTTGAAGCAACGACGACGATCATTTTGCAACAAGGATTCACCCAATTGACGCTTGAAGAAGTAGCGAAACAAGCGAATGTCTCAAAAGGTGGACTATTGTATCATTTCGCTTCGAAAGAAGCTTTATTAATGGGGGTCATCGAGGCGCAAGAAGCACGACAATTTGAACTATATGAACAGCATCAGTTGACGATGGGACCGATGGAAGCGTTCGTGACGTTGCAAATCCAGCAACAAGAGGAGTTCCATCTCGACATGGATGCGCTTCTTTACTTGTTGTCCTTGTTAAAGGATCATGCGACGTTCGTCGAGGAACGAAAGCGACAAGCGGAGCAGTTCTTCCGCCAACTGACAGAACAGATGGATCCGGTTGAAGTATTGTCGATTCGCTTTACATTAGACGGTTTGAAATTGTCGGAGCATTTTCAGTTCGGCGCACCGTCTCCAGATGTGCGACAACGATTAATTCAGCAATTAATAGAACGTGCACGACGACTAGATAAACAAATTGAAGAGTGAGGGAGAACCATACGATGAAAAAGATCATCCAGTTTTCGGTGAACAATAAGTTTGCCCTCTGGCTCATGACGATCATCATCACGGTTGCCGGTATTTATGCGGGAACATCGATGAAGCTCGAGACATTGCCAGACATCACGACACCGACCGTGTCGGTGACGACGATTTATCCAGGTGCTACACCAGAACAAGTTCTAGATGAAGTCAGTCGAGAACTTGAAAGTAAGGTCGAAAATTTATCAGGAGTCGATACTGTACGTTCGACGTCCTTCCAAAATGCATCGAACCTACAAATCGACTATAACTTCAGTACGGATATGGAAGAAGCCGAGCAAAAAGTAAAAGAAGCTCTTTCAAACGTCGAATTACCGGAAGGTGTTCAGGAACCACAAGTATCACGGATTTCCTTTGATGCATTCCCGGTCATCGGTTTTGCCGTTTCGGATAAGGAACGTTCCCTGTCTGAGTTGACGAAACTCGTTGAAAACGAACTTCAACCGAAGCTTGAAGGAATTGAAGGAGCGCAGACGGTTCAAGTCGCGGGTCAAGAGATTCGCCGGATCGAAATTCGTTTCGATGAGAAAAAACTCGAACGTTACGGTCTAACCGAAGAGAATGCGAAACAATTGATTCAAGCTAATGATTCACGTTTAGCGCTTGGCTTGTACGAGTTAGGAGATAAAGAACAAGCGGTCGTATTAGATGGAAAAGCAACGACGGTCAAGGAATTAAAAGATCTTCGTCTTCCCTATACACCACCAGCATTGAATACTCCTGAAGCAGGACAAGCAGGACAAGCAGGACAAGCAGGACAAGCAGGACAAGCAGGACAAGCTCCATCGTCAGCTCCTGCGGCATCTCAAACGACACCAGCGACAGGTGCGGCGTCAAGTCAGGCAACACAGACGGCGCCAACGCAAGTACCAACTGTCACGTTGTCGCAAGTCGCGACGATTGAAGATAAAGGGATCGAGGAATCGATCTCGCGTTCGAATGGTGAACGATCGATCAGTGTTCAAGTGACGAAGTCGCAAGATGCGAATACGGTCGATGTCGTCAATGCAGTGAAGCAGACGATCAAAGACTTTGAAAAAGAAAACGGTTCGGTCAAGGCATCTGTGACACTTGATCAAGGAAAACCAATTGAGGAATCCGTTTCGACGATGATCAGTAAAGCATTGATTGGTGCGTTATTTGCAATCGTCATCATCTTGCTGTTCTTGCGAAACATCAAATCAACGATCATCGCTGTTATTTCGATTCCGTTATCGCTTCTAATGGCAATTCTTGTCTTGAAGCAGATGGATATTTCCTTGAATATCATGACACTCGGAGCGATGACGGTCGCGATTGGTCGAGTCGTTGATGATTCCATCGTCGTCATCGAAAATATTTATCGCCGTTTAACGGATCCGACGGAAAAATTAAAAGGAAAAGAACTGATCATCAGTGCAACACGAGAGGTCTTCATTCCAATCGCTTCGTCGACAGTCGTTACGATCGCTGTCTTCTTGCCACTCGGATTCGTTACGGGATTCGTTGGTGAGCTGTTCTTACCATTCGCTTTGACAGTCGTCTTTGCACTGTTCGCGTCCTTGATCGTTGCGGTTACGGTCGTTCCGATGTTCGCGGATTCGCTCTTTAAGCGTGGTAAAGCACCAAAACCGGAAAAAGAAGAGGGCGGAAAGTTGGCGAATGGGTATCGCCGTATGCTGAATTGGTCTCTCAACCATAAACTCATCGTCTTTGGTCTTTCAGTCTTGCTTTTGATCGGTAGTTTTGCTCTCGTACCAACGATTGGTGTCAACTTCTTGAATCAAGAAGGAGAAAAGACACTCTACGTCACGTACAATCCAAAACCAGGTCAAACGTTGGATGATTCGTTAAAAGCAGCTGATCAAGCAGAAGATTATTTCAACAAACAAAAAAATATCGATAATCTTCAGTTTACCGTCGGTGGAGAAAATCCATTGAATCCAGGGAATACGAAACAAGGGGTCTTCATCGTCCAATACGATCCAGACACGGAAGATTTCGCAGATGTTAAACAGACAGCCATCAAACAGCTGAATGCTGACATTCCGACAGGAGAATGGAAAGAGCAAGACTTTAGTGGTGGCGCAGCTTCGTCAGGCGTCTCGTACTCGATCTTTGCGAATAATATTGAAGATTTAGAAGCAGTAACACCGAAATTCGTTGATGCGATCGAAGGTGAATCGAAGTATGTTCGAAAAGTAACGACAGATTTAAAAGAAGCGTATACGCAATATACGTTCGAAGTCGATCAGCAAAAAGCGGCTGAATTCGGCGTTTCAACAGCACAACTTGCGCAAGGCATTGCTAATGTCCAAGGAGAAGAAAAACCACTTTCTACTATTAAGGTAGATGGGAAGGAACTCGATGTCATCGTTCCAAACGAACAAACGACATACGATTCCGTTCAAGATTTGGAAGAGACGGATGTCGTGACACCGCTTGGCGTTCGCAAATTGTCCGATTTCGTTGAAGTGAAGAAAGGAACGACTCCTGATTCGCTCAACGAACGTGATGGAAAACTCGTCGCTACCGTTACAGCAGAACTAAAAACGGATAAAGCAACAGAGGCTTCTCAAGCGATTGAAAAGTCCGTTAAAAACATTGATCGTCCGACAGGCGTCTCGTATGAGCAAGGTGGAGTCACAGAGCAGATCCAAGAGTCGTTCACACAACTTGGTCTAGCAATGGCAGCAGCTGTAGCGATCGTCTATCTTGTCCTCGTCATTACGTTTGGAGGAGCATTGACACCACTCGTCATCTTGTTCTCACTTCCATTCGCCATCATCGGTGGACTGGTTGCCCTGTTGATTACAGGAGAGACGATTTCTGTATCATCCTTGATTGGTGCTTTGATGTTGATCGGAATCGTCGTGACGAATGCGATCGTCTTGATCGACCGTGTCATTCATAAAGAAGCGGAAGGGTTACCGACGCGTGAAGCACTACTCGATGCAGCAGGTACACGTTTACGTCCAATCTTGATGACGGCGCTTGCGACGATTGGCGCACTTGCACCACTTGCGCTTGGACTCGAAGGTGGCGCATTGATTTCAAAAGGGTTAGGTGTGACGGTCATCGGTGGACTGACAAGTTCGACGTTGTTGACACTCCTTATCGTGCCGATCGTCTATGAATTCTTAGCACGTTTCCGTAAAAAGAAGTCAATTGATTCTTGAAAAAATGATTAAGTGACTCAAACTGACAGGTATGTAGAAATGGCTATCCTAAGCCGTTCTACAACCTGTTTTTTTATTTTGTTACAAAAGTATTACGAAAAAGAATGCGCGTTAAAGAACTGTAATATGATGAAAATCTGGAACATGATAGGATAAATACAGAAATTATCTGACAATTCAGACGTACAATACATTCATACATAAGAGGAGAATGAATCGATGAAAGCTGTCACTCGTGTTTTGTTAACCTTAACGTTACTCATCAGTAGTTGGACACTCGTCCCAGCATCAACGCAAGCTGCAACAAGTAAAAAAGTAGTGGTGTCAGTGGATGTGCTGAATATTCGTGCAAAAGCTGCTGTATCAAGTAAACGAGTCGGGCAATTGAAACTTGGACAAGCTGTAACCGTCGTAGGTCAGGTCAAAGAATGGTATCAAATTCGTCATCAAGGGAAATCAGCATACATCGCCTCTACATACACGAAAGCATATAACGCTAAAGCGACGAAAGGTCTTAGTAAAACAGGATCAACGATCGTTTCGGTAGCAGAAGGTCTCAAAGGACGTCCTTATGTTTTTGGTGCGACAGGTCCTGTTAGCTTTGATTGCTCTGGATTTACACGTTACGTCTATCAAGCACTAGGAAAATCACTCCCACGTACGGCAGCGGCTCAATACTCAGCAACAAAACGTACGGCACCTGGCGCTGGGGATCTCGTCTTCTTTACACATGGAAGTGGGATTCAACACGTTGGAATCGCTGTCGATGGCGGTACGATGATCAATGCGAACTCGTATTATGGAAGAGTCGTCAAAGAATCGTTCCGTGGCGGTTACTGGGGATCACGGTATGTAGCGGCAGGAACTCTTTAAACGAAATGAAGCGACGAATTCAAATCTATGAACTCGTCGCTTTTTTATATGGATTCAGGTATGAGGAAGAACGGTCGTTCCAGCAATGAACGCCGAAGGTACTTCGATTTGTGGACGAGCAACGAGATCTTCGCGGACGGTTAATTGAAAAGCATGTCGCCCGATCGTGGCATAAGGGATCGCGATCGTCGTCATCGCTAGGACTTCAGCGAGTTCACTTCCATCAAAACCAATGACAGACAGGTCTCCAGGAACCTGATAGCCTTGTTTTCGGAGTTCCAAGATCAGACCCGCTGCCACGTGATCACTTGCGGTCAAGATAGCGGTCGGTCGTTGTTTTTGTTGCATCCAGCGTCTTGCGACGGTCGCACCGTCTTCAATCGTCAAGGTCTGTTCATAGACGAATTCGTCACGTACGACCTCTTGATACGCATGTTTACGCGCCAAGCTATTCGTACTGTCCGGTCGTCCGAGACAGATGCCGATGCTCGTATGTCCCTGTTGTCGTAGATGTGCAAGTCCTTGTTGAAAGGCCGTATAGTGATCGATATAGACGGCAGCGACATCTTCATGATGTTCACAAAAGACGATCGGGCCATATTGTTCATACGATAAAATCGCTGATAAGGGAAGACTGTGCGACACGACGATGAGTGCGTCGATTTCCTGTTGCGCCAGCGCATCCAGTGCCAGTTGCTCATGCGTTTCCACATAATTCGTTTGCCACGTCAAGAACCGATAGCTCGCGTCAAAGGCGGCTTGCGCGATGCCTTGAAGAATGGCAGCGTGATATGGATGATCAACGAACGGGAGCATGACTCCGACCGTTTTTGTCATACCCGTCGATAGATGAACGGCAGTCTGATTACGGATATATCCGAGTTTTTCGATGGCTTCTCGGACAGCTTGTCGCTTCTCGTTCGCAACGTAAGGATGATCATTTAGTACACGTGAGACTGTCGTAACGGACACGTTGGCTTCACGTGCCAAGTCTCGGATGTTCGTCATCGCGCATCCCTCCTGGATTACATCTTACGAGATAATCGTCGTTCAAGTCGGCGCCAATCCTGTCGGGAGACGGGAGCCGAGAATGGAGCTGTCTGCTCAGCCAATTCATTGATCTTTGAGAGCAGTCTTATTTTTTCTTGAGGAGACAAATCAGGGTATTGATCAACCAACGTGTGCTGACACAAATAATAACCTGCTGGTGTATGCAATTGTTCGATGGCCCACTCAAAAGCAACATTTCGTTTAAACAGCTGGATTAATCGTGTATGGATCGACATGATGATTACCTCCTTTTTAGTGTATATCAAGACGATAGGCTATGAAACGCGTTTCACGGCAAGAACTATTTTTGAGCAGTGGATCGATTGCAAAAATTCAGCAAGAATTGACCAGTTAGACAAAGAAGTCTATGATTGTGACGATACAACACAAAGAGGGGCGAACGTAAAATGGAATCGACAGACTCGAAGCTGGCATTAAAAATGCTCGTTGTTCTATCTCGGACGATGCATGCGGTGACGGAGCAAGTGAAGGCAGACATCAAAACACATCAGTTGAATTTATCGGAATTCGGAGTTCTGGAATTGCTGTACCACAAAGGGGACACGCCTCTACAACAAATTGGCGATAAGATTCTATTAACGAGCGGAAGTGTGACGTATGTCGTGGATAAACTTGAAAAGCGTGGGTTGATCGCGCGAAAATCATGTGCGACGGATCGTCGTGTCACGTTTGGAACCCTAACGGAAGCGGGACGTGAACTAATGGAAGAAACATTCCCGAAACATGAAGCCTTTTTAGCAGACTTATTTAAGGATTTGTCGGTTTCTGAAAAGGAACAGTTGATTGATCAGTTGAAACGAATCGGTTTACGAGCCGAACATTATACGCCGCTCGAAAATGTGTAAGAATTAGCACTCATAAGATCAAGAAAGCTCAGGTCACGGACTTGAGTTTTTTTTATTCGTTTGGAAGTCAAACTAATTGACAAACGAAAAGGTGGTTGGTATGTTTAGTTACAGAATTTACTTTAAATAAAAGGGAGAAATAATAATGACTAAATTACTTTATGTAACTGTTAACCCGAAAGCTACAGAACACTCTTTCAGCCTTCAAGTCGGTGAAGCATTCCTCGAAAGCTACAAAGCAGCGAATCCTTCAGCTGAAGTAGAAGTTCTTGATCTATATAACGAAACAGTCCAAGAAATCGATACAGATGTTCTTAGCGCATGGGGCAAATTCGCAACAGGCGAAGAGTTAACAGAAGTAGAGATCGCAAAAGTCGGTACGATGACAAAACATCTCGAGCAATACATGGAAGCAGATGAGTATGTCTTCGTCACACCAATGTGGAACTTCTCTTTCCCAGCACGTCTCAAAATGTACATCGACAGCGTTCTTCTTGCAGGTAAAACATTCGCTTACACTGCAGAAGGTCCAAAAGGCTTGATGGAAGGCAAAAAAGCACTCCACATCCAAGCAACAGGTGGCGTCTACACAGGATCTGGTCTCAACTTCGGTGATGACTACCTCCGTCAAGCACTTGCTTTCACTGGTGTAACAGACTACGATGCACTCTTCATCGAAGGTATGGCAATGAACCCAGAAAAAGCAGAAGAGATCAAAGAAGCAGCAATCGCTAAAGCAAAAGAACTCGGTCGTTCATTCTCGACTGTCAACGCATAAGATAAGTGTAAAAAAAGGCTCCCGCCGTGTCGGGAGCCTTGAGACTGAAGACAAAGCGTAATTTTTCTCTTAACGAGAAAGATTGCGCTTTTTTGTTCATCTCGCATCGTTTTCCTGGGACAAGTATCGCGCCGCTTCACTTCGTTGCAGGGTCGCTCTTGCTTGTGTCTCGCCTGAGGAAAGGGCGTGAAAGGACGCATCATTTTTTAAGTCAGCCCTTTTTGTGTGCGCTCAAGAGAGCGTTGATTTTTTACGAAGCACAAGCGTCAGGAAAAGTAACAAATCCTTGAGTTTCTCGAATCCACGAGGATGCGTCGAGATACGATAGAGCCACTCTAGCTTGAAGCGACGGAATAATTTAGGCGCGCGCTTACTGTGTCCGGACCAGACGTCGAACGCACCACCGACACCGATAAAGATGCCGTGATCGACTTGATCATAGATGGAAGCGATCCATTCTTCCTGTTTTGGCGCACCGAGTGCGACGAGAACAAGATCAGCGTCTGCTTCTGTAATGGCTTGCGTTGCTTCTTCTGTCTTTCCAAAACCATGAAACGTTCCAACGAAGTGGATGTTCGGAAAACGAATCGATAACTGACGGATCAACGATTTCATGACTTCCGGACGTCCACCGAGTAAAAAGACACGCTTCTCGAGTGCGTCTGCCGTCCGCAATAGTTCACGTGCCGTCTCGATTCCCGGCAATGTCGCAGTGAGCGGTGCTCCCATCCGTTTACTGGCAGCCGTCACACCGATCCCGTCTGGTGTGATGAACGTCGCCCGTCGTAAGATGGCATCGTAAGAAGGTTCGCGTAATGCACGCAACACGAGCTCGGGATTCGCCGTGACAAGAAAGGCTTTTCCACGGTCGTGTAAGATTGTTTTAATATGGGTATACCATTGCGAAGGTGTCGCATCGACGAATGGTAGTCCGAATAATTGTTTTGTCTGAATCATAGTTTTCCACCTCATCATCCATCATAGCAGAATCAAGACGGACGAACAGCGACTTGAGACTGAAAAAGGAGCGGATTCACGTGCATCCATCTTGGCAAACCGTGTTAAAAGAAGAAAAGGAAAAACCCTATTTTCAAGAACTGTGGGCTTTTTTGAAGGAAGCCTATCAAACGACGACCGTCTACCCTCCGAAAGAGCGGATTTTTCATGCGTTCGATGCAGTCGCGCCAGAAGATGTCCGGTGCGTCATCCTAGGGCAAGATCCCTATCATGGTCCACGTCAGGCGAATGGACTCAGCTTTTCCGTGCATGACGGAGTGCCAATTCCTCCGTCCCTTCGAAACATGTATAAGGAACTCGTCACGGATATCGGTTGTCCGGCTCCGACCTCCGGAAATCTCGAAGCATGGTCACGACAAGGAGTATTCTTACTCAATACGTCGCTTACGGTTGAGGAGGGGAAAGCGGGATCCCATGCTAAAAAAGGCTGGGCGCCGTTCACGGATCGGGTCATCGAAGTATTAGGAACGCAGACACAACCGATCGTATTCATCCTCTGGGGAAATCATGCGAAGAGTAAAAAAGCGCTGATCGATACGGATCGTCATCTTGTTCTTGAAGCCGTCCATCCGAGTCCTTTATCCGCAAGTCGTGGATTTTTCGGTAGTAAGCCATATTCGCAAACGAATGCTTGGCTGAAAGAGCAGGGAAGAGAGCCGATCGACTGGTGTTTGTCGTAAATCAAAAAAGGCTGACTCAAAAGTCAGCCTGAGACTGAAGACAAAGCGCAGTTTTTCTCTTAACGAGAAGGATTGCGCCTTTTTGTTCGTCTCGAATCGTTTTCCAGGGACAAGCATCGCGCCGCTTCGCTGCAGGGTCGCTCTTGCTTGTTTTTCCCCAGGAAGCGATGTCGAGTGAACAAAATGCTTCTCTGATCCTTCTTCCAGGTATAAAAAAAGACGCGTCACACGCAACTCCTACAGGAAAAAGCGCAATTTTGCGCTGTCAGAGACAAACAAGACCCGTTTTCCTGCTTGAATGAAGCAGGAAAATTGGCTTGTGTCTCGCCTGAGGAAAGGGCGTGAAAAGACGCGTCATTCTTTTTGGAGTTACTTAGCGGCTTGAGATAGCCGGCTCCTCATCCATCATGAACTTTTCGACGACGAGAGCAACACCATCTTCATCGTTCGAAGCGGTCATATACTGTGCCTTTTCTTTGACGGTATCGGCTGCATTCGCCATCGCGACGCCAAGACCTGCCCATTCGATCATCGATAGATCGTTGTTGCCGTCTCCACAAGCAATGACTTCTTCTTGAGCGATTCCCAGTTTTTCAGACAGTAAGGCAAGGCTTGTTCCTTTTGTGACACCATCTTCTGTGAATTCAAGGAAAAATGGCTTCGAGCGAGCTACCGCGAGTTCACCCGCAAGTTCCTGTTGAAGCGTCTGTTCGACGCGCGCGAGGTGCGTCTCTTCTGCCATCATTAAACACTTGACGACAGGTGTTTGAATCGCTGCCTTAAAATCAGCGACAGGGATGACCTCCATGCCTGTCAGTTGTCCTTCGAGCGTCGTATATTCATTCGGTTCCTCTGTCAGGATCTCATGTCCGACATACGTGTGGATGTAGACACCCTCCCGTTTACTCAAATCGTCGAGGCGGTGGACCGTCTCCGGGGAAAGCGTGCTGAGGAAGAGCGATTCGTTCGTTTTACAATCAATGATGGAAGCGCCATTGAAGCTTAGGATGTAACTTCCGTAGCGTGCGAGTTCCAGCTCTTTTGCGAGGTCGAGCATGGCAAATGTCGGACGACCGCTAGCGAGGACGACTTTCTTCCCGCGACGCTGCGCAGCGAGTAAAGCTTCTTTCGTACGTGGTGAAATCGTATGGTCACTTGTCAACAAAGTATCATCTAAATCGAGAACAATCATTTTATACGTCATACATTCAAACCCCTTTCAATTATCTGTATATCGTAACAACTTGTCCCCCGTTCGACAATATACTCTCCTCGAAGAGAGTATGATAAAGTGGAAACAGAGCCCGTACGGAAAGGATTCCAACTTTATGAAATATCTCTTCATGATCATATCAAGTCTATTATTAGCAGGATGCAGTACGATGTTTCCGCATCCCGCCTCTTTACTCGAACATCCGTCCCTTCCGGCATGGGAGCAGTCGTTGAAAGAACGGATTGACCGCGATTTGCCGAAACAGGCAGAGATCGTGGCGCCACGAAATCAAGCGGTATCCCGCCTATACGAACTCGTCGACTTAGATCGAAACGGTAAAGATGAAGCAATCACCTTCTACCGTAGTGAGCAGGACGGGCGCTTCACGATTCATCTTCTCGTCCATGAACGACAAGGCGAAAAATGGCGACTCGTGGCGCGACAGACGGTAGCTGACGGTCGAGCCATCGATCGACTCGAAGTCATAACTGACGCACGACATAAACAAAACCACCTGGTCATCGGTATTACCAGTTATGGTGAAAATACGTTATACATCATTGAACAGTTACTATCGAAGCAACGAGACGTCACGAAAGTCGATCGATACGAT
This sequence comes from Exiguobacterium sp. s91, assembly GCF_018618915.1. NCBI lineage: Bacteria > Bacillati > Bacillota > Bacilli > Caryophanales > Exiguobacterium > Exiguobacterium sp. s91. The sequence goes on along the minus strand of NZ_JACSMZ010000003.1, from coordinate 85,951 downwards.
CGTCTGTCGGTAGCTGATTTGAATCAAGATCGAGAGCGGGATATGGTGCTTCTGCAAAAGGGCAGTCCGTCTCGTTTGATCTATTATAAAGACATCCTGTCGAAAGAGCACCAAGAGACGACGCTTTCGACGCAGGATGGCGATTTATTCGCAGAACATGATTTATTTGAAGTCGATACGATCAATGCCGCTCGGAATAAAGGCTTGATCGTCTCGTATACACGAGATGCAAAAATGCACATCGCATTATTCCGTTTAGCGAACGATACGTTGGAACAGGTCCGTTTCGGTCAGGTCGATGAGATCGTCGAACCGATGTATACTTTCCCGAAAGATGTCGATCAAGACGGAATCGTCGAGTTTGGTCATCAATACACGCCAGAAGGCAGTAAAGGGCGTGAGGGTGAACCAAAACCACGCATCACGGCATACTACACATGGAATGGATCAGATAATCCACCATTTCTCGAGAGTGGGTTCGAACTGCGAGAAGAGCAGTACATCGATCAAGAATACAATTTCGTCATGCGGTTCCCTGCCAACTGGGCGACGCGTGAAACGATCGAAAAACGCGAAAATCGTGTTCGGTTCATCAATCGAGAAACGAAGCAGATTGATTTCGAATTAGAGGTCATTCCGAAGAATCAATACATTGCGAGTGATCAAAAGCGAAAAATCAAAGAAGGTATCGATTATGTCTATGTGATTGATGCGACGAAGGACTATGAAGTGTTCGTCAATCGTGTCACACTCGTGGAATAAAGAATCAGGGGGAGAAAAGAATGACCAAAATACTAGTAGCCGAAGATGAACATGCGATTCGTAGTTTCATCGTCATTAACTTGAAACGGGCAGGCTATGATGTCATCGAGGCGGAAAATGGGAAAGAAGCGCTTGCGCAATTTGATCAACAAACCTTCGATATTCTGTTACTCGATATCATGATGCCGGAAGTCGACGGTTTTGCCGTCTGTGAACAGGCGCGGGCAAAGGATGAAGTCGTCGGGATCATCATGCTGACGGCACGGACACGAGAAGAGGATAAAGTCATGGGACTAAGCGTAGGCGCGGACGATTACATCGCGAAGCCGTTCAGTCCAGCAGAGCTTCTTGCGCGCATCCAGTCACTGTTACGACGGGTAGAGACGTTACGCCGCAGAAAACAGCCACGTGAACTCGTCTCTGGACCGTTCCGGATTGATTTAGGGGCGAAGCGCGTCCAAAAAGAAGGTGTTGACGTCGAAGTGACACCAACTGAATACGATTTACTTTGCCACTTCATCAAAAACGAAGATCAAGTCATGTCGCGAGATGAGTTACTCGATGCGGTATGGGGTGAGAATTACTTTGGTGATCGGAAGACGGTCGATGTCAACATTCGCCGTCTTCGTCAAAAAATCGAAGAGAATCCAGCGGAACCGAAGTTCATCGAGACATTGTGGGGACATGGATACAAGTGGCGTAACGAAGAATGAAGCGCCAGATATTGATGCGGTTCATGACGATCATCACGGTGACAGTCTTACTCGTCATCGGGATCCTTTCGTTCGTGACCTATAACTATTACTACGTGACGGCGACAGATGTCTTGAAACGTCATGCGAATGCGAGTGCTGTCTTATTTGCGAATAGCGGCCTTGCTTATGATTACGCCGATTCAGAAGCGACGATTCATGATGTACTCGATTCTTACGCTTATCCAGACGCCGAGATCGAAGTGTTGGATGCGACAGGGATTCCGCGTTACTCTTCGACCGGATTCATCTCGGAACGTAAGTTGACGCGAGCAGCGGTCAATCAAGTAAGGGCGGGACAGACCGTCACGAAACGATATGACGATGAAGCGACGGGAGAACATTTACTGGAAGTAACAGAACCTGTCGTATCGTTTGGTCAGACGACAGGAGCGCTTCGTTATACGACGTCGCTTGAGCGAATCGATCGACGTGTGATCGAAATTTGTTTAGCGATCGTCCTCCTGGGTACAGTTATTTGGGGACTTGCCTTCATCTATTCCTCACGTCTCGTCTCGTCGATCGTCCGACCGATTCAAGAAGTCATCGGTGCATCGGACCAAATCGCGAAACAGCATTACGACGTCAAGGTGAACGAGGAATACTCGTTCGAGCTTGGAGAACTAGCGCGGACGATCAATTATATGGGGCAACAGATCAAACAGCAGGAAACATTGAAAGATGAATTCATTTCTGGTATTTCCCATGAATTACGGACACCGCTGACATCGATCAAAGGCTGGAGTGAAACGTTACTCGTCGAACAGGATCAGTTGCCGGAAGAGGCGTCGCTTGGGATGGGCATCATTCATTCGGAGACGGAGCGTTTGATTTCGCTCGTTGAGCAGTTACTCGATTTCTCGAAACTCGAGACGAGTCGCCTCGTCTTATACCGTCAAGAAGTCAACTTGACGGAAATCATCGAGACCGTAACAGCGCAACTTCGTCAAAAGCTGGAAGAAAAAAATGTCCAGATCGTACAGAAGTTACCGGCGCAAGTCGTCGGTCTATACGACGAAAATCGATTGAAACAAGTCTTCTTGAACCTGCTTGATAATGCGATCCGCTTTTCTCCAGTCGGTGGCACGATCACCATTCGCCTCGTTCGTTCAGAGCGTGTGTTGTTCCTATCCTTCAGTGATGAAGGTCCCGGGATTCCGAAAGAGCACTTACGTCACGTCACAGAAAAGTTCTACCAAGTGCAAAAAGGAAAGGGTGGAACAGGGCTCGGACTATCGATTTGCCGAGAACTCGTCGAAGCACATGAAGGCAAGCTATTTATTGATAATCAGCCGGAAGGCGGCGTCATCGCAACGATTCTGCTACCTGTCACGAAAGCGTAAACACTGAGACGGGCAGAGTGAAACAGAAACTGGTAAAGTTAAGTGGATTATAGTACGAAATGGATCAGATGATAGGAAACGGAGGAATCAGTCATGGCACTTGGTGTTTCAAATGGTACGCTTCAACCGCTCTCCGGAAAACCGAACGCGGTATCTACTCAAACCGATCTACAGGATATGAAAATGCGTCCGCTCCCGTTCAAAGGAACGCTTGCAGATTCAAAGTTTCAATTACTACGTATCCTACAAAGCCTCGACCGCGTCAAAGTCGTCAAGGAGGAAGGGACATACATCCACGCCATCTTCACAAGTAAAGTCTTTCGCTTCAAGGATGACGTCGAATTTTACTTCGATGAAGCTGCACAGGTGATTCATTTCCGTTCGGCATCACGTGTCGGGTACTCCGACTGGGGCGTCAACCGTAAACGAATGGAAGACATCACACGTCGTTACGAGGAGGGATCACGATGAAGAACTATCAATTAGTCGTCATCGGTGGTGGTGCAGCCGGAATGACGATTGCTGCCGGTGCAGCAAGTCTTGGCGCGCACGTCGCCCTGATCGAACGCCATACGCATCTAGGTGGAGATTGTCTTCACTACGGTTGCGTTCCTTCAAAGGCTTTGATCGAAGCGGCGCACGATGTCCATGTCATGAAGCGAACGGCTGAAAAATACAACGTGACGCTGAACGGGGACGCGGTCTATTCGAAAACGAAAGCAAGCGTCGATCGGGCACGTAACATCATTCAATCACACGATGGAACGAAACGGTTCGAAGATCTTGGTGTCGATGTCTATATCGGAGAAGCGACATTCCTCAGTGCTCATGAAGTGGAAGTGGCGGGACAGCTTGTCGTAGGTGAGAAGTTTGCGATCTCGACGGGATCTCAACCCATCATTCCACCGATTGATGGACTCGATACGATTGATTATTTAACGAACGAGACGATTTTCGAATTGACGGAGCGTCCGGAGCGACTGCTCGTCATCGGTGGTGGTGCGATTGGTCTTGAGTTATCGCAAGCGTATGCGCATCTTGGAACAGAAGTCACGGTCATCGAGGGTATGAAGACGTTACTCGGAAAAGAAGATCGCGACATGGTCGAAGTCATTCAACGTCAGCTCGAACAAGAATTGACATTACATCTCGATACGAAGGTCACGCACGTCCGCAAGTCAGCCGGGGGCATCGAAGTGACGGTCGAAGCAAACGGCGAATCACGTGTCATCGAAACGGATGCCGTGCTTGTCGCGGTCGGTCGTAAGCCACGCATCGAAGCACTACGTCTCGATCGAGCCGGTGTACACGTCGAAAAAGGATTCGTCCAGGTCGATGGTTCACTTCGCACAAGTCAACGACACATCTTTGCGGTCGGAGATACGATCAACTCGCTTCCGTTTACGCACGTCGCAGGGCTTGAAGGAAAAACGGTCGTCACGAATGCTTTATTCGGTCTACGGACGAAGCCGGATTATCGAGCGGTTCCGTGGGTCACATTCACGACGCCTGAATTGTTCCATCTCGGATTGACGGAAGACGAGGCACGCAAGAAACATGGGGAGATCAAGGTCTATCAGACCGGTCTCGATGAAGTCGATCGTTTCGTCATCAATGGTCAGACAGAAGGGCGCGTCAAGCTCATCGCCGATAAGCGTGGAAAACTGATTGGAGCACATGCAATCGGAGAACAAGCGGGTGAGTGGATGCAAGAAGTCGTCTATGCGATGGCACGTAAAGATAAGGTCGGTCAATTGTCGCGTGTCGTCCACCCATATCCGATCCGTGGTGCTGCTGTTCAGCGTGCTGCTGATGTCTACTGGCGTGAACGTCTATTCGCTGGTCCGATCCCAAAATGGTTGAAACGTTATTTCGACTGGAAACAAGGAGAATGATTCATGCAACAACCTGCTACTAAACGGAATTTCGTTCCGCTCGTCATCCTGCTGACGCTTGTCATCAATTTGCTCGTGGCCCTTTTATTCTTTGCACCACCAGTACAAGTTGATTCAGGATTCGATTGGACGTTGCTTCCTTTTTTGAATGCTATCTTCAATAGTTTTACCTTCATGCTGTTGCTCGGCGCTTGGATTTCCATTCGTCGTGGCAATCGGGTGAATCATCGTCGCTTCATTGGTGGTGCGATGATGACGACGACTTTATTCTTAATTTCGTACGTCACGTATCACGCCGTCAGTGAATCGACGAAATTCGGGGGCGAAGGTTTCGTTCGCCCTGTCTATTTCTTTATCCTGATTACGCACATCATCCTAGCTGCAGTCATCGTTCCACTTGTCTTGATGTCACTCGCGCACGCTGTGAATCAAAACTTCGAGAAGCATAAAAAGTGGACACGCTTTACGATGCCGCTTTGGTTATACGTCAGTTTGACCGGTGTCATCGTCTATATCATGATTCGTCCGTATTATTAAAAAAAGCTCCTTCGTGGCAACCACGAAGGAGTTTTTTACGTTCAGGACTCGACTTTTGTTTCGTCGAGTACATTCGCTTTTAAGTCGATCAATGGTCGAATCAACACTTCGACGCGTCGATTCTGACTGCGACCTGCTTCCGTTTGATTGGACGCGATTGGTTGGAATTCACCGTAACCGCTGACGGTGAAGCGTTTTGGTTCAAGCTTTGGATTCCGTTGTAAGGCACGCATGAAACTGATCGCCCGGTCCGCACTCAGTTCCCAGTTCGACGGATACTGTGCTGTGTTGATTGGAATATTATCTGTATGTCCAGACACTTGAATCTGACGTTGCCCTGCTTTGACGAGTAGTGCACTCATCCCCTCTGCGATTTGAAGCGAGCGTCCTCTTACTTCTGCTTGAGCTGGTGAGAACAACGCGCGGTCGCGAATCGTAAAGACAAGTCCTTCATTCGTGATTTCGACCTTGATGTCTTTTTCAAGTTTTTCATTCTTAATGTATTGATTGGCTTCTTCTTTGATTTTTTCGAGTTCTGCGATTTCATAGCTTTGTGCCTTCGTCCGGGCATCGAGTTTTTTTGAATCCTCTTCTTCTTGAGTAGAGAGTGAGCTATTTGTAATCATCCCTGAACCACCATTGAAGACGGAGCTAAACGACTGGGACATTGCTTTTAGTTTCACAGCATCGACATTACTCGAAGCAAACAGAACGATGAAGAGCGCGAGAAGCAAGGTCAATAAGTCGGCGTAGGGAATTAACCAGCCTTCGGAGATATGTTCGTCATGCGGCTTCTTTTTCCGCTTCATAGTTCGCACGCTCCTTCGGTGTCAGGTACACGAGTAGCTTATCTTCTAAGTTCTTCGGGGATTCACCGTTTTGAATCGAGAGAATCCCTTCAATCATCATTTCATATAACTGAATCTCGCTTGCTGATTTTTGCTTCAGCTTTGTTGCGAACGGGAACCACAGGACATATCCGGTGAAAATCCCGAATAACGTCGCGATGAAGGCACCTGAAATCGCGTGACCTAATTTTTCGATATCCGATAAATCGGATAGGGCGGCAACAAGACCGACAACGGCACCGAGAACCCCAAGGGTCGGAGCATAGGTTCCAGCTTGCGTGAAAATGTTCGCATTGGCATGATGGCGTTCCGTCATGTTTTCGAGGTCACGTGTCATGACGTCCTCGACATATTCGGAGGGCTGCCCATCGATGACCATCATGACGCCACGCTTCATGAAGGCATTATCGACTTCTTCAAGTGCTGACTCGAGAGATAACAGACCTTCTTTACGTGCTTGCGTCGAGAGTGTCAAAAATTGTCCGAGCAACACCTGCTTCGTCATCAGCTTTTGTTCGAATAAGATGACTTTAAACAAGGCAGGTAAGACTTTCAATCGTTCCTTTGGGAAGGAGATCATGATGGCAGCTGCCGTTCCGACGAAGATGATGACAAGGGCTGCAGGGTTGAGTAGAGCGACTGGAGGCGCACCTTTTAAGATCATACCTCCGACTAGTGTGATGAGACCAAGAATGATCCCGATGATCGACACGATATCCATGATTGATGTGTGCCACCTTTCTGTATGTAATCCGTATAGGAACGAAAAATAAAAGAGCAGAAGACACTTCTTCTGCTCGGAAATCCAAAAACCGAGAATCAAGCGCCGTTTTCGTCGATTAGCATTTGAATGCTTTCGTTTCGTTCGTCACGCTCTATATCGGTCAGTACGTCGTATTTTTTTAACACTTGATACAATTCATTTAGAATCGGTTGCTCCAAATGTAATGATAAGAGTTCCTCGAATTGATAATACAATTGCGCAGGCATCCATTGTGATTGTCGTTCCAGCCTTCGCCAGACATCCTCAATCGAATGATCAGCCGTCTTAGGGTCCACTGTTTCCCTCAACCTCCTTTAATGATTACACGTCCACTTTTATCTAGTTTACCAAAAAAATACGAAAACGTTTAGTCGATTGCATATTTCGATAGAACTTCTTAATTCGAGGGAGTATGATAAAGACAATTCTGTCTGAAAACAATCTAGGGGGAGTAAGATGTTCTCGCATAAAAGACGTTCACGACTCGCACGCTTCGGGCGTTTAGGTGAATTGATGTACCATCAGCTATTCGATAAACCGGCACGCTTCATTGCGACTGGCTTTACATTGACGATTTTACTAGGTGGTTTTTTATTGTGGCTTCCGATTTCACAACAAGAGGGGCAAGATGTATCATTCATCGATTGCCTATTCGTTGCGACATCGGCAGGAACCGTCACAGGACTGTCACCGATTAATATTGCCGAATCCTATAATTTACTCGGTCAAATCATCATGATGCTCTTAATTCAGGTCGGTGGACTTGGATTCATGACGATCGCGCTCGTCTTGCTCAGCGTCACGGGACGAAAAATCGGGATTCGTCAGCGGATCATTATCCAAGAGATGTTTAATCTCGATAGTCCGGGCGGAACGATTCGTCTCGTTCGTAATATCATCGTCACGACGGTCCTCGTTGAAATCGTCGGCATGTTTTTGATTGCGCTTGATTTGTTCATTCAATACAAATACAGCTTCGGAAAAGCACTCTATTACGGTTTGTTCCACGCCGTATCTGCCTTCAACAATGCAGGATTCGCACTATGGGGTGATAATCTAATCGGTTTCCAACAAGATACGACATTCATTCTGACGATTGCAGCGCTCTTGATGATTGGTGGTCTTGGTTTTACGGTCATCGCGGATATCGCTGGTAAACGAAACTTCAAGAAAATTTCGCTCCATTCTAAATTGATGGTGCTATCACTACTCGTCATCAATGGACTAGGTGTTTTAGCAATGATGCTCTACGAGTGGGTTTCGAACTTGGGTTCATTAAAAGATGAATCGTTCTTCAGTGCGCTCCATATCGTGTTCTTTCAAGTCGTCACGACACGAACGGCTGGTTTCCAGACGATCGATTTAACGACGATGGTGCCGCTCTCGATCGGTTTGATGATGGTTTTGATGTACATCGGGGCAGGTTCCGCATCAACAGGTTCCGGGATCAAGGTCACGACGGCAGCGGTCATCTTGAAGAATGTCTGGACGTATATACGCGGACAGCGTGAAACGGTTCTGATGCGTCGGACTGTTCAGACGCAAGCGATTCAAAAGGCATATGCGATTGCTGTCTTCAGTTTATTGTTCATCGCTTTGATCACGACGTTCCTGGCGTTGACCCAGCCGAATATTTCCTTTATCGGTCTATTCTTTGAGACGGTCTCGGCATTTGGAACAGTTGGTCTTTCTTTGAACGTAACAGCTGAGCTCAATAGCTTTGGTAAGTTTTTAATCATGTTCATGATGTTACTCGGACGTGTCGGCTCCTTAACGATTCTGTTCACGTTCGCGACGCAACGTGATCGAACGATTCGTTATCCAAAAGAGAATATGTTGATCGGGTAACCGATGAAAAAGTCCAATCGACTTCCCTTGAGGAAGAACGATTGGACTTTTTTAGTGTGTCGCATGTATTTGGTAATACTGGACGAGCCGAGGCATCGTTTCTGCAAGGTCTGGACAAATAATACCAGTGTCCCGTAAGTCACGTAAGGCATGTGTCGTGTCGTATTGAACGGGATGAATGAAATAATCGAGTGTCTGACGTTGCACCTGAAGTCGTTTCGCGACAGCTGGAGTCAATGCCGTGCTAACGAGTCGAAACGGAACGATTCCGCGCGGATAACGTCCATAATAGGCGACGTGTAACATCTCAAAAATCGCGCGTGCGCCATGTGGGAATGGATCCGTCAGATGATAGGTCTTATTTCTTCCGACCGGTGCATGACTGAGATAAGCGGTCGCTTCAATGACGTAATCATAGGGCACGAGATTGACGAGTGCGTTTGCTCGACCGGGATACGGAAGAGGAGCAAAGGATTGCAGGAGACGCATCGCGTTCAAAACGAAATAAACACCATCCCATTTCGGTGTTTCGCCCGTTTCGGAATGGCCGACGACGATCCCAGGACGGATGATCGTATAGGGGATCGTTCCAATTTCTTTACGGAAACGTACTTCAGCGAGGTATTTCGTTTCTTCATAAGCATTTTTAAAGGCACTAGCTTGTAACTCATCTTCTAGAACCATTCCGGAACGAAGACCCGAGACATACGCTGTACTGAAGTAGATGTAACGCTCTAAGGTCCGACACGTATGAGCAAACTGTGTCACGTTCGCGGTACCGATCACATTGATCCGAAAGGCGGGTTCATATGCTGTTGCTAAATCATATAGCGCTGCGAGATGAAAGATGTGTGTGACATCTTGTTGCAAAATCATCCGCGTCTCTGATGATAAAGCAAGCTGTTCGACCGTGATATCCCCCTCATGTAACACGAGTTGATCTGGTCGTAAGGATGTACGTTCTAGAAGGTCCTGGCGTCGCTCAGCGGCCGTATTCCGCTCTGATGATAAATGAAGCAAATGAAAACAAGCGATTTGATCCGGTACACGTGCCAGTTGTTCGATCAGTTTGGTCGCTAAAAAACCGGGGAAACCCGTCATGAAGTAGGTCCGCATCAATTCCATTCCTTTCTTGGATCACGTTCGAGTACAACGGTGAACGTCGAACCATCATTGATTTCTGATTCAACGGAAATCGCACCTCCGTGTGATTCGATGATTTCCTTACAGATGGCAAGTCCGAGTCCGGTTCCGCCGATTTTCCGGATGTCTGAGTTATCGACCCGGTAAAATTTCGTAAAGAGCTTTTCAAAAGCATTTTGTGGAATGCCGAGTCCATGATCAGTCACAGAGAACGTTGCTTGTTCCGGGTTTGCTGAAAGAAGGACTCGAATATGATCCGCCTGTGGAGAGTACTTAATGGCGTTCGAAAGCAAGTTCAAGATCACCTGCTTGATTTTGTGCTCGTCCGCAAAAATCAGAACAGGATCCTCTGGTAGTTCTAGATCAATTCGATGCGTCTCGACGGTCTCGCCATAGGCATCGACGGTTGATGCGAGAAGATCGCGCAACGAGAACGACGTGAAGGTATACTCCTGTTTTCCACCTTCTAGACGCTGAATGTCTAAAAACTCATTTAATAGCGTCGTCAATCGTTTCGTCTCTTCGTGGACGATCTCAACATACCGTTCGATTCGATCAGCCGATTGTTTTTTATATCGTAGTAATTCCATATAGCCAAGAATGGAGGACAGTGGCGTGCGCAACTCATGCGATACTGTACTGACGAGTTCGTCCTTTACTTGATCCATCTTCGCTTCCTCTGTCCGATCACGGAAAACAAATAGGAAGCCATGACGAGAAATGCGGCTCTTCTCCTTTTTGATCGCAGTCGCATAAAATTCGAAATAAAGTGGGCTGGACTCATTTGGTCGCTGTAACGTGAAACGAAACGATAGTTCAGAATGTTTTCCGGCGAGTAATTCTTCTACTTGTCGGAGCATCTCGAATCGAGTGTTCAAATCGAGATTCGGAATCAGACTGATTCGTTCTTGAATCTTACTTGGTGCAATGCCTGGGACATCGAGTAATTTGCGTGCTTTGACGTTCATGAAGATGAAACTTCCATCCTCTTCTGTCAGTAGGAACCCTTCATTGGATGCCTGAAGAATCGATTGTGTGATATCACGCTGACGCATGATGGCATTTTTTTCGCGTTCAAGCATTTTCTCAATCTTTTTTCGTTCTGTAATATCACGAACGACGGCGACACGCATCCGGATGTTGTTGTAGATGATTTCACGCGGAAACACTTCGATTTCGACAGAAGTTCCATCGGCACGTTGACCGAGGACTTCGTATGGTTCTTCTCGATGCTCCTCGATGCGTTGTAAGACACGCGCGTGATGATCCGGATGAATCAATTCAAGCGTCGTCTTGCCTTTCATTTTCTCGAGTTTCGTCCGGAAAATGACTTCTGCTGCGCGATTGGCATCGATGATGATGCCGTGGTCATGAAAGATAACGGCTTCAACGACGGATTCCGAGAAGAGTCGGAAGCGGCGTTCGCTTTTCGTCAGATGCCATTCGATTTGTTTTTGCGGTGTGATGTCCTGAATGAGAAGGAAGTACGTATCGTTTGGCAACCGTGTCATATAAAGGCGTCCATGGAACGTTGAGCCATCCAAACGATGATAGGTCCATTCATTTTCGGCTTCCCGTCCATGCAGTAAAAACAGTTGCGCGTCCGATAAGTCTTTTAAGTTCAATTGTTCGAGATGTTGACGGCGGGTAGCGATTTCCTTCGCATCATGTAGAATCGTCGCTTGGAGACCAATGATGTCTTCGGCATGCTCGAAACGGAATAAGGTGCTTGCCACTTCGTTACAAGTTTGAATCCGAAACTCCGAGTCGGTGATGAATAGAGCAGTATCTAGTGTTGAATTGAATAAGTCCTCGATTTTCAGGGGAGCGACATGGACAAGAAAATAGTCCGTCGCTTCAATCGCTGTGACTGTTAATTGATGTGTCGTTGAAATGACGGCTTCCTTCTGTAATGGAAAGAAATCATCCGTGATGGGAAACAGCTCCTGAACGGTTTCGATATTCGGAGTGTTCATGAACTGGTGTTGAAACGCGTCATTATGAAATTGAATCCTTCCATTTGCATCGACAAGAAGAACGGGGTCTTTCATAGCACGTAACGTCGCGTGAATGATTCGTAGCGATGAAGGGGATGAATGTTCTGCCATGAGCTACCTCCTGACTGGTCTTCGACCATGGATTTTAAGACAGTCTTTCCTCGTTAGTTTACTTCTGCAAGACGAGTCGTGTTTCCTGTTGAAGGAAGCAACCGACGAAGAATTTTAGTATAGTGAAAAAAAGGTCACGACGAAGTAGAGGGGAAAAGCACGATGAAACGATTAAAACGAAAACGATTGTTACTAGCAGCTTTGTTTGCAATGATAGGAATTTTCGGAACTTATTTTTTTTCGAGTTCTTGGGAACCTTTAATCTTAATCATCAGTATAGTAGGGTGTATCCTTTTTCTTCTTTTGTCCATTTTAACGCCGTCGCTTGAAAAACGACTCGATCGAATGGAAGGACGAGAATTTGAAGAATGGCTTGCCGATTTATTTGAAACAGCAGGATATCGGGTCGAGTTGACACCTGCTTCACGCGACTTCGGAGCAGATTTGTTGATAGAGGATGAACGAGGGTATAAGATTGCCATCCAGGCAAAGCGATATAGTGCGGCTGTAGGGCTCGAAGCGGTTCAACAGGTCGCTGCCTCGGTTCCATTCTACGGGATGGACGAGGGATGGGTCGTTACGAATTCGACCTTTACGGAAGCTGCGTATCAGCTAGCGGAACCAAATCAGGTTCGCCTCATTGATCGGGAAGAATTGCTCGCATTTGCAAAGGAGATGAACCTGCATTGAACATGTCGAATGATTGTCGACAAAAGGGGGTTGTCAATTTGGAGAAACGGTGCAATAATCATTTTCGTTAACGAAATATCATACAGATAAAGAAAGTTAAACTATACAGGATGTCTAAATAAACTGGGGACGAAAAACCAGCACGTTTTAGCAGTGAGAGGAGAATTTCTGTTGCGCAAAGTTGTCTATGTGCAGGGTTGCGTTTTTTCGCAAGGTCATGCCGCGATTTATGATGAAGCGCACCAAATGATCGGTGCGGTTCAACACGACGAGAATGGTCGTGTTCAAGTAATGAATGGTGAAGGTAGAGGGGTAGCGTTTGGTAAGTTCATTCCGACGTGTAAGAAGTGGGTCGTGATGAACCATGATGGACAAGAGGTAGGTCAAATGCGTGAGAAGTTTTCGCTCTTCTCGAAGAAATGTGAGTACAACGTGTATGAGCGTGGTACATTCACGATTTCCTTCGACCTGACAAAAGGAAAATTCTCCGTACGGAGTGCAGCTGGAGAAGTCGTTGCTGAATTGTTGCAAGACGGTGATGAGTACCGTCTCGTCAAGGATGCGGACAAACTCTCGATGTACGAACTACTCTCTGTCTTGAAAAGTCTGACGAACAACGTCCACTATAAATCACTGACAGCCGTCTAAATAAAAAAAGATGCCTTCCATGACATGGATGGCATCTTTTTTTCATCATGTCGTTTGCAGAACATGATGGAGGCGTTGTTTCGCTTCGTGTGTTAAATGCGATACACGACGGGCATAGAGACACAGTTGGAGAACGTGGACAGTTTCAGGGCGGTAAGCGTTAATGCGCTCGAGCGAGCGTCTGAGACGCTTCTCCGTCAATTCGATCGGACCACTTGTCTCCGCGTGTTGCGTATAGACGAGATAAAAATTAAGCGGACTGATTAAATCATCCTCATCAATATTCGGATTCTTGAAGACGATCGTCAGCAGTTCTCGTGTTTCTTCTAACGAGAAGAGGTGTTTTAAATCATCCAGTAAATAGATGATCGAAGCCTGATTGATCGAGTACTTCTTTCCGCGATGCGGTACGCCGATGATGTCCCGGACTTCACGTTTTGTCCAGTTCTGGATCGTCGTCGCTGACATATGTTCGCCGATCAGGGCATTTGCCAAATGAACGATTTCATTGATGGATAGACCATTTTTTAATGGATCGAATTGCTTCAAGCGATTGATGACCTTCGGCAATTCTATGCCTTCCGTTGCGACGAGGGGTTCGATTCCTTTTCCTTCGTTCAAGCGTTGCAGACAACTTGATAATGTTTGGACTGCTTGAGCATCATACATTTCCAAAACTTCCTCTCTAGGACGTCATTTGACCTTATGTTATCAAATGAAGGTTCAATAGGGCAAATGGCAACTGAAACAACGTACAATAATAGGAAAGAAAGGGGGAATGACGATGGAATGGATAGCTGCTCTTGGCACGATTGGAATCGTCGGGCTAGTTCTCGTCATCCTGGAAGTCATTGGACGCCGTTTCGGCTTTTCTCCCGAGACGGTTCGAAAATGGATTCATATTGCTGTCGGTCACTGGGTATTTCTTGCGCTGCTCTGGCTGGATCACTGGTACGTTGCGATCGTACCGTTGTTATTCTTTGCTGTCGTGAATCTAGTGACACTACGAAAAGGAATCGGTCAGATGCACGACGTCGATCGTCCTTCTTACGGAACGGTCTATTATCCACTCGCTCTAGCGGGACTCGTCCTGTTCTTCTTCGAGCGACAGCCGATGGCGCTCATTGCGGGAAGCATGGTGCTTGCTTGGGGTGACGGTCTCGCGGCTCTCGTCGGAAAACGCTACGGAAAGACGTTTTACGTCCGTGGTGAGACGAAACGATCCTTTGAAGGAAGTATCGCCCTATTTTTGGCGTCATTCCTCGTGTTGACCGTGACGTTCTTGTTTTATGGACAACCGGTTTGGCTCGCTGTCAGTTATGGCTTCTTGCTTGCGAATATCGCAGCCTTGATCGAAGCGATTTCATATCGCGATCTCGACAACTTGATCTTGCCATGGACGATCGCGGCACTCGTCGCGTTTGCTTTTTAACGTTCAGTCGCGTAACAACAATTGTTTGAAATAGAGAAAGCGTAATCGAATATAGTCCGGATACGCACGCCAACCTGCATGACGGATGGTCATATCCCGACACATATCCTGAAAGACATGGCGATAGATCTTTTCTTCGGAATCGTCATAAACAGCTGCGAACAAGCCATGCTCGAGCATGTTGGAAAGGCATTCGTCGAGCTTAGCGTAGAGGGTCTCGTCGCTGTCTTCGCGCAATGTAGCATGCAGCTTCTCATATTGAATACTTTGATTGACAGAAGCTGTCGCATGAAAGACGGTGGTTTTGTCGAGATGAGATACGCCAAGGATTAAGGCATAGAGTGCTTCCAACATGTCGATCGAATGACCGTCTAATTGTTGGATGGAATCAATGGCCATCAGCGTATCGATTCCAGATGCGCCAACCTTCTTTAAATATGTAAACGCATGAACAGCTGACTCCCCATAAAATTGACGATGATTGTAATGGACGGCAAGGAAACGATGTCCTGCTGGCTCTTCAGGGAACCGTGTGATGGCTGAAAGGAAAAACTGTTCTGCTTCGTGCATATATCCTTCATCTTCACTGATGATACCGAGGAGTATGTATCCGTGCACATGCTCACCGAGTTGCTGATGTGTCTCTTCGATCAGCCGGCGCGCTTGAGTGTGTTCGTTCTTGAAGTAAAGGGAATGAGCTGTAGCGATGTTGAGCAATGGATGAGATGGGACGAGAACACGTAAGCGCTCGGTTGCGGCAATACGTACGCTCTCTTCTGTATCGGATGTCAGTGCTTCGAGTAACGCGACTTCAGCGACGTGGCTCTGAAGTTCAAGAGAATGGGCGGTTATGGTTTGTGTCATGTAATGAGATCCCCTCTACTAGTTCAAAATCATAAGTCTTCGTTTCTCATCATATGACAAGCCGAGTGCTGCCTCAAGAAGCAATAAAAAATAGTCGATGGTTCCTCAAAAAGGAATCATCGACTATTTCTACTTTCAAGATCATGCGTGTAGGTGAAGCACATCTTCAACGGATTTGTACGTGTATCCGAGATCGCGTGCGACTGCTTCGTACGTGACGAATCCTTGCGCGACGTTCAATCCTTTTTCAAGAGCATCGTTTTCAGCAAGCGCACGGTGTGTGCCTTTGTTCGCGAGCTCAAGGACATACGGAAGCGTTGCGTTCGTCAATGCTAGTGTAGACGTACGTGGAACGGCACCTGGCATGTTCGCGACAGCGTAATGAACGACACCGAATTTTTCATATGTTGGGTCATCATGCGTCGAGATACGGTCGACCGTCTCGAAGATACCACCTTGGTCGATGGCAACGTCAACGATGATAGCGCCCGGCTTCATGCGTTTGACCATGTCGGCAGTGACGAGTTTCGGTGCTTTTGCACCTGGAATCAAGACAGCACCGATGACGAGATCACTCTCAGCGACCGCTTCAGCAATCGTGTACGGGTTGGAGATCAACGTGTTGATCGAGTTACCGAAGATATCATCGAGCTGACGAAGGCGCTCTGGGCTGACATCGATGATTGTGACATCCGCACCAAGACCAACCGCGAGTTTCGCAGCATTCGTTCCGACGACACCGCCGCCGATGACTGTGACTTTTCCACGACGAACCCCAGGAACACCTGCAAGTAGGATGCCCATACCACCGTGTGGTTTTTCCAAGAACTGTGCACCGATTTGCGATGCCATACGTCCTGCGACTTCACTCATTGGTGTTAACAATGGAAGGGTGCGGTTCTTTTCAACCGTCTCATAAGCGATTGCTGTGATGTTCGAATCAACGAGTGCACGTGTCAGTTCTGGCTCAGCCGCTAAGTGAAGATACGTGAACAATGTCAGATCCGGACGGAAGTATTGGTACTCTGAAGCGATCGGCTCTTTAACTTTTAAAGCGAGTTCGGCTGTTGCCCAGACTTCAGCAGCAGTCGCGATGATTTCAGCACCTGCTTTGACGTACTCTTCGTTCGTGAAGCCACTCCCCATACCTGCCATTGATTCAATGATGACGCGATGTCCTTGTGCATGTAACGCTGCTACCCCGGCAGGTGTTAATGCAACACGGTTTTCGTTGTTTTTGATTTCCTTTAATACTCCAATGATCATGTGAACGCGATCCCCTTTCGCAAATAAACAAATCAATTTCTCTTCATCTTCAGTATACGAGAAATGAAAGCGTTCTACTTTATCGGTGTTTTCAAAAATAACCGATATCCTTTGTGAAAAATCACAAAGGATATCGGTCTGCTTTTAGATACAAATAAAGTAAGGAGCGTTCAGGTAAAGATTCCATTCGAATGCCCGCTTCCTCCTCGATCCGTCGCATCCGATAGAGGATCGTATTCGGATGGACATGGAGATGGGAAGCGACTTGTTTGACGTTTCCATCATAATGAAGGAACCATTCTAGCGTCTCACATAAGGAGGAGGCATGTTTCACATCGTAAGCACGCAGCCGTTCGATTTCTTCCAAGCGAACCGTCCGCCGTCGCAGACGCTCCGAGAAAATCGGTAAGAGCTGGAATAAGCCGAGGCGTTCGTAACGGGTCACGTTCTTCAGCTCAAATGGGAAGGCGTCTTTTAGACGCAAGACAATGCCCGCTTCTTCATAGCGCTCGGGAATCGCTTGGACGCCGGTGAATACTTCACTACTTGCTGCGACGAAGTCCGTATAATCGAACCGCTCCGCGAGTAATTGTCGAAACGACTGGATGAAGGCGTCAAACTGCAGACGTTCTTGTTCTGCGTCGCGGTCGTTTGTGCTGATCCACAAGATGAAATCCGTCTCATCATACGCATAAAGTAACGGACGAACCGTCTGCTGAATCGTCAATAAATAGCGCAGGCGATCGGCGAGACGCGGTGTGATTGCCTCTGAAAACCGAATGACCGTCAAACGACTGATGCCAGGTGGTGCGACATGGAGTTTAGAGAACATCTTCAGGATTTCCGACTCGGATAATTCTTCATGTAATAACTCGAAGAAAAACTGTTCCGTCTGCTCTTCCTTCCGTTTTTTCTGCATGTCGATCGCCAGTAACTGACGTTGAGCAAGTAGAGCTCCTTTCTTTAAGTCCGCTAGTTCCGAAGGAGTAAACGGCGTGCTTCGGGCAATCGACCAGATATAGCCGAGAATTTCTGAATCTTGCTTGATCGCAATGGCGACACGGTCATTCAGTCCGACATCCGTGCGTGCAGAAATAATGAGTGGATCATCTTGTGTAGCAAGGCTCTGGATGACTTCATCTTTCCAGAGTTGGTCGATGACCGATTCCGGTACCCGGCGACCAATGATCGTTGCGACACGGGCAGGGTCTGTATCGGCCGTATGCGTACTATACGCAAGAAGGCGGTGATTGCGATCTTCAATCGTAATCGGGGCATTCAAGGCAATACCGATCGCTTCCGCTAAGTCGTCTAAGGAATGATATGAAGCTTCTAACATGGGATTTCCCTTCTTTCTCTTTCACTCGATAGTTTTAGTATATCTTCTATTGTGTAAAATCACAAAAAGTATTCTTTTGTATTGTAAGAAAACACAACTACATGCTACGGTAAGCCTCGGAAAAGAGAGAGAGGATGAAATGGCATGGAAGTGTTACGTCTGATATCGGCTTGGGTCTGGGGGATTCCGAGTATGATGTTGTTGGTAGGAACAGGAGTGTACTTTACGATCCGCTTACGTGGTCTTCAGTTTCGGCGTTTAAAACAAGCGTTTCAATTATCTGTTCAAAAATCAGGGCAAGGTGAAGGTGAAATCAGTAGCTTTCAGATGTTGATGACGTCCCTCGCGGCGACGATCGGAAACGGAAACATCGCAGGGATCGCAGTCGCCTTGACGATGGGCGGACCGGGCGCAGTCTTTTGGATGTGGGTCATCGGTTTAATTGGAATGGCGACGAAATATGCAGAAAGCCTCCTTGCCATTCTCTTTAGAAGTCGAAACGAACGCGGCGAAGCCGTCAGTGGACCGATGTATTATATCGAGAAGGGACTAGGACCTAAATTTAAACTACTCGCCATCCTGTTTGCGGTATTTGGTTTGATCGCATCATTTGGTGTTGGGAATACGGTGCAAGCGAATGCGATGGCAACGGTGCTTGAGCAATCGTTCCGTGTGCCGCTGCTAGTGTTCGGCATTCTGCTCGCGATTGCGGTCTACGTATCAATTCGTGGTGGGCTCGAACGCGTCAGTGCGATCTCGACGATCTTCGTTCCGATCATGAGCTTACTCTATATCGGTGCCGCTTGTGTCCTTTTAGTATTGAAGGCAGATCAGATTCTACCAGCCTTTGGTTTAATCTTTGAGTACGCCTTCCAGCCGCTTGCGCCAGCGGGAGCCTTCACCGGTGTATCAATCATGATGGCGATGCAAGTCGGTGTAGCACGTGGTATTTTCACGAACGAAGCAGGACTTGGGACAGCAGCCTTGATTGCCGGATCTGCGAAAAGTGAGCGTCCGGTCGAACAAGGATTGATTTCGATGACGAGTACCTTCATCGTGACCTTGATCGTTTGTACGATGACGGCACTCGTCCTTCTGACGACAGGTTTTTGGGATCCGTCAGGTGGGCTGCATTCAGGTATGATGCATGATGCGAATCTTTCCGGGGCAGCACTGACAGCAACCGCCTTTGCGAGTGTTCTTGGATCATTTGGAGAATGGACGGTCGCTTTCTCCGTCTTCTTCTTCGGTTATTCAACGATCATTGGTTGGTATGTCTATGGAGAGAAGTGCTTGGAGTACTTGAGCGGTACGACACGCTTCAACGAAGGATACCGCGTGTTCTTTGCGCTCGCAGCCTGTTATGGTGCGGTCGCGCAATTAGAACCGTTGTGGCTGGTCGCGGATATTGCAAATGGATTAATGATGATTCCGAACTTGATTGGAATGTTGTTCTTGTCGCACTTAGTCATTGAACAAACGAGAGACTATGAACGAGCCGGTCACAAACGAGTGGCTTAACGGAAAAAAGCGGTGATGCCTGATAGGGGCATCACCGCTTTTCTGATGAGACGATTCATCCATTCGTTCGATGACGGCTGTAGATGAGGAGTGTCAGTAAGAAAATCAAACTAAGCGCAACGAGAACGGAGAGTGAAGCGACGTTCCAGCCGATGACCTCGAGTAACACACTGACCGCAACCGTCAAATAGAAGATACCGAGGTACTTTTTGACGAACGGACTTTCGAAATGCGTCAACTGCTTCGCGCCAATCGGTGCTCCGAGCAAGGCGCCGACGATTAGCATGATCCCGACGAGGATATCGATATTCGTGCTCGCGACCGTATAGTTGACGAGTCCCGATAGGACGATCAGTAACGCGGAAGCAATACTCGTTCCGACTGCACGTTTCAACTCATAGCCAACGATCCCGACGAGTAACGGTGTGATGATGAATCCACCGCTGACACCGAGAAGCGAAGAGATGAATCCAGCGAACAGACCAGTGAAGGCAAGAGCGAGATATCGATTTTTCCAACCCGTCTGTTCACCGATCGTTGTTTTCGGACGTAAGAACTTATTCGCGAAGTAGAGTAAGAGTCCGATATAAACGATCGAGATGACGAGATGAGCACCGTTGACTTCTTCTAAACGAAGAACAAGTGGTGTCGCGATCGTCGAACCGATGATTCCAACACCCCCGACGACAAGGCTATCGCGCCAGACGACATTTTTAAGACGTAAGTGAGAGATCGTACCTGAAACCGTTGATCCGAGAGTCAACATGAGACTAGTCGCGATCGCAACGCTTGGAGCATATCCTAAAATGAGTAGTAGGGGCGTCAAGATGATACCGCCACCGATTCCGAAAAAGCCGGAGATGATTCCAATGAAAAATCCGAGGATTAAGAAATAATAAAAAGCGAGATCCATGTACAGTCTTCCTTTCCTTTTCTTCTCTATTATCCACTTAGTATGGCAATGAATGAGAAGAATGTAAAAGGGGACGGCTCCTTCAAGGGGATTGAAGGAGCCGTTAAGGGGAACTTATTCTTTTGATGCGGCGACTTCCGTGGCTGCATCGATACCGGTATTGGCCTTGACTAAGATACGCTCGAAGTTACCGGCAACTTCGTTCGATTTCGTCAACAATGTCCCGACGATGGCTCCGAGGAAGCCAAGTGGGATGGAGACGATTCCTGGATTCGTCAGCGGGAAGAGGGCTTCCCCGACGAACAAGGCTGAACCGTCGACTGCCCAAATATTTGGACTGAGTGCGACGAGAATCAGTGAAGAGAATAACCCGACGACCATACCTGTGACAGCTCCGCCAGTATTGAAACGGCGCCAGAAGATCGTCAAGAGAATGACTGGCAAGTTGGCACTTGCCGCGACAGCAAAGGCAAGCGAAACGAGGAACGCGACGTTCATCGTTTGTGCGAACAATGCCAGTACCATCGAAATCAAGGCGACGGCGATGGAAGCGAGTCGTGCTGCCGTCATCTGTTCTTTTTCCGTTGCTTGTCCTTTGCGAAGAATATGACTGTAGAAGTCATGGGCAAAGGCGGATGCTGCGGATAAGACGAGTCCCGCAACAACGGCGAGGATCGTCGCAAAGGCGACCGCGGCAACGAACGCAAAGAGTAAATCGCCACCGAGTGCTTGAGCGAGAAGTGGTGCCGCCATGTTACCGGCAGCATTGGCAGCAATGATATCTTCAGAACCGACGAAAGCAGCGGCACCAAAGCCGAGGAAGATCGTCAAGATATAAAAGGCACCGATGATCCACGTCGCATATACGACGGATTTACGAGCAGTCGGAGCATCCTTAACAGTAAAGAAACGAATCAAGATATGTGGTAATCCAGCCGTTCCGAGAACGAGTGCGAGATTCAATGAAATCGTATCGAGCGGTAATTTGAACTTGTTTCCGGGATTCAAGAATGAATCACCGAGCGGTGTCGCTTGTTTGACTTCTGAAAACATCTTGAAGATCGAAAAATCGAACTTGGCGAATACCATGAACGAAATGACAGCTGTTCCTGCCATCAAGAGAATCGCTTTGATGATTTGGACCCATGAGGTCGCTGTCATACCACCGAAGACAACGTAGACTGTCATCAAGATACCGACGATGATGACACTTGTCGTGTAAGGAATTCCTAATAACAGTTCAATCAAGGCACCCGCACCAACGAGTTGCGCAATCATATAGAAAATCGAGATCGCGATGGAGTTCATGGCGGCGACTCCTCGAACTTTTGAAGCATTGAAACGAGCGGCAATCATATCCGCCATCGTGTACTTCCCAAGGTTCCGAAGTGGTTCGGCAACGAGGTACAAGACAACCAGATAGGCAACGAGGAAGCCAATCGAGTAGAAGAATCCGTCAAATCCGGCTAAAGCGATCATCCCAGCAATTCCGAGGAACGAGGCAGCGGACATATAGTCGCCGGCAATCGCCATCCCGTTTTGTGCACCAGTGAGTCCGCCATCCGCTGTATAAAAGTCGTTAGCAGTTTTTGTTTTACGAGCAGCAAAGTATGTAATGACGAGCGTCAAACCGACGATCGCCGCAAATAAGGCAACGGCAGTATAATTCATTTCGACTCCTCCTTGATCTGTTCGACGAGTCGATCAAAGGCACGTGCTTTTTTGCTGTACATCATGCAGAACGTCCACGTCATGATGAACTGAGCAAAAGCGAAGATCCAAGCACCTGTAATATCACCGAACACCGGCTGATTTAAAATCGTGAAGTAGCTTGTTAAAATCGGAAGCGTAAAATAAAAAATAAGACAGAAACTGATGGCTGGAAGAATGAAGCCATTCTTTTGACGCATCAATTGTTGAAAAGTAGCGCTCTCGACGATTGCTGGAGCGGATTGAGTCGCTTCATTTTTTTGAACTTCGGACACTTGATGCATGAGGACGCCTCCTTTAAGGAATGAATGTAAATTCATTATAAGGATGTCGTTTCTGGAAAAGCTATCCTAATTTTTAAGAAGAAAAGCTCATTATTATATTAATATTGGTCATACCAATTTAATGTAAGCGTTTTCAATATTGAACATTGTTTGAACGTTATTTTTATATATTAATTATGTCGGAAAATGATTCAAAAGACCTATTACCCGGAAAATGAGAACAACTTAAAAAGCCTGCCTATGGAATCATAGACAGGCTTGAGTCATTTTTCAGATGGACGTTCGATCTTATCTTCGATTTCCCGTAAATGATCCGCACGTTTTGAGAGCGCACGACGCTTCAGCCATTCTTCCGTACCGCGACTGACTCCCCAGATGGCGAGTAAAATTAAAAATAGAAGGACAAGACGCATCGGACGTTCAAGGAACGTGGACCATTCCTTTCCGATTAGCGAGAAGATGATGACGACGATCAGACGACCGGCACCAGCAGCGATCAAATACGTCCGCAGCGATAGTTGAATCATGGCGGAAATGGACGTGATGATGAACGCAGGCATGAACGGAAGCGAGAAAAAGAATCCGAGTGAGATGGGACTCATGTGACGAACACGTTCGATCCACTGTTGTGCGGCATGGTGTTTTTCAAGCCAACGCGTAACCGGACGACGAAATAGATATCGAATACAAGCGAAGACGACGAGTGATCCAAGCATGCTCCCGACCCATGATACGAGAACACCCATACCAAAACCATAGGTTGCCGCATTCGCGGAAATGATCAGGACGAGTGGCAGGAAAGGAAATAGAGACTCAAGAAACGGGGCAATCAAACCGGTGGCAGCTCCTCCAGGTAAGTCTTGGAGAAAGAAAATCATCTGCTCGATCCAGTCACGAAGTGTATGGAGCATTCGGAATCCTCCTTGCGAGATGTACTACTGTGTTTTATTTTACCTCTTTCTGATTCAGAAAGGGAATGAAATTCCTTGAAAGGGATTCAGGAATTGTAGATTGTACATTCGAAAGGGAGTTGGTATTATACTTAAATGGGTGCGTTTTGCAGGCGTTCCCAGCTAGTCAATAGCTAGACGCTTCGTTTGCCAACGTTCGTTTTACTGCAAAAAACTGACATGGGGGCTAATGAGGAATATGAAACCTTATCGCGTACTATTATTTTATAAGTATGTTCCGATCGAAAATGCGGAACAGCTAACGAAAGAGCATCTTGCTTACTGTAAAGAGCTCGGTATTAAAGGTCGGATTTTGATCGCACCAGAAGGAATCAACGGCACACTCTCTGGAACGGTCGAACAAACGGAACAATACATGAAGGACTTGACGGCGGATCCACGATTCGCTGACATCGAATTCAAAATCGATGAAGTCGAAGGGCACGCCTTCAAAAAGACGTTCGTCCGTTACAAAAAAGAACTCGTCACATGGCGTTTTGAGGATGAATTCAACGTACCAGAAGAACACGCTGCGTATCTTGAACCAGCAGAGTGGAAAGAAATGATGAAACAAGATGATGTCGTCATTCTCGATGTACGCAACAACTATGAATACGACCTCGGACACTTCAAGAATGCTGTAAAAGTGGATGTCGATGCTTCACGGGAATTCCCGGAGTGGCTTGACGAGAACGAGCATTTGTTTGAAGGGAAAAAGGTTCTCACATACTGTACGGGTGGCGTTCGTTGTGAAAAATTCACGGCGTACTTCCGTAAACGGCAACAGAGTGATGATATCTTCCATCTTAAAGGTGGAGTCGTCATGTACGGAAAAGATGAACAGACGCAAGGAGAAGACTGGGAAGGCGAACTGTACGTCTTTGATGAGCGTGTACAAGTTCCTGTTAATGCCGTTAATCCTTCTGTCGTCTCAGAATGTTACTACTGTGGAAAACCGGAGACGCGCTACGTTAATTGTGCAAACCCGGAATGTAATCGACAGCACTTCTGCTGTGAAGAATGCGAACCAAAAGTCATGCGTTCGTGTTCCGATGAATGCCGGGAGCATCCGCGCAACCGTTATGAAAAAGAGCAACAAGAAGAATTAGTATAAGGCACGCGTAAAAAGCCGGAAGATTTCTTTATTAGTAGAAATCGCCCGGCTTTTTGTGTATTCACGAGGAAGGAAACAAGTAACGTAAAATATCCGGTAAACGCTCGGCCCAGGCCGTTTCATGATGAATCGCTTCCGGAATGATCGTATAGCGACTTTGAGTAAGTTTCTGTTCGACCGCTCGCGCTAAGACATCATTTGTGTGTAAATAATCCGTTTCGGTCATCGGACCACTCACTTCTTTTGTCCCAACATCCATATAACAGCGATGGGTAGCAGACAGCGACGGACTGCGCTCGATGAATTCAAGGAGTGAGGAGAAGTTTGCCCATCCGGCCGTCGACAGGGCAGCGACGCGCGTGATGACTTCCGGATATGCGAACAATCCATAGAGCGAAATGACGCCACCCATCGAGCTGCCGATCATCGTCGTATCGTCAGGGCGTGTCGCGTAGTTGGCATCAATGTACGGTTTTAACTCGCGGATGATCCAGTCCATGTAGACCTTACCGTTTCCCCCGATCGACTTCCGGTGCGAAGGATAAGCAGTCCGCATCAATAAAGCTTCATCACTCCAAGGAGCGTAGTCATCGTAACGATCCATTCCGTCTTCTGGACTGTCGATCGCGACGACCATTGCCGGAATCTGTGTCTGTTGTAGCGCAAGATGAATCTCCCAGCCTTTTCCGAACGAGGCGGTCTCTCCACTGAAGACGTTTTGTCCATCGTGCATATAAATCACAGGTAACGCTTCAGAAGGATCTAAATGGGGTGGCCGATGAATCCGAATCGTCCGATGAGTTTGTGATGTCGGTAGCGTCATTTCAATTTCAGTAATCGACAATAGAGTCACGACCTTTCAAAGGTTTGCATAATGCGCGGTACAATTGCGCCCATTGTGTTTTCCGCCGACATAGAGTGCATGATCGGCTTGACGTAACGATTCTTCGAACGTCCGTTGATATCTTTCCTCCACTGTATCAATTCCGAGGCTGACCGTTAAGGACAGTCGGTGACCATCGACGAGGAAGGGACGATCCATGACCGCATGGCGGACCGTCTCGGCAATCTGGATAGCAGCCTCTTGACTACCATTTCGCAACAGAAGTACGAATTCCTCCCCACCATAACGAGCAGCAAAGACATCATCATATTGTAATTGGATCGCCTGGATACGTCGACCGAGTTCACGAAGGACGAGATCGCCTACTTTATGACCGTACGTATCATTGACACGTTTGAAATGATCGATATCGAACAGGATCACGGAGAGCGGATAGCAGTCAGCGGCAAATTCCTGCCGACCGTGTTCATAAAAAGCCCGACTATTCGGTAATTCGGTCAAGGCATCGGTCCGACTTTCCGTATAGAGTTGGACCGTTTCACGTGAGCGTTCTAAGACGCGACAAAAGATACGGAGCAAACGAGATAATTCGTCGGCATTTGTCACATCATAGGCGTCTGCGACTTGATGGAATAGGATGATCGAAACATCGACCTCTCCGCTCGTAATCGAAGGAATCGCTAGCATCGAGTGACGATCGACAGGCAATCCGATTTGAATATCGTTTCCCCAGTCGCAACGCAGCCCATAGATGATCGGGGTATGCAAATCGTCGGCTGACAAGGAATGAAACAGTGGTAACACGTCGATTGGTTGTTTCGTCCGGATGTTATAGATGACTTGTTTCCGCTGTTGTTGAATCGAGATCCAACCTTCAGAAAACGGCAATAGATGCGGTAAATCGAGGAGCAACGAATCGATCGTCTCGCGCTCGAAGCGGGAAATCAACAAGTGTTCCTTCGCATCATCAAATCGCTTGGCATTATCGTTTGCTTCAAGGGAGTCACCACGCTCTTGCAACAGACGTTTGAACAAAAAGAGAATCAATGCGGAAACTGTAGCCGCGACGAGCGGACTTTCATCGTAGAACCAGATTCCAAGTAGAGCACTTAACATGCTAATCCCGTAGACGAGGGACTGAAGTTTTACGAGACGTTGCCAATCGTATTTCAAGTAGAGGAAGCGATTGACGAACAGACATTGGAAATAAGAGACAAGGAAGACGGTGATCAAAAAGCCGATGAAAGGGAGTAAGGCTTTCGTATACGTAAAGTTTGAGCCGATTGGTCCGCCGAGCGCATAATACGCAAAGGCTGGAAGCGAGATGTAGACTAAATCGAACAAGGCGTTGATCGGGTAGAGATAAACGAAACGTTTCCAACGAATCGCTTTTCGGTGAGACATGAATTGAAAGACGAGAATACCGACTTGGCTTAAAATCAAGGCGTACGTTAAACCGTAATTGAGGAATAAAAATAAGATGATGCCTTCTTGGAATGTATAGTAAATGCCACCACGACGGACATTATCGAACTGAAACAGGAGAACGAGTCCGAATAAATAAAGAGTGTTGATGATGGAGACAGAAGGATGGAAGGTTGGTGGATGAACGATGCCGATCACTAATAATGTCAAGGCGACGAGACCGAAGACGATCCAGCTCGTCCGGGCTACATGTTGGTAGTAGCGCATGAAACATCCCTCCCCCTGAGAAGTATCTTTTATTCCTATACCCGAATTGTGGAAATTTTGATGAGCCATTTACCAAAAAAATAAGGTTGAGAGAAAAGAAAGAATTGCGTATAATGTGAAAGATATCGAATACAGTCAATGATGAAGAGAGTAACGGTTGATATTCGTCAACTAGCGAATCAGGGAATGGTGGAAGCCTGAGGACGAACCGGTCGTGAAGCGCACTTCTGAGACGCTGCCCGATTCCAGAAGGAAAAGGCGTAGCCGGGGGAACCCCGTTATCCCCAAACAAGGTGGGTGTCGAAATGACACCAAGAAGAGTGGTACCGCGGTCATTCCGTCTCTTTGCGCGTGGCGCAAGGGGCGTTTTTTATTGCCAAAAAATCAGTGAAGCAGGAGGAAATAAAGATGAGTTATAAAGCGCAGTATGCAGAAGTATTACATCAAGTCATGGAAGGTGCCTTATCAGTTGAACAAATCGAACAACTGATTGAGCAACCGAAACATGAAGATCATGGAGATCTAGCATTCCCATGTTTCATGCTCGCTAAAGCATTCCGTAAAGCACCGAACATGATTGCTTCGGAGCTCGCAGAAAAAATTGACGCGCCGTTGTTCTCGAACGTTCAAGCTGTTGGTCCTTACATCAACGTCTTCTTGAACCGGGATGTCGTCTCGCAAGAAATCGTCAACCAAGTTTTGACGGAAAAAGAGGCGTTCGGATCAAGTGAAGCCAACGGGAAAACGATCGTCACTGATTTTTCATCACCAAACATCGCGAAACCCTTCTCGATGGGTCACTTGCGTTCGACAGTCATCGGGAACGCGCTCAACCAGATTTCGCGTAAAAAAGGGTACGACGTCGTCGGTGTCAACCACTTAGGGGACTGGGGAACTCAGTTCGGGAAATTGATGGTCGCTTACACGATGTGGGGTGAGGAAGAAGCGGTCCGTGCAGAACCAATCAAGGAATTGTTGAAATTATACGTCCGGTTCCACGAAGAAGCGGAAACAAATCCGGCACTTGAGGACGAAGGACGTCTCTGGTTCAAAAAACTCGAACAAGGTGATGAGCAGGCGACAACTCTTTGGACGTGGTTCCGTGAAGTCTCACTCGTTGAGTTCAACCGTGTCTATGAGATGCTTGGTGTTAAATTCGATAGTTTGAACGGAGAAGCCTTCTACAACGATAAGATGCAACACGTCATCGATTTGCTCGAAGAAAAAGATCTCCTCGTCGAATCAGAAGGGGCAATGGTCGTCGACCTCGAAGCAGAAGGTATGCCACCTGCCTTGATTAAAAAGAAAGATGGCGCAACGCTTTATGCGACACGTGACTTAGCAGCTGCCGTCTATCGTCTTGAAACGTACCGCTTTGAGCAAGCGTTCTACGTCGTCGGTGGGGAACAAGCGCTTCACTTCAAGCAATTGTTCGCAGTCTTGAAGAAACTTGGATTCGAAAACGTCGACGGAATGCACCATGTCCCATTCGGTTTGATCATGAAGGACGGAAAGAAAATGTCGACGCGTAAAGGTCGGATCGTCTTGCTTGAAGAAGTACTACAAGAAGCAATCGATGTTGCGAAGCAAAACATCGCGGAAAAAAATCCGAACTTAGCGAATGCCGAAGCCACGGCTCGCCAAGTTGGTGTTGGCGCGGTCATCTTCCATGACTTGAAGAACGAACGGATGAACAACATCGAGTTCGATCTTGAGCAGATGTTGAAATTCGAAGGCGAAACAGGACCGTATGTCCAGTACACGAATGCCCGTGCGCACTCATTGCTCCGTAAAGGTGGCTATGATGGAACACCATTCGCTGGTAGTGCAGATGATCATGCATGGGGTGTCGTCTCGATGCTAAACCAATTCTCGACGGTCATCGATCGCGCGTTCACACGTCGTGAGCCATCAATCATCAGCCGTTACGTCTTAGATCTTGCACAAAGCTTCAATAAATACTACGGACACGTCCGTGTTCTCGAAGATGACGCAGCAAAACAATCGCGTCTTGCACTCGTCAAGTCTGTCACGATCGTCTTGACAGAGGGTCTTCGTTTGCTTGGTGTCGGCGCTCCAGAAGAAATGTAAGACCAATCCACGAATAAGAAGAGGTAGATTATGAAGACTGAGACGAAAGAACGATTACAGCAAGCTGCTTCACAGATGAAGCAGGAGCCTTTGGCAGAAACGGTCGCCTTCATGGCTGAGTTTCACGGGAAAGTCGCTGCTTGGTTACCGGGAGAGTCTGTCGATTTCGTTCACGATTTCGTGACGGCGCCGGAAGCCGATTTGATTGCTCCGATTGAAGGAGACGCATTACGGACGAAAGACAATTTTGAATTCTTCATGCGTAAGAAACAGACACGGAAAAAACTGGGTGAACTGTTGACGCTTTGGAAGTCAGCACGTACGACAGAGACGTTGAGTCAAATCGATGCGATCGGATTGAAAAAATGGCTCGCTCGTAATGAATTCCGTTCGGAAGACAAACCATGGGATTATTTGAACCGTCTGCATGTTCTCCTGTTCCTTGATTTGATGACGACGATCATCGATGATCATCGATTGACGAGTCTGCATGAGCAACTTGTCGGTACGACACCAGTCCCGACGAGCTTCGTACGTCGTCAAGGGGATGTCCGTCAAGTCATCGAAACATTCGCGGAAGAGACGAACTTCACACAAGTGGATGTCGTCAAGGCATCGCTTGTCCGTTATCTCTGATCAATAAGATACACGAACAAAAGCCGTCGAGCCCTGTGCCCGACGGCTTTTGTCGTATCTTCTTACTTCGCCTGATAGAACACGATCGTTTGTTGCTCTGAATCGTAAAGACACCATTCTCGTTCGAACACGACGGGACCTAGATTGACGGCATACCGTCCTCCTTTGATGGATAAAGTTTGACCTAGTGGGCTCGGTTTGGCGATGCCATTTCGAAACAAACCTCTGATATGACTATGACCAAAAAAGAGTAACGGTTCGCGTTGTTGTGACAGGTCGGGTAGAAAATCCCGCGACCAACTGAGTTGGTCTCCATGAATCAACAATGCCCCCTCGATGCGTTGTTTTCGAGGGCAATCGCGTAATACATCGATGACAGGAGATAGATGCGGTGGAACGAGCGACAGGATGCGCTCTTCTTGATTACCAAGTAACGTCTTAAAATCAATCAGCTTTAAAAAATCATCATCGAGCGTCACGACGAGGGAGAGCGATTCGAAAGAATAGCGCTTTGCTCGCTTTTTACCGACATGGCATTCATGAACATCACCGAGACAAAACAAATGCGCATCGGGAGCGAGCCGCCGTATGTCAGCTAGGACAGCCGCTGTGTCGGCTACTGAGCTGTGAAGATCCGCAAAAAGGGCATAACGCATGATCGACCACTCCTTTGTTAAGGAGATACCCGAAAATGCGTCATGCCCATCTTTTTTCAATTAAGTCGTACGGATCTTATTCTGTTTCGACTGTGACGCCACGTTCTGCGAAGACGACTTTTGCGACTTCAAGTGCGTTCAAGACACGTGGGAATCCAGTGTAAGGAACAAGATGCATGATAGCTTCGACGATTTCGTTTCCTGTTAAACCAGCTGTCAATCCAGTATTGATGTGGAGAGCAAGCTGTGGTTCTGTACCTTGTGTGACGAGAGAAGCAATCGTCACGATTGCGCGGTCACGGTTGACGAGACCATCGCGGCTGTAAACTTCACCGTATGCGAAATCCGTGATCCACTCACCGACTGCTGGAGCGATATCTTTCAGGGATTCAGAGATTTTGTCATGCGTCGATTGTGCAGCGTTTGCGTCTGTGAATTCGCTGAGTTTTTTAACGCCTGTTTCGTGACGTGATTCAAAATGAGTTGCCATGGTAAAGGACTTCCTTTCTTTTTTAACGATGTTCTCATCGTAAAGGAAGAATTTCCATTCTACAAATACATGGTTTTTATGAAAAGTATGCTTATTTGGAATACATATCGCTGACGAATTGAATCCATTTCCGCGTCACGTACGATTGGTAGCGACCGGTTGGAACAGCGATTCCTAAGTGCCACGGGACTCGTGTTTCAAGTGGGATCGTTTTGACGCCACGAATCGAAAAGCGATCCGCGATCGAACGCGGCAGGACAGTCACGGCATTTCCTTCTGCGACTAGTAAACATAAGAAGTCCCACTGCGAGCTCACCCGAGACACGTTAGGCGTAAATCCGGCATCTTGGCAGGCGTTCAAGACAACATCGTGTAGCGAGAACGTTTCGTTGAACAAGACGAACGGCATGTCGGAAACTTCTTCTAACGCAATCATCGACCGATCAGCGAGTGGATGATCACTCGGTAAGAATAAATGCAATTCTTCTTCAATGAAGGGGTGTGTCGTTAAATGCTCATCCGAAGGCAGCACCGTTGCGATCAAATCGACTTCACCGGCGACGACCGCTTTTTCTAACGCATGTCCACCGGCTTCGATTAATTCGATTTGAATCATCGGATACATCTCTTCGAAGCGACGCAGTAGACCCGGGAAAAACAGCGAACCAATTAGTGGGGGTACGCCGAGCCGAATCGTTCCCTTCGTCAGATGCATGACATCATAGAGATGAGAAGGCAGATCAGATAACTGTCGCAGAATCTTTTCACCTTCAATCAATAAGGTCTCGCCGGCATCCGTCAGGACGATTTGTCGTTTGCTCCGGTCGAACAATTCCATCTCAAGTTCTTCTTCTAAGTGACGGACCATTTTACTGAGTGTCGGTTGCGTGACGTGGAGATGTTCAGCGGCACGAGTGAAGCTTTTGAAGCGTGCCACTTCCGTAAAGTATTCCAGTTGGCGGAAATCCATCAGTATTCTCCTATTCTTTTGAGTTATAGATGTCATAACAAGTATTCATTTTTATTATTCTTTCAATCAGCGTACAGTAAAGAGACCGAACACGTAAAGATAAAGAAAGAAGGAATCCATCATGATGAAACAACTCGAAGGAAAAGTCGCGTTAATTACAGGAGCAGCAAGCGGAATCGGTCTTGAGATCGCTGAAGAATTCGCTCAAGAAGGTGCGAAGGTCGTCATCGTCGATCTTCAGGAAGAAGCTGCAAAACGCTCTGCTGAAACGCTTCGTGAAAAAGGCTTCGATGCGTTTGCTGTCGCAGGTGATGTGACAAGTGAAGAGGCAATCAAATCAAGTATCGATCAGACTGTCGCACATTACGGAACGATTGATATCGTCATCAATAACGCGGGAATGCAACACGTCTCACCAATCGAAGAGTTCTCGACTGAGAAATTCGACTTGCTTCAAAGCATCATGCTTCGTGCACCATTCCTTTATACGAAATATGTCTTCCCGATCATGAAAAAACAAGGCTCTGGACGGATCTTGAACATGTCATCGATCAACGGATTGATTGGTTTTGCAGGGAAAGCTGCTTATAACAGTGCGAAACACGGTGTCATCGGTTTAACGAAAGTCGCAGCATTAGAAGGGGCAACTTCGGGTATCACGGTCAACGCGATTTGCCCAGGATATGTCGATACACCACTCGTCCAAAACCAATTGTCTTCGCTCGCTGAAACACGGAATGTACCACTCGAACGTGTATTAGAAGAAGTCATCTATCCACTTGTCCCGCAACAACGGTTACTCCAAGTCAAAGAAATCGCGGATTACGCTATTTTCCTTGCAAGTGACAAAGCAGCAGGTGTCACGGGTCAAGCTGTCGTTCTCGATGGTGGTTACACAGCGCAATAAGCAACAATATAAATGAAGGGAGGTGCTTCTTGGATACGATCCAGAAAGCACCTCCCTTTTTTGTTTGATGGACTGAACAAGAACGTTCAGCCGATTTAACGCGAGTAGATTAACGGAAGTTAATGAATTGAACGTCGACCGATAACGGAAGCTCACGAACGATTTGCATGACTTGTTGCAAGTCGTCACGTGATTTACCTGTGACGCGGATTTGATCATCTTGGATCTGTGTCTTCACTTTTAATTTCGATTCCTTGACGGCATTGTTGATCTTTTTCGCATCGTCACGATCAATCCCGCTCTTAAGGATGACGCGTTGGCGAACCGTATTGCCAGCAGCCTGTTCGACTTTTTCGTACTGCAGGTTTTTGGTCGGGACTTCGCGCTTGATCAATTTTGCTGTTAAGACATCTTTGACTTGATCGAGTTTGAAATCGTCATCTGAGATTAGAATCAAATCCTCTTTTTCGAGCTTCATGTCGCTCTTTGAACCTTTGAAGTCGAAGCGGTTCGTGATTTCTTTTAGTGCGATCTGAACTGCATTCTTGACTTCCTCGATGTTGATTTGTGACACGATATCAAATGAATTATCTTTTGCTGCCATGTTAATCTCCCCTTTCATTCCACTCTCTATTTTAGAGAGGAATACCGGAAGCGTCCACTGCTTTGAAATTTTGTTATAATAAAAACCATGAAATGAAAGGGGTGCTTAGCTTTGAAACAAACAGCAGACATGTTGACGCTCACACCGCAAGAACTGGATGAGCGATTTGCCTATAGTGGAAATGATTTAGGAGCGACCTTCTCAGAGACAGCGATTCGCGTGCGCTTATGGGCGCCGACGGCAGAACGTGTCGTGATTCGTCTCTACAAGACACTACGCGCACGAAAAGTCGAAGAGGTCGAGATGGTGGCAGGCGAACGGGGAACGTACGTCGTTGAACTCGATCGAGCGGCATATGAAGGTTATTTCTATACGTTTCAAGCGAGCATCAACGGACAAAAGGTCGAGGCGGTCGATCCGTATGCGAAAGCCGTCGGAACGAATGGAAAACGCGGTGCGTTGATCGACCCGACAAGTGTGACACCAGAACGATGGATCGAAGAACGCCCACTGTTCCATTCTTCGCAAGACGCAGTTGTGTATGAATTACATGTACGCGATGCAACGAGTCATCCGGCTAGTGGTGTCGTCGCACGTGGTACGTTCGCTGGGCTGACGGAAGCAGGGACACGGACACCAAATGGCGGATTGACAGGACTTGATTATTTAGCGGATCTCGGTGTGACACATGTCCAGTTACTGCCGATCTATGATTTTGGCTCAGTCAATGAGACAGCGCCGAACGACCCGGATAACTATAACTGGGGGTATGACCCGGTGAACTACTTTGCGCCGGAAGGTTCATACTCGTCGAATCCAGATGATCCACGAACGCGGATTCTTGAATTAAAACAATTGGTACAAGCGTTACACGATCGCGGGATCCGTGTCATCATGGACGTCGTCTTCAATCATACGTATGATGTAGCAACGGTTCCGCTCGGTCAGTTCGTTCCTGGATACTTCTATCGTCAAGAGGCGGATGGTAGTCTCTCAAATGGTAGTTTCTGTGGAAATGATACGGCATCTGAACGTCTGATGATGCGAAAGTTCATTCTTGATTGTGTGACGTACTGGGCGAAAGAATACCATCTGGATGGTTTCCGATTCGATTTGATGGGACTGCATGATGTCGAGACAATGAATCAGGTGCGCCATGCACTTGACCGGATTGATCCGTCGATTCTGATCATCGGTGAAGGTTGGGATCTCGATACGCCACTTGATCCAGAAGAAAAAGCGAACTACTTCAATGCACCGAAAATGCCAGGAATCGCTCACTTCAATAACGGTTTACGAGACGGGGTCAAAGGAGATGTTCAAACGCCGGAAGACCGTGGTTTCATCAGCGGGGCATTCGACCGGACGAGTGAAGTCAAACGGGGAATCGCTGGTAACGTCTCTTCACAAGGATTTGCTGATGAGCCGAATCAGGTCGTCTCGTATGTCGAAGCTCACGATGATTTGACGATTTGGGATAAATTAACGGTGTCTCGCCCAGAGGATACGGAAGAGACTCGTCGGAAACGGCAAATGCTCGCGAATGCGATCATCTTGACGGGACAAGGGATTCCGTTCCTTCATGCCGGACAAGAGTTTTTCCGGACGAAGGACGGTATTCGTGACAGCTTCAATGCCGGAGAGGTCGTCAATCGTCTCGATTATGAACGTGCAGAAACAGAGCGCCCGGCCGTCGAGTACGTCAAAGGATTGATTGCCCTTCGTCGTCAGTATCCGATGTTCCGTCTCGCAAACGCATCGATGATCAAAAAGCATCTTCGTTTCCTCGAAGAAGGGGAAGGTGTCATTGCCTTTGAACTGAAGCGAACATATGAAGGATACGTCGAACGGCAGCGTGTCTATCATAATGCGACGGAAGAGGATATCACGATTGAATTGCCAAACGGTGAATTCGAGGTGTTAGTGGAGTCGGGTGCCGTTAAGTTGCACGCACCACGACTGCATGAAGAGAAACAGTTGGTCGTTCCAGCATTGACGACGACGGTCATCGCCGAACGAAAAGCGGACTACAAGAAGTATGCGGTGGCAGGTGGTGCAGCACTGACAATTATCGGATTGTTGTACGCAGCGAACAAACGTCGTAAGAAAACCGATTAAATCAAGAAGGACGAAGCGCTATAAGACTTCGTCCTTTTTTTACGTGGATGACAGTCCGATGTCAGTCTGTCATGCAATTGACTTGCGAAAATCATCGAAACATTGTTTGAAGATACATCTTTCGGGAAAATTATATGTAGTATTTAAGATGTTGTTTTGAAGTGAGAGGGTGTACGTTGTATGTTCGGTTTCGGTGATTTATGGAAATTCTTTTTATCGTTCTTTTTACTGCTACCTATCGTGACATTGATTCATGAGATGGGTCATTACTTTTTTGCCCGATTGTTCGGTGGAAACATGGAAATCAATATTGGTTCAGGCAAATCATTGCTTCGTGTTGGTCCAATTCGACTGAATCGTGTTTATTTTTGGGATGGATGGTGTCAATATGAGGCGCTACGTCACGAAACGAAGTTTGCTAATATCATGGTCTATGCTGGTGGATCGATCGCGAACTTGGTGAGTATCTTAGTCGTAAATGGTCTTATTTATGCCGGCGTGTTCGAGGCGTCGATTTTTACGTACCAATTTGCGTATTTCTCGTTTTATTTCGTCTTTTTCTCCCTCTTCCCGATCGATCATCCGAATGGTTATCCGAGTGACGGAAAAGCAATCATCAATGTCTTCCGTTACGGTAAATCAGACTATCATCCACAATCTTAAACGAAGATTAAAGCCTCCTTCCGTCATTGGAAAAGAGGCTTTTTACTCAGGATTCCGATTCGCTAGACGAATCCGATTCTGTTTTCGCTTGTTCCTGCTCGAGTTCGACGAGCTTTTGAATCAAGATATGGCGCGGCATATGCATCAGTTGTTCAAGTGGTACGTTCAGACGTTTTGCGAGTTCGACAGCCGTCTCTGCTGATAATTGTAAAGGTTTCATCGTGTTCGTCCTCCTTTTTCCATGAAGTTAGTATAACAGGAGGTGCAAGCCGAGCGCATCAATAGTAGCGAGAAACTGAGAAGGTTGATACCGTATGAAGTAGGAAGTGATGCATATGTATAAACCTGCTGCAGAGCTGTTACTCCATGAATCCGTCTCACTGTTTGATCGAATCGGGGAGGATTTGCTTCTTTTTCGAGATCGCCACGGATTTATGAAATGTGATGCGGATTTAAGACCACTATGGGAAACAGCATGTGCGTATGTTCCATTCTCCTGGTACATTGAGCCAGGCGGTGGACGATTGTTCATCGTATTTGAAGAGTCAGCTTATTTTGGTTTACTAGATTTAGAGCAAGGGCATTTAGATTATATCAAGCGACCCGCTGCTTTTTCCGAGGCATGGTTCAGTAATTTATTCTTGTGGCAAGATGATGAGATCTTCCTGTACACGGCAGAAACAGACGTCGTCTGTGTGAACGTTCAAACAGGGGACTGGCGGTACTCAAATTATGAAGAGGCGCCACTGTTCGGGCGCTTAGTGGAGCGAGGATATGATACACGTTTGACGTTCGAACGATTCATCGCACCTACGACGATCATTTCTTATGATGATCTAAAAGAACGGTATGTGATTTGGGACGCTGCGACGAATCAGGAATCGATCATTCCTTTTTCAGATTACGCGGAGTACTCGCTCGTTGATCACCGGCACCAATTGTTTTCGATCACCGATTCATCTCGTTTTTACTTGTATGAGAAGAGTCAGCTGAAATATAAGTTCGAGGGATGTCATTCCTCCGTTTTACTCAAAAGTGTGTTACTCGATGAAGAGGCGCGACGTCTTGCGATCGTATCGACATCGGCGACATTCGGCAACACATGGGTTCAAATTTTTCAAAAGACGTAATGAAACATCCTTTTCGCTTTTCAGCAAGAAGGATGTTTTTTGTACGTTTATACAGAAAGGGGACGCATCATGCAACGGCTTGGTCATCTGATGAGTACGTATTTTCGAGGAGTGTTGATTGTTTGGGCAATCCTGCTCGTCGTGCTTGGATATTTCGCTTATCAACTACCCGATCGGCTAGAAGGAAACGGATTTACGCGTGACGGTGATTTTCAACGCGTCGAGACAGTACTCGATCAAGACTTCGGTCAGGATCCGCATACGATCATCGTTCTATTTGAAAATCAAGAGAATCTACAACAAACGATGGTGGAACATGTCGAGCGCTTCCGTGATATCAAAGGTGTCGGGAACGTCACTGGTCCTGTTGAAAATCCGCGAGCGATTCGGAACGATAAGGGATACGTGACGGTCGGGGTACCGACACTTGATGCGAAATGGGCAGCTGCGGTCACACGTCAACTGGATGATACCGGAACGATTCGACTAACGGGTGAACCAGTCGTCGTCGATGATTTGAATACAGCGTCGAAAAATGATCTCATCCGGGCTGAGTTGATTGGAATTCCAGCAGCGTTGATCGTCTTGCTACTCGTTTTCGGTACTCCGGTTGCCGCCATCCTACCGTTGATCATGGGACTCGTTACTTTTGTCTTTGGTGCCGGTGTTCTTTATTTCGTCGCCGGGCAACAAGAGTTATCAATCTTCGTCTTGAATGCGGTCGCGATGATTTCGCTGGCGCTCGGAATTGATTTTTCGCTGTTATACGTCAATCGATTTCGCGAAGAACGGCAGGACGGACAAGATATTCGGAAGGCGGCGATCCGTTCGGTCGAGACGGCAGGGCGTTCAATTTTATTTTCCGGAATCTGTGTATTCGTCGGACTTGCCGGGCTATTGCTGATTGATGTGGATGTCTTCCGCGCTGTTGCGATCGGGACGCTCGTTTCGGTCCTCGGGGCAGTCGTCAGTGCATTAACGTTACTACCGGCACTATTGATCGTTTTCGGGAAGGTGTTAGAGAAAGGACGACTCTTCCGGCAGCGAGCAGGTCGTAGTGAAGATCGTTGGCGTCGCCTCGCTCGTTTCGTCATGAAGCGCCCGGTCGCAGTCACGATTTTGTCCTTATTGCTGTTGTTACCTTGTTTATTGCCGTTACGTGATTTGACGTTGAACATTCCGCAAGCGACCGCTTTACCGGAATCGTATCCATCGCGTCTCGCCTTTGAGTCGTGGGAAAAAACATTCGGAAACGATGGAACGGACGCCGTCCTCATTTTATCTGCTGATGCTTCCTCAGAGGTGGGACGAGAAAAAATCGAAGACGTGACGATTCGACTCGAGTCGGATCCCGATGTACGTTCCGTCGTATCCGCCGCAACGATTGCCGAACAGCAACAAGTGACGCTCGAGCAGTTAGTCGCTGTTCCGGCCGGG
Source organism: Exiguobacterium sp. s91 (assembly GCF_018618915.1). NCBI lineage: Bacteria > Bacillati > Bacillota > Bacilli > Caryophanales > Exiguobacterium > Exiguobacterium sp. s91. Next base: position 46,983 of record NZ_JACSMZ010000003.1, on the reverse strand, counting down.
CGCGAAGCTTTGACGGCATTTCTATCAGAGAACGACCAAGCACGAATTGATGTTAACTTAAAAGGAGATCCCGGCGATGCTGCTTCGCAAGACTGGGTGCGAAAGATGCAAGCGGACGGTTATCTTGTCGGGGGACCGGCAGCCTTCAATCAGGAAATTTATGATGCCATTGAATCGAAACTCCCACTAGCAGTCGGTGTCGTCGTTTTGGCGACATTCATCATCCTGCTGATTGCGTTCCGGTCCATCTTGATCCCAATCAAGGCGATTCTGATGAATTTGCTTAGTCTAGGAGCGACATTCGGATTACTCGTCATCTTGTTCGAGTCCGGCGCAGTTCTTCCGCAGGAGACGATCGGCATTCTGACACCGGTCTTCATCTTCTCACTCGTCTTTGGTTTATCGATGGATTATGAAGTGTTCCTCGTCTCGCGAATGGAAGAGTATTATGACGAGACAGGCGATAACGATTACGCGACCGAGATGGGGCTTGCGAAGACGAGTAAAATCATTACGTCTGCTGCCTTGATCATGATCGTCGTCACAGGGGCGTTTGCCTTCACGGGCGTCAGTCCAATTAAACAACTTGGCGTCGGTATCGCGCTTGCGATATTTATTGATGCTACGATCGTCCGGATGCTACTCGTCCCCGCACTGATGAAACTATTTGGTCACTGGAACTGGTGGTGGCCGGGTGGTCGTCGTAAAGCGATCCGCAAGTGACACATCACGTAAGCACATCAGTAGCTATTCAGAGGAAGACGAGCGTATACTGTCGATATTCAATTCAAGAAATTAGAGGAGGCACTTCACTCATGGCAACTCAAGCAATGTTTGAACCATTTACATTACCAAACGGTGTGACGCTGAAAAACCGCGTCTTGATGGCACCGATGACGAACTATGCGGCACAAGAGAACGGCGAAGTATCGGATGCGGAACTCGCGTACTATGCGGAACGTTCAGGCGGCGTCAGTGCGGTCATTACAGCATGTGCGAACGTCACGGCAGACGGTCAAGGATTCCCGAATGAGTTCGGTGCGCATCGTGACGATCTCGTTCCAAGTCTGAAGCGACTTGCAAAAACGATTCAAGATAAAGGCGCAAAAGCGATCTTACAAATCTTCCACGCTGGTCGCATGGCACCACCAGAACTCGTCGGTGGGCAAACAGTCAGTGCAAGTGCTGTCGCACCCGTACGTGAAGGGGCAATGACACCTCGTGCATTAGAGGCAGAAGAAGTTGAAGCAATCGTTGAAGCATTCGGTCAAGCGACACGTCGTGCGATGGAAGCTGGATTTGATGGTGTTGAGATTCACGGTGCGAACACGTACTTGATTCAACAATTCTTCTCACCACACTCAAACCGTCGCGAAGACAAATGGGGCGGTAGCTTAGAAAAACGTCTCGCCTTCCCATTAGCGGTCGTGGATGCAGTCGAAGCTGTCGCGAAACAGGATCCTTCGTTCATCGTCGGATACCGTTTCTCTCCAGAAGAGATCGAAAATCCAGGAATCACACTCGATGATACGATGCGCCTCGTCGATGAGCTGGCGAAAAAAGACCTCGATTACTTGCACGTTTCCGTGATGGACTTCTTCGCAGGTTCGATTCGTGACGAAAATGCAACGACATCACCAATCACGCTCGTCCAAGAACGTGTTGGCGAACAAGTACCTGTCATCGGTGTCGGATCGTTGCACACAGCGGACGAAGTCGAACAAGGTTTGGCTGTCGTTCCAATGATCGCCCTCGGTCGTGAACTGATCATGGAACCGAAATGGGTTGAGAAAGTCGAAGCGGGTGACCTTGCGTCAATCCGGACCGAACTTGATCCAGAAGCACAAGCAGAACTCGTCGTTCCAGATGCGTTATGGGCAGGTATCACAAGTCGTCCAGGCTGGTTCCCGATCAAATAAACAAGCAAATAATAGAACAGCATCAAAAAGCACTCTAGATCTCGTGTCTAGAGTGCTTTGAGACTGAAGGTAAAGTGCAATTTTTCTCTAACGAGAAGGATTGCGCTTTTTTGTTCGTCTCGCATCATTTTCCTGGGACAAGCATCGCGCCGCTTCGCTTCGCTGCAGGGTCGCTCTTGCTTGTTTTTCCCTAGGAAGCGATGTCGAGTGAACAAAACGCTTCTCTGATCCTTCGGTATAAAAAGAATGACGCGCCACACGCCACTCCTACAGGGAAAAGCGCATTTATGCGATGTCAGAGACAAACGAGACCCGTTTCCTGCTCGAATAGAGCGGGAAAACTGGCTTGTGTCTCGCCTGAGGAAAGGGCGTGAAAAGATGCATCATTTTTTGGAGTCAGCCCTGTTGTCTACAATTTTTTTGTTTATTAATAGGCAACCTGTCCCATCCGAACGCCACAAAACGTATGCAAGGTGACCGGATCCTGTAGATTCGTTCGTTCCAACATATCGTTTAAGAGCAAGGCACAGACGTAGGCATCCTCTTTCGCATCATGGTGCTGGAAAGAGACGTTGAGGAATTCTGCCATCGTATTCAATCGATGGTTCGGCAACCACGGATACAGTTTGCGGGATAACTTGACCGTGCAACCGTACGTGAAAGCAGGCATCTGGTACATATCGTATTTTTGAATCGCTTTTTGGAGCGCCCCCATATCAAATGATGCATTGTGGGCGACGACCAGTTGAGCACCTGCAATTAAATCGTATAAGCCATGTGCTTCCATCGCTTCAGGTAACGTCGGTGCATCGAAGACATCACTCGGACGAATTCCATGAACCCGGATGTTTCCGGCATCGAAGTTTTCTTCTGGATTGATTAAGACCTGTTTACTCTCCGTGACGCGACCGTTAGAGAGAACGGACCAACCAAACGCACAAATACTTCGGCTATTCCGATTTGCCGTTTCAAAGTCAATCGCTAATGTATACATGTAGCAGGCTCCTTTCTGTCATTCACTAGTAACAGAATACATGTTCGTATTATAGAAGTCCATCAAAAAAGACCATCTGCAAGGCAGATGATCTGATATCTCTTCCATTCACTTCGCGGTGGCGACTTTTTGTTCCTCTGCGACGTATTCCTCCGGCTTAAATAACAGAACGCGATCTTTATAGGCGAAGACAAGGGCCGTCAAGACAGCCATCGCATCAGCGATCGGGAAAGCGAACCAGACACCATTGACACCGAAGAACAGGGGTAAGATTAGGACGAGTGGAATCGTGTATAACGTTTGGCGTGACAAGGACAAGAATAAAGCGACTTTTGCTTTGGCGAGCGATTGATACATCCCGTTGACAATCATTTGAATCCCATAGACGAACGATAGAGCGAATAAGATGCGCATCGCACTCGAGCCTTCCTGCAGCAGTGTTGCTTCTTCCGTGAACAAGCCGACCCAAAAACGGGGGAACAGTTGAATCAGTAACCACAAGCTGATTGATAACGATAAGCCGTAACGGATTGCGAGTTTGATGGCAAGCGACATCCGGCTAAATTGCCGAGAACCGAAATTATACCCGACGATCGGTTGCATCCCTTGTACGATCCCCATGATCGGCATACCGACAAGCGCCATGAACTTATTGATGACCGCAAACGTCGCTAGTTCTGTCGTACCCCCGTACCGGACGAGCATGTGGTTGACGGTGATGAACAAAATCGATTGGGAGACTTGCATGATGAACGACGATGATCCGATTTGCATCATCCGAAACGTTAAACGGAAATCGGGTTTGAAAGCATTCCGATCGAGTGTTAACCCCGTTTGCCGACGTTTCGTAAAGAAGAATCGGAAAACAAGTGCAGCACCGACGATTTGCGCAACGACTGTCCCGAGTGCAGCACCTTGGATGCCCCAATCAAGACCAAAGATGAACAGAGGTGTCAGGACGATGTTGATGGCAACCGTCGTCAACATGACGCGCATCTGATAGTTCGCGCGTCCTTCTGCGCGTAACATTGCACTCGACGCCATCGTCAACATGAAGAAAGGAGATCCGATCAAGAGGACGCGTAAGAAATCGATGCTATACGGCATGATTTCATCTGTCGCTCCAAAGAGACGAAGTAACGGTTCGACGAAGATGAAAGCACTGATGATGGCGAGCATACTGATGAAGAAAACCGCTATCAAGACGTTCGCATAAGCACGACTGGCACCATCCGTCTGTTTTTGACCAAGCCGTTGTGACGCAATCGCAGCCCCCCCGATCCCAATCGAGTTGGCGATTGCCATCAACACGAGCTGGACGGGGAAAGCGATTCCGACAGCGGCAACGGCAGCCGTACCGATGCCTTGAGCGACGAAAATCGTATCGACGATATTATAGAGTGCCGTGACGAGCATCCCGACCATTGCCGGCAAGGAGAGACTAAGTAAGAGCTGGTTGACAGGTGCTTCACCCAAACGGGCAGTGTTTTTATTCATGGAAGGAGAGCCTCCTTTTTTAGACAAGTGGTAAGTAGGGTTTTACTCAGAGTAGTCGCTTCTATGAAGAGATGCAAGAAATCACTCTAGTCAATGTGTTCGTTCCATGAAAAAAGGATGCGCCATGAAGCGCATCCGATGGAACTCGTTTTAAGATGGTGTAGGCAAGTACCCTTTCGAGTACTCGAAAGCAATGAATAAAATGGCACCGAGCGCCAAGTAAGCGAGTAAGGTGATCGTTTGTTGTTTTTTCGGCATCTGGTGATACTGGACCGACTCTTCAGCGAGTCGGAGCGGTTCGATCCGCTGATCGATTCGTCGCAACAACGCATCGTAGTCGTTCGCAGCATCATATTGATACCGTAACAGATCGTCCGCTTCCTGACGTGCCTCTTCTGGACTCGCTTGTCGCAAATCTTGTAAATCGAGACGAAGCGACCAAGCAATCGGATCGTACGTACTTTCGACCGTTTGTTCTTCCTCCACTTCCGGTGCAAGAACGACTTCAGCGTTTGCACGTTCCTGCTCCGCCTTTGCGCGTAAGACGCGTTCGCGTGCAGCACGGTATAACATCAAGGTCGATCGGTTCGCCTCATATTGTTTTGCGAACTTATACCGTTTCCAGACAGCACTGCCGCCGAAGAAAGCAATCAAGAGCAGAATCAGGCTGAAGTTCGTGATGCCGTAAGCAATCAAGGCAGCAAGACCAGCGACCCAAACGATGATCGGAAGTCCCGCAAGAATCCGTCCGCCGTCAAGCGGACTGACGGGAAGTAGGTTGAAGAGATTCAATAGAGCTCCGAGATGGAAGATGACGAGCCAAAAGTCATTTCCCGTCACAGCGTATCCAATCGCAAGCGGAATCAGGGACACAAGACCCGCGAGTGGTCCACCGTACGCAAGAATCGCTTCTTGTTTTGGTGTCCGGAACGTATCTTTGATTCCGATGACGGCTCCCATGAACGGTACGAAAATCGCGGGACCCGTTTTAAAACCGAGTCGTTTCGCAGCGAGTAGATGTCCCATCTCATGAATGAATAGGAGATAGAGCAATCCGACTCCGAACCAGACACCGAATACTTGAGCGTAAAAGAGAAGCGAAACTCCGAACGAAATCAGAGTGCCTCCAAACTTCGAAAGTTTCAATAAGGCAAGGATGACCTTTCCTTTCGTTAAGAGAAAGGCGCCGGCAACAGCAAGTCCACCCCAACGTTTTTTAGCCATCGTGAAATTCCTTCTTTCATCATGTGACGTTCTTCCTTAAGTGTACGACACAAATGTAGAAAAAGTTTCATTTAGACTGCTCGGGAATCAGATAGAAACAACTGCCATCTGGCTGACGCGCTTCACTACCGACCTGAAAATGGTGTGTCGTCGCAAGTGCAGCAGCAATCGACAATCCGAGTCCACTTCCTGAACGATCGCGTGCTGCATCAAGTCGGTAAAACCGGTCAAATAACCGGGTACGTTCTTCGTTCGTTAGAGATGTTCCTCGATCAAGAACAGCGAGTCGCTCCTTGCGCAGATGCAATTCAGGAGAAGTGGCATATTTCAGGGCGTTATCGATATAAATCGTCAAGATGCGTAGCACCGCTTCGCGATTCGCCAGGATTGTTCCAGAGGCATCAACAGGGATGATCGTCCCTGTCGCGTGATACATCCGATCAGCGAGTTCGCTCCCAAGCTCGGCTAAGTCAATCTCTTCGACAGACGTTTCTTCATAACCGAGACGAGACAGTTCGAGCATGGGCTCGATCAAGGTCGTCCGCATCGCATGCGTCTCCTGTAAGATATTTTCAATCGATTCATCAAGGACGTCCGGCTTCGTTTTGCCCCATCGCTTCAATAATTGCGCATACCCTTCGATGACGGTCAGCGGTGTCTTCATCTCATGCGAGACATCGGCGACGAACTGCCGTTGTTGTTCCATCGTCTGATCGACACGCCCAATCATCTGATTGAAGACATGACCGAGGCGACCGATCTCATCATCGCGTTCGGTCTGCACAGTCTCAAGCGTTCCAGAAGACGAGATCCGTTGCATCGTATCATTCAGTTGCCTGAGCGGGCGAAGCGTCTGATATGCAATCCAGAAGCTACTGATGAACGCGATGACGATTCCGACGACCAACACGATGGTGAAGGTCAAGATGAGTGTCGAGACCGTATCATCGACGCTTTCATCTTCGAATAAATAGGCTTGATCCTGATAGACGATACCGAACCAATCGCCAGACTTGAAAGGTTCGTTCGAGCGCGGGATACCAGGGAGGTCACTTGCTCGTACGTCTCCGTTAACGGTAGAAGAGTTGTCATCCTCTTTATCGTTTGAAATGACCCATCGTCCATCTTCGTTCGATAAGACGACGGAATCTTCATGAAGCGTCAGTAATGCCCGGACCGATGAATCATCCTCCATCAATTCCTCTGCCTGTTCAAGCTGCGTATAACGGGATTCAATCAAATGATTGCGGACGACGAAGGTCACGACGATGAACGAAAGTAACAATAAGAGTGTCGTGAAGGCGGTGACGGATAAAGCAAGTTTCGTTCGAAGCTTCATGACGTCGCCTCCCGTAGCACATACCCCACTCCACGAACGGTCTGAATCAAAGCAGGAGGGTGGGCATCGACTTTTTTCCGAAGATAACGAATGTAGACGTCGACGATATTCGTCTCGCCGAAGTAATCGTACCCCCAGACGCGATTTAGGATTTGTTCGCGTGTCAGGACATGTTCCTTGTTTTCGAGTAAATACGTCAGGAGTTCGAACTCACGTGGTGTCAAATCGAGTCGCAATTCATCGCGAAATGCTTCGTGTCGATCAAGGTCGAGTACAAGATCAGCGAACTGTAACGTGCGCGATGCGTTATTCGTTGAAGCCGGAGTGCGGAGTAACGCCCGGATCCGGGCAAGGAGTTCCTCCATCTCGAACGGTTTCGTCACATAATCATTCGCACCAAGATCGAGTCCTGCGACTTTATCGTAAACTTCTCCACGTGCTGTTAGCATAATGACGGGGACATGAATGCCTTTTCCGCGGAGCCTGCGCAACACCTCGAAGCCGCTCAGCTCCGGCATCATCACGTCGAGTAAGACGAGATCAACCGAATGCTCAGCGGCAGCGAGACCATCTTTTCCGTTAGAGGCGACACGTGTCGCGTACCCGGCATATTGGAGTTCGAGTTCAAGGAGGCGTGCGATTTTCGCATCGTCCTCAACGATTAAGATGGTGGTTGGCATAAACATCCTCCTTTAATGATCATTCATCGATTTCTGTTACTTCGTCTGACGCGTTCAACTCAAGTTTGACGGAACCACCGACGCGGACGTCATCATCTTGTTCCATGTTTGATGCACGAGAGTATGACTTTTGTGCACCGTTTTGTTCGATGATGATCTCTTGATTCGTTATTTTAGCGAGCGTGCCGCGGACTTCTTGCTCCCGTGCATCGTCACGGTCTTCGTCGCGTGTAGCATTACGATCCTCGTCGTCATCGTCACGGTCGATTTCACGGACTTGACCGTCCGCATTCAATTCGATTTTTACGATATCCCCAGATTTCGCAGCGTCGCGTTCCGCACGATCCGCAATCGCGTAGACCGTCTCTTGTCCATCTTGTTCGAGTGTCAATTCACTTTGTGATAGGGCACGAAGGATGCCGTATCGTTCATTCGCATCATCCGATGAATCATCTGAGCGATTGCCATCGTCCTCTCGGTCATTCCGATCATCTTGATCTTCTCGCTCAAGTTCCGTGATTTGCTGATTCGCATTCAGATCGATTTTGACCCAATCGCCTTCTTGCACGGCTTCGCGTTCGACTGACGAAGCAAAGTCATACGTCTGAGTGTCACCGTTGACGTCAATCGTCATCGAACGATCCGATACTTTTTGCAATGTGCCTTCGATTTCTTGATCGTCACGCATCGAAGCAGGAAGCTTTTGTTCGACTTGGCGCGAAGCAGCTTCGACTTTTTGCTCTGCCTGCTGTGAAGTGGTGACCGTCGAGTTGACGAGAGAGTGTCCTGGACCTGTGAAGAGAAGAAACGCTCCGGCTCCTGTTAAGACTGTACCCGTTACGGCAAGTGTAGCGATTCCTTTTTTGAAACGTTTATTCCCTTTATCTGTTCGTTTTTCAGTCATGATGATGTCCTCCTTTAGTAGTGGCTGTTGTTCTTATACATAGAATAACCAGACCATGTGAAAGGAAGCTGAGGAACAGATTAGAATTTGATGAGAATTAGATTGTTTTGATGACTCGGGCTGGATTTCCACCGACGACGCTGTTTGCCGGTACATCCTTGACGACGACACTACCTGAGGCGATGACAGCATTATCTCCGATCGTCACACCGGGATTGATGACCGCACGTCCACCGATCCAGACATTATTTCCGATGACGACCGGTTTTCCGAATTCATAACCGCTGTTGCGCTCGACAGGATCGAGTGGATGGGTCGCAGTATAGATATGTACTCCTGGAGCAAGCATGCAGTTGTCACCAATCGTAATCGGGCAAATATCGAGCAAGACACAGTCATAATTGGCATAAAAGCGAGCCCCTAATGTGATGTTATAGCCATAATCACATTTAAAGGTCGGTTCAATGTAAAAGTCGGCTTGCTCCGTCTGGAATAATTGTTGAAGAAGTGCTTTCCGTTTAGTCCCATCATGAACACTCAATTGATTGAACTCATAACAGAGCGATTGTGCTCGGATACGGTCAGCTACGAGTTCCGGATCTTGTGCTAAGTAGAGTTCCCCTTGAATCATCTTTTCTTTTTCAGTCATCTGATTCACTCCTTCATCGTTAATACTTTCATTAGACTAAATGGTACCCGGTGATGCAACTGATATCCCGTTAAGATATACGTAAAGGGGGCTGACTCAAAAAAGAGTGACTCGTCTTTTCACGCCCTTTCCTCAGGCGAGACACAAGCCAGCTTTCCTGCTTTCTTCAGCAGGAAAGCGGGTCTTGTTTGTCTCTGACAGCGCAAAAATGCGCTTTTTCCTGTAGGAGTCGCGTGTAACGAGCACTTCTTTTTTTACGAGAAAAGGGTGGCAGATTATCATTCTGCCACCCTGGTCTTTGTAGAAACTGACTTTTGAGTCATTCCCGTCAAATGCAATTCTTATGCTAATTCGATTCCGCCTGTGACACCATAGATTTGCGCTGTAACATAGCTTGCAGCGTCTGAAGCGAGGAAAACATACACATCCGACAGTTCGACCGGTTGACCACTGCGCTTCAGTGGTGTTTCCTGTCCGAACTCTGGAATGTTCTCGCTTGGCTGACCGCCCGAGATTTGAAGTGGTGTCCAAATCGGACCAGGTGCGACGGAGTTGACACGGATTCCTTTTGGCGCGACTTGTTTAGCGAGTCCGCGCGTGAACCCGTTGATGGCAAACTTCGTCGATGCATAATCCAAGAGGTTCGCGCTTGGGTTGTATCCTTGAACGGATGTCGTCGTGATGATCGAAGCCCCTTCTTTTAAGAGTGGCAAGGCTGCTTTGACGACCCAGAAAAGGGAGAAGACATTGATTTCGTATGTCTTACGTAATTGCTCCGTTGACAGGTCGAGAATATCTTCGACAGCTTGTTGTTTACCAGCGACAAGTGCCAAAATGTCGAGCCCGCCGAGCGATTTGTGTGCTTCTTTGACGAGTTGTCCACAGAACGATTCATCACTTAAATCACCAGGTAAGAGATATGCTTTTTGTCCCGCTGCTTCAACGAGTGCTTTGACCTCTTCAGCATCCTGTTGTTCTTCTGGTAAGTAGTTGAGCACGATGTCAGCCCCTTCACGAGCGTAGGCGATTGCTGCTGCTCGGCCGATGCCGGAGTCGCCACCCGTAATCAGTGCTTTTTTGCCGATCAATTTGCCAGAGCCTTTATAACTCTCTTCGCCACAATCGGGAACAGGTTCCATTTTTGCTTGAACCGCTGGTGCGTCCTGATATTGTTTTGGGAAATCGTCATTGAAGTATTGGGTTAACGGATTTTTCGATGCAGCCATGTAAACATTCCTCCTGAAAGTTGGTTTTGGTATAGGGTGTATGTTCCCTCAACAGGTCGGATTAAACGTTTCTGATGATAGTAAATTTGGAAATTGATGGTTTACACTAGAAAAAAAGGAGTGTGAAGAAGATGATTACTGGACTGTATGAAGCTCATTTACCGGTCAAAGAACTTGAACGATCGATTGTCTTTTACGAAAAATTAGGTCTAGCATGTGCGTTCCGAAATGAACGCGTCGCTTTCTTTTGGATCGAGCATGGCAAGAGTTGGTTAGGTTTATGGAGAGCTGGTCAAGCCGAGTTACCGTATCATCCATCGATTCGACATGTGGCGTTTCGGATGGAGCAAGAAAATATCGATAAAGCACAGGACTGGTTAAAGGAGAGAGGGATTGAAGTCCGATCCGCCTTTGGTGTAGCGGCAGCCGATCAACCGCTTGTTCTCGATAACCATCCACATGCGCACGCGGCGATCTACTTCGAGGATCCAGATGGCAATTCGCTCGAATTGATTGCACCGTTACGCTTTGATATGGAAACAGTGAATGGCACGATGCCGTATCAAGACTGGCAACATCTATTTGAGACTGAATCGGAGAAAAAGACGATATAACTGGTGTCTTCAGTCTAAAACGGGGCTGACTCAAAAGTCAGTCTCTACAAAGATAAGTGTGGCAGAATGATGATCTGCCATCCTTATCTCGTAACAAAAAGAATGACGCGTCACACGCCACTCCTACAGGAACAAGCGCATTTATGCGCTGTCAGAGACGAACAAGACCCGCTTTCCTGCTTCAACGAAGCAGGAAAACTGGCTTGTGTCTCGCCTGAGGAAAGGGCGTGAAAAGACGCGTCATTCTTTTTTTAAGTCAGCCTCATTTGATTGATCGTGTAATGCGCTTAGACACGAGCGGATTGACGCTCATTCATCGCTTGCAGAGCTGCTTGATTCAGCAAGTTCCACGGTTTGTTGTAGTGCGGTTGGAAGAAGAAGTCGACGAAAGCGAGCTCTTCAAGTGTCATATCATTTTGAATCGCGACTGACAGTGTGTTCATCGCTTGTGTCAAATCCACTTTTGAGATGATTTGTGCACCGACGACACGATGGGTTGCTGTCTCGAAGACGAGCTTCAATTGGACGTCTTCTGCTGTTGGCATGAACTCTGGGCGATACGCATCTGTGACTGTCGTGCTACTCACTTCGAGTCCGAACAAGGGTGCCGCTTCTTCTGTCAAACCAGTCGACGCGATGTTCAAATCATATAGGCGAAGACCAGATGTGCCTTGTGTTCCTTGGTAACGAATCTTTGGTGCGCGTAAGTTTTTACCGATTAATGTTCCCATCCGGACAGCATTCGTTGCGAGTGGAATATAGGCATGTGTCCGAGCTGGATTGTAATAGACGGCACAGCTGTCACCAGCAGCAAAGATGTTCGGGTTGCTTGTCCGCATATAATCGTCAACGATGATGGCACCGTTCGGTAGCATGTCGACCTGTCCTTTTAAGAGTTCCGTACTTGGGCGGAAACCGACACAGAGAATGACGAGGTCCGTTTCAAACGTTCCTTTGTCTGTGACGACGTGTGTCACGGCGCCGTTTTCCCCTTTGAAGCTTTGGACGGTTTGTCCGAGTTCGAGGCGAATACCACGGTCTGTCAATTCACGTTCGATGACGTCAGTGAACGAGCGGTCGAGGTATTTGTTGAGAATGCGATCCGCACTATCGATGAACGTGACGTCTTTTCCGTATGCTTCAAACGCTTCGACGAGTTCAGCACCGATATACCCTGCACCAACGACTGTGATCCGCTCTGCATCTGTCGCTTTTTCAATGATTGTTTGAGCGTGGTGATAGTTTTTACAGAGCTCGATCTGATTCAATTCGATGCCGGGAAGCATCGGAATGATTGGCCATGATCCAGTCGTCATGATGAGTTTATCGTACGTATCGTGAACGACTTCACCAGTCATGAGGTTTTTCGCAACGATCGTTTGGCGTTCACTATCGATTTCAAGTACATCATGTTTCAGACGCATCTCAGCGCCGAGTTCAGCGAGTTCACTTGGTGATGAGTAGAAAAGCGATTCCGCATGTTTGACGACACCACCGACGTGAAGCGCGATTCCACAAGAGAGAAACGATACATTGTCATTCCGCTCATAAACGGTGATCTCGACGTCTTGTTGTGAAGCGAGTTCTTTGACTGCTGCTGTTCCTGCGTGTGTACATCCGATGACTGCTACTTTCATGGGTAAAGTCTCCTTTGTGTTTTGTTTGTGATAAATATCACATTCATTTGATATACTTAGTGTAATCCTTCACAAGGTCGTTTTCAAGTAGTTTGTTCAACATTGAGCATAATCTTGTCTAAATTGTGAATGAGTGAGCAAAAGTGTTTGGATTATGTGAAGAATGCGTAAAACTGTTTTAGTTACTGAAATTCGGGTTATAATGAAAATAGATTTTTAATGAAGGGGTGGAAACCGATGGATACCGAGAGGACCAATCATCTATTCAGCTTACCTGATTTTTAGCAGTACCGGTCATAACGAACAGACGGTAATGGCTTATAAAAATCAGGGAGAGCGAAAATAGATGAATACCCAAACGGGACGTATAAAACCTCTCCCACGATGTAAACGGGAGAGGACAATAAAACATGAAACGAATCGCAACCATCTTAACCGGGACGCTGATCATGGCGTTCGGTTACTACACATTGAATGAACAGTTCGGATTAGCAGAAGGCGGCTTTATCGGATTATCGTTGCTCGGTCGATACTTTTTTGATATCAATCCTTCGATCTCAATGATCGTGCTCGATATTCCATTTTTCATCGGTGCCTTGTACTTCAAAGGGAAACGTTTCGTCAGCGAAGCGTTACTCTCAGCAGGTGCGTTATCAGTCTTTTATGAGATGTGGCACCGACTCGATTTGTTCCACTTTCCAGAACAGGCTTGGCCAGCGACGCTCATCGCAGCGATCGCTAGCGGAATCGTGACCGGATATGGTCTCGGACTTGTTTTGAAAAGTGGAGCGGCAACAGGTGGAGACGATTTGCTATCGATGGGACTCAGCAAACTGACAGGTCTATCGATCGGAACGATCTTGTTCGGACTCGATGCCATCGTGTTAGTGATCTCACTCGTCTATCTGCCGCTCAGCTTAACGTTATATACGTTACTGGCTGTAGCGATCGCTGGACGTGTCGTGGCTGTCATGACACGGGAGCCTGTCATCGTACCGGCACCTGTCGTACAAAAAGTCACGCAGTGAGACAGATGAATGTCTAACAAAATCATGTATCGGATTCGACACCGTCGAGTCCGATTTTTCAGGTTCATGGATTAGAAAAACGAAAGGAGAAGGATGAGATGATTCGACAAGCACATGCTTCTGAAGCGCAACAGATTGCCCCGTTGATTGAGCAGGCGATTCATGAGATTGCTGAGACACTGACGGGAACGACAAAGCGGGAGGAAGTTTTAGAGAGACTCGCGTACTTCGTCGCTGAAACAGGAAATCGACTGAGCCATGAGAACATCCTCGTGAAAATCATCGAGGGTGAAGTAGCAGGTATCGTCATTGCATATGCCGGGACGGATGCGAAACGACTCGACGAACCGATCAAAGCACAACTGAAACGTTGGACGGGTCAAGATATCCAGATCGATGTCGAGACGGAAGGACCGGTCTATTACTTGGATACTTTATCGGTTGACGCGCGTCATGGTGGAAAAGGAATTGGAACAGAACTATTGCAGGCAGCAGCGGAAGAAGGGGAAAAACGAGGACTACAAGCGTTCACCTTAAACGCTGATCAAACGAACGCCGGGGCACAGCGACTGTATCGTCGTCTCGGCTTCGAACCAGTCCGGACGATTGAAATCAGCGGCGGTACCTTTGATTATATGGAACGTCGTTACGATACGCAGCAATGAAAAAAACCATGTCGATTTCCACGGTGTCATTCGGGAATCGACATGGTTTTTCGTATACATGTAGTCGTGCCGTCAAGGCGTTAGTTGATACAGCATCGCTTGCGCGTCTTCCGGTTCGTATCGGGTATCACTCGTGAAGCGAACGATTTGTTTGACGTTTGGTCGCACGCCTTGAGCGTGGAGGCGCTCGAGCAATCGACCAGTCACGTAACTCTGGTCGGATTTTGGTTCTGCGTTCCATTTACTGATCGATCCGATCGGAACGATCGCGGCATCCGGTCGTTCGGACTGGAATTGGCGAGCTTCCTCGTCGGTAAAGACTGTCGCGCCGATTGGAAGAGTCGCTACGTAACGCGCTAGTTCAATCGTCGCCGGAGGACGCGTGGCTTGCTCGTTTAACGCGAGGCTACCGATCGTCAACTGAATGACTAAAAACGGCAGATACATCCGCAACGGAAGCTGACGGATCAACCAGATGAGTAGCAATAGGACAAGCGGTAAGACATGACGGGGTTTATCGATGTTTTGTCCGAGCCAGACCCAGACGAAATAGAGTCCAGCCGTCGCTCCCCAAGCGACATTGACCGCCCAACGTTTTCGTAAAAACAGCATCAGTCCTGACACTAGTCCGATCCACGTGCCATAGCCGATCCCATGCCAGAAGAGTTGCTGAAGCGTCTGAACAAATCGTTGAACGATAGAAGCATCATCGGTCTGAGCAGAACCACCCCAATCGGAAAAATGACCGCTGACGAAGCGGAGTGATAATTGAAGAAACGAATAGGGTCCACCGACAGAAAAAGCGACCGGGAGCAACCAAGCAAGCTGTGCCAGAACAAGAAGGGCGCACTCGGATATGAGTTGCCAGTAATCCTTTCGTACCTGCCACAGCAGGACAAGCAACATGAAACCAAACGGCGCGTAGGATAGGCGAGTCGCCATCAGTAAACCGAACAGAAGATACGGAAGCCAGCGACGAATCTGATGCCGTGCGCGTTCGATGCTCCAGCCGTACCAGACGAGTAGTCCGAGGGCGAGCCCATCCGACATCCCTGTCGCAGCGAACGTCACGAGTGAGGCAGTGGAGAGAACGGTAAAGGCAGCGATCAGCCGAGCCGTATCATAGGCATGACGGCGAAAGAGCGAGTAAAGTGGCAAGAGCGCACTTGCCAGTCCTAGTGTAGAGACGAGTCCGAGCGCTTTGACAGGTATCATCAGCGGCAGAAACAGGTTGGCAAATAAGATGAAAAAGGGATAACCCGGAAAGTGCGGACGTAAATCAGCCAGATCATAATCGGTCACAGCTAACGTGAAGTTCGCAATATCGTAGCTCGCGATGAAGGGACTGACGTAACTGATCCGTAAACCAATCCAGCCACCGATGAATAGCAACGTGATCCAAAAAAGCGATCGTCCACGCGGACGTGAACGATCGCTTCGGACGGTCAAGAAACCTCCTGTAAGGACTTTGATGACTTCGATGGTTTGTTTTGACGGAGCAACATCCAACCGGCAAAGGCGAAGTAGCCCCACCAAGCGACGACTTGTTCGAGCGAGGGGTTATGGCTGTATCCGAACATCGCACCCATGAACGTTCCGATCTGTCCACTGATCAATGTTGAGTTTCCTGTATCACGCAAGTATTGCACCTGATCGATGTAGTGCTCCGGCATGAAGCCGACGATGTTATATACAGCAGCTGGTGTGCCGTCAGCATTCATCAAGAGACTACCGAGCAAACCAAGATCTTGGAAGCGTCCAATCGTTTGGACGAGCATGCCGGCTGCGATAAATAGAATGAGTACGCCCGTTACTTGGAAGAAGCGTTTGACGGGAATCTTCATAGAGCCGGAAACGAATAAGTATCCGAAAATCAAGGCGAGTAACAGACCGGAAACCGCACCGTAACTCGTTAGTACTTTTTCGATTTCCCCACCTGAGATGGCAGCGAAGAAGAAGACGGTCTCAATTCCTTCTCGAACGATGACGAGGAAGGAGTGGATGATCATCGTGATGGCACTACCCGTCGAGACGGCAGCTGCGACCTTCGCTTGGGAGGCTTTTTGATTCTCTTTCGCTTCTTTTCCCATCCAGAGGACCATGTGTGTCAAGAGCAGGACGGAGACCATCATGATGCCGAGACGAAGATACGTATCGCTTCCGAAGCTCGCAAAACTCGTAAAAACGACTTGGAACAGGAACGCGACACCAAGGCTAGCGAGAAGTGCCAACCCGACACCTGCGTAGACCCACTTTTTATATTGTGGAGCGTTCAATCGATCGAGATAACCTAAGATCAACCCAACGATGAGAACAGCCTCGAGACACTCCCGAAGCGTAATCAAAAACGCTTGAAAATCCATCTGTCTTCCTCCTTATGAGCGGCGTTTCTTCTTCCATTGACCAATGACGACGATGACGATGAGGACGATGACGAGTCCGAGCGCAATCAATTTCCAAATCGCGTCCGTTCCGAACGTTTGACCGAGGAAGGAGTCTTCTTCTGTGAAGACGCCTGTTTTTTCTTCACCCGGCAGGACGAAGAGAGGCGTCAACGTATCTTCGATCATCGTAATGTTTTTCTTGAAGGATTCTTCATCACTCGCTTTTTTCCCGACCCCAAACAGACCAGGATTTCCGAGTGCCTTTAATGATTCATCAAATGCAGTATACACGTCATCGGATGTTTGTGCATTCTTGCTTTCCTTGACGTAAGGTGCGAGCACATCGTATGTCCCGCGGGCTTTCGCGAGTAAGAGTTTCGCTTGACCGAAGTCCTCGAACTGCTCTTCAGCAAAGTGCAGGCGACGTTCGATATTTTGACGGAGAGCGACGCGGTACGCTTGTTTGGCAGCCTCTGCATCTTCTTGTTCGAGAGCCGTGTCGATCTTCGCTTTCGCTTCAGGGAAATACAGTTTGAATTCTTTATCATAGGCGGCAAGCGTCTCTTTCGCAAGCGCGTAATCCTTAGCATCGAGTTGTTCTTCAAATTGTTTATAGGCTTCCGCAAAAGCTTCCTTTCCTGGGTCTCCGTAACTATAAGCGGAAACCGTGGAAGTGCTCACGAACAGTGAGAGCAGGAGGAGCGGTAGCAAAAGAAGGCGTTTCATCCGAGGTGCTCCTTTCGTTCCATGCGTTCTTCAACGCTAAGCTGTGTGATTGGTCGTCGCCACTCCCGGTAAATCGCTGGGAGGACACGTTGGACATAATTCAGACGGATAAAAGACTTTCCTGCTTCCCGGACCCGATAACGGATCGGGACTTCGTGAAGGCGGAAGCCTTTTCGGACGAGATTGAGGGTCAATACTTGGGCATAGTTATAATCGTGAATGATCTCAGCATGGTGACACGCTGCGCGTGAAAAAGCACGCATCCCGCTTTGACCATCATGGATTTTACGTTTCAATAAAAGGCATTGCAACCACGTGAAGACATGATTGCCGATATAGCGATAGAGCCGCATCCCGTCGACGGTACCGAGGAAGCGGGAACCGAATACGTAGTCGGCCTGATCGTGTAAGATCGGTCGGACGATATCTGGAATTTGATCGGCAGGATATTCGTTATCCGCATCAATCATGACAGCAACATCAGCGCCGAGTTCGTAGGACTGGCGGAGTCCTTCCCGGACTGCAGCGCCGAGTCCTTGATTTTGTTCGAACCGATAGACATGTGCGCCGTGTTGACGCGCAATCGTACTCGTCGCATCCACTGAGCCGTCGTCGATGACGAGGGTCTCGACTGGAATGCCGTCAATCATGTCCGGAATTCGTTTTAAGACGAGCGGGAGCGACACTTCCTCATTGTGGGCCGGTAAAAAGACGATGATCTTCATTTAGACTTCGCCTCCTTGAACGCTTCTGTCAACAGCACACCACGGCTATCGTGCGGGATGTCTGCCCCTAGGACTTTTGTGATCGTCGGTCCGAGTGACAAGATATGGCGGTGCGTATCCACTTTCAGACCGGCATGAACGTTCTTACCATACATCCAGAACGGAACGAACCGTTCGCCTTCATCCAAGTGACCGTGTCCACCGATTCCGTCCGCTTGACCGTGATCTGCCATGACGATGAGTGTCGCATCCTCGAGTTTACCGAGACGATCGAGCTCCTCACAAAATTCAGCGAGTAATGCATCCGCTTCTTCGATTTTTTGAACATACTCGGAATAGAGGGTGCCCCGACTGTGTCCTGTTTGATCCGTTCCAATCAACTGAATCGCGAGCAGATCCGGATCCTCTTCATGGACGATTTGTTTGGCACGTTCTATGATATTTCGATCCGCGACATCGTTATGCATGACCGCCGTGACGGTCCGTACATCGGTTGAACCGAACGCATCGACAAGGTGCGCGATGCCAAGAATTTTTCCTGATTTATTGACGGCACGGAGACGATCGAAGACAGTATCCGTTTTAACACCGGTCGTATTCCAGACCATGTTCGAATGAATGCCGTGATCTTCTGGGCGAGCACCCGTGAACATCGAACTGAAGCAGACGACGGTCCGGGCAGGGTAGACAGTCTCCATATTCGTATATTCCGTTCCTTCCTGACGCAATCGTTCGAGGAACGGCGTGTTTGCTGCCATGTAGCGATCTTTACGCATCCCGTCGACAATCAGAACATAGACTTTTTCTGAAGTCGGAAGATCGGCATCTGCCGTCATTGCCTCGGGCAACTTCGGTTTCCAGTCGAACAGGTAGTGATGTAGGATCCATGCAAAGACGAATAGACCAATTGGGAACCAGACGAACGTCATGTCGAGTGTCGATGCGTCACTTGCCGTCCACCAGTACATGAGCAACAGAGCAACCTTAGGCAGTTGCTCCTGCGCGTTACCACTTGTCGAATCACTATTCTTCAGAACGAGTTTCCAAAAACGCGTGAAGTTCGTCCAGCGCGTTCCGATCCGGAGATGATAATAGATCGTTCCCCAGAAAAAAATCGTAAAGAAGAAATAGAGACCTGCGCCATAGGCGAACAAAGGTAAGTAATCTGCATTCGTACCCCGAAGGAACAGCCAAACGATGACCGGGATCCAAAGGTAATTTCGTAAAAATAACGGAAAGTCATAACGCCAAAGCAAGATAAATAAAGGAAGCGTCACGATGAAACCAAGACCAGCTTCTGCGAGTGGCATCTGCGTCCATAAGGCGTACGTCAAGAAGACGCCGATCGTAAAAATGGGTGTGAAGGGTTTTCCTTCATTGAGTAAGTTCCAGGCGCGTGCTGCGACTTTTTCAAAGCGAGAAGCACTTTTCATCGTCTTCCTCCTTTCCAATCAGTGTATTTGAGCTGACGAACCAACAACCGAAGCGTAGCCGGATGCCGAATGAGAACGTACAGCGGAATGAGAAAAGCAAAGGCATATTTAAAGAAGTGCGTCATCAAGGCAACGTCGTACGCATGGGCAACACCGGCTTGCCGTAAC
The DNA here is from genome assembly GCF_018618915.1 of Exiguobacterium sp. s91. NCBI lineage: Bacteria > Bacillati > Bacillota > Bacilli > Caryophanales > Exiguobacterium > Exiguobacterium sp. s91. Next base: position 27,171 of record NZ_JACSMZ010000003.1, on the reverse strand, counting down.
ACTGTACCCATCGCAAGTTCATACGTACCGAGGCCACCCGGCGTGAACTGAATCACACCGGACAGGACACCGGCACTCATCGCAATCAATGTCGTCGGGAAGGACACATCGATACCTGCTCCGTGCAAGAGGAGGAAGACGGCGAGTGCCTCGACTGCCCAAGCGAGCGTTCCGAACAGAACGAGCGATGGGAGATGCGGGACATGTCGGCGTAACACGAGCAATAACGCGGTCGCAAGGAGCGCGACGAGCAAGACGATTGGGTGAAACAACCAACCGATCAGAATGAAGGTACACAGAACGATCAAGTCAATACTTCGTTGTAAGACGAAGATCGCGCTCGTCTGTTTCCATGGACTTCCGACGGCTCTCGCCGTCACGAGTCGGATCATCTCTCCCAGTTTGACCGGTGAGAGATGATTGATCGTCAGTCCGAGATACAGGCTCGACAGGTATACAGCAGTCGGTGCACGTTTGGCATCGGCGCGGCGCCAGGCGACCGCGCGTAAATAAAAGGCGATCGCATACGTCAAGGTCGCAAGGATCGTCCAGGGACTCTTGAATAAAGCTTCAATGTACCGATACGAGACCGGTAACTCCAAGAAAAAACGGAGCAGTAAAAAGATGACAAGCCCGGTAAGCGTCAGATACAGAAACGTTCGAATCAGCGGTTTTGATGCCACGCGATCACCTGCTCCAGTCCAACATCGATCTCGATTGACGGTTGGTAACCGAATGCTTCTTTTGCAGCCGTCGTATCACTCCATGTCATCGTCACGTCCCCACGTCGTGCAGTTTGAGTTTGCACGGGCACATCAAACCGTTGACCGATCCGTTCAGCTAGAGTGCGGACGGAGACCGGCTGATTCGCGCCGAGGTTATACGTCCCGACTGCACGAGCCAGCAATGCCTGTTCCATTCCACAGGTGATGTCATCGATATACGTGAAGTCACGGATCGGATCACCGAAGACGGTGAGTGCCTCTCCGCGTAATGCCTGTTCGATGAATCGAAACAGCGCCATATCAGGACGACCCGAAGGACCATAGACCGTAAAGAAGCGAAACAGCGTCACGTTTACATCATATAAATGAGCATAAGCATGACAAAAGCTTTCAGCGCTATACTTAGCTGCCGCGTAAGGACTGGCGACATGTCCCGTTGCCTGTTCCTCTTTGAGCGGACCCGTCTGCTCCCCGTAAACGGAAGACGAAGACGCGAAAAAGACATGCGGCATGCCATGTCTTTTTGCGGCTTCTAACAAGGTCACCGTCATATCGATGTCCTCACGAATATAGTGATGCGGTTCTTCGAGCGAATGCGGAACACCTGGAAGAGCTGCGAGATGGAAGACGGCGTCGAACGATGTCTTCATCCAGGCGTCGAGATCGTGATGAACGTCACCCGTCGTAACGGTAACGCCGGCACGTCTTAGTTCATCTGCTCGTTCTTCTTTTAACTGGACATCATAGTAGTCCGTGAAAGCATCAAGGACATGGACGGTATGGTGTTGCTGGAGCCGGAGGGCGAGGGCGGCGCCAATGAAGCCGGCACCTCCTGTGATTCCGATATTCATCTTATCCCTCCATTTCCATTTCCTTCTTAGTTAAGTGGTTCGAGTGCGTCTGTGATCCGTTCACCTGTCGTTTCAGCCTTGACGTCGCCTTTTTCGACGAGTGCGAACCATTCGTTTGCGTCTTGTGCGACTTGTGCTGCTTTGTCCTTGCCGAGACGATTCTCAAGCGTCGGTTTCATCGCAACGACGAACATGTTCGCTTCCATTGCTTCTGCACGTGCTGTATCGACGTCTTTCTTCTCGATCGCTTCTTGTGCCTCTTCATGATAACCGTCGACTTTTTCCGTCAACGCTTTTGCGAACAATCCTTCGATTTCTTTGTAAGAGACGTCAGCTGGTTTTGTTTTTGAGAAATCATAGCGCTCTTTCAGTGTTTTAACAGCCTCTTCGTCTCCACCCGCTAATGATTCCTCGATCGCAAGGAGGAAACCGTATCCTTCCGCTTGCTCCATTTGTAATTCTTTTTCGTCCGTACCGGCTTTGACACCATCCTCGATTTTTTGTGCGTAGCCGAGGGCAGCTAAATAGAAGGAACGATAAATCGATTTATCCGTTACTTGTTTTGCAACATTGAAGTCACCGAGTTCTTTCGCGTCGATGGCTTCTTGCTGCGCTGAAAGACCTGATGTGATCGCTTGAGCGATGGCGTCTTCGTTTTTAAAGCCGTAGCTCGCGTCCCGTTTTTCAGCTGTCGGAATGAAGACGGTTTTCGCCATCGCTTCCACGTCCTTGAGTGCTTCCGTTGCAGCTTCCGGTTTACCAGCTACGAGTGCTTCTTCAGCTTTTGCTTGTGTTGCTTTTTGTAATTTATAGAAATACGATTGTAGACCTTTATCCACGAGTTGACGAGCGATGTTCTCATCGAGATCCTTCGCTTCCACACCTGCTAAAGCAGACTGGATGACTTGTTCGATTTCTGGTGCTGTCGTCTCGACACCACCTTTGAGTTTCGATTCATAACTTGTCGTGACCATCTTCCAATCGATCGCTTGTCCTTCTTTTGCTTTGTCGAGTTCTGTTTTGATTGAGCTGAAGATTGTCAATTCATCTGTCAGTGTCGTTGCAGCGATCCCCGCATCTGCTGATTTAGTTTCGGTCGACTGTTCCGTTTTCTCTTTTTTCGGTGCAGTCGTATCCGTTTCATTCGAACCGCAGGCAGCCAAGATACCGGCTACCATGAAGATCGAAGCTACTTTTAAACGTTTTTTCATAATCGTGATTCCCCCAGAAGAATTAATAAGACGTTTTCCGTCATGTAGTCGTTTTCACAAATCTAACTATATCGAGAATAATTCTCATTGTCAATTGAACTTTAAAGAAAAAAACGGCTTCGGAGCAGGGCTCCAAAGCCGTTTTAAAATGAGAAATTAGAACTGTTCGTACAGTTTTGTCAAATACGTGTAGACTTCGTCTGATGCTTGGAACATCATGACAGAATGTCCGAAGATCGCAGCCGGATTGAAGCCGTGATCAAGATCGATCGTTGATGCGATCGTGACATCACGGTCGCTGTCGAGAACGACGCGGAAGTATTTGAATTCTTGGTTGAAGTCATTGATGGCGTTCAGAATCGGGAGATCCTCGACACCGTCTGGTACGTGTGTCACCGTACGAGCGAACAATTCGACATCTGTCGTCGTCTTACTGAAGACGATCATCATCATCGGTTCTGCTCCTGCAGGTGTTTTTTCTTGTGTCATGAAGAAGACGTGTGTCTCATTCTCACGTGCTTCCATTGGAATGCCTTTTTCCACGAGGAAAGCTTGGAAAGCTTCCAAGTGTTGTTGCTGTTGTGGCGCGATTCCTTGTTCGTTTGTTTCGGGTTGACGATCTTGGTGAATCGGTGTCACTTTATTGTTCTCGTTTGATTCGTTCGAGTTACGTTCCTGGTCCATTGCAAAATCCCCCTTTATATACTATAAATTCAGTTTCTAGCATTTCAGAAGGAATTGCAACTAATGTCCGTTAAGATAGGAAGAAAATACAAAAGAGTAGAGATATGTCATGTTTGTGAATCTGCGAGCAACTGACTTGAAAATACATACCTAACAGGGTATATTAAGTGGCAGATAGAAAATCGAGGAGGAATCATCAGATGAAAACGATCATCGTAGGTGGCGTCGCTGGTGGCGCTACGGCAGCAGCACGACTGCGTCGGATTGACGAAACGGCAGAAATCATTTTGCTTGAACGGGGAAAAGAGATTTCGTTCGCGAATTGTGGACTGCCGTACTATATCGGAGATGTCATCAAAGATCGTAATAAATTACTCGTCCAAACGCCAGAAGGCATGCATGCACGGTTTAATTTAGATGTCCGCAATTTGTCGGAAGCGATTCGGATTAACCGTGAAGCGAAGACGGTCACGATCCGCAACGTCGAAACGGGTGAAGAATACGATGAATCGTACGATCATCTGATTCTTTCTCCAGGTGCAAAACCGGTTCGTCCAAACATTCCAGGACTCGATGACGCAACGAACGTCTTTACGTTACGGAACATCCCAGATACGGACCGGATGCGAGAATACGTTGATACAAATCGTCCTGATAAAGCACTTGTCATCGGTGGAGGATTCATCGGTCTTGAAATGGCAGAAAATCTCGTCGAACGTGGGGCGCACGTCACCCTCGTTGAGATGGCGGATCAAGTCATGGCTCCGATCGACCCAGAAATGGCAGCAATCGTTCATGAACATCTGCGTACGAAAGGCGTCGAGTTGATTCTAGAAGATGGCGTCGCTCGTTTTGAAGAGGCAGGTCGCCGCGTCGTCCTGACAAGTGGACGCGTAATCGAAACAGAGATGAACATCCTATCGATTGGTGTTGCACCGGAGAGCACGCTCGCAGCAGATGCTGGTTTAACACTTGGCATCAAACAGACGATTCAAGTCGACGACCAACTACGGACATCCGATCCATCCATCTTTGCGATTGGTGACGCAATCGAAGTTAAAGACTATATCACGAAGGAAGCGACACATGTTCCACTCGCGTGGCCGGCAAACCGTCAAGGACGCCTCGTTGCAGATATCATCGCCGGACGCGACGTCCGGTACAGCGGCACGCTCGGAACAGCGGTCGCAAAAGTCTTCGACTTGACGGTCGCTTCGACCGGTAACAATGAAAAACGGTTACGTCAGCTCAGTCTTCGTTACGAAGCGGTGCATCTCCACCCGGGATCGCATGCGGGGTACTACCCAGGGGCGAGTCCGATTTCGATGAAGCTACTGTTTGATCCAATCGAAGGAACGATCTACGGAGCGCAGGCAATCGGCATGACAGGTGTCGAGAAACGAATCGATGTCCTCGCGACAGCGATTAAAGGTGGATTGACAGTGCTTGATCTACCAGATCTTGAACTATCATATGCACCGCCATATAGTTCAGCGAAGGATCCGGTCAACATGGCAGGATATATTGCGTCGAACATCGTGCTTGGTGACAGTGCGAACGTTCATTGGCACGAAATCGATGCGATCGTCGCCAATGGCGGCTTATTACTCGATGTCCGTGAACCATCGGAAAACGAGTTAGGCGCGATTCCGGGATCAGTCAATATCTCGTTACCGACGTTACGTGAGAAGTTGGATGATCTGCCGAAGGATCAAACGATCTATGTGACATGCCAAGTCGGATTACGTGGATATGTTGCAAGTCAACTGTTGCAACAACACGGTTATGATGTGAAAAACTTAAGCGGTGGCTACAAAACATGGTCGGTCGTGCATCGTGATCAAGAAGCGCGAAGCCAAGCGAAGGAGGAGACTGCTGTGACGGTAACGAAACGTGAGCCAAAAACGAAGGCTACACCAGAACAAGTGGCACTGCTCGATACGTGCGGTTTACAGTGCCCAGGTCCAATCTTAGAGCTGAAAACAAAAATCGATCAGATGACGGACGGCGAGCAAATTTTCGTCAAGGCGTCAGACCCAGGATTCTTGCCAGACGTTCAAGCATGGGCGAAAAAACTAGGTCACACGGTCCATTCAGCGGAAATAAATCAAGGGGTCGTCGAGGTCTTGCTTGAAAAAGGGCAAGGGGAGACACCAGCTGCAGCGCCGGTTCAAGTCAATCCGGCAGATGATGCGACGATGGTCGTCTTCAGTGGTGATCTTGATAAAGCACTTGCTTCTTTCGTCATTGCGCAAGGTGCACAAGCGATGGGAAAACAAGTGACGATGTTCTTTACGTTCTGGGGCTTGAACATCATTCGAAAACCATACGCACCGGCAGTTGAGAAAGCAGGAATCGAACGGATGATGGGCATGATGATGCCGAAACATGCCGGGGAGCTGCCGCTCTCGAACATGAACATGGCAGGCGCCGGTCAAAAAATGATGAAAAAAGTCATGAAGGACAAACAAGTCGATGCACTCGAGACGATGATGGCAAAAGCACAAGCTGCTGGTGTCCGAATGATCGCCTGCACGATGTCGATGGATATCATGGGCATCAAGAAAGAGGAATTACTGGATGATATCGATTATGGTGGCGTCGCCAGTTACCTTGGTGCAACGGATGGTGCCAATCTGAATCTGTTCATCTAATCTAAAAACCTGTTTAAATGAACGTGTCAAACCTGACATCTGATGTGAGGTTTGACACGTTTTTTGTCGTCTGAGGTATAGATGAGTTTGATTTTTCAAAAAAAATTGCGTATGATAATTCACATGTGAAAAAAGTTTACATCTAAAAAGAGAAACTATGTGGTGGAAGTGGAGGGAATCGGATGGAGAAGCAGGTAATGGATGTAGTCAGTAGAATCAGTGATATGTTATGGACAAACGTACTGATCATCTTACTCATCGGATTAGGCATTTATTTTACATTCCGGATGCGGTTCGTTCAATTCCGGATGATACCGGAGATGTTACGCTTACTGTTCCAAGGAACGGATAAAGGGAAAGACGGCGTGTCGCCATTCCAAGCATTTGCGATCAGTACGGCAGCACGTGTCGGTACTGGTAATATCGCGGGTGTCGCGACAGCGATCGCACTCGGTGGACCAGGAGCGGTCTTCTGGATGTGGTTGATCGCCTTGATCGGTTCGGCATCGGCATTCGTCGAGAGTACACTCGCGCAGATCTACAAGGTACGGGACGATAAGGCATGGCGTGGGGGCCCTGCCTATTACATGGAAAAAGCACTCGGTCAACGTTGGTTAGGGATTTTATTTAGTATCTTGATTACGATCTCATTCGGATTTGTCTTCAATTCCGTTCAATCGAATACGATCTCGCTTTCACTTCAAAATCAATACGGCTTTGATAAGACATGGATTACGGTCGGACTAGTCGTGCTGACGGCACTTGTCATCTTTGGTGGCGTCCGTAGTATCGCAACCGTCGCGTCGTTCCTCGTACCGATCATGGCCGGTGGTTATATTCTGATCGCACTCTACATCATGGCTACGAATCTTGAAGTACTGCCAAGTATTTTTAAATTGATCTTCCAAGAAGGTCTATTCGAATTCAAGACACTCGCAGGTGGTGCAGTAGGTGCAGCACTCTTGAACGGGATTCGTCGTGGTTTGTTCTCGAACGAAGCCGGTATGGGTTCAGCGCCGAACGCGGCGGCAACAGCGGAAGTCTCTCACCCGGTCAAACAAGGGTTGATTCAATCGTTTGCGGTCTTCGTTGATACGTTGATGGTCTGTTCGGCGACAGCGATGATCGTTCTCGTCAGTGGAGTGGCAACAAAAGATGCTAGTGGTCAACCGGTAGCTGGGATCGACTTAGCACAAGGCGCGCTCGCATCACAAGTGGGATCACTCGCGACAGGATTCATGGTCGTCGCGATTTTCCTCTTTGCCTTTAGTTCCGTCGTCGGAAACTACTACTACGGTGAATCGAACATCAACTTCATCCGTGAAAATAAACAAGTCTTGATGGCATATCGTATGCTCGTTCTCGTCATGATCGTCTTCGGTTCACTCGTTGAATCGGCGAACCTCGTGTGGGCGTTAGCAGATATCTTTATGGGACTGATGGCGATCGTTAACTTGTATGCGATCTTCCGTCTCTCGAAAATCGCGAAACTAGCGCTCGAAGATTATGTCGGGCAACGAAAAGCTGGAAAAGAGCCACGATTCTATACGGACTCGATTCCGAACTTGCCAGGGAAAGATACGCTTGAAGCATGGCAAGAATCAGAAAAAGACGAAAAAGCAATTTAAGGAAAAGGGAGTCAGAGAAATCTGGCTCTTTTTTTGTATAGAACGAATTTAAAAAGGGAATACAGAGTACAGAAGGGAGGGGGAGAATGGAAAACGTACATTTCGTCCGCGTCACGGATGCGGTCTGGGAGTCGTTCGGAAACGATCCCCACATCATCATGGATTGGATTTTATTCATTCATGAGACACAACCCGATCATGAACAATTGTTCGCCCTCGAACAGACGAACGCCATCTATCATTTGATGAATCAAATCGATATCTATATTGATCAAGACACACATTACAACCTGGGACGAGCGATCGTTGGCGAAGAGTTGATCGTCAATGAGGAGAAAGCGGCGATTGTCGGTATTCTGCCCTTGCCACTCCTCATCATCTCGGCTGAGGTGATGCGGAATTTTGATCAACGGGCACTCGCTTCGATTCATGATGAAGCCGGAACACCGGGCGAATTCGAGGATATCTGGGAACAGTTCGCCGATTTACGTGCCTATTTTCAAAAGGCAGAAGAAGCGGAAGATACGATTTTAATTTATTATGTCTGAACAGCTTAAATCATAAAAAAAAGAGACCCGCTTCCAAGTCGTAGACTGGAAACGGGTCTCTCGTCGTTCAGATGAATCAAGACGTCTTCATATGGAAGACGTTCTCTTTTACGTGAATCGTCAGATTAAAAATCGATTTCGTCCGGATCCGGTCCGAGGCGGACATCCGTTGCCAGACGATCAATTTTCTCAAGATCATCGGCATCGAGTTGGAAATCAAAGACGTCGAAGTTTTCCGCAATGCGTTCTGGTGTAACGGATTTTGGAAGAGCGACGATGCCGTTGTCGAGATGCCAACGTAAGACGACTTGTGAAGGTGTCTTGCCGTGTTTCTCTGCGATTTCCTTGAAATCGTTGATTTCGAGGAATTTCCCTTGCATGAGTGGGCTCCATGCTTCGACTTGAATGTTGTGATCTTGCAAGTATTCGTGCAGTTCGTGTTGCGGTAATTGTGGATGCAACTCGACTTGGTTGATCATTGGTGCCATCAAGCCCTCTTCTGCCAATGTATCGAGGTGATGTTCTTTGAAGTTCGAGACACCGATCGCTTTGATCTTGCCTGCTTCATACAGTTCAACCATTGCTTTCCACGCTTCGATATAGCCTTCGACCGGCCAGTGGATAAGATAGAGGTCAAGATAATCTGTTTCGAGACGTTCGAGCGATTCTGCGAATGCTTCCTTCGTCCGACCGGCACGAATATCATCGTTCCAGACTTTTGACGTTAAGAAGAGATCCTCACGTTTCACGCCGCTTTCCTTGATTCCTTTTGCGACACCGCGCTCGTTTTTGTAGACAGCAGCCGTATCGATATGACGATAGCCGACACGTAATGCTTCAGCGACAGCAGCAGGTGCTTCTGTCTCTTCATCTACTTGCCAGACACCGAATCCGATTTGGGGAATCGTAATACCGTTTGAAAGTTTTGCGTATTGCATGTGTTACTCCTCCTCATAAAACGTAGTTTAGATTTGCTCGTTTAGTTTAGCATGAACGAACGAAGACGTCCGTTTCCATGCTCATGGAGGAATGAAATAAGGTAAAATAGAAAAGAATCGTGAGATTTAATCGTGTGTTAAAAGAGGGGGAGAAAAGATGGCTCAAAAGAATAAAAAGCTATCCAAATGTACTTGGCTTAGCATTGGCGCCTTGTTAGTAACGCAGGCAGTGGGTCTGTTTCTTAGTGCGCGAAAGTCAGGACGTAATCCATGGGTGTGGGGAGGCGCTGGACTCGTTCAGTTCCCGCTTCCGGCAATCGCTTACTTAATCTTAGAACGACAAGCGAAGCAGAATAAATAATAAAACAGGTCCAATCGTCGACGCGATTGGACCTGTTTTATGGTTACGAAGAAATTTTTTCTTGCTTCGTCGCTGTCTTCTTCATGCGTGGTAAGCCGAAGAAGATGGCAATTGATCCACAGACGAAGAGGAGGAACGGATAGAACAGATACGGAATCAGTTCCGGTGAAGCCGTTTTCGTCAATTCTGCTGCGATCAATAGTTGTGCTCCATACGGAATGATGCCTTGAATACCACAAGAGAAGATATCAAGGATACTCGCCGATTTTTTTCGATCGACTTCATACGTATCGGCGATTTCAGCTGCCAGTGGTCCAGCGACGAGAATCGAGATCGTATTGTTTGCAGTCGCGAGATTCGTTGCACTAACGAGTGCCGCCATACTGAATTCGGCACCACGACGCTGTGAAATCTTGCGTGTCAGCGTCTCTTTTAAGAAGGCGATTCCACCGTTGAACGTAATCAAGCTGACGAGACCACCCATGAGGAGCGTCAAAATGGAGATCTCCGCCATGCCCATCATTCCTTCAGACATCGAGAGGACGAAGCCACTCAAGCCGAAACTACCATCAATCATACCGATGATGCCGGTGAGTAACGTACCACCAATTAAGACAAGAATGACATTGACGCCAAATAGTGCAAGGACGATGACAGCGAGATATGGAATCAACTTGTAGAATTCAAATGCTTTTGCTTCGACGACGTCACCAGAACCAGAAACGAATGCGAGTAGGATGACCGTCAAAATAGCAGCCGGTAGGACGATCATGAAGTTCGTCCGGAATTTATCGCGCATGTTCGTTTTTTGGGTCCGGACGGCGGCAATCGTCGTATCCGAGATGAACGACAAGTTATCGCCGAACATCGATCCACCAACGACAGCAGCCGCTGCGATCGCAACGTTGATGCCTGTCGCTTCATGAATACCGAAGGCGATTGGCGCGAGTGCAGCAATCGTTCCAGTCGATGTCCCCATTGCCATTGAGATGAAGGCAGCGATGATGAACAGACCACTCATGAGGAGCGACGGAGGTAGGAACGTCAAAGCAGCATTAACGGTCGCATCGATGGCGCCGATTGCTTCTGCTGTTCCAGAAAACGTACCGGCTAGTAAGAAGATGAAGACCATGATCATGATATCAGGATTTCCGGCACCCGTTGCGATTCGTTCGACCGTTTGATTGATGGATCCTTTCGTCGTGATTGCAGCAAAAATCAAAGCGATCAGTGCGGCGATAAGGATCGGAAATTTGTAAAAGTCGTCATAGAAGATCCCGGCTCCGATGAAGAGAACTAGGAATACGACGAGGGGAAGCAGTGCCCATTTGTTAGGCGTGATCGTTTCATTCATTGTTGACACCTCGTTTCTCAAAGATACAAAAAAAGACCCCTTCGCAAGAAAGAAGGAGGTCTTTATGAAATAAAGACGCTCTTCTTATCTCTCAAGCTTTCGCTTGCTGGATTTGGCACAGTACGAATCAAATCGTCCGCTGCCGAAACATCATTGGGCCAGTCCCTCCGTTTCTCGCGATAAAAAGAAGTCATTCAATTGTTGTAAAACACGTTTCTTACCGTACCGCATTGAGTAACGCGTGTCAACTGTACTTTACTGAAGTGCCTTTTTCAATGTTTGGACGTTTTCTTCCATCAACTTGAAATAAGAGCTGTTTTGTTGCGCTTTCGTGACCGACTCTAGATTATGAATCGTCACGGATTCAGCTCCGATTTCTTTTTGGATGACACGTGCGACCTTTGGTGAGACCGTCTCTTCGAACGCGACGTATTTCAAATCATGCATCCGTGCTTCTTTCACTAAAGCGGCCAGTTGCTTTTGTGACGGTTCATCGGAAGGAGAAATTCCCGCAATCGGCAGTTGTGTGAAACCATATCGTTCTGCGAGGTAACCGTAAGCGGCATGCGTAACGAGAAGTTCTTTTTTCGATCCATCAGCGACAGCTTGTTTAAATTGTTCGTCCAATTCATCAGCTTGCTGATCGAACGCTTTTAAGTTTTTCTCGAATGTTGCTTTGTCTTTTGGTACTTCTTTTGATAAAGCAGTTGTAATCGAGCGTGCCATTGCTTTTGCGTTGACAGGATCGAGCCAGACGTGTGGATCGTATTTTCCATGGTCATGACCCTCTTCTTCATGCGCATGTTCATCCGTTGCATGATCATCGTGCCCTTCTTCTTCGTGGGCATGTTCGTCTTCACTATGCTCCTCTTCTTCATGTGCATGAAGTGTAGCATCCGATTCTAGCAAGTTGACGTCCTTACTCGTCTCGACGAAGCGGACATCCGTGCCTTTTAGACTCTCCTGGATTTTTTTCGAATACGGCTCGAGCGTCGTACCGGTTAAGAGGAACAAGTCGCCCTTAGCAATCTCGGTGAGTTGTTTTGACGTCGGCTCGTAAGAGTGGGGGTCTGCTCCAGGTGGGACGATCATCTTGACGTTGACTTGATCCCCTCCGATTTCGCGGGCAATAGCAGCCGTCGCGAACGTTGATGCATAGACTTCTGTCTGGGTTTTATCTGAAGTCGATGAATCGGTATTCGAACCGCAAGCAGCGAGAACACTTGCACTTGCGAAAGCGACTGTTAAAGCGGGAATGATTTTTTTCATTATATGATACCTCCATTATTAAAACGTAACTATTCCGATTTGGACTTTCTCACTATAGCGGAACGCTGGTGAAGCGTCAAGTACGAATACCGAGACGTTCGACTTCTTTTAAAACGGGGTAGAAGGATAATAAAGTGAAGAAACTGGCACGTCTTTTGGAGGTGATCAAGTGAAACGTGAAACTGCATGGCTAATGGGGGGAGCTGCGTTATTGACGACGGCAGCAGCGGGAGCGAGTATCTGGAACAATTATGGTGCATTGCTTCGATGGACCGAACCCGCCTTGCCACTCACAGAAAAACAACTTGCACCGCGGACGCTCACCTACAAACAGGTGGGAGACTGCATCTTACAGCTCGATCTCTATTATCCACCGGGAGAAGGACCGTTTCCAGTTGCCATCTATGCACACGGTGGTGCATTCGTTCGTGGAGAGCGCGATGACATGTTCTGCTTTAGTCCAATCGTCGACCGTCTGCTTGAACTCGGAGTTGCCGTCTGTAGTATTGAGTATCGTTTGTTCGAAGAGGGCAGTTATTTTCCGGATAACCTCGAAGATGTACGGGATGCGTTATGTTTTTTGAATAAGGAAGCAGAGGATCTTCGCATTCTAAGAGGACGGATGATGGTATGGGGAGACTCAGCAGGAGCCGCACTCATGCTGACGACGGCACTTGCCCCATCTGCTTTCGTCGGTGAGCGCGATGAGCGGCACATGCCATTGATCAGTGGTGTGATCGCTTTATATCCACCGACGAACTTTTTGTTGTTTAATTTCATTCAGACTTGGATTGCCCACATTAAGTTCTACAAGGGGGGACGAGAAGAATGGCGCAAGCTGATGACGCACGTCTCACCCGTCACGCACCTAACATCGGATGCCCCGCCCATCATGCTCTTGCACGGTAAAAAAGATCCGATCGTCCCGTTTTCTCAAGCTTTGCATTTCGTTGAGAAGGGAGCCGATGTCGGAGCCGATGTTCGTTTGTTTTCCTTTCCGAATGGCACCCACTCACTTGCCAGTTTCGCTCAGACGGAAAATCCGTTAAAGATTGAGCGATTGCTTGAACGAATTGAACGTTTCACCTGTCAGGTGCTACTGTTGCCACCGCGACAACTTCCGAATGGAAAACATGATACAATCAGTCATATTTCTTAAATGAGGGAGACAGAGACATGACTGAAATTTGTTTAGTGCGGCATGGTCAGACGGATTGGAACTTAAACGAACGGATTCAAGGAAGAGAAGATATCCCGTTGAATGCAACAGGAAGAAGACAAGCGGAACTTAGCGCCGCTTATCTATCGAATGAAAAGTGGGATGTCTTGTTAGCAAGTCCCTTGTCGCGTGCCGTTGAGACAGCAGAAATCATCGGTCGTGCTGTTGGTTTAACGATTACAGCGACAGACGAGCGACTTGTCGAACGCGAATTCGGAGCCGCTTCCGGTGAACCAGTCGCAGCGATTTACGAGGCCGTTCAAGCGAACGATACGACGCTTGTGCCGGGTCTTGAAACGGAACAAGCCATCCAGGATCGCGTGTTCGAGGCGCTACAGGAAGTGACACGCATGTATGAAGGGAAACGAATTCTAATCGTCTGTCACTCGCATACGATCAAGGCAGCATTATCATCGATTGACGCGACATTTAGTTACCGGACACCTTTGAAAAACGCGTGTGCGAATTATATCCAGCATACGGATCGCTATACGATTGATCGAATCAACGTAGCGGACCACATCACGGACGAGGTCGAAAAACCTTAAGAGACGGGCGTGTTCGGATGCTCTGTCAAATATTGTTTGAACGTTTCTTTAGCGATACTTGTGATATGGGCACCACGTTTTGAACGACGATCCTTATACTCCTGAACGAGTTCTTCGCCAGCGAATCCATCTTCGACGACTTCGCGTAAGATCGATTCAGATAAATCATTTTTCATCATGACCATCTTACCTGTGAAGACATACGAGACGTTTTCGCTTAAGACAGTCCGTTCAAGAGGCGTGACGATCATCGCGGCAGGGTCATTATCAGGTCGTGAGATCGTGATTTCAATCAAAGCACGTAAATGTTTTGTGAACAATTCATCGACGATCGGCTGATCCGTCGGAGGAACGACGATTTCTGCAACCCACTGTGCCGTCTGTTCGGTACTGACCGTCAATCCGTCCTGAATGGCGACGGGAATCGTCGTATCACGTCCTGACTCATCCATTAAAATGCGTAAAGTGCATAACTTAAAGGTTTTCATGAAAAAATGCCCTCCCTTGATCGCTTACGATTTTCCTACAGTATACCGTGAGGAATGTAAGACGGGAAACTTTTCCTGACGAAATTCGTATGAACTATGTTTAAATAAGACTAGATACTACTAAACAGGAGGATCGTTCATTATGCCGCAAGTACTCATTGGAATATTAGGAATCCTGGGTATCGTTCTACTTGCCCACCATATCATCATGTATTGGCATGCTGAACCGACAGACCGCCCGACGCTTGCATATCGCATTGCGCTCCTGATTGCCTGTTTGCTACTCATTAGTGGAAGTGATCATTTAATCAGTATTTTCTACGCGGATTCCTTAGCTGAATTCGGTCAACGCATCACGTATATCGTCTTCATCGGAGGTGCACTTGGCTTCGCATGGTACTTTCGTAAGAAGATGGAACAAGCGCCAACAGAAATGACACCTGTCGGAAACGAAGCAGGATTAACATGAGAAAAAGCGCCGTTCATCCCGATGGAGGAAGAACGGCGCTTTTTAGTGTCTTATTTTAACCCACTTGCCAGTCGAGTGTCCCGAATCATGTCGAGTTTGAGCTTCCAGAGACGATCGCTGAATGTGACAGCATAAATCTCTGGCAACCGCAGCCGTTTGTACTCTTCCCACAGACGACCGATCTGTGTTTCGTGGAAGTGGCGACTTTCTTCAATCGTTGGGACCGTATAGACCAGTTCTCCATCTTTAAAGATTGGTTCAAGTAACCGCTCGACCTTGAACTGTTCGATGCGATTTCGGAACGATGGGTCTCGGACGTCGATGAGATCGACAGCTTCAAGTGTCGACGGATCTTCGTCCATCAACGTCACGTAATCGCCTTTGAACTTATCCGTCACCGGATCAATGATGCGATAGACTTCTTTGATGTGAGGTGTCGTCGTCTTGGCTTTTGACGAGGATACTTTGATGACGGGTGCGAGCTCGCCATCTACTTCACGCGCGACCAGTTTATAAACCATCCCAAGAGCCGGTTGTTCGTAAGCTGTAATACCACGTGTTCCGACGAGGAATGTATTGGCTTGGGCACCTTGGATGCGTAAGTCTTGAATGACGTACTCATCGAGGTCCCCTGACAAGACGATGTCGACTTCCGGGAAGCCAGCTTCGTCAAGCATGTTACGGGCACGTTTTGACAAGTAAGATAAGTCGCCAGAATCGATCCGGATGCCACGCAGTTTATGCCCTTTGGCTTGGAGCTCCTTCGCAACCGTGATCGCATTCGGAAGACCACTCTTGAGCGTATCGTACGTATCGACGAGTAATGTCGCCTGATCCGGATAATGAGAAGCGAATGTCCGGAATGCCGTCAATTCGTCATCGTGGAATTGAATGTCAGCATGTTCCATCGTTCCACCACACGGAATGCCGAAGTCGCGTCCTGCTGAAGCAAGGCTTGTGACGTCAAAACCAGCCAGGTACGAAGCACGCGTTCCGAAGTAAGCGGCATCGATGCCTTGCGCGCGACGGGCACCAGCTTCGAGGAACTTCGCACGGGGAGCCGATTGACGAATACGTGCGTACTTCGTCGCGATGAGCGATTCGTGGTTCGCGATGTTCAGAATCGCGGTCTGTAAGAGCTTCGCTTCAAAGATGCGTGCCTCGATCCGAATCAGTGGTTCGTTCGGGAAGACGATTTCGCCTTCTTTGACACTTGAGATCGAGCCATTGAACTTGAACTGACGCAGTTCATCCTTGAACTCATCCGGGAAGCCAATCATCTCTTGCAAGTACGTGATATCTTCTTCCGTGAAACGGAGTGTTTGAATATACTCGATGATATTTTCGAGACCCGCAAAGACGACATAGCCTCCTGCGAACGGATTCGAACGGTAGTAAACATCAAAGACGGCACGTTCATTATGACGTCCTTCTTTCCAATAGATATACATCCACCGTGGTAAGTACAGATCGGTATGGAGTGCAAGATTACGTTGTAACATGACGGACAGATCCCTTCTTATTCGCCGACGACTTCTGCGCCGATCGATTGTTTAAAGTGTGTAAGCGCCCACTCGTGACCAGTCGCGTTAAAACTTGCGACCGCATCGGCATGGACGACGATACGATACCCGAGATTGTAGGCATCGACAGCTGTATGAAGGACACAAATGTCCGTACAGACACCGACGAGGTGGACTTCGCGGATACCGCGTTCACGCAAGCGTAAATCGAGGTCCGTCCCGGCGAACGCACTATAACGCGTCTTGTCGATGACGTGATCGGCGACCCGTGCCATGGCTGCGACTTTCCCGAACAGATCACGTCCATGTGTTCCGCGGATATTATGTGGTGGGAAGAGGACGGTTTCCGGGTGGAATGTATCGCCTTCTTCGTGAATATCGTTGGCGATGACGACGTAGTCTTCCGTTGAAAACTCCTCCATCAACGTAGCAATTCGATCTTCAATCGCTTGTCCTGGTTTTCCACAAGTCAGCTTTCCTTCGTCAGCAACGAAATCGATCGTGTAATCAATGACAATCAGAGCGCGCATATGCGTAAGCCCCTTTCCGATTTTGAATTAGTGTTCTCTTTCACATTGTACTCTATCTCACACAGAAGGCAAAAGGAAGAAATCGGATACAAACAGGTATAGAGAAGTAAAAGAATGGGGTATAAGGTATAGGACGAAAATGATAGTAGAGGAGGAGAAAGGGATGGCTAGGTTGAATGAGTATGAAGTGGAAGAGCGTCTTGAGCGGTTGCAGGATTGGAGTGTCGTGGATGATGAAATCGTCCGGACTTATACACTTGCATCGTTTCCTGCGGCACTGGATTTCGTACAGGAAGTCGGAAGTATCGCTGAAAACTTGAATCATCATCCACGGATCGTGATCGACTATAAAAACGTCACACTTGCAGCGACGACTCATGATGAAAACGGATTGACGGAAAAAGACTTTCAACTTGCGGAGGCCTGTGATGCCATCTAAACTTTCGATTACATTCGGTAGCGGTTCGTTCGTTGAACAAATTCGTTCCCGTGATGCTCATATTCGTGTCGCTAGTGGAAGCGGCGATGCCATCCTCTGGATGGAGACGGACTCGAAATCACCTTTTCAAAGTGGCAATACCTATACGTTGCTTGAATCACGTGGCAATTTTTCGGACGAAGGCAGTCTCTTCTACTGGTCGATTCCGGCAGATCAAAATAGCGGGGATCTATTCGTACATCAAGTGATGTCGAATCCGAAAGTCATCGGAGCAGAGTATGGTGGCTTCCAGGCATTTCGGATTGGACGTGTCGAGAAGGGAACGGATCTTGCCTTATTGATTCAGTTCCAAGAGACAGGGGACGGAGCTCGTTATGCAAAATCAGTTGAACGTCTTACGGTAGACCAGTATGCTGAAGAGGCAGGGAAGTCGTTCGCGCCTTCTCCCGTCATGAAACGGTATCAAATCGTACCACCAACAAATGAGTGAGATGCAGGGGGACTAACAGATGAAGAAGAACTATTTTGTCGTAGCAACACTCGGTGGCGCACTTGTCGGCGCTACTTTATCACTACTGCATAAAGATACGCGCCAAGCGCAGTTTGCAGCAGTGAAACGGACATTCAGCGGCGCAGGAACACAATTGTCTGCCGTCAAACAAGATCCAAAAGGGCGCTTTGAGGAATTAAAAGCACTCTATACGGACAATCAGGAGACGATCCATAACCTGATTGACGACGTGAAGGACTTAGCAGAAGTACTTCGCAAATAAGCAAAAAAAGGACTCACGCGTGTAGCGGAGTCCTTTGAGACTGAAGACAAAGTGTAATTTTTCTCTAACGAGAAGGATTACGCTTTTTTGTTCGTCTCGCATCGTTTTCCTGGGACAAGCATCGCGCCGCTTCAGGGTCGCTCTTGCTTGTTTTTCCCTAGGAAGCGATGTCGAGAGAACAAAATACTTCTCTAATCCTTCTTCCAAGTATCATAAGAATGACGCGTCATACGCCACTCCTACAGGAAAAAGCGCGATTTTGCGCTGTCAGAGACAAACAAGACCCGTTTTCCTGCTCGAATGGAGCGGGAAAACTGGCTTGTGTCTCGCCTGAGGAAAGGGTGTGAAAAGATGCGTCATTTTTTGGGTCAGCCCTTTTATCTACAATCTGCAAGAACTCGAGTGTGTAGCGGAGTTCTTTTTGTATGCTGGTTTACAAGTAGCGGAAGAATAATCCGAGTACGGCAAACGCGATGATGATATAGAAGAAGATCCGACCGAGTTGACCAGAACCGCTTACGAAAACAGGTCCACCGCTCGAACGACGACCGGTTTGAAACGGACGTGTGAATGGAACGGCGCGATTACCAAAGACGAATCCAAAGAGGAATCCGAGGACGAAACCGTACAAATGACCAAAGACAGCAACGTTCGATCCGAGCAACGTAAAGACTGCCGTGACCGCAGTGAAGATATACACAAGACGTGTATCATCTGCTAGGATGACCGTCCGCTTGAATCGACTCAAGTAGACATAAAAACCAAGCAAACCAAGAATGGCACCCGATGCTCCAGCTTGACCATAAAACGGTTCATTGATTTTCGTGAAGTACGTCAAGATGTTCGCCAGCGTACCAACGAGCAAGTAAAAGGCTGCAAATCGACCGTGACCAATCATCCGCTCAAGCGGTGGAGCGAAGATGACGAGAGCAAACGTATTGAACGCAATGTGCCAAAAATCGTAGTGCAAGAACGTTGCTGTGACGACACGCCACCATTCACCTTGTTCAATTAAGAGATTGATGGATGCCCCTGCATTTAGAGGAGAGAATGTCAGATTAAGGAGTGGGCCCAACTGTTCGATGACAAACAGGGCAACTTGGATTAAAATGAACAACGAAACGACCGGATAAGAACGTGTGAACGTTTGTAGGTTTTCCGTTCGACTAAACATGACAACACCTCGCTTCATCTTCATTCTATATGAAGATGGCGAAGAATAGAACTGTGGAGGCGTCTCAGATGATTTATGGAATTGGAATCGATTTGGTCGAACTGAATCGAATCGAGCAAACGCTCGAGCGACAGCCACGTTTTGCTGGGAGAATCTTAACCCAGGCAGAGCAGGAACGATTTCAATCGCTCTCGGGACATCGTCGCATCGAGTATCTCGCTGGACGTTTCGCCGCAAAGGAAGCGTTCGTCAAAGCATTCGGAACTGGCGTCGGAAAAGAAGTCTCTTGGCAAGACGTTGAAGTCTTAAACGATGAGACGGGGCGACCGATCATGAGTGGACCATTCGATGGCGTCATCCACGTCTCGATCACACATTCTGAGCATTATGCATCTGCGCAAGTCTTATTAGAGAAGAGGGAATGGGATGTACCGACCAACTTGGATTGAAATCGATCGGGAAGCGATCGCACATAATATACGCGAAATCAAAACACGGATGGGCGAGCAACAGGTGATGGCGGTCGTCAAAGCGGACGGCTATGGTCACGGGGCAGTGACAGTCGCTGAAATCGCTCTTGAGAACGGAGCCGACTTACTCGCTGTCGCACTCCTTGAAGAAGCGATCGAGTTACGCGAAGCGGGCATCCAAGCACCGATCCTGATGCTTGAAGCCTTACTACCAGAACATGCACCAGTCGCTTCGAATTATGATGTCGCCGTTCCTGTCTTTTCAGCCGATTGGCTTCAGGAAGCGAAACGTCATTTGACGGAAATCGATCATCTCCGCTTGCATATCAAGATCGATACGGGAATGGGACGACTCGGACTACAACATGTCGATGAGTTGAAGCGAATTCTTGCTGAGTGCGATGATGATCTCGTCGAACTCGAAGGCATCTATACGCATTTCGCGACTGCTGACGAGCTGAACAGTCAGTTATTCGAGCGCCAGCTCAAGACGTTTTTATCGTATGTCGCACTAGTACCGGATATCCGTTACGTCCACTGTGCCAATTCGGCGGCAGCGATTCGCTTAGCGGGTCAAGCGCCGTTTAACGTCGTACGAGTCGGTATCGCGTTATATGGGGCGATGCCGTCGGATGAGATGGCAGGACATTACGAGTTCTTAAAACCAGCGTTTTCACTGAAAAGTCGTTTGATGCAGGTCAAACAAGTCGAGCCGGGTCAAACGATCAGTTACGGAGCGACCTATACAGCACCGACGGATGAATGGATCGGTACCGTTCCGATTGGTTACGCGGATGGCTGGTCACGCAAGTTCCAAGGCTATTCGTTGATCGTAGACGGTGTACCGTGCGAAATCGTCGGTCGTGTCTGCATGGATCGGCTCATGATTCGTTTACCGCGGGAATATCCGATTGGGACGGAAGTCATCTTGATTGGAGAAGGGGCACCGATCGAGGAAGCAGCCCATTGGCTCGGGACGATCAACTATGAAGTTCTG
The DNA here is from genome assembly GCF_018618915.1 of Exiguobacterium sp. s91. NCBI lineage: Bacteria > Bacillati > Bacillota > Bacilli > Caryophanales > Exiguobacterium > Exiguobacterium sp. s91. Next base: position 6,318 of record NZ_JACSMZ010000003.1, on the reverse strand, counting down.
TGTCAATTCTCGAAGCGTGTTCCGCGTCAATGATTCGTACAAGACATCAATAAGATGGCAAAAATATGTTATTTGTTTGAATTTTGATTGTATTTTCTGAATTCGACTGATATATTGAAGTAGAAAGTGAGTCGTTCGTTAAGGTTTCAGTGAATCTGGAGGTGCCATTATCTTGGTCCAACAACGGGAAATGCAGTTTGTTGAGCGAAATGTAGCGAAGGAGACGATTGGGATGAAGTCGAACCATACGACCGAAGAACGCAAGCGTCAGCTACGTGAGGAATTGAAGCGTGGTTACGAAGAAATGGCAGCAATCAATTTATCGATCGTTGGCGAAATGTTCCAGATTGAAACGGAGGCGGAGTTCTCACTCCTACGTCAAGTAAGCGGGGTGTAAGCTTTGATAGTCAAACGTGGCGACGTGTTTTATGCAAATTTGTCACCTGTGGTCGGATCGGAACAAGGGGGGGTTCGTCCCGTGCTTGTTCTACAAAATGATATTGGTAACCGATTCAGCCCGACAGTCATCGTGGCTGCGATCACGGCACAGATCGACAAAGCCAAACTACCGACCCATGTGGAAGTATATCGAGAGCGACACGGATTAGAACGTGATTCGGTCATCTTACTTGAGCAAATCCGGACAATTGATAAACGCCGTCTAACGGATAAAGTCACACATCTAGATCCAGACACGATGATGAAGGTAAATAGTGCCGTCGCAATCAGCTTAGGCTTGGTTGATTTTTAGGCACTTACATAGAAGCGCAACACAAGAAGAGTCGATACTAGCGTATGCGACTTTTTTTGACCTCTTTTTTTATAAAATAGGTTTTAAAGTTTTCACTTCGGGGAAACATACCCAAGTGACCTTTTTATAAAGGGATGAGGTAGGATGAATAGCAAGACCACATAGACAGATTTTCCTTGAGGAGGAACTTGAAGATGGATTTAACAATTAAAACAGAGCAGCTTGACGGTCAGACGCATCTTTATATCGCAGGTGAGATTGATACGTATACAGCACCAAAGCTTCGCCAAGAACTAGTCCCGGCAGTTGAAACAAACGATGTCGTCGTCCATTTGGACGAAGTACACTACATGGATTCGACAGGTCTCGGCGTGTTCGTCGGAGCGCTCAAAGCAGCGAAAAAGAACGGTACATCGTTCACGCTCGTCGGCGTTTCTGAACGCATCCGTCGTCTATTCGAAATCACAGGTCTTTCAAGCATCATTACAATTGATAGTGGTGTAAGAGGTGGAACGCAATGAAGAACGAACAACTAAACATGACATTACCGGCAAAACCGGAATATGTAGCCATTGCTCGTTTGACGGTTTCAGGCGTCGCGAACCGGATGGGATATACGTATGATGACATCGAAGATATCAAGATCGCTGTCTCGGAAGCATGCGCGAACGCTGTTCAACATGCGTACGAAGGAAAAGAAGATGGTAGCATCGCCTTGACATGTAACGTCTATCCAGATGATCGTCTCGAGATTGTCGTCAAGGATAACGGCATTACGTTCGATAAAGATGAGGTCAAACGCCAAAGTGAACCGATTACGGATGCACACGATCTCGATTCCTTGCATGAAGGAGGACTCGGCATCTTGATGATCGAAGCATTGATGGATCAAGTAACGATCGAGAAAGCGAACGGCGTCACTGTCCATATGACAAAATATATGAATAGAGATGAGGTGGGTCAAAGTGCCAGCAAAGTCTCAACAACGCCATCACAGTGATGATGAAGTACTTCGACTGATTGATTTGTATCAGCAGGACGACCAAGATGAGGAAGTGCATGCGGCATTACTCGAGCGTTATTCAGACTTGGTAGAAGCTTTGGCCCGGAAGTTCTCGCGTGGTCGACCGATTCATGACGATCTCGTTCAGGTCGGTATGATTGGGTTGCTCGCAGCGCTTCGCCGCTTCGATAAAGAATTCGGTCGCAGTTTTGAGTCGTTTGCTGTTCCGACGATCATCGGTGAAATCAAACGTTTCATCCGCGATAAGACATGGAGCGTCCACGTTCCACGTCGCATTAAGGAACTCGGACCGAAAATCAAGAAAGCAGTGGAAGAATTGACGACGGAGTTGCAACGCTCTCCGCGCATTGATGAAATTGCTGCGCGTCTTGAAGTATCGGAAGAGGAAGTCCTCGAAACACTTGAGATGGGTAAAAGCTATCAAGCATTATCCGTCGATAGTTCGATTGAGGCAGATCAGGAAGGTAGTACCGTTACGTTACTCGACCTCGTCGGGAATCAAGAAAACGGCTACGACTCCGTCGATCAGCGTCTGATTCTTGAAAAGGCATTTGCTGTCTTAACGGACCGCGAACGTTCGATTCTCGAATGTGCCTACTACCGCAATATGAGTCAAAAAGAAACGGGCGAATTACTCGGCATTTCACAAATGCACGTTTCCCGTCTCCAACGACGTGCTTTGCAGAAGTTACGTGAAGCGATCAAAGTCGAACCAAATGAAGTATTCTCAAAAGACTGACCTTGTGTCAGTCTTTTTTCTTTTCCATGCGTTCTTCGGTATAATGAATGAGAGGTGAAGCAGATGGAAAAGAGAATCGCAAGTGAATTGAATGTACGTCCTGCGCAAGTGAAGGCAGTCTTACAATTGACGGAAGAAGGCGGTACGATTCCGTTCATCGCCCGCTACCGAAAAGAACAGACAGGTGAACTCGATGAGGTCGCGATCAAAGCGATTCTTGATCGACATAAACAATTAACACAACTTGAAAGTAGACGGAGTGACGTCCTTGAAAAAATCGAGGAGCAAGGTGCATTGACGCCGGAACTCCGTCGAACGCTCGAGGAAGCGACGACGTTACAACAAGTCGAAGATATCTATTTACCGTTTCGACCAAAACGTCGGACAAAGGCGGAAATTGCACGGGAAGCAGGGCTTGCACCACTTGCTGACTGGTTCCGCGACAAGTCTGCTTATGATGAAGCGACATTCCATCGCTTGAGCAATGGGCTGGATCCGGAAGAAGCTCTTACCGGGGCACAATCGATCATTGCCGAGGAGTGGGGCGAACAAGCGACGGTGCGTGAGTTCATTCGTAAGCAAATGCGCCGTTCAGCAGAAATCGTTACGAAACAGAAAAAGGATGCAGTCGATGAAAAAGGTGTATTTGCACAGTATTATGCCTACAGTGAACGGATTCAACAGATCGTTCCGCACCGGATTCTTGCGATTAACCGTGCGGAAGCATTGAAAATCGTCTCTGTGAAAGTCGTGTTAGAGGAACAGCAGGTTTTACCAACATTGCTTCGTTCATACGCACAACTGGCGCCAAAGAAACGCGATATCGTCGAAGCGGCGATCACGACGGGCTATAAAAAATCCGTCTTCCCTGCCATCGAACGAGAAATTCGCAATGAACTGACGGAAAAGGCAGAGCTCCAAGCAATCGACGTCTTTGGTAAGAACCTCCGCCAACTCTACATGCAGCCACCGATGAAAGGGAAAGTCATGTTGGGACTGGATCCGGCTTACCGGACAGGATGTAAGTGGGCAGTCATCGATCCGACAGGTGAAATGAAGGAAGTCGGCGTCATCTACGTGACGATGTCAGAACAAAAAGCAAAAGAAGCACGCCAAACTCTTTCGCAGCTCGTCGATACATACGGGATCGAATTGATTGCAATCGGCAATGGTACAGCTTCGCGGGAAACAGAAGCATTCGTTGCGGACTGGATGCAGGGGCAAAAAGATATCGCCTTTACGATCGTCGACGAGGCAGGGGCAAGTATTTATTCTGCTTCAGAGATTGCCCGGACGGAGTTTCCGGAGCTTCAAGTCGAACAACGATCCGCGATTTCGATTGCGCGTCGCCTGCAAGATCCACTGGCTGAACTCGTCAAAGTCGACCCGCAGTCTGTCGGAGTCGGTCAATATCAACATGATGTCTCGCAAACGAAACTGAAGGAGACACTTGATTTCGTCGTCGAGACGGTCGTCAACCAAGTCGGAGTTGATGTTAATACAGCGTCAGAACCGCTTTTGAGTTATGTCGCAGGAATCACGAAAGCGACGGCGAAAAAAATCGTCGAACGTCGCTCGGAACTTGGAACGTTCAAGACGCGTCAGGAATTATTGAAAGTTCCTCGTCTTGGTGCAAAGGCATATGAACAGGCTGCAGGATTCCTGCGAATTCTAGAAGGTACGCATCCGCTCGACCGGACGCCGATTCATCCAGAGCAGTACAAAACAGTCGAGAAGTTGTTCAAGACATTAGGCTTAACACTTGATCAAGTTGGAACGGATACGGTGCGGGAACAATTGTCTACATTGTCATTACCGGAGATGGCACAGACGCTCGAGATCGGAGAACCGACATTACGTGATATCATCGAAGCGTTACAACGTCCGGGTCGTGATCCACGGGAAGCGCTCGATAAACCGTTGCTTCGCCAAGATGTTCTATCGATGGATATGATCCAAGTCGGGATGGAGTTCCAAGGGACGGTCCGGAATGTTCTTGATTTTGGTGCGTTCGTTGATATCGGAGTGAAAGAGAATGGCTTGATTCATATCTCGAAGCTTAGTCGTAAGCGTGTCAAACATCCACTTGATGTCGTCGCTGTCGGGGATATCGTGACGGTATGGGTGACGAATGTTGAACCAGAGCGGGGACGCATTGGTTTGACACTGGTTCCGCCGAAATGACGAATGAACAATTACAACGATACGTCGAGCAACTTTCGCTCGACGTATTTTCCTTACCGTTTCGACATGAAGCTTATTTTAATCCACGACTGAAGACGACAGGTGGTCGCTACTTCTTAGGCGATCACCATTTAGACTTCAATAAACGATATATCGATGACATGAAAGTCTTCCGCGGAATCGTGATTCATGAACTATGTCACTATCATTTACATCTAGCAGGAATGGGACACCGTCATCAAGATCAAGACTTCAAGGAATGGTTAGAGCGCTATGGTGGGCTTCGATACAGTCCCAGAAGACAAGAAGACGAAAAAAAATCCTATCTTTATGAATGTGAGAAATGCAGCACATTATATAGAAGGAAAAGACGCATGAATACGGAAAGATATCGATGTGGTCGGTGTCGTGGAAAGATTTTTTACAAAAGTAGTTGACGTTCATTTCGGAGCATGATAAATTATAGAAGTCGTCAAAACGACAGCAACTAAACAACTTATCGTCGCTAAAAACTTTTTTAAAAAAGCATTGACGGAAAGAAAAAAAGTTGCTACTATATAAAAGTGTTCCGAACAGAACGTAACGTTCCGCAATAGCTCAGCGGTAGAGCAACCGGCTGTTAACCGGTAGGTCGTAGGTTCAAATCCTACTTGCGGAGCCATTCTTTTGGAGATGTACCCAAGTGGCTATAAGGGGCGCCCCTGCTAAGGGTGTAGGCCGGGAAACTGGTGCGAGGGTTCGAATCCCTCCATCTCCGCCAGACCTCTTATGTGAAAATGTTTCTTGAGAATAATTATTAATTACGATATGGCCCGTTGGTCAAGCGGTTAAGACACCGCCCTTTCACGGCGGTAACACGGGTTCGAATCCCGTACGGGTCACCATATGGAGGATTAGCTCAGCTGGGAGAGCACCTGCCTTACAAGCAGGGGGTCGGCGGTTCGATCCCGTCATCCTCCACCATTTCTTTTTAAAGAGTTGTTTACAACTTCAAATTGCGGTCCTGTGGTGTAGCGGTTAACATGCCTGCCTGTCACGCAGGAGATCGCGGGTTCGAATCCCGTCAGGACCGCCATTTTTGGGCTGTAGCCAAGTGGTAAGGCACTGGATTTTGATTCCAGCACGCGAAGGTTCGATCCCTTCCAGCCCAGTTTTTATGTGTCATTAGCTCAGTTGGTAGAGCATCTGACTTTTAATCAGAGGGTCGCAGGTTCGAATCCTGCATGACACACCATTTTTAATTTCATATTTGCGGTCGTGGCGGAATCGGTAGACGCGCTAGGTTGAGGGCCTAGTGGTGGCAACATCGTGGAGGTTCAAGTCCTCTCGACCGCACCATATCGCACCCTTAGCTCAGCTGGATAGAGTACTTGACTACGAATCAAGGGGTCGGGAGTTCGAATCTCTCAGGGTGCACCATATTTTGTTTGCTTTGACGGGCCTATAGCTCAGCTGGTTAGAGCGCACGCCTGATAAGCGTGAGGTCGGTGGTTCGAGTCCACTTAGGCCCACCATTTTCAAAACAAACAATGACGAACTTTGAAAACTGAACGATGAGGCAAAAATCGTATTCTACGGAATACAAAAACGAATGAAGCGCAAGCTTCGTCAATCGTGACT
>NZ_JACSMZ010000016.1:0-212 GCF_018618915.1 Exiguobacterium sp. s91 | reverse complement strand
CCCCAACTACTTTCGGCGTTCAAGTGCTTAACTTCCGTGTTCGGCATGGGAACGGGTGTGACCACTTGGCTATCGTCACCAGACGATCGGGCTCGCGCCCTCAAAACTGAAGTCATCAACAATGCATCTGCTAGAACAAGGCCTCGACCGATTAGTATCACTCAGCTCCACATGTCGCCATGCTTCCACCCGTGACCTATCTACCTCATCGT
>NZ_JACSMZ010000015.1:0-280 GCF_018618915.1 Exiguobacterium sp. s91 | reverse complement strand
CATATCGCTGTTCGTCGCGTCCTTCATCGGCTCCTAGTGCCAAGGCATCCACCGTACGCCCTTCATACCTTGATCTAGCGTTGGTATTCTAAGAACACACGTCTAATGACATGGTTAATTAAAAGTTTGATGTCTTGTTGATGTCTTCAGTTTTCAAGGTGCGAGTGTCTCTATCGAGACTGAGAGACGAGCTCTCAAAACTGAACGATGGGCATGTCCCGTAAGGGACGTTTTCCTTAGAAAGGAGGTGATCCAGCCGCACCTTCCGATACGGCTACCT
>NZ_JACSMZ010000014.1:0-343 GCF_018618915.1 Exiguobacterium sp. s91 | reverse complement strand
AGCCCCCTCCAAGATGAGATTTCCCTTTGAGTAATCAAGAAAGACCCCTCAGAGACGATGAGGTAGATAGGTCACGGGTGGAAGCATGGCGACATGTGGAGCTGAGTGATACTAATCGGTCGAGGCCTTGTTCTAGCAGATGCTTGTTGATGACTTCAGTTTTGAGGGCGCGAGCCTTTCAAAAAAACGAAAAAAAGTCTTGACGTTATGTGAACATAATGTTAAGATAATAAATGTCTGGTGGCGATAGCCAAGTGGTCACACCCGTTCCCATGCCGAACACGGAAGTTAAGCACTTGAACGCCGAAAGTAGTTGGGGGCTTCCCCCTGTGAGGATAGGACG
>NZ_JACSMZ010000013.1:0-397 GCF_018618915.1 Exiguobacterium sp. s91 | reverse complement strand
TTGGTATTCTAAGAACACACGTCTTAAATGACATGGTTAATTAAAAGTTTGATGTCTTGTTGATGTCTTCAGTTTTCAAGGTGCGAGTGCCTTATCCAAAGGACAAGACAAATGGAGCCTAGCGGGATCGAACCGCTGACCTCCTGCGTGCAAGGCAGGCGCTCTCCCAGCTGAGCTAAGGCCCCAGGATTGAAATTATAATGGAAATGGTGGGCCTAAGTGGACTCGAACCACCGACCTCACGCTTATCAGGCGTGCGCTCTAACCGGCTGAGCTATAGGCCCATTCCATGACTAGAGAGAATTAGACTCTCAAAACTGAACGATGGGCATGTCCCGTAAGGGACGTTTTCCTTAGAAAGGAGGTGATCCAGCCGCACCTTCCGATACGGCTACCT
>NZ_JACSMZ010000012.1:0-401 GCF_018618915.1 Exiguobacterium sp. s91 | reverse complement strand
CGGTCGTGGCGGAATCGGTAGACGCGCTAGGTTGAGGGCCTAGTGGTGGCAACATCGTGGAGGTTCAAGTCCTCTCGACCGCACCATATAATGCACCCTTAGCTCAGCTGGATAGAGTACTTGACTACGAATCAAGGGGTCGGGAGTTCGAATCTCTCAGGGTGCACTTTTCGGGAAGTAGCTCAGCTTGGTAGAGCACTTGGTTTGGGACCAAGGGGTCGCAGGTTCGAATCCTGTCTTCCCGACCATTATTTTCATACGAAATACATTGGACTTTGAAAACTGAACGATGAGGCAAAAATCGTATTCTATGGAATACAAAAACGAATGAAGCGCAAGCTTCGTCAATCGTGACTTCGGTCACAAAAACGAGCAAGTCAAACACTTCATGGAGAGTTTGA
>NZ_JACSMZ010000011.1:0-796 GCF_018618915.1 Exiguobacterium sp. s91 | reverse complement strand
GTTCCCATGCCGAACACGGAAGTTAAGCACTTGAACGCCGAAAGTAGTTGGGGGCTTCCCCCTGTGAGGATAGGACGCTGCCAGGCGATACATATGGAGGATTAGCTCAGCTGGGAGAGCACCTGCCTTACAAGCAGGGGGTCGGCGGTTCGATCCCGTCATCCTCCACCATTTTTATTACACTTGCCGGTGTAGCTCAGCTGGTAGAGCAACTGACTTGTAATCAGTAGGTCGCGGGTTCGACTCCTGTTGCCGGCACCATTTTTATCTTCAATGATCACCAGAATTCAACTATGAATGAAGGTTCTACCTTTTATATCCCTGCCGGGGTGGCGGAACTGGTAGACGCACAGGACTTAAAATCCTGCGGGGGTTTCCCCGTGCCGGTTCGATTCCGGCCCTCGGTACCATTTTCATTTTGATGTTTGCTGTTTGATCCTTATATTCCGCACCCTTAGCTCAGCTGGATAGAGTACTTGACTACGAATCAAGGGGTCGGGAGTTCGAATCTCTCAGGGTGCATTTTCGGGAAGTAGCTCAGCTTGGTAGAGCACTTGGTTTGGGACCAAGGGGTCGCAGGTTCGAATCCTGTCTTCCCGACCATCTTCAATTTCATCCCTTTAATGGGGCCTTAGCTCAGCTGGGAGAGCGCCTGCCTTGCACGCAGGAGGTCAGCGGTTCGATCCCGCTAGGCTCCACCATTTTTTATGACGAACTTTGAAAACTGAACGATGAGGCAAAAATCGTATTCTACGGAATACAAAAACGAATGAAGCGCAAGCTTCGTCAATCGTGA
>NZ_JACSMZ010000002.1:0-327220 GCF_018618915.1 Exiguobacterium sp. s91 | reverse complement strand
CCGTTCCCATGCCGAACACGGAAGTTAAGCACTTGAACGCCGAAAGTAGTTGGGGGCTTCCCCCTGTGAGGATAGGACGTTGCCAGGCATTTAATTTATTCCGCAATAGCTCAGTGGTAGAGCAACCGGCTGTTAACCGGTAGGTCGTAGGTTCAAATCCTACTTGCGGAGCCAATGGCCCGTTGGTCAAGCGGTTAAGACACCGCCCTTTCACGGCGGTAACACGGGTTCGAATCCCGTACGGGTCACCATTATACTTTTTGTGCCGGTGTAGCTCAGCTGGTAGAGCAACTGACTTGTAATCAGTAGGTCGCGGGTTCGACTCCTGTTGCCGGCACTGTTTTTCTCAATTGTATAAGTTTCCTAGACAAACTGGGGGGGTAGCGAAGTGGCTAAACGCGGCGGACTGTAAATCCGCTCCCTCGGGTTCGGCGGTTCGAATCCGCCCCCCCCCACCATGTCGAGCCATTAGCTCAGTTGGTAGAGCATCTGACTTTTAATCAGAGGGTCGCAGGTTCGAATCCTGCATGGCTCATTTCTTGCGGAAGTAGTTCAGTGGTAGAATACGACCTTGCCAAGGTCGGGGTCGCGGGTTCGAATCCCGTCTTCCGCTTTTTCTTTTGGGGCCTTAGCTCAGCTGGGAGAGCGCCTGCCTTGCACGCAGGAGGTCAGCGGTTCGATCCCGCTAGGCTCCACCAATTTTATTTAAAGATCTTAAGCGAGTTTCGTTCGTCTTAAGTTTTTTTTATATGAAATGCCAAGCATAACCAGAGTACGTACGCAAGAACACCGTGATTCCCTTCACGGTGTTTTTTTGTATATTCATGCGTTTTTTTGTTGAGTTGAACCACTTGTTTGTTACCGCTTACAATATATGTAGAAGTGACTATGACATAGGGGGAATATCGTATGAACATTGCGTATATCAGCGTACCGTACCGTTATGGACAAGGAAAGCCGGGCACTGAACACGGACCTGCTGCTGTCGAAAAAGCGGGTCTACTCGCGACACTCGAAGCACGGGGGCAAGAAGCAGTACGCTACGGGGAAGCGGCTGTCTTATCCGAGGATGCGGTTCGAGAAGAAGATCCGAAGCTGAAACGTCTTGAAGGCGTCGTCCATACGACGAATGACTTGCATCTAATTGTACGTGATGCGTTATCGGAGCAACGTTTTCCGTTATTAGTCGGTGGTGATCACAGCATGGCGATCGGAACGATTGCAGGGTTACGTCAGACTGTACCACGTCTTGGCGTCATCTGGTTCGATGCACACGGTGATTTGAATACACCGGAAACATCACCGTCTGGCAACATCCACGGTATGCCGCTCGCTGTAGCCCTTGGGGAAGGACATCAGCGTTTAACGGAAGTCGGAGGAACAGATGTCAAGCTGCAACCGGAACATCTCGTCTTCATCGGATTACGTGACGTTGATCCAGGCGAACAAGAGCTGATTGATCGTCTTGGTATTCGTGTCTATGATATGGAAGCAATCCGAACTCGGGGAATGGACGCGATCATGGAAGAAGCGATTGCCTATTTGAAGGAAACGACGGATGCGTTCTATCTTAGCTTCGATATGGACGGTCTCGATCCATCACTCGTCGTCGGTACAGGAACACGTGTCGCTGACGGTATTTTCTTAGACGATGCGAAGACAGTGCTCCAGCATTGCGCAACGGCAGAAGACTTCATTGCAGCTGAATTCGTTGAAGTGAATCCGTTACTTGAAGAAGGAAACGGAACAGCAGAACTTGCGAATGAACTAATCGGAGATCTACTTTTGGCAATGGAAACACATCGCTTAGTAAAATAATGGATAGAACTTGAACTCTTTTCATCGGGGTTCAAGTTTTTTTTGTTACAATTTAAAAGGAGATGAAACATTTATCGGTCGACTTCGTATAAGAGATTGACCGCATAGAGCGGGGGGTATTCAAAGTGGAAGAAACGACACTACGCTTAATTGAGCGAGTGAAACAGGGAGACCGTGATGCATTCGCGGCACTTGTTGATCTATATAAGGAAGGTGCCTTTCTTGTGGCTTTCCGTGTCTTGCGCGATCGAATGGAAGCGGAGGATGCGACACAGGAAGCCTTCATTCGTGTATTTACGAAGATTGATTCGTATAATGCACAATGGAAGTTCCGGACTTGGTTGTACCGAATCGTCACGAACGTATCGATTGACCGATTACGGAAAAAGAAACCTGATTATTCTCTTGATGCTGAGATGTCAGGTACTGAAGGACTGACATTGTATTCACAACTCGAGAGCAAGGACACCTTGCCGGAGGACCAAGTGGTCGATAACGAGCAACGAAACGAAGTCGGGGACGCGATTGCGGCTTTACCAGAAAAATACCGTGTCCCACTCGTCCTGAAATATGTAGAGGATCTTTCGCTAAAGGAAATCAGTGAAATGATCGAATTACCTGTCGCTACTGTCAAAACTAGAATTCATCGTGGACGAGAAGCGCTGAAGAAGCATTTTGCCAAACGATGAGAAGGAGGAACTCACCATGTCACGAGAGCATGTACATGAACGGATCCAGGATTATTTAGACCAAAACCAACCACCTGAGGAATTCGAGCGATTAGAAGCAGAGTTACGAGAAGTAGACGCGATGGACGAGTTCGAAGAGTATCGACTCCTTGATGCTCGACTGCGTCAACTTCCAGCGCCCAAATTATCGGCAGATTTTACATCCCGCGTGCTGGCACAATTGCCCGACCAGGTGGATACGCCAAGCGCTGCTTTGCTGCACCAACCGCAACCGTCTCGTTTTGGAGGTAAGATGAAGCAGTACCCATTGCTCGCGGCAGCGGCTGTTTTCTTACTCTTGTCGGTCGGTAGCCTAGGTGGTTATATGGCACAAGAAGAACATGACTTATCCTATACGAATGCACCAGGTATCGTCGCTCAAAATGGCGAGGTCGTCGTCCCGAAAGGCGTCACGGTCGATCAAGATCTATATGTTGAAGGCGGGAACGTTCGAATCGAAGGGAAAGTCAATGGCGACGTCATGACCGTTGACGGGAAAGCGTACACGGCGAGTGCTGGTAGCGTGACCGGAGAAATCAAGGAAATTGATCAATTATTCGAACGCGTTTGGTACGGAATCAAGCGTCTATTTCAATAATCAGCTGGGACGAGTCGAACTCGTCCCTTTGTGCTATAATGGAAACTGTTTAAATCAGATGAGTTAGGGGGCACGGTTGGTGAATTACTTCAGCTGGCAACCACTTCAATTTCAATTGTTGAAACTGGGAGAAAACGTACATTGGTACGATTATATTAATGACGTGATTGATATTGCGGTCGTGACGTTCGTCATTTACCGTCTCATGATCATCGTCAAAGGAACAAAAGCAGTCCAGCTCATTAAAGGGATCTCGGTCATTTTGATCAGTTGGTTCTTGAGTGGCTTTTTTGGACTCAAAACATTGCAATTCTTATTGAATCAAATCATCACCTACGGGTTACTAGGGATTATCATTATCTTCCAACCCGAACTAAGGCGTGGACTGGAACACTTAGGACGAACGAGTAAATTCTTCTCACGTAGTGCCATCAGTGATGAAGATGAACAAGTTCGAATCGTCGATGCACTCGTATCGTCTGCTCAGTACATGTCAAAACGGCGTATCGGAGCACTCGTGACGATTGAACGCGAGACAGGACTGAGTGAATACGTGGAGACGGGCATTCCGCTCGGTTCACAAATCACGAGTCAGTTGCTGATCAACTTGTTCATTCCGAATACACCCTTACATGATGGTGCCGTCATCGTCCAGCAAGGCAAGTTAGCAGCAGCCGCGTGTTACTTACCGCTGTCTGAGAGTGCACATATCTCAAAAGAGCTTGGAACACGTCACCGCGCTGCCATCGGTGTCAGTGAGGTGACGGATAGCGTCACGCTCGTCGTCTCGGAAGAAACGGGTGGTGTCTCACTCGCCATCAATGGACGTCTGTACCGGGAACTCGACGAAGAATCCTTACGGACGAAGTTACTTGAGACGATCGTCAAGGCCGAACCGACGAATACTTCCTTCTTGAACTGGATGGGGGCGAAAAAATAATGTTCGAAAAGTGGTTCAATGAACGCTGGTTTTTACGCATCGTTGCCGTCGCCTTAGCCGTCATGTTGTATTTGATGGTCGCAGGTTCGAATACGACGGGAAAAAGTGATGCCGCTAGTCTATTACCGATCGCGGGACAAGGTTCGACGAAATTTGACGTGCCGGTCACGGTCCAGTATGATGAATCGCAGTGGGTCGCCTATAATATTCCAGATAGTATGGAAGTGACCGTCAAAGGGCCGTCGAGTAGCTTGACGATGCTCCGGCTCGTTCAGGATTTTGGATTATCGATTGATTTGAAGGGACTCGACCCTGGCTATCATCGTGTCCGTGTCACAGCAACCGGCTTCGGAAAAGATGTCGAGGTGACACCGAAACAGGAGACGATTGAAGTTTTCCTCGATAAGAAGATTACAAAGGAAGTACCGGTACAAGTCGCATTACTCAATAAAAACAAAATCGCTGAAGGATATGTCGCTGGAGAAGCGCAACCAAACCAACAAACTGTTGAAGTCACAGGAGGCGCGGAGAAGTTACAGGCGATTTCAGCAATCCAAGTACCGATCGATGTGACCGGTCGGGCAGAGACGTTCAAAGAGACGTTCAATGCTAAAGCGACTGACACGAACGGGAATACGATCAGTGCATCTTATCAACCGGAACAATTAGAAATCACAGTACCGATCTATAAGGAAAGTAAGACGGTACCGATTAATGTGAAGACAAAAGACAACGTCAAAAAAGGGTATACCGTCGTCAAGATCGTTCCCGTCACAACGGAAGCTCGTCTATATGGAACAAAAGAAGAATTAGAGCGCATCGGTTCTGTTGATACAGAAGCGGTCTCGCTCAAAGGATTGACGAAGACGACCGAAAAAACCGTCAAACTCGTCGAACCAGAAAACGCGACGGCGATGGATCCGACACAGGTCACCGTCAATATCGTCGTCGAAAAAGAAAATGCCAATTCGACGACAGAAACCGTCGAGGATCGAGCGGAGAAAACAATTCCGGGTGTGACGGTCACGTTGAATGGATTCGATGAATCAAAGTATACGATTGATTACAATCAAACGATTGATGTCGTCGTCCGCGGGAAAGAATCTGATTTAGCATCGATTGATGCGACGGATATCAAAGCGGTCATCGACGTGACAGGATTAAAAGAAGGAACGCATGGATTGCCGATCTCGTATCAGACATCAAAAGCCTTTGATGTCCTGCGTCCGGATAATATGGATGTCACATTAAAAGCAATTCCCCGGACATCGATTCCGACCAATTAAAACAAATTAGTGAAATGAGGAAATAACACATGGGTAAGTATTTTGGAACTGACGGCGTACGCGGCGTCGCAAACGTAGAATTGACACCGGAACTTGCGTATCGCCTCGGTCGAACAGGTGGTTACGTGTTGACGAAACACGAAAGCACACGACCAAAAGTCTTGATTGGACGCGATACACGTGTATCTGGTCAAATGCTTGAGAATGCACTCATCGCGGGTCTGTTATCAATCGGTGCAGAAGTCATGCGTCTTGGTGTCATCTCGACACCAGGTGTTGCATACCTGACAAAAACGATGGATGCGACAGCCGGAGTCATGATCTCTGCATCGCACAATCCAGTGGAAGATAACGGGATCAAGTTCTTCGGTTCAGACGGCTTTAAGCTCGATGACGCAACAGAACTTGAAATCGAAGCATTGCTCGATGAAGCAGAAGATACATTGCCACGCCCAGCCGGAAAAGAACTCGGCTTCGTTCATGATTACTATGAAGGGGCTCAGAAATATCTCCACATGCTTCGTCAGACATCGGATGAAGATTTCTCAGGTATCCATGTCGCGATCGACGGTGCACACGGGGCGACGTCAAGCCTCGCACCACGTCTATTCGGTGACTTGGAAGCAGAAGTATCAACGATCGGTACAACTCCGAACGGACTCAACATCAATGATGGTGTCGGTTCGACACACCCTGAACACCTTGCTGCCTTCGTTAAGGAAAAAGGCGCAGACGTTGGTTTATCGTTTGATGGAGACGGCGACCGCTTGATTGCAGTCGATGAGAACGGTGATATCGTCGATGGCGATAAAATCATGTTCATCTGCGGAAAATACTTGAACGAACTCGGTCGTCTGAAAGACAACACGATCGTCGCGACGGTCATGAGTAACCTTGGTTTCCATAAAACCGTCGAAGAAAATGGGATGACGGCGCTTCAGACAGCAGTCGGTGACCGTTATGTCGTCGAAGAGATGCGTAAGAACGACTACACACTCGGTGGCGAACAGTCGGGGCACATCATCTTCATGGACTACTCAACGACAGGGGACGGCATGTTGTCAGGCGTCCAGTTGTTGCAAATCATGAAAGCGACAGGGAAGAAGTTATCGGAACTTGCAGCTGAGATGCCGATCTTCCCACAACGTCTCGTAAACATCCGTGTTTCAGACAAAAATGGCGCAATGAGCGGTCCTGCCGTGCAGGCAATCATTGCTGAAGTCGAAGCAGAGATGGCGGGGAATGGACGGATCCTCGTTCGTGCGTCAGGAACAGAACCACTCGTTCGTGTCATGGCAGAAGCTCCGACACAAGAAGCATGTGATGCATACGTCGAGCGGATCGCGAACGTCGTTCGTGAGAACTACGCGTTACAAGAAAACTAAGTAGCCCGAAGCAGAGCGATTGCTCTGCTTCTTTTTTTACAATTATTTTAGAAAAATAGATTGAGATTTTTACAAAATATAGGGATTATACGTATTGATTAGAAAAATATCGGGAATAGTTACAAATACGTTACCTTTCTTGCTTTTTCAGATTAAAGTTCGTATGATGGTGAAGTCGGACAGAAACGGGGTCAGACGGAAACAAGAAGCGCCAGGGCTTTCTTCGTAGGATGAAAGCTGACGAGGTGGAGGTTTATCGAATCATTCGGCGGATGCCTCCCGGTACCAGATCCATACCGTAAATCGTTCTGAAATCGTTCAAGTGATTGGACGGACAAACAGACCGATTGGGATCCTCTCAACAAGAGCCGTTTCCTCTTTAGGGAAATACTTGTAAATGGAGAGATGTAACATGTGCGGAATCGTAGGTATGATCGGACAGGTCAACACGAAGGAAATTTTATTAAAAGGTCTCGAGAAGCTCGAGTACCGCGGCTATGACTCGGCAGGTCTTGCGTTCGTCAACGACGGCGTCCAAGTCCATAAAGAAGTAGGCCGGATTGCTGCGCTACGCGAAGTCGTTCCTGCTGATGCAGACGGCACAGTCGGAATCGGACACACACGCTGGGCAACACACGGTGTCCCAAGCGTACCAAACGCGCACCCGCACCAAAGTGCGTCAGCACGTTTCACACTCGTGCACAACGGCGTCATCGAAAACGATGAGCAGCTAAAAGCAGAATTGAATGTCGATCTCCTCAGCGACACGGATACAGAAGTCATCGTTCAGATGATCGAAAAGAACTTCAACGAGACAGGTGACGTCGCGGAAGCATTCCGTCAAACACTCCGTGTCTTGCACGGTTCGTATGCCCTCGCATTGATCGATGCTGAAAATCCAGACGTCTTATACGTCGCAAAAAACAAATCACCACTTCTCGTTGGTCTCGGTGACGGTACGTTCAACGTCGTCGCATCAGACGCAATGGCAATGTTACAAGTAACGGATCAATTCATCGAGTTGCATGATGGCGAGATGATCATCTTGACGCGTGATAGCGTCACGATCCAAGATCTCGATGGGAACGTCCAAGAGCGTGAAGCGTACACGGCTGAAATCGATGCATCAGACATCGAAAAAGGAACATACGCGCACTACATGCTCAAAGAGATGGATGAGCAACCAGCAGTCATCCGGAACATCGTTCAAAAATATCAAAACGAAGCAGGCGACATCACACTCGACCAATCGGTCCGTGATCTCGTACTCGGTCGTGATCGTGTCTACATCATCGGTTGCGGAACAAGCTACCATGCTGGTTTGATCGGGAAACAGTTGATCGAACAAATCGCAGGCATCCCGACAGAAGTTCACATCTCTTCTGAGTTCGGATACAACATGCCATTATTGACAGAGAAACCGCTCTTCCTCTTCCTTTCACAATCAGGTGAAACAGCGGATAGCCGTGCCGTTCTCGTCGAAGCGAAGAAACTCGGTCACCCGGCACTGACGATCACGAACGTTCCAGGATCAACATTGTCACGTGAAGCGAACGCAACATTGTTGCTCCACGCAGGTCCAGAAATCGCCGTTGCTTCAACAAAAGCGTATACAGCTCAAATCGCTGTTCTTGCTGTCCTTGCGTTTGACCTTGCTCAAGCAAAAGGGGTTGCCGTCAACTTCGATCTCATGAAGGAACTCGGTAAAATCTCAAGTGCGATGGAATCAGTCATGTCTCAAAAAGATCGTTTCCAAGAAATCGCGACAGAATACTTGTCTGAGTCACGTAACGCGTTCTTCATCGGTCGTGGACAAGATGCATACGTCGGGATGGAAGGTGCATTGAAACTCAAAGAGATCTCGTATATCCAAGCAGAAGGATACGCGGGTGGAGAGCTCAAGCACGGTCCAATCGCCTTGATCGAAGACAACACACCGGTCATCGCGCTCGTGACACAACCACATGTTCACCTCAACAACCGTGGGAACGTCAAGGAAGTCGTCGCACGTGGTGCAAACGCGTGTGTCATCGCAGCAGAAGGTCTTGAATTGCCGACGGATGCATTCGTCATCCCAGCAGTCGAGCCACTCTTGTCACCGCTCTTGTCGGTCTTACCACTTCAATTGATCTCATACTACGCGGCACTCGGTCGCGACTGTGACGTCGATAAGCCACGTAACTTGGCGAAGTCGGTAACGGTTGAATAAGGAAACAAATCGACTCCAAATGACAGGCGTGTAAGCGTCTGCCGTTTGGAGTTTTTTATATTAGGAGGAGAACGAGATGAACCGCTGGATCACCGCATTTCCTAAGAGATATGAACAGGACGTTCGGGTCGTTAAAGCGTGTTTACCATTTGCATGGACACGCTTATCACCAGGAACAATCAAAGTGAAAGTAGAGCAGGAACAGATACAGATTCCGATGCGTTTATACGTGTCAGAAATCGACTCGGAGCGGATCGAGGAACTGACGTCGACACAACAAACGATGTTATATTGTCTCTACACCCGTCACCATGATGGTCATGTTCGTGAGCATTATCTTCAGCAGTTACTTAAAAACCATCCACACGACGGATGGGTTCTTGCCTATATCATCGAACTTGCTAGTGAGTACGTCCGTGACATCGTCGACATCATCGTACCCGCAATCGAGCAATGGGATCCGGAAGTGAAGCGGCGGTTCGTCGAGGATGATCCGGCATACATGAAGCGAATCGAAGACCGGATGATCAGTTACTGGAATGCTTATTATCGGTCAAGTGGCGAACGACGATCCGAAGCGGACTACCCAGGCTTTCGGATTATAGAATCGTTACGGGAGGATGCTTCGGTAGAGGAAGTGTGAAGAGATGAAAAGGAGGGGCGAACTTGATTACAAAATCAAAGGATCTGTACTTAGAAGGACCCGGACCTGCTGTTTTGTTGTTACATAGTTTTACTGGAAGTGCGAATGAGATGCGGGGACTCGCTCGTTTTTTACATGCAGCCGGGTATACCTGTTACGCGCCCAATTACGCCGGGCACGGGGAATCGCCGGAGCGCTTGTTTGAGACGACGATCGAAGACGTCTGGCAGTCCGCGCAAGTCGGACTCGCGTTTTTACAAGATCGAGGACACAAAGACATCTTTTTGATCGGACAATCACTCGGTGGAGTGATGGCACTTCGACTAGCAGAACAGTCAGGATGTGCCGGACTCATCTTACTCTCGACGCCGATTCTTGAGCGGACGATTGCGGGACTCGAGCACCGCGTCCGTCGGTATACAGAACGGTATTTTCAATTTGACGATCGTTCACCGGAGTGGATCGTAGACTTTGTCGACCGTCATTTTCCACGCCCGGAGAAAGACTTACGGGCACTGCAACAGTTCATTCTCGACACAGGAGTCGTCTTGCCGAAAATCACACAGCCCATCGCCTTGTTCCTTGGTGCCTTAGATGATGCCGTCTATCATGCGAGTCTCGAGCGAATCGAAACGACAGTGCCGAGCCGAGATCAGAAAAAGGTCCTTCTTCCGAACAGTAAACATTTACTAACGCTCGATCGGGATAAACAACGTTTATTCGAAGAAATCCTCGTCTTCTTGAAGACGCATCCGGTAGATTCCTTGAAACCATCAGCTGCTGTGCAGTAGGCTAGATAGGTAAGCTAGACGTGAAAGGGGAAGGGATCATGCGAATTTTAGTAGTAGGAGCAAGCGGAACGATTGGGCAGGCAGTCGTCGAACGGCTGAGTGAGCGGCATGACATCATTCGTGCCGGACGAAGCGGAGCGGATGTGCAAGTCGATATTACGTCAGAAGCAAGTATCCGAGCGATGTATGAAACAGTCGGTTCTGTTGATGCTGTTATCAGTGCCACAGGTGGCGCTCATTTTGGTCCATTGACGGACTTAACACCGGAGCTTAATCAAATTGGAATCGACAGTAAACTAAAAGGTCAGGTCAATCTGGTCCTACTTGGTTTACCGTCAGTACGAGACGGAGGAAGCTTTACGCTGACGACCGGCATCATGATGGACGATCCGATTCGCCAAGGCGCATCCGCAGCGCTTGCAA
Source organism: Exiguobacterium sp. s91 (assembly GCF_018618915.1). Lineage (NCBI taxonomy): Bacteria > Bacillati > Bacillota > Bacilli > Caryophanales > Exiguobacterium > Exiguobacterium sp. s91. The sequence continues at coordinate 316,399 of NZ_JACSMZ010000002.1, read as the reverse complement.
ACGGTGGGGTTAAAGCGTTCGTTCATGCAGCAGCAATCGAGATGCCACGAGGTATTCGAATCAACAGCGTCAGTCCGAACGTACTGATTGAGTCGCTCGAGAAGTACGGACCCTTCTTCCGTGGTTTTGAAGCCGTTCCGGCGTCACGTGTCGCGACCGCGTTCGAAAAGAGTGTCGAAGGGGCGCAGACGGGGCAAAATTACGAAGTCTATTAACTAAAAAAAGCAGGTAGCGAAAATCGCTATCTGCTTTTTTAGAATCCGGATAGGACATAACGTTCGATCCCGAATAGTAATAGAGTGATCCCGAGACAAATGAGTAAGTTGCGTACGAACCAGCGACGTGTCATCGTCCGGTTCATGATCAGTTTCTCCAGTGTCAGATTGACGAGAAGCACACATAAGAAGATGACGCCAAACCAAATCATCCAGACACATCCTTTCCTTCTTCTTAACGAATCCAACAGCTAAAAAGTTTCGCGTCTGTCAGGAGCAGGAAATCATTCAGATGAACGGGAAGGAAACAAGCAGTCGATTTTACAAGGAGGAACATGACGATGAAACAAGCGGTCCTAGTGATTGATTTTCAAAAGGAACTCGTCGACGGAAACACGGAAGAACGTCCGGTATACTTAAAAGAACAAGTCGCGCATGTCATCGAAGCAGTCGTACTTGAAGCAGACGAACGGAACATCCCGATCGTCTTCATTCGGGATCTGGACGTCGCTGGTGGAATTGGACCTGGGTTTGCAGTCCATGACTCGATTCCCGTTCCAGCTTCCAGTGTCACGTTCGATAAAGCGGCGACGAATGCGTTTCACGGCACCCCCTTGCTCGATTATCTACGCCAAGCATCGATTGAACATCTGATCGTCTTAGGCTGTAAGACGGAACACTGCATCGATACCGCGGTGCGCAGTGCGACGGTGCATGGCTTTGATGTCACACTCGTCGCCGATGGGCATACGACGAACGGGTCCGATGTCCTGACGCCGGAGCAAATGATTGCCCACCACAATCAAGTCTTGCACGGTCATTATAACGTCGAACATTTTGCGATCGTTCGTCCGTCGACGGAAGATATCTTCACCCCAATCCACAATGACTACCGGACATGAAGAGGAGAATAAGATGATTGAATTACGAAAAATAACAGCGTCTGATTACGATCGCTACGCGACGCTCGTCCAAGATGAACGTGTCATGCGTTACATCACGGAACAGGCATTAACAGATACGGAAACGAAACAACGCTTTGAGCGAATCCTTGAACAACAGCAGCACGACCGACTCGGATCGTATCTGATTTATACCGAAGAGACATGGATTGGAATTGGGCACATGACCCGGAGTCAAACGCAACCGTTTGAAGCAGAGCTCGGTTACATGCTGCTACCCGATCAGTGGGGACGCGGATACGGCACAGCGATTGCAGAGCGTCTCTTACAGTTAGCGACAGAAGAAGAGCTACAGGTCGTCACGGCGACGATTGATCCAGCACATGAAGCGTCGCGCCGTATTTTGATCGGATTAGGTTTTGAATCGACCTATGTTGGACCGATTGACGGTCTACCAGGTGAAACGCTACAGAAAATAGTGGGGACGACGGAATGACACGAGACGAATGGATTGAACATTTTCAACTCGACGTCGCAACATGCGCGACTGTCGACGAATCGTATAGTTCTGAAGTCGATCGTCTCGTCCTAACGGATGGTCAGATCGTCTTCTTGAAGCGTCCCTATACGGCTGAAAAGTGGTACCGAGAGCGTGGCTGGATTCGTGTACTAAAAGGGTTTGTACCCGTGCCGCACATCTTAGCTGAAGCAGCTCCTGGGCAGACGACCGGGTCGTTCGTGCTTGCTGCCTTACCGGGACAGGCACCGGTCACGATGACTAAAAAATTGGCGTACGAAATTGGTCGAACGCTCGCAATGCTGCATACGTGTACAGGAGAAGCTTACGGCGAGTATACGGAAGATGGATTTTATGCCTATCCGGTTCAGGACTGGCGACGCTTCCGGAATGAAAAACTCGATGGATTCATGCCGTTCATCACGACCGAACTCGATCCGGTTTTTTTAGAGAACATCCAAACAGAGTTAGTCAGACGAGAACAGTCGTTACCGGAGCCTTCACGTCCCGTTGCCACACATTGTGACTTCCGCCTAGCAAATTTACTGACGGTAGGTGATCAAGTCACAGGGGTGATCGATTTCGAGACGACCCGCTACGGGGCCGTCGAGATGGACTTCACGAAGATCGTCCGTAATCTCAATACGTTCGGTTCCATTTACGTCACGGCATTTCAAGAAGGATACGCGACGTTACACCCAGACGTGCCGATTGAGACGTATCTAGCATACTATCGCTTGTGGGAAGCACTCACGGCCGTTGGCTGGTGCATCAAACGTGGACTAGAAGAGCACCGGGCGTTCTTTGAAGAGAACATCATGCTCATCGAGCAGGAATTACAAACGACGAGCATATCGGACGGGTATTGATTCACCCATGTCTTGGAAGAAACCTCTATACTTAGGGAAATGAGGAATATGAGGGGGAAGCGAGATGACAGGGAAACGAATCGGAATCATCGGTGGTGGACTCGCCGGAATCTTTGCGGCACGTCAATTGCAGGCAGCAGGACATGCTGTTGAAATCATCGAAAAAAGCCAGAGCGTCGGGGGGCGAATGGCAACTCGTCGGATTGATCAAGGAACAGCGGATCATGGTGCCGTCTTCTTCACGGTTCGGACGGAAGAGTTGGAACGCGAAGTCGACGAATGGCTTGAGAAGGGATGGGTTCGTAAGTGGTTCGGAACGGATTTTCCACGCTATGTCGCGACGAACGGCATGAATCAACTCGTACAAGCCATTGGTCGAGGGATTCCTGTCCAGTTGAATGAACAGGTCACGCATATTACGGCAACGGAAGGCGAACTCGTCACACAAGCGACGGATCATCAAGGTACGTATGATGCGTTACTCGTGACGGCGCCTGTGCCGCAAGCATATGAACTGTTGCAGTCTTCTGATCTGGCGCTTGGAGATGACGATCATGAGCAGTTGCGCCAAGTGACGTTCGAGCCGACATTCGTGGGTCTGTTTGAAATCAAAGAGCGACTGACGATCGGGGAAGTCGGCCTACAAGACGAACAACTCGTCGATGGGATGCTAAAACTCGTCAATAATGCCGAGAAGCAGATTTCGAAGACGACACTCTTGAGCGTCTATATGACAGCTCGCTTCAGTGAAGACTGGTACGAGCGTCCGGAAGAAGAGACACTCGCTGAAGTCGAGCGGCTGTTACAACAGCAACTCGGACCGGTGACGATTGTTTCGCGTCAGCTCAAACGTTGGCGTTACGCTCAGGCACGTGCGGTTTACCGGACACCGCATTTGAAACTAGCGGCACATCCGCTTTGGCTTGCCGGGGATGCGTTCCTTGAAGCCGATGATGCGTCAGGGCGGACGCGCGTCGAGAGTGCTGTCATCTCCGGATTACGCGTCGCAGAGGCGATTGATACCCACTTACGTCAGACGGTGACAGCGACGAAATGAACGACAACATGCACTTCTTTTCTGAATCGAGAAGAAGCGCATGTTTTTTTGTTACTCACGATCATTCCCCCTGGAAGTGTTGCTCACTCCAAGCTGCCATTTGGTCAAGAATCGGTAAAAAACTATGTCCGGCATCCGTCAGGGAATATTCAACGCGAGGAGGAACTTCGCCAAAGACGTGTCGTTGAATCAAACCGTCCGCCTCGAGTTCGCGAAGCTGACGCGTTAATGTTCCTTTAGAGATGCCTGTTAATTGTTGCAGTTCATGAAAACGATGCGTCCCGTGTGTCAGGTGCCACAGCAAGATGATCTTCCATTTGCCAGCGACCATCTGTTGGACCCGAGTGACTGGACAAGCCGTCCGTTGATTGGTCGTTGAATCGAATACAGCGACGTTCATCCTCTCCCATTGGTTCGTTTTGAGGGACCTAGTTTCAGATAAGTGCCTACTTTTTTTAGTGTATCACCTGGCGTATCATGAAGAACAACATCAAACTTAAAAGGAGTGGTTTCATCATGAAATGGTTAATTACAGGAGCAACCGGAAAATTAGGTGCGCGCATCGTGCAACATCTCAGTGAACAAGTCGGTAACGAACAGGTAGCGGTTAGTGTCCGTGACGTTGAAAAAGCAGCGTCGCTTGCAGCGCAAGGAATCGACGTCCGGCATGGTGATTTCGATCAGCCGGAAACACTAGGACACGCGTTTCAAGGTATCGATCGTCTGCTGATCATCTCGACGGACGGTGAAGAAGCAACACGGATCCGGCAACATCAAGCCGCCGTAACGGCAGCACAAGCGGCAGGCGTCAAGCTGATCGGCTATACGAGCATCGCTAATGCGGCACACAGTACGAACGGACTTGCGCGAACACATCGGGTCACAGAAGAAGCGATTCAAGCGACAGGTACCCCGTATGTCTTTTTCCGCAACAACTGGTATCTCGAAAATGAACTCGGAACGATGGATGCCGTTTCACAAGGCGCAGACTGGTTAACGGCAGCAGGCGAAGGAAAAGTCGGATGGGCGTTACAAGATGAGTATGCGCTAGCGATTGCGACGGGGCTGACGCTTGAGCATCCAAAAGCGATCTATGAACTCTCTGGACCGTTGCATACACAAGCAGAACTTGCGAATGCAGTCGGAACAGTGCTTAACCGATCGGTCGCTGTAGACGAAGTAGATGGCGCGACCTATGGCGAGCGGATGCAAGCAGCTGGCTTACCTGACTTCTTGATTCCAATGTTGACGGGTATCCAGGCAGATATCGCGGCCGGAACTCTGGCAGTAGAAAGTACTGATTTTGAAGAATTACTCGGTCGTCCTGTGACGACGCTAGAAGATGGAGTCCATCTCCTTTTGAAAAGATAAGTTCATCTGAACGTTTTCAGGACGAACGAGTAGGGTAAACCCCCTTTAGAAGCAATTAAAGGAGGAGCCCTACCATGAAACTGTCATCCTATCGTGTTAAGGAAGGCGAGCAAGTCTCGTTTTCGAATTACCCGACATCAGAAAAACATGAGATTTCGGAAGCGGAATTGCGAGAGAAGCGGATTCCGAAAAGTGTCGAGACGTTACAAGAGTTACACTGGCGTTTGCATGCCGAAGAGAAGAACGGCGTCCTCGTCATCCTGCAAGCGATTGATGCAGCGGGGAAGGATGAGGCGATCAGCTACATCTTTTCGAACCTAAACGCACAAGGACTCCGGACGATTTCCGTCAAAAAACCGTCGGATACGGAGCAAAAACATGACTATCTATGGCGGATCCACGAAGGACTACCGGAAAAAGGCGAAGTCGGCATCTTGAACCGTTCCTATTATGAGGAAGTCATTGCGCCACGCATCCATGATTTGCTCGAGGAAGAGGAAAAGCCGGATGACGGAGATGTGTGGCAGATGCGCTATCGCCAAATCAATGACTTTGAACGCTATCTCGTCGAGAACGGCTTCCGGGTCGTCAAGTTTTTGTTCCACGTCTCAAAAGAGGAGCAACGGCAACGATTATTGACTCGTCTGAAGGATCCAACGAAAAACTTCGAATTCTCGTTCAGTGATATTGAGGAACGCAAGCACTGGGATGAATACCATGAGATTTTTGCTGAGCTCGTCTCAGCGACATCGACATCGTATGCACCGTGGTACATCTTGCCGGCAGATGACGAATGGTATTCTCGCTATATCGTCACCGAAGTCATGAATGACGTCTTGAAGGAAATTGATCCACAATATCCGAAGTTGTCGGAAGAAGATCAGGAACAACTGGATGAAGCGATTAAACGATTGGAAAACGAATGAACAAAAATGCCACCGATGAATGTCATCGGTGGCATTTTTGAGTTAGAGTCCAGGTAAAATCCCTGTGAATAGACTTAAGAGGAAGACTGTAGCGAGCGCTGTTAAACCAGCGATAAAGCCACCGCCCGTCCAAGCAAGAAGTGTTTGAGGAATCGTCAATTTACCAAACCGGTTGACGACCCAAAAACCTGAATCATTGGGTAAAGAAAGTCCAATTCCACCAGCACAAATCGCTAGGCCGAGAAGAATCGGAGACACACCTAATTCTCCGACCATCGGACCGAGAATACTCGATGTCGTAACGAGGGCGACCGTCGCTGATCCAAGTGACGCCCGGAGGATCTGCGAAAAGATGAATGCCAGCAAAAGAACCGGGATACTCCAGTTTTGCATCGTCGTAATGAGGTGATCCCCGATGCCACTATTATTGATGACGGCACCAAAGGCACCACCGGCTCCAGTAATCAAGATGATGATTCCGGCTGAACTGATCGCTTCCGAGTATAAGCGTGCGTTCGGGATTGCGATGTATGGGCGTAATAAGATGACAGCAGCAAAGACACTAATCAATAAGGCAACGTTTTTCTCACCGATGAATCCAAAGAACGTCGCAATCGAAGTTCCGGGAAATAGCAGTTGAGAGACCGTATTCAATAAAATCAAGACGATGGGTAAAGCTAACATGAAGAAGCTAAGTCCTGTGCCGATTTCTTTCTTTGGTAAATCCGCTGGGTCGATCGATAGTTCTTCGATGTCGCCAGAATGCTTAATTCGTTTTCCGATGAACATACCGTACAGGTAACCACCAACGAGAGTAGCTGGAATGGCGACGATGATCCCATACAGAATGAAGAAGCCGAGCTCTGATCCTGTATTTTCTGCGACGACGAGTGGTCCAGGTGTCGGGGCGATCATGTTATGCGAGACGATTAGACCAACCCCGAGTGCCGTAACGAAACTGACGACGGAGATACCTGTTTTAGAAGAGAGCGAACGAATCAATCCACTTAAGATGACGAAAGCTGCATCAAAAAAGACAGGAATGGAAACCGCTGTTCCAGTTAGGGCGAGTCCGGCAGAGGATTTTTTAGGTCCGAACACATTCAAGACAGCTTGGGCAATCTTTTCGACAGCACCCGATGCACCAAGAAATTGACCAAAGATGACACCAAGACCAATCAGGATACCGACACCCGCAAGTGTGTTCCCGAAACCAGTCGTGACGACGGATGCGACTTCTTTGACAGGCATCCCGATGGCTAAAGCCGTCAAGATGGAGATCGCTACAAGTGCCAGAAACGGTTCGATTTTAAGCTTTAGGATGGAAATGAACAGTAGAGCTAGAGACAGAATAAAAATGACGACCAATAAATTACCCGTAACCATCAAGATCTCTCCTTCATATCATGAATTCCACTGAGGTGATGACTCACCTCTTGTATCCGCTTACAAAATTATCAAGCGTGAAGTAGTTCTGCGACTTCTTTTAGCGTCGTCTTCGAACCGACATTCCCTGGGAAGATGACGTATGTCAGTCCGGGGAACTTACTTTCGGCTCCTGTTTTCCAAACCGGGATACCGGGTTTGACTTGACCGGCAACAGTTGCTCGTTTGACTTTCAGACCAGTCGTCCCGATATCACTTGACGTGATTCCGCCTTTAGCGATGATGTAGCTTGGACGTACATCCAGACGGGTGACGATGCTCGTCACAGCATCAGAAATTTTAACGGATAGCTTTAATTCATTCTCTTGTTGATTCTCTCCTAGGTCGAGACGCTCTCGTCTCGTATAGACGGCAACCGTCTGTCCAGATGCAATCAATCGTTCCGTCGTCGTGATGATTCGATTGATTTCTTGTTCGAATTGATCAGGAGACAGGACAAGATGGACATCAAACTCAATGAAATGAATGAAGTCACACGTTTTTAATTCGGCTAGTTGCTCTGTCGTTTTTTGGACATGTGATCCAATCATGATTAAACCGCCAGGCGTCGTATCGGACACGAGTTCTTCTTTTGTCAGGAGGGGACGCTGATCGATTCCACCGATGACTTTCGTAAAAGCTGCGGCCGTCCGGAATAAAAATCGTTTTCCTGCATTCATTGCGCGAATCAAAGCAATCGTCGCGACTTTGACATCAAGATAATCTGTCGCATTGATGATGATTTTATTGAAATCTTGAGCGTTCATTAGTTGTGCCACAAGTGCGTCAAGACGGACCTGCCGTAAATCATCCAGTGATAAGGAGATGACGGTGTCTGCTGGGAAAGCTCCACCCGATTTTTCTTCTGCCCATTCCCCAAGGTGCGAAGCGGAATAACCGAACGTCCGGTCCTTTGCGAACTCTGTTTGACCTGCCGGTACGAGTGTGTCGTCTTCGAGCACATAATGGATATCGTTGATCGTAAGACGACCACCTTCTTGGAAGAATGGCATCAGGATTTCACCGTCGAAGTGACCACTGGATTGTTGTTCGAGGGTGTGGCGTAAGACGTCCGTTTCGAGCGGATAATGACCACGAAGTGTCGAATCACCACGACTGATTAAAATAAACGGCTGATTTCGTTGATCGGAAACGGCTTGGACGGTAGCCGCGATGTCTTCATGGACTTGTCGTGTTTCTTCACGCGTAAATCCACGAGAATTCGTCAAAATAAAAAACATCGACTGGTCTTCGCTAAATCCGGCCTCGATACTTTCGCTCGTCCAGTCAGTATAGACAGACACGCCATGGACGGTCTGCACACCTGTTGGATCATCGTCGAGGACGATGATTTTATGAGGAAACTGATGTAAGGCTTCAACTAATAATTCATCGACTACTGTTGCATCCGGTAGGGATGGTAATTGGTTGAGTGTCGTTTTACTTGGTAATGTCGGGAATGTCGAAATCATCGTTTACACCTTCCTTACTTCAACATGTGCTAATTTTTCGTAGTACTGAATGATGCCGCCGTGATCATCCGCAGCTTTTCCATCAATTTTTAATGCATGGAAAATCTCAACGAGTTGGCTAGAGAGGGGTAAAGGAACACCGATCTCATGCGCGGTTTCCATGACGTTCGTCATATCTTTTAAGTTGATATCGATGCGTCCACCGGCAACGAAGTTTCGCTCTAGAATCAACGGTACTTTCGCATCGAGTACAGCACTTCCAGCAAGACCGCCGCGAATGGCTTGATACATCTTCTCTACATCGATGCCAGCTTTTGCGGCAAGCGTCAATGCCTCGGACATGGCAGCGATATTTAAATTGACGATGATTTGATTGGCAAGCTTAGCCGTGACACCGCTCCCGTTTTTGCCGACGAGCGTGACGCTGGCACCGATGACTTCTAGGAGTGGTCGGACGGTTTCAAAGACGTCGTCTTTCCCGCCGACCATGATGGAGAGCGTCCCGTCGATTGCTTTCGGTTCTCCACCACTGACGGGTGCGTCGAGCATCTCAACTCCGCGTAGTGCTGCTTGTTGTGCAATCTCGACCGAGGCGACGGGGGAAATCGAACTCATATCAATCAAGATCGTTCCAGCTGTAGCCGTTTGTAAGAGACCGTTTTCTCCAAGGACGACTTGCTCGACATGATGCGACGCCGGTAGCATCGTGATGATGACATCACACGTCGCTCCCATATCAGCAGGTGTTCCGAATACCGCACCCGCTTGAACGAGTGTCTCGATACTTTCCGTATTTAAATCATTCACCGTGACGTCATATCCGGCTTTTAGTATATTCAAGGCCATCGGTTTTCCCATGATGCCTAAACCAATAAATCCAACGCGTGTATTCATTTGATCAAACTCCTTTTCATAAAAAGATAGCGCTTTCATAAAGTCTTTAACCGAATTGTACACACTAAGTTCATTTTTGTATACAATTTATTTAAAGATGTATACAAAAATATGTCTCTTTCCAATTCCCAATATTAAACTTATACTTTGAACTAGAAGAAATTCGAATGTAGGAGACGATGTCTGTGGGGAAGAAAACGACGCAATTAGCATATGTTCAGGCATATGAATACATCCGGGATCGCATCTTAAACGGAGAACTGGAACGTGGAACAAAGTTAGTCGAAGAGCGTCTAGCTGAGGAAATGGGAATTAGCCGTACTCCCGTCAGAGATTCGATTCGAAAACTGGAGCAAGAAGGATTGATTAAGCAAAAACGTGTCGTCAATCCGAGCGACATGGATTTGCGACACATCTTTCAAGTCCGAATGTTGCTTGAGGGCTTTGCAGCCAGTCATTGTGCGACATATATGCGAGAAGCTGATTTAGAAAAGTTGAAGCAGTGTGTCAAAATCGGTAGAACGGGCGAACTCGAAGAAGTGATGGCGGCGAACAAGGAATTTCACGATGTGATCGTCGGGGCAACGAACAACCCGGTGATGATTGATATCATTGATCGGATGCAATCCATCATCTATCTATTCCGTAAGACTGTTGTCCACCATAAACGACCACTCTTGATTGAAGAACATGATGAGATCTATCAAGCGATTTTGAATCATCAACCAGAAGAAGCGGAGCGATTGATGAAAGCGCATCTTCAACTGGATTTAGAATTTTGTTTGAATTGGATGAAAGGATGAACGAGGTTGATATCGTTCATCCTTTTTTACATCACTATGCTGTCTCAGGACAAATGTCCTGTTCAAATCAGATGGACTCTCGTTAAATGAAAGTATCATGGAATAGGAGAGGAGTATGCACATGCGAGGTGTCTTATTTGCGATTGCTGGTGGCTTTTTCTTGACGCTCCAAAGTGTCGCCAATGCCCGGATCAGTCAGACGATCGGGACATGGCAAGCAGCAACGATCACTCAGATGACTGGGTTCATCGTTGCGATTCTCTTAGCGATCGTCTTACGGGATCGTAGTTTTTCAGCGATGCGACGTGTCAAACCGCTTTATCTGGCAGGGGGTGCCTTTGCAGCGATCATATTATTCAGCAACATGACAGCTGTCCACCGGATGGGCGTAACTTTGACGATTTCGCTCTTTTTACTGGCGCAATTAGCACTGGCACTCTGGATTGACGGAAGAGGCTGGTTCGGCGTCATGAAACGTCGACTGCGGGGACCGCAGATCATCGGCATCTTGATGATGGTCGCAGGCATCTTCATCTTAAAGAGCTAAGGAGGAGAAGAAGTGACGGACATTGTGACCTATTTGGAACGGTATCAGTTAACGCATGTCTTTGACGCATCGCTACGCAAGGCGATGCACATTCAGACGTTCGTATCGGGTGAGGCTTTATGCCGACAAGGCGATGTTGCGCAAGAACTCTACCTGCTCGTCGAAGGGAAATTGAAGATCACGCATATGTCGGCAACGGGGAAACGTCTCGTGTTGTCCTTCAAGCATCCGTTTGATCTCGTCGGCGATATTGAGTTCGTCCGAAAGATTGATTTGATGAACACGGTCGAGGCAGTGACACCAGTGACCGTCTTATGCATTGCTTATCCGGATTTGGAAGAAGCACGTGTCCATCATCCTGCCTTTTTATTATTTTTACTCGAGACGATCACGAAAAAGTTTGAATTAAAATCGCATACGCTCAGCTTCAATCTGTTGTACCCGGTTGAAGTTCGGCTAGCCAGTTATTTGTTGTCGATGACACCTAATACGGATGCTTTTGCGAGTAAGGAACTCGTCGATGCGGCAGATTTGATCGGAACGAGCTATCGTCATGTCAATCGTGTCTTACGCCAGTTCGTCGACGATGGGTTGATTCGCCGGACACAGCATACGATTGAAATCATTGATCGAGACGGATTGATGGAACGAGTCGGAGAAAGCATTTACGAATGAAGGAGGTGCGACATGGTTACGGGAATCATCCTTGCCCTTTGTGGGGGCATGCTCGTCTGTATTCAAAATACGTTTAACGCAAAAGTCAAAGAACACGTCGGTGCTTGGGCGACGACAACGCTAGTCCTTGGACTCGGGTTCCTCGCTTCACTGACGATTGGTCTGATCGTCGAAGGATCACAACTATTTGCACTAAAAGAGGCACAAACCTGGTTTTGGTTCAGCGGAATCATTGGTGTCGGTGTCGTCCTCTGTGTGACGCAAGGCGTTCAACAACTCGGACCGAGTCGAGCGATTTCGATCGTCATGGTATCACAAATCCTGTTTGCCTTACTCTGGGATACGCTCGGTTGGTTCGGTTTACAGACCGTTCCGTTTACGTGGACGAAAGCACTCGGTGTCCTATTGATTGGTGGCGGAGTTCTGTTATTTCAACTGGGCGGGAAAACAACGACTGTACAACACGTACGAAAAGGAGCTTGAATATGTTTTACACGACGGTATTATTCGATATTGACCATACATTACTCGATTTTGAAGCGACGGAACGGATTGCCTTTCGCCGCCTGCTCGAGCAACAAGAGTTGCAGTGGACGACGGAGCGAGAAACGCGCTATAAAACACTCAATCAAGCGCTTTGGAAAGCACTTGAACGAGGCGAGGTGACACGCGAGGAAGTCATTCACTCACGGTTCGTGACGTTCTTCGCGGAAGAAGGACGGACGGTCGACGGACAAGAAGTTGACGAAACGTATCGTGGCTATCTCGCACAAGGAACAGAATTGATTCCGGGTGCGACGGCGCTGCTTGAGCAGCTAGCCGGAAACGTCACGATGTACGTCGTCACGAACGGTATTTCGAAGACGCAACGCGCACGGCTCGAGGGCGCTGGATTAACGGATTTCTTTGAAGAGATTTTCGTTTCAGAGGAGACGGGTTTTCAAAAACCGATGGCAGGATTTTTCGACCATGTGTTTGCGCGAATTTCGCAATTCGACCCGGCGCGAACGATCATCGTCGGGGATTCCTTGTCAGCTGATATCGCAGGTGGCAATCAAGCTGGTATCGCAACATGTTGGTTTAATCCAGAAGGAAAATCAGCAACGGATATCACGCCGACATTTATGATTACTTCGTTAGCCGAACTACCTGCTTTGCTTGAAAACGCAGTAGTTCTTCAACAATGAATTAAACCAACCGATAGGAGAGAGAAGGAAAGGGGGCGATCACTGTGCAACGATGTGATCAACAGACGCTGGAGGTAACTCCCGTCTAACTAAAAGGGGAAATGAACATGATTCAACTTGTACCGGTAACAGCAGAAAACTGGGAAGCGTGTTGTGAGCTGACACTGACAGCAGAACAGCAAGACTTCATGGAAGCGAACGTCTACTCGATCGCGCAAGCGAAGTTCGAACCGAGCCTTGTCCTTCGGGCGATCATGGCAGATGAAGCCGTCGTTGGTTTTGTGCTGTACAACACGGAACTAGAAGAACTCGACGGCTACTGGATTTACCGCATCATGATCGATCAAGCGCAGCAAAGGAACGGAATCGGACGATTAGCGATGCAAGCCGTAATTGACGAGATGCGCGTGTTACCTGCAGCGAAACGAATCGTCGTCGGCTATCGACCGGATAATCAGGCGGCACACCGTCTGTATGCAAGTCTCGGCTTCATCGACCACGGGGATCGATTCGGTCGGGAAATGGCGGTGCGATTAGATATTTGAAGGATGGAAGGACTCTTGGAACGCAAGAGTCCTTTTCTTTTGGATATTTTTTGAAACTTTTCTCGGCTCATCATGCTCTAATTAGTAAAGGGAGGGAACACGATGGACTTACGAAACGAGCACACGACACTCGTCCGCCGTGCAATGAAGCACGATGAAGCGGCATTTGAGCAATTGGTGCTCCTACATAGCGAACAACTCTACCGAACAGCGTATCTATATGTGAAGAACGAACACGATGCCTTAGACGTCGTACAAGAGACAGTTTATAAAGCGTTCATCTCGATCGAACAAGTGAAGGAACCAAAACATTTCGTGACATGGATCACGAAAATCCTGATCCGCAATTGTTATCGCGTGTTGGAAAAACAACAACCAACCGATGACATCTTACTTCATGTTCCGGTGCAGGAAGACCAATCGCGAGACGAACATCTTGATCTCGTGCACGCTTTATCGCATCTGCGAAAAGAATACCGGGATGTCTTAATTCTTTTCTATTTTCATGATATTCCGATGAAAGAGATTGCAAGCTTCATCGGCATTACCCTCAATACGGTCAAGACATACTTAAAGCGAGGACGCGAAGAATTGAAGATACAGTTAGGAGGAATGGATTATGGAGCAGCACGATCTACGAAATGACTATGAAAAAATTCCTGTCCCAACGAACGCCTTACAAGACCGGATTCGTCAAGGCATCACGCAAGGCGTAGCGGAAAGAAAACAACAACGTCCTCGTCGGAAACAGTACGTCGCCATTGCGGGTCTTGCCGCCTCGCTATTCGTGACGACGTTCATCGTTCCACCGTTTGCTTCCGCAATGTCGCATGTTCCATTGATTGGTGGATTGTATCGTCCCTTTACAGAACAGGGCACAGTCGGCACGGAAATCGAGAAGAAACAACTTGCAACAGCAATTGATCAGACGGTCACCGATCAAGGCATTACGATCAAGGTCGTCGACGCCTACTATGATGGTACGACGATCGGGATGAACCTGACGGCAACCGGTGTACCAGACGTTAACGAAACGAAACGAGCTGCGTTTTATGAAGTGTTCAAAGGGGATAAACGATTTGAAGGTACTGAAAATCAAGAACTGGCACATTTCAAACAGGACGGTAAGGTATGGAAAGCACGAATCGAATATGATGTCGGCTTACAGAAGTTAAGTGATTCTATGCAGGTACCACTCGTGATTTCGGAAATGTTTGGTCTAGACGGAAACTGGCAATTCGAAGTTCCAGTCAAACGATTGCAAGCGATTGAACAGACGTTTAATACGACGGTAAAAAATCCTGATTATGCGGTCGATGTCACGTTAAAACAGATGACAAAAGGACAGGCAAGTACGACGTTTGATTATACGGCGGTTTATCCGAAGTCGGATCAATATTGGCTAGAACTGGCTCTGTTTGATGATAAAGGGAAGGAGATCATCAAAAACTGGTCAGTTGGAACATCGTTAGTAAGTGGTACGGTTAGCGGGTCGCAACGAACGGATGTCTCGCGGATTCGATTCGGAAATTATATCATTCCATCCGGTTCCTATACGTTGCATCCTTCTTTACGTCTTTCACCGAAAACACATTGGCTGTCATTAAAGAAGACGTCTTTCCCTTATACGCAACAAGATGCGCATCATCCATTGAAGATGACGATTCAACAGGTAGAGACGTCCGGTTCTCATGTACAGGTCAATTTCTTGACGAACTCGGATCAAAAAAATTCAGATATCAAGTTGGATGTTAAAAACAGCATGTTCCTGATTCAAGGAAACGAACCACCGGATGGTCGTGAAATCAAACCGACTGTTGAAGTCATCGATGCGAAACAAAAGTTACTTCGGGCGACGTTCACGTTATCAGCGTCACAAATCGATGCAATCGATGACTTCTATCTACAAACGGGCTATTCCAACACCGTGACGAATACACCAATCGACTTGAAACCGATTCCGTTCACCGTCGATTAAACAGGAGACTCCTGACATGCTGTCGAACTAGAATCAGCATGTGAGCAACAAAGGAGTCTGATGAGATGGAAGTACGTCAAATGACAGTGGACGATTATCCAGAAGTCGTTCGGATCTACGAACAAGGAATAAAGACGGAGAATGCGACGTTTCGTACGGAAGCATTACCGTACGAAGAATGGAGGAAGCATCACCACGCACACAGCCGCCTCGTTGCGATGGAAGACGAGCAACTGCTCGGCTGGGTCGCGTTAAGTCCATTCTCTTCGATTCCGGCATACGCCGGTGTCGCTGAAATCAGCCTCTATATCGCGGAAGAAGCACGCGGTAAAGGTGTCGGCACACGCTTGATGGAAGACGTCATTCAAGCAAGTGAAGCAGCCGGAATCTGGACGTTGCAATCGCAAATTTTTCCGGAAAATCAAGCGAGTCTACGCCTTCATGAACGATTTAATTTTCGGGAAGTCGGTCGCCGGGAGCGAATTGGTCGGCTCGGAGGCAGATGGCGCGATACGGTATTGCTCGAGCGACGTAGCACATATCTCTAAAATTCGGCAAGTGGACACAATGTTCCCTTGCCTTCTTTGTGTTGAAAGCAAGGGATAACGGGAAAAGACAGACAGCAGAAGAAGGGGGAGGGATCACGATGGATGATTTTTTTGGTGAAGGACTGGAGACCAATCAACAAAAACGGAAACGCAAACTGGAGGAAATCTTTGACCAGTCGTTTGAATCGGAGCGACGGGATTTCAATCAATCGCTGGAGCAGGACGTGACGGTTGCCCTGATCGGAGATGTCAATGCGGGAAAATCTTCGACCTTGAACGCGATTCTTGGTCGTGAAGTCGCAACGGTCGGGGCGCGCCCGGGTGAAACGGTCCGGATTGATCAAGTAAGGCAGCACCCGGAGGATAAAGTCATCTTCGTCGATACACCAGGATTAAATGATGCCAATACACAGAACTCGGAAGCGACGTGGACGTACTATCAAAGTGCCGATGTCATCCTTTACTTTTTAAATGCGGCAGGTACCGTCTTATCTGAGACGGAGACGAAAAACTTCCGTAAGATCTATCAACATAACCAAAATGTCTTGATCGTCGTTACGAAGATGGATGCGACGGATGATGTCGACACGATCGTTCAGCATATTGCAGAAAAACTACCAGGACCCAAAATCATTCCCGTATCAGCACGAGAAGGAACGAACATTGATCGGCTCCGTCGGGAGGTCCTCGATATCTTAAAAAAGTTCGACAAGGATAATGTGTTCGTTCGTCAGATGGATCCGACCGTTCGTGGCAAAATCGCGAACAACTGGATTGTGGGTACCGGAACAGCCGCTGGTGCGATCGGTGCCGTCCCGTTCCCGGGAGCTGATATCATTCCATTGACTTCAATTCAAATCGGCTTAATGCTCAAGTTATCGAATCTGTACGAACGACAGTTATCCAAAGAGAGTGCGAAGGAGTTGCTTGTCGTGACGATCGTCGGAAACTCCGGAAAAACCGCCTTTCGGCAAATAGCGAAGCTCGTTCCGGGGTATGGTGCCGTCATTGCAGCGGGCGTTGCTTCGACCGCCACCCTTGCACTCGGATATGGAACAAAATATGTCTATGAGAATAAGCTCGAATTAACACCCGAACAACTGATGGGGTTTGTGAAACGATTCCGGAAGAAGGCAGAAGAGTCGTCAGAAGAGACAAACGAGTAATCTCCCTGTTATTCTATACAGCAACAAAGGGGGAGAACATATGACACGATTACTCGAAGAAATCAAACAGTATCAATCGGAATTCCGACAAAAGGCACCTGCTGAGAAACAACGATTGATGGCGGAAGCGACAGCTGAGCTGGCTGCTTCTGGTATCGCAAAAGGTTTAGGTGTCGGTGATACGATTCCACACTTTACGTTACCCGATGTATCCGGCAAGCCTGTGGCGATCGAGACATTACTCGAGCAAGGTCCTGTCATCTTGACGTTCTACCGGGGTGGCTGGTGTCCATACTGCAATCTCGAGCTTCGCGCGTATGAACGGGAAATCGACCGTATTCGTGCTCAGGGAGCGACTGTCGTTGCAATCAGTCCGGAGACACCTGAATTTGCTGAGCAGACAGCAAACAAGAATGCGTTAAGTTTCCCTGTCTTAAGTGACGTTGATTTACATGTATCCCGTCAATTTGATTTGGTGTTCGACCTGCCAGATTATTTGATTGAAATTTACAAAGCATCGGGACTTGATGTAGCGAAGCACAACGGAAATGAGGATTGGCAGTTACCGAAACCGGCGACGTTCATCATTGATACGGACGGTGTGATTCGTTTCGCAGAAGTACCATCGGATTATACGAAACGCGTTGATCCGCAGATGATCATCGATTATCTCGAACAGTAAAAGAGCCAGTCAAATATACGAAAACCAACTCCTAGGGACGCACTAAGAGTTGGTTTTTTTTATGATTCAATCTGTTTTATTTGGATAATATAGACATAAAAATGGGTATAAAGAGGTAACCAAACGTATAGATGGAGGTGAAGCGTCGCTCCTAGTCTATCGGGAGTCCGCGTCGATATGTATGCCATTCAACCAATTTTCAAAGAACGAATTTGGGGCGGTCGACGTTTAGAAGCGTTGTTTCAGTTTGAGTTACCAGAAGGACAAATTGGAGAATGTTGGACAGCATCCGCTCATGCGAGTGGGCGGACGTACTTCTTAGATGGACCTGATCAGGGTAAGACGCTAGATGAATTATGGCAAACGAAACGGACAGAACTATTCGGTGATTATCTGCTAGATGCATTTCCGCTTCATGTAAAATTTCTGGACTCGTCCGCCTACTTATCCGTTCAAGTCCATCCGAACGATGAGGAGGCACGACGGCTAGAAGGAGAACCGTACGGCAAGAATGAGTGCTGGTATATCTTAGAGGCTGCACCAGAGGCAGAAATCATTCTTGGTCACAATCTACAATCACGAGATGCCCTGTTTCGGTGCGCTCAAGAAAAGGACTGGGAGACGTCACTTCGGCATCAAAAAGTTAAACCTGGCGAATTCTATTACATTCCGAGTGGTACAATCCACGCTCTAGGACCAGGCATCGTTCTTCTTGAGATTCAACAGATGAGCGACCGGACGTACCGACTATATGATTACGACAGATTAGGAGATGATGGGAAACCGAGAAAATTACACGTTGAGAAGGCAATCGCTGTCACGACGATTCCAGATGAGCCGTGGACGAACCAACCAGAGACGATCATCAAGGAGGGGGGCATCATGACGAAGTTGCTTCAAGTACCTTCCTTTACGGTCATCCGTCATGAAGTGACCGGTCGGTATGCATTGCATGATCATCCGGTCTTTCGTTTATTGACTGTCATCGATGGTAAAGGAGTAGCGCGGCAAGGAAATCGCGTGATTCCTTTACAGAAAGGGAAACAATTCTTTGTACCGCGTCGAGCGGGAGATTACGAGATAGTTGGATCCGTCACATTCGTGACGAGTGAAGTGTTTTTAGACTAGAGCAGACGAAAGGGCACCACTAGGAGGTGCCCTTTCTAACATCATGGTTTGGACCGGATGGAGGTCGGGAGCGGATAGTTATCCTGCTCTGTCCAATCAATGGAATATTTAATTTCGATCATAATCAGATCTTCTAGTGTTGTCAGAGTATGCGGAACACCTTGTGGAATGTGTACGACAGAAGTCGGTCCGAGTTGCTGTGACTGACCATCGATCAGTGCCTCGGCGCGACCTTGTAAGATACTCCATGTCGAGTCGGTATGCGCATGATAATGATGACTGATTTGTTGATGCGCCTTGATATGCAGCCGTCGAGTCACGGCATAACGTCCGTCCTCTAGTTGCTGTTGATGTAAAATCGTCGCATATCCCCAGCGTTTCCATTCAAATTGTGGTGGCAAAGTGTCATCCGTCAAATATTCCTTTAAGGCAGGTGTCTCGTCTTTTGACGCAACGAGGACACCATCTGGACTCACCGACACGATTAAGTTATCGAGTCCGATTCCAAGGACAGGAACCTGTAATTCATTGACGATATGCGTATTTTTCGAGTGGATCATCCGGGCGTTTCCATGAAGCGGATGTGGCATCTCTTCCGTTAATGTATTCCACGTTCCGAGATCTTTCCAGTAGCCATCATACCGATGAACGAATAAAGAATCGGTCTTTTCAACGACCGCATAATCAAATGACGTCTTTTCTAGTGCCTCATAGTTCGAACGGAGCGCCTCGAAAGACGTCGGCACAGCTTGCGCTTCTAGACACTGCATCAAGAAGTCAAGGCGACAGGCAAAGACACCACAGTTCCATAATGCACCTTGTTCGATTAAGTCACTCGCGACCTCAACAGTCGGTTTTTCCTGAAAGCGTTCGACGATGGACATGTTTTCGGAGGTTCGCGGAATGATATAGCCATATTTTGATGTGGGATGTAAAGGTTCCACACCCATTAAATGAAGCGCATCCGGATGTTCTTGGACGGCTTGGTCCAGTTGCTCGAAGCGTTCAAAGAACGATAATTCAACGTAAGGATCGACCGGCATGATGATGACCGTCTCTTCTAAATCGATCCGTTCTGCCAAATAGCTCGTCGCGAGCATGATGGCAGGGAACGTATCGCGACGTGACGGTTCCTGAATGATGGAAGTACGAAAGCCCAGCTGATTTTCGATTGCATCGACTTGTGAACTCGTCGTCGTAATGACGGTCCGGTCGTCCAGACCGACTTCCTGAAGCTGCTGAAAGACACGTTCCATCATGGATTGTTTATTGCCATCGCGATCTTTCAGGATCTTTAAGAACTGTTTCGAGTTCAAATCGTTCGAGAGCGGCCAAAGCCGTTTTCCAGATCCACCTGATAGTAAAAGAATATACATTGACGACCATCCTTTCTTTTTAAAACGGAGGCGATAGCATATGGCACTTTATCTATTAGTTGACTCACATGAACCGACACGACGGATTTTACGTCGTAAACTTTTAGCAGCGGGACAAGACGTACAGGAAGCAGGATCAGGAGAAGAGGCCTTGGAACAACTCAGCAATTCCGACGTTGATGTCTTACTGACGGAACTTCGACTTCCGGAAATGGATGGTGTCGAGCTGTTACGTATTGCCAAACAACGTGCGCCATTAACGAAACAAATCGTGTTGACTGATTATATGCAGGTGCATACGCTGCTCGCAGCAGTAAATGCAGGGAATGTCAGTCGTATGATGACGAAACCTTTGAAAATTGATGAGCGAATACTCTCTATCATGACTAAAATTGGTGATGAAGTCGTCGAGACGAAGCAACGGAAACGTAATTTGGTCAACCATTTTGAGAGCGTGCTTTTGAGTTCAGATCGTCCGTATTGTTTATTTTTTGAAGACGGAACGATTGCCAGTCAACGCTCTCTAATCATTAGTCACTCCGAACAAGAGGTGCGTGAAGAAGATCAGATACAGCGTTTAGAATTCCCCACGCAGTTCGGTACCTACATCTTGTATCAATCAGTCGTCGGAAGCATTACGAAACCCGTTTGAAGAAGAGAGATTCTACACCAATGAAGCTAAGACGCAAGTACATGTAGATGACGCCAACGGTCAACAGTGGATGACGGCTGTATTTTCTTAAATTAGCCTGATGATAGAGAACAGGACGGAAGAAATACCAACGTCGTAAGGCTTTCATGAAGCCCCCCTGTTCCGCGTCGAGCGTCGCGGGCATGACATCAAAGTAATAGCGTTTCTTTCGAAGCAGGTCGTTTAATTCGACCTGCTTTTCATTGTGGTGCACGTAGGTGAACGTCGCACGGCGAATGATCCCGCCTTGTTCTAAATAACGGATTGTCGGTTGCGTCTCTTCGAAACTGATTTGCGTTGGATCAATCTCGCCCGAGGCGACGTACGCTTCGAGCCGCCAGAAGCGCGCGGCTTCCATCGTATGCGTGTCGAGTTGATCCGTCGGAACATTGAACAGGTTACGCTCAAAGACCTTCACTTGACTGAAGTAATTATCATAATCGCTATATGCACGTTCAGGAATCACAAGAGCTCCGACATCTAAGTGCGCTTCAAGATACAAGAGGCAGCTTTTTAATAGCTGTTCTTCGAGTACCATATCGGAATCAATGATGTAGAGATAATCGATATTGTGTTGCTTCAAGCGATCAATCGCAGTCTTGCGGGCGATACCTCGTTCACCGTGCGGAAGCGAGAGCACTTCAAATCGCGTATCATTTGCGGTTAACCGACGAATCGTCGCGACGGTAGAATCGGTCGAACCATCATCCGCGATGACACAAAGGAAAGAAGCATGTTGTGTCTGAAGTGAGCGGATCGTTTCCGTGATGATTGCTTCATTTTCGTATGTGGACATAGCGATTCCAATCATGAAAAATCCTCCTTCAGTGCGATGGGTATCAATTCGCGTTGCAACCAGTTTTGAAACGCTTGACCTGTGTGATCCCAGTGCAGGGTCTGAGCGAAACGATGACCGGCTGCTTGAATCATTTCGTATTCTTCCGGGTCACGTAAGCAGGCGCGCATCTCGGCAGCGAGTGCACCTGGCGTCTGACTCTTTGCCATGTAACCAGTCATGCCGTACTGGACGGCGTCGCGTAGTCCAGGTGCGTCATAGACGATCGTCGGTGTGCCAACGGCCGCCGCTTCGCTGACCGTCAGCCCCCAACCTTCTCGTTTGGAAGGAAACAGGAGCGCCGTCGCGCGACTCATCCGTTCGAGCTTTTCTTCCTCACTGACGAATCCAAAATAAGTGATGGCGTCACGCATTTCTTCTGGGACGATCGGATTAAGGTGCTCGGCGATATATGCCTCGTCTTTTTTTCCGATGACCCAGAAACGAGCGTCTGGGTACTCCCGTTTGACGATGACGAAAGCTTGGAGTGCATCATTGATTCCTTTATAGGCAGACATCCGTCCAGCGTATAAAAAAGTCGGATATGCTTCTTTCGGCTTCCAGTCCTCCTCGTTCCATGGGGTAAAGGAGAGACCTTCCGGTAGAATCGTCACCTCGTCTTTGGAAAAGCCGACAGCAAGCAGGTCGTCTGCAGTTGACTGACTGACCGTCAACGCGCGACCGGTCCGGTACAGCTGCAGACGCGGCGTCTCCGTCCATTCGCCGATGTATGAAAATGGAGGACGAACATTGATTTGCCAGATTTCACGTGTCAGTTGATGAATGAAGAGGGCACGTTTCGCTAATGGAACATACAGGGGTGTGAAAAAGTGATGCGTGTTCATCTGGTCGACGACTAAATCAATCGTCGCAGCATGCGACTGGTAATAAGAAAAGGCGAGCGGAACGACGGAAAGTGCAGAACCTCTCCGGATATAAGTGATGCCGTCCAAAAACTCGACATCGTGTCCGCCTTTAAATGCGGGAGAGAAGTGAGTGATCTCATACTCATCACTGACACGTCGGAGCATCTCGTGGGTGAATACTTCCGCACCACCTGCTTTCGGATGTTTGATATCGCGCCAAGATAAAAAAAGTAGATGTGGTTTCATGTTACGCCTCCTTCACTGAATGGGGGTGTCGGGGTAAGGTGAAACGTAATATCAAGGCGCCGAGTAAAAAGACACCTGCTTGCGCGAGCAACCAAGTCTCGACGGTCGAATGAAATGTCGTCAAGACAATGATGAACAGAATCAGAATCAACCAATAGCCTTTCAAGTATCCAGTTCTGTGTAGTGAAAACTGGACGAGTGCTTCATATTGAATCAACGTGATGCCGACATAAACGAAAACCATATATTTGATGTAATGAGTTGCCGCGTCATAACCACTCCCGAATAGAATCGGAATCAAATAAGGGACGATCGTCCAATACACTAAAACGCCAAGAGCGAGTCCACCTAATAAAATGCGGTAAAAGCGACGCTCCCAAAGAAGAAAGTCTTCGTCCTGACTTTTTTGGCTTAAGCGCGGTAGCAACAATTGTGCGAGTGATAACGCGACAAACAACAGCAGTTGACCAAATCGTAAGGCAACCGAATAATCTCCTGCTAACTGTGGGAAGTAACGGGTGACGAGTAAACTATCGAGTGTGAAAAACAGCGTCATGACGACTTGTGTATGAACCATATGGACGAGTCCGTTCGCCTGGATACGCCCGCTACTAACGGGAAACGTGACTTGCATCAGGCTTAATAGGTAGGACGCAATCATGCCAGCCAAGATGAACAATAGTGCATAACTGACGTTCGTTTGTTGAATCAAGAGCCATGTGGCTAAGACTTTAACGACGGATTCGATGTAATAAGAGAGGTTCAGGGCATAGAAGCGTTCAGTCGCTTGTAAGACACCACGACGAAAAGATAGAAGGATATGAAACACGATGATCAAATAAACAATAAGCAGGTTTATTTTGGTAAACGGCAGGAAATAAGGTAATGCATAAAGTAAAATAAGTAAGAAGCATCCTGTAACCGCCAGTATGCGGAACCGTAGCTTTTGGTAATCGTTCGTTTTCTGTTGACTATAGTCCCGAGTCACGGTCCATTGTAAAGCACCACCGATGATGAGAAGAAGACCCAAAAAAGCCAAGTAGGCGTTCAATAATCCATATACTGTACTAGAAAGCTCCCGGGCTAATAACAAATGATAGGCATAGTTCACTAGGTTCAGCGCTACATCTAGAATCGGGAAAATCAATAAAACGGCATGTCGCTGGATGAAACTTGTCATGGAGCCACCTCCCATCAGTCAGAGCTGTTTTACGGAAAGGATGAGACTTATGAGTCAAGGGCATATCGCTGTATTTACCGATCATTCTCGGCACATTCCATACGAATCGTTGATTTCCTACTATCCTGTCCTGTTCTACACACAGCCGGGTAAATGCCCGAACTCCTTCGAACAGATTGCCAGCACTGAAATACAGGAAGCTGAGGAACACGATATTCTTCTATACATCATTGATTATGAGACGCGTGGAGAGGAGCTAGCAATCGCCAATCAAATTCGAGCTGTCCGTCCGCGATCTAAAATTCTGATTGTCAAAGAAGCAGTTCGTTTAAAGGGCGATTTTCCGTACCATACCGTTCAAGGAGATGGAATGCTCCGTCTGTTTTCCTATCGTCCCGCCTATCCGAATGAATTGTTTGCTGAAATCCAGCATATTATCCATCCTGAATATCCCATTTTAAAGGATACTATAGCCTTTATATTGCCAATATTTAACGAAGAGAAACGTTTTAATTATGTAAAAGATTTTTTAGAGTCTCTTGCAACCTTCATCAGTGAAGATTATATCCACGCTTCGATCAATTTCTTTGATGATGCTTCGTCTGACCGATCCAAGGCACTCCTCCAAGAATACCGTTCAATCGTCATGGACGCGACGGATACGTTATTCACGGTCGGCTATCTGGAGGTTCATCATGTCGAGCAAAATACACGAAAAGCCGGTCTATTCATCGAAGGGATGAAAAATATCTCGAGTGATTATTATGTGTTCGTCGACGCGGACAATTCGTTTCGGATTGAAGATATCGCCCGGTTGTTGACGATAGCGCAAGAGGGATACTATGACATCGTCGTCGGAACGAAGGATTTGACGATCGAAGACCGGGGAACTGTCCGTCGTTTCATGAGTTTCGGTAAACGGAATCTGACACGGTTCTTCTTACCAAAAGGTGTGACCGATTCGCAGACCGGTCTAAAGATCATTAACCGTCGTGTCGTTCATCGTTTGTTGCCTTATCTGCACGTCGAGAGTGGTCTCGCGATCGATTTAGAGTTGATGTATGCAGCAAAAAAAGAACGCTTGCGGGTCTATCAACAGCCCGTAAACTGCATCGAACGCGAAGGATCGCATGTCAATCTCGTCAAGGATTCCGTCGCTTTCTTAAAAACGATGGTCAGCCTGTATCAGCGCCACCGGAAAGACGAAGTACCGGTCAAATGAAGAGGCTGGAACATAATTCAGTTTCACAGATGAAAAAAAGAAGGAATTG
The DNA here is from genome assembly GCF_018618915.1 of Exiguobacterium sp. s91. Lineage (NCBI taxonomy): Bacteria > Bacillati > Bacillota > Bacilli > Caryophanales > Exiguobacterium > Exiguobacterium sp. s91. The sequence goes on along the minus strand of NZ_JACSMZ010000002.1, from coordinate 291,027 downwards.
CACATCTGAGCGATGGCAATTCCTTCTTTTCGTTAAAATCAGCTAGCTATGTCCCAGCCTCTTTAGATAGACTATTTTTTGTTTCGTTTCAGGCTAGGAATTCGTTGCTTGAACACGGACGATAGACGTTGTCGGATAGCCAGACCACGATTGCTTGTCATGAAATAAATCAACAAGATACTAAGTGGGAGCGCTAAGACGAGGATGGTCAGTCCGGCGTAATAAATCGGACGCAACACGACGGTCACATGCGCCGTCTTTTCGTTCGAACGATACAACTGACTGACGCCATTTAATGCCGTGTCACCACGCATCGTTTCCTGATCTGTCTGGAGCTTAAATAACGGTGTCGGAGAATCATTGACCGTAAAGCGACCGAGTGGCGCATCACTTTTTATATCCCGTCCCATCTGTGAGGCAGCGACGTCAAGCGCACGGGCAGGTTCTGTTGCGAACAGCGTACCGCTTTGCTCGGAGAGAACGAGTTGATCGACTAAAATCAGTTGGTCGTAGGGTAGCACCTCTAAATTCTTCAGACGCAATTGCCCGGCCTTTTTCTCATTTCCGCGCGTCCAGATATGCAGTTGCATCCGGACGGTCTTCTTCGGTGGAATGACGATTTGTTCGTAATGGTTCCACTGCTTCTTTTTCTTTTCTTCGACTTCATTGATGAAATCCGTACCGATGACACGATCATCTTTATCCAGATAATACACTTTGAGGTGTCGTTGACGGACGTTCTTGCTGACGGCGTCGAACTGAATCAAATATTCGTGATCCGGTTTTACCTTCATTTTTTGCGAGGCATATATATACCAATCGCACGAGCAGGTCGGCTCGTAATCAATCGTATAGCCATCTTCGCTTTCACTCGCGTCGAACATATCGTCCGTGATCGAGACACACGTCGCACAATTCGCTGCTGCTTCCGGAGCGGCAAGGGCTTTATCGGTGACGATCTCGTTTGGGTCGAACTTGTGCAGATCCTTCCAATCGACGAGTGACGGCACCTTACTCGCATAGGATAGTTCTAGCTGATAGCGTCCCTTCTCGAGTGGGATATCGGATAACTTCACATCGTATAACGCTTGGTAGACGTCACTCAACTCCGTCATCCGGTACGGGAACGCTAAGTGTAGCGGATCGTACGTCACCGTCTGATTACCGATCTGCTGTTGGTGCTTTTGACCGGCTAGAATGTCAGAACGAGACAAGGCTCGTTCGAAGACGACCTGTTTTCCGTCTCGAATTTTGACAGTGATCCGACCATCGTTTCCTGGTGGCGGAGTTAACATCAACTGGAGCTGATAATCGGTCGTTTCCCGAATATCGATCGAACGCTGTAAACGTCCCCGTTGCGAAGCGATTCCTTTCCCAAAGCTCAGTCCAGGATAGTTTCGTTCCGACTGCAAGTGACCGGTGTAATCGAATCCGGTCTCTGCCTCGAGTACCATCAAGGTCTTCGTGAAAGCGAGTGTATCATCGACGCGTTTTCGTAAAGCAGTCAGCTTTTCTTCCGGAATCAGAACGATATTTTGGATGGCATTAAAGCCTTCCGTGTTCGTCACACTGAGCGTCGCAGGACCGCTCGGCGTCGTGAACGAACCGAGCGGAACCCAAGCGAGTTTAGCACCGGATCGTTGTCGAGTTGGAATCGTGACGCCTCGTTTATTGAGGGTTAGATCCATTTGTCCACCTTTTTGGTTCAGCAGCACACGGGCAAACCCAGCGTAACGACCGGCAGGCAAGTCTTTCGTCATCGTAAACGTGTTCGGAATCATATAATCCTCATAGCTGAATATTTTAATATCATGGACCCACCAATACGTTTTCCGTTCAGGACGCTGGAAGCTGAGTAGATCAATCCGCATCGTTTTTGCGTTTCGTGGTGTGACATATTCACCTTGCAAGTGAATCGCGTCGACATCACCGGAATCACGCGGAGCGACGACGTACGTTTGATTCAGCTCGCGATCCTTCGCATCAAAGAACCGAACCTTGACGTGGAGCCGGTCGACCCCGCGACCGCTCGCTGTAATATCAAAGCGGTAGGCGTTATTCGGTCGTGCCGGTAGCTTACCGGATTTCGCGACTTGCCAGATGTATTTTGGGTCGCCTTCCGCGACTTCCGCATGAAGGACAGGCAGGTTATTATCTTTTGACATCGGGTTCGGAGATAAGTCGACGATGTCCGGGTTATCGGCTTTGAAGAATGTCTCATCCTCAAGCATCGAATTAAAGGAGGCGACCTGCTTCGCCTTTAATCCGTCTAATTTGTAGACCGGCGCGTCAATCCGGGCGGAAGCAAACGAGAGACCGATCCCATCTCCAAAATCGAGGTCAAACGACGGGTTCGTCATACCTTGCGTCCGCAAATACCAGCGCCAGTCATTATTTCGGAGGAACGTCTTACCCCAGTTTAGGAAAGCATTCGCTGAATCAATCGCTTCGAATGGTTTCCAGTAGTATTCTTCCGGTACCTGACTGAGAACAAGATCATTTTCCTCGACCATCTCAACGATATCACCCTTTTTCATCCAAGAGAGACTATCCTGATGTGCTTGTGTCGCATACAAAATCGATTGACGACCGAGGTTGTAGCCATCCAGTGTCGGATAACTGATTGACCGTTCGAGTCCATAAGGGGTCAAAATCAATTGTGGAACGGTTCGGGTGTCGAGCGGTGCGATCAAGTCGAACAAGGTGAACAAGCCGACTTGTTTCGTCTGTACGAGATCACGTTGTTCCTGTAGAACCTTTAGATTGAAGTCTTGTCGGTCCTTCATCCCCGTGTACTCATCCCGGTAAGCGAATTGTTTCAGTCCGAACGCTTTTGCGATTTGTCCGGCTTGTTCCGACCGACCGGTATCGAGTAGATACTGCATGAAGGTCATCATATAGCTGATGGTCGGTGACGCTCCTTCATGATGAAAGACGGTATCGTGTGCCGACGTATAGACTTGCACGTCACCTGTTGCTTTGATTTCGCCACCTTTTCGTGGATTTTGATTCCAGCGTGGAGTCGCGATGCCGGTACTCGGTTGCGTCATCTCGTCTGCAATCGGGAATTGCAACCATTTCCCATCGACTTCTTCTTGGATAGCCGTGTACTCCTTAGGCATTTTGACTGGATGATAAAAACCTTCCATATAGACAGTCCGGTAAGGAAGAAAAAAGCAGGCGACGACGATCAGTGTTCCGACGATCGAGACGACCCGGTACAACTTCAGTGGAATCGTCCGGGACGCACGGATAAAGACGGCATTTAATCCGACGGCGAGCAACAAGCTGTAACTGACCATCAAGAGACCAACTAGCTTATTCGGATCGCGGAACATCGCACCAATCAACGGTGTCTTCGTCACGAACAGGACAAATGCATCGGCAACTTGTTCATGGGTACCGGTCGCAAAGACGATCAGCGGAATCGCAAGCAGACTAAAGAACAGATGGATCGGTTGCCGATACGCAATGACGGCTCCTAGTAAGATGAGTAAAAGCGTGATCGCACCACCAATCCAAAACGTCAGCGGTAACGTCGTCAAATCAAACATCGGCCACCAGTAGCTCGTTAAAAATAAAACGTTCGTCCAGCTCGAGTGTCGGCTGAACAACATCAACGTATCAGAGACATTGATATTGTGTTGTGAAGCTTGTGAGCCAGTCAGAATCGAGCCGACGTACATCAAGAACCAATATCCATTAAATAGTAGAAAAACGAGACCAAACGCACAAGTCGCCCGAACATAAAACCACAGTAACGACGACCAAATCCGTTCTTTGCGACGCGTCCAGCTCGTCTTTAGGAAAATGAGTCCGACCATGATTCCCATATAGATCAGCGAGAAGAAGAAATAATGAATCCCCGCCGCCATGAAGGCGAAGACGATCGATAGTCCAGTGATATCAATCCATGTCCGTCGACTCAATCGATCAGACAAACGAAAACCAGGATCGAGCTGTTCCCGAAACTTCGGGTCAAAGATGTTGAAGAACAACATCAAAGCGTAAGGAAAGACGGAATAGCCACATAATAAATAGATATGTTGAATCCGCGTAATCACCCACGGGTTCAAGGCATAAAACAACGCGGCAATCGCAAAGGCAATCAGTGAGAGATAAGAAAAGTGCTTCGAGACATAAACGGAATGGAGCCGTTTCGTAAAAGCAAACATCGATAAAGCAGAGATCGTTAACAGTCCGATTATGAATAACTTGATCAAGACGGGACCGGATGAGCCAAACAATAGACTGAGTACATAAAACGGTAGGATGTAGAGCAGTCGTGCGACATTCAGAAGCGTCGTCGTGCTCCATCGGTTGTTCCAAGCACCGTAGATTTCTTCTAAATAGCGATGTGAGGACAGTCCGAAGGATAGATCGCTGAACGTCACCATACCGGAACGAAACAACGGAAAGCTATAGATCAGGATGAATACAAACATACCAGATAGGACAAGGATGTCCTTACGATACGTATGCATGAAGTTCTTGAGGTGTTGACGGAACGAGTGCATCGGACAACTCCTTTCTGCGAAAATCCGTGCTGAACTTCTTCTCTACAGGAGGGCGATATTCCTAGAAATGGATGTACTTATTTTAGCAATGATTGCGAGAAGTAACGTCCATCCTCAGACGGAGCGTTACAGACGAATGCTTTCGGGTAAAGACTTACAACGAAACGAGTAGGAGGAAAACGCATGAAATGGAAGGGAAGACAGCGGAGTTCGAACGTCGAGGATCGACGGGGAATGGGAGGGAAAGGAATCGCTGGTATCGGTGGTGGTGTCGGGATCATCCTGCTGATCGTCATCACCTTGATGGGTGGTAATCCAGCTGAATTACTCGGAGACTTAACCGGTGGGGATCAGCAAAATACGACGTATGAAGAAACAGCACAGGAAAAAGAAGCAGCGGACTTCGTCTCCGTCGTCTTAGCGGATACGGAACGGGTCTGGACGAAGGAATTCAAAGAAGATGGTAAGACCTATAAAAAACCGAAGCTCGTCTTATATACGGATCAAGTCAGTTCGGCTTGCGGACAAGCAGGGAAGTCCGTCGGTCCCTTTTATTGTCCCGGTGATCAGAAATTATACATTGATTTAAGCTTTTATGATGAACTGCAGTCGAAGTACGGAGCCCCGGGCGATTTTGCGATGGCCTATGTCATTGCGCATGAAGTCGGACACCATGTCCAGACGTTACTCGGAAAGTCGGACGAGATCATGCCCCTTCGAGAGCAGATGAGTGAGGAGAAGTTCAACAAGTACCTTGTTCGATTCGAGCTACAGGCCGATTATTATGCCGGCGTCTGGGCACACCATGCGCAAGGCGAAAACTTACTCGAAGAAGGCGATCTCGAGGAAGCGCTGACGGCAGCGAATGCTGTCGGGGATGATACGTTACAAGAGAAGGGACAAGGATATGTCGTACCGGAAAGTTTCACCCACGGCACATCGGCGCAACGGGAGCGTTGGTTCCAAAAAGGTTTTGATAACGGCACGATTGAAGGCGGAGATACATTCAAAGCGAAGAATCTATAATACGAAGCAACGACAGACCTCTTGAAACATCTTCCAATTGTTTTCGTAAAGAAGAGGGAAGGATTCAAAGGGGAGTGTCGAAGTTGAAGCACATCAGTCTATTTCTATTGCTCTATACGGCTGTCGTCGGATTGACGTACATCGTGTCACGATTTGCGCCGGACTTGTTGATCTACATGGTCTATTTCGCCATTGCGTCATTACTTGTCATCACAGGCTATTTGTTGAAACGACTCGTACTGAAGCGCTAAATACCAAAAAAACCTGTGTTCTGCTTGCGCGGAACACAGGTTTTCGTTATTTAAAAGCTTCTTATGAACGGAACATCGTCGGATCATCTGGAACGTTCTCCAGGTAAGCGATCCGTCCGTTTTCATCGAGACGTGCGATATCTTTTCCGTCTTGTGTGAAGACACTACCGTCTGCCCGTTTTCCGCAAACTGCCCAGCGTGTTTCATACGTTCCTGGTGTTGTTTCTTCCCAGCCCGCATACATATGCTTAATATCCTGATTCGCCGTGAACACATGACGGACGAACTGTTTCCAGGCGTCGATGCCGTGCTTTGGTTGTCCGTTCAGAACGAACGTGATGTCTGTCGTGAATAAGGAAACGAGGTCCTCAAAAGCTTGTGCGTCCGTGCGTGACGCGTCGAATAAGTCAAAATAACGATTCAATACCATAGTAAAAACCTCTTTCTGTTCATTAAAGTGTCATCATCCGGTTTGTGATTAACGCATGCAACCGTTCTAAATGTTCCGGTGGACAGGAGGCGTCGATTGCTTGACGGATCGAGCCGATCGATTCGCGCTTCAACGTCGATTGCCACGCCTCTTCCGCCTCTGTCATTAGATTCGAGAGTAGACCGATTTCCTGTTCCTGAATTCCCATCAAATCCTCGAAGACACCGCTTGACGCATACAACGTCTGTTTGCCCTCGATTGCCTGATAGACATCAAAGATTTGAATTTCGTCTGCCGGACGCCGTAAACGAAAGCCGCCTTTGACACCCGGTACGGAATACAACAGATCCGCTTGGACGAGTTTTCGTAAGAGCTTTTGGAAATAAGTCGGCGAGGCACCAAGTTGCTGGCTGATGAATTCACCGGGCAACACAGCGCGATCCGGAAGGAAGGTCAAGAGCAACATCGCGTAGACAGATTGCTCGACCCCGGTTTTCATTTGCATGAGAAGTCCCCTTTCGTTAAACGTAGATAATGTATATCCATAATAGTTTTATTCGAAAGAATTGTCGAGTCATATGCTCTCACAAAACCGTCACACCTTTTCGACAGCATCTGCATGGCATCCCCGTTCCGGATTCGGTATACTAAATGTACGATATGTGAAAATATTCACTAAAAGTCGTTCACACTTTGTGAAAGGACGTTTGTATATGAATCCATTAAAAGGAATCGTCGAGATTCCACGCAGTATTCTCATTCAATTCATCATTGCAGCTTTCCTGATGGGGGTTGCGGTCGTCGGTCAATCGTTTGGTATCGTGTTGACGGTCGATCGGATTTTCTTGAAAGAACAACCGTTTGAAGCCGTCATTCCGTTACTGCTCGTTGTCCTCGGGATGCTGTTGCTCCGGGTCGCCGTGACGTATTGGAACGGTCGTCTCGGTACGACGTTATCGGCACACATGAAGCAGGCGCTTCGGGAAGCGCTCGTTGCGAAATACACGGGTCGTTCGGTCGAGATGATGCTACAAGGGCAAGCGGGACAGAAGGTCAGTGTCTTGCTCGACGCTGTAGACGAGATGGACAGCTACTACAGTCAGTACTTGCCGAAAGTCGTCCAGACGACGATCGTTCCCTTGATGGTCTTGATCGCGGCATTCAGCTATGACTGGATCACCGGTCTCGTCATGATGATCACAGCACCGTTCATTCCGTTGTTCTATATCATCATCGGCATCATGACGCAAAAGCGGGCGGATGCTCAACTCGAGAAGATGACGGCATTCTCGGGAACTTTCCTTGATACGTTGCAAGGACTGACGACCTTGAAGTTATTTGGTCGTGCGAAACGACAACGTGACGTCATCGAAAAAAGCAGTCTTGATTTCCGGGATGCGACGTTAACGGTCTTGAAGCTCGCCTTCTTGTCGTCGTTGATGCTTGAGTTCATCTCGATGCTCAGCATGGGAATGATTGCACTTGAAGTCAGTCTGCGGTTGATTTTGTTCCAAAGCATTACCTTCATCCCGGCGTTCTTGATGCTCGTGTTGGCACCAGAATACTATCTTGCCTTAAAAGAGATGGGAGCTGCCTTCCATACGGGACGCGGTAGTGTCGCGGCAGCGAAACAGATCGCAGCCGAACTAACGGCAGACGATCGTCCTGTTGCCTTCGGTCAATCAGAACTTTCGATGAACCGTCCACCACGAATCGTCTTGGATGAAGTTGATTTTACGTATCAAGAAGGACGCTTTGCCTTACAAGACGTGACACTTGCGATTGAACCGTATCAAAAGGTGGCGTTGATCGGTCGCAGTGGTGCCGGTAAGTCGACTGTCTTGCAGTTGATTGCCGGACTCGCGGATCCAAAAGAAGGACGGATTCTGCTTGACGGGATTAATCGCAGTCAGGTGGAGGAAGCGAGTTGGTTCCGTCAGTTGAGCTACATCTCGCAACATCCTTATCTGTATGCCGGAACGCTGGCAGAAAACATTGCGATCGGTGAACTCCGTCAAGCGACGCCGGAAGAAATCTTTGAGGCGGCGCAGGCAGCAGGACTCGAGGAGTTGATTGCGACGTTACCTGAAGGGATTGACACAGTAATTGGAGAAGGCGGACGTGGTCTATCAGGTGGCGAGAAACAGCGCGTTGCGTTGGCACGAGCGTTCTTGAAACGACCGAACGTCATCGTCTTTGATGAACCGACGACAGGACTCGACGTCAAAACGGAGCGACTGCTCCAACAAGCGATCGAACAGCTTGGACAAACAGCGACAGTCATCACTGTCGCACACCGCCTGCATACGATCGAGCGCTCAGATCAAATCGTCGTCCTCGACGGCGGACGAATCGTCGATCGTGGTACGCACGATGAACTGCTTGGACGTGATTCGGAATATGCCCGGATGCGTAGCGTCCAGAGAGGGGAGGAAACACGATGAAGGAACTATTAGGAGTCTTTCGGTTGATGGTGCATCAAAAACGCGATATCGCCTGGTCGATCTTCTTCGGTGTCCTCGCTGGAGTGACGGCGGTCGGGTTATTCGCAGCAAGTGGTTACCTGATTTCAAAGGCAGCCTTATTGCCACCGATCCAGACGCTTGCCGTCCTGATTGCGCTACAAAAAATCTCGAGTCTGACACGTGCCGCCAGTCGATATGCGGAACGTTATTATTCGCACCGGGCGACGTTTACGATCCTCAGTGATATCCGGACGTCGTTCTACCGGAGACTCGAGCCGCTCGCGCCAGGAATTTTCGGCAAATACCGGAGTGGGGATTTACTTGCTCGGATCGTCGGGGACGTCGAGAGTCTGCAAAATACGTTCTTACGTGTTCTCTATCCACCGATCGTCTTGTTGCTTGTCTTCTTCTGTACGATCTTTTTCGTCAGTTTCTTCTCGTGGACGATTGCCGGGATTCTATTACTTGGTTTGATTCTGACCGGTTTCTTGATTCCGGGTTGGTTCGCGTACCGCGAACAACGTTTTGCACGCTCAGTTCGTGTCCGACGTGGTGATCTTTCGACAGAAGTGACAGAGTTGTTCCAAGGCTATCGTGACTTAAAGATTTACCAGCAACTTGATCAAAAAGAACAGGACTTGAATGCCGTCGCGAAACGGTATGTCGAGGAAGAAAAACGTAATGGGTTACACGCCGTCTCGAACTTGGCCTTGAATACGATGGTGACGCTGATCATCTCTTGGCTCGTTCTTGGTGTCGGTGCCTATCTCGTCGCGAGTGGACAGCTCGAAGGGGTCTTCCTCGCTTTACTCGTCATGACATCGCTGACCGTTTTTGAAAACGCCGCACCGATGGCGATTTTACCGGGCTTTTTCGAAGATAGCCGGCATGCTGCGAAACGACTTGATGAAGTCGTGACCGAGCAAGAAGAGCCAACTTATGACACGTTTGTTCTCAATCAGGCACCATCCTTTGAAACGAACGCGTTGACGTTCACTTTCCCTGATGCACCGCGTCCGGTCTTACGTGACGTCACCGTCTCGATTCCTGCTGGCAAGAAGACGGCGATTGTCGGGGCGAGTGGTTCCGGGAAATCCACGTTACTTCAATTGATGTTACGGATGTATCCGACAGACGGATTAACGATTGCTGGTCAAGACAGTCAGACGGTTGATCCGGAAGGACTTTGGCAACATGCGAATGTCGTCCTCCAACAGAATCATTACTTTTATGGAACGCTTCGCGATAATCTATTGCTCGCGAACGAAGCAGCAACGGACGAGGCGATGCGTCAAGCGCTCGATGATGTCGGATTAACGACGTTCGAATTAAACGATCGTGTATTTGAAAAAGGCGAGAACTTGTCTGGAGGAGAAAAACAACGCTTAGCAATTGCCCGTGTGCTTTTGCGGGAAGCGTCGCTTTACTTGCTTGACGAACCAACGTCTTCCGTCGATGCTTTGACGGAACAGATGATTCTCGATCGACTGTTCGCACGGGCAGCGGACGCGACACTTGTCCTTGTTAGCCACCGGTTAGCAGGTCTTGAAGCGATGGATCAAATCATCGTCATGGATCAAGGTCAAGTCATCGAAGTCGGAACGTATGCCGAATTGATGGCGCGACAAGGGGCGTTCTATGAATTAAAACAAGTCGAACAGTCCGTTTTTGCTCCAATTGGATAAAGATATAGGATTGGCGATGACCCAATGTGGTGCATCGCCTTTTTTAGTTTATAAGGGAGAGCCGAAAAAGACATGACAGTCTACTTTTGAAATGGTAAAGTCTAGAAAAAACGCGGAGGGATTTCATGCGCATTACACAATCATCTATCGTCGTCGATCAGACGACCGTTTCATATGATCATTTTCAAATGGGATCCAAACAGGTCTGCTTCTTGATCTCGGGAGCATCTTATTTGTACGACCATCCTTACTTCTACTACAGCCGGATGGCACTACTAGCTCGAGACATCGATGTCATCTGTATTCATTATGTGACGGAAGATTTATTTTCGATGTCAGACACTGAATCGAATACCTGCATGACACGTCGGGTCGACGCTGTCGTCTCTGAAGTGCTGGCGACACATACATACGAAAACGTTCAGTTCATCGCAAAGTCGTTAGGAACGATTCCGCTAGCGGCATTACTTGCTAAGCCGAGTCTACAGACAGCACGCTTTGTCTTCTTAACACCCGTCCTGACTGAAGTGGCTGAACAAATCGCCAATTCGTCGCAAGCTGGACTCCTCGTCATCGGAACAGCCGATAAGTTTTATGATGAAGCGGCACTTGAAACGTGTCGCACCTCACAACTGACGATTGATATCATGGAAGGAGCGAATCACTCCTTGGATCAAGGATTCGAGGTTGATCCATCGCTTGCGGTCCTAGGACATGTCGTTCGTCAAATCGAAGCCAGTTTGTTCGAACCACTACCTAAGTAACAAAAAATCCGTCCAGCAGAGCGCCTGCTGGACGGATTTTTTAGTATGGACGAAGTAAGGCACGGACGGGACTACCGTCGCCGTCGACGAGCGGAAGTGGAACAGCGTTGAGGTGGTAATCACCAGGCGTGATCGCATCAAGGACGAGTCCTTCGAGGATATGGACTCCATGCTGCGCCAGTGCGTGATGGGCCGCCATTTCCTTACTATCGATCGCATCGACGCTTGGTAAGTCGAGACCAATCAGCGAAATCCCGAGTTCTCCGAGACGCTCAGCAAGACTTGGCGTCAAGACGGGAATCGTTTCTGGGAAAGTTGATTTGTCGATCCAACCATCTGTTTTGATGATCAAGCGCTGGACATCATTTAGCTCAAAGCCATCTAAATCAGCGGCTGTGATTTCTGTACGACCTGGTAAGTAAATGACGCGCGCATGTCCGATGTAGAGATCCGGATCAAGATCGATGATTTTTTGTCCGGCATCGTCAAAATGAAACGGCGCGTCGACATGAGTGCCAGTATGCAGACTCATCGTTACCTTTCCGACGTTAACGGAACCGGTGTCTGCCTTATTCCATGTCAATGTCGCTTCAAACGGTGTATCTCCCGGCCACGTCGTGACGTGGCGATCAAGTGGTTGTGAAACATCAATCCATCGTGTCATCGCTTCATCCTCCTCATAATGTCGTGCGGACTGACCACAGTTCCGGGAAGAATCGGTGGTCGAGCACACGTCGTAGATAACTGACACCAGAAGAACCGCCCGTTCCTGGCTTTTGTCCGATGATCCGTTCGACGGTACTCATATGGTTAAAGCGCCACATCTGTTGCTGGCTCCCGATATCGAGTAATTTTTCGCCGAGTTCATACAAATCCCAGTATTGTTCGACATCCCGATAGACGCTTGCCCAAGCCGCTTCGACACTTGCATTCGGCGTCCAGTCTTGCGTGACATCACGTTCGAGGACGGATTCGTCGATCGGTAGCCCATGGCGCGCCATCGCCCGGATTGTTTCGTCGTAGATGCTTGGTGTCTTCAGATCTTTCAGCATCATCGGATAGAGTGTTTCGTCATGCGCATACACTTTTAGCATCTGCTCATTCTTGAAGCCGAGCGCGAATTCGATTTGACGGTTTTGATACGATTGAAAACCGGATGAGTGACCAAGCGCGTCACGGAATTCCAGATATTCGGCAGGGGTCAAGGTCGACAAGACATTCCACGACTGAATCAACTGGTGCTGAATCTTTGAGATACGTGCGAGCATTTTAAAGGATGATTCGAGATCATCGTTTGCGACCGCTTGCGTCGCTGCTCGCATCTCATGCAGGATCAGCTTCATCCAGAGTTCGCTCGTTTGATGAATGATGATGAACAGCATCTCGTCATGATGCCCCGATAAGCGATGTTGACTCGTAAGCAATGGATCTAGTTGTAAATAATCCCCGTAGGACATATCTTTTTTAAAATCCGTTTGAATCGATGCTTCAATAGACGTAGGATCTGTCTTTGTCATTCCCATTCAGCCCCTTTATCATGTTAATTCAGTTTTCGTTTTTCAGCGGTCTGTGGTTGTTCCGGATGCGCCCGTTTCCAGAAGAAATAGGCGATCGATAAGAACACTAACCACGGTACGCCAAACTTCAAGACGATTTGGAAATCCGTGAACCATGTCGTTAGGACGAGTGCGAATAATAGCAACGCACCGAGGGCAGTCAGATAGGGATAGCCCATCATCCGAACCGGTAACGTCCGTCCACCTTCACGTTCCCAGGCTTTACGGAAGTACAGATGGGAGATGAAAATCATGAACCATGTGAAAATCGCCCCGAACATCGAAATTCCCATCATGAATGGATAAGAAACGCTCGATTGACTGCTGATGATCCCCGCGAGAAAAATCCCAAGTGTCGACAAGGCGAGTGCGAAGAGCGGTACACCTTTTCGATTCAAACGCCCAAATACTTTTGGCGCATACGTTGCCTTCGATAACGAATACATCATCCGTGTCGAAGCATACAGTTGACTGTTCATCGCAGACAGCGCCGCCGTCAGGATGATGAAGTTCATGATGCCGCCTGCATACGGAATCGATAGCATCTCCATTACTTTAACGAACGGACTTTGATCGACACCGCCTGCTTGTTGCCACGGGACGATCATCAACATCAAAGCAATCGTGATGACATAAAACGTCGAAAGACGGAAGACCGTTGCTTTTAATGCTTTCGGTACGGCAACGTCCGGGTCCTTCGCTTCACCAGCGGTTACGGCAATCAATTCCGTTCCGAGGAAGCTGAACAGAGAGATGAAGATCGCAATCCAGAGACCCGAGAAACCGAATGGCATGAAACCACCATCATTCGTGAAGTTTTGTGGACCAATCTCAGGACTTGGACTACCGATGACCAAGTAGGCACCGAGCAGGATGAATAGCAAGATGGCACTGATTTTAATGACTGAGAACCAGTATTCGAAGGTCGCGAACGTATTGACTGTCGTGGCATTGATGTAAATCAACGCGGCAGCGAATACGAGAATCCAGACGACTCCGGGAACGTCCGGGAACCAGTATTTCATATAGATGGCAATCGCACTGACTTCAACGCCGATCGCGAGAACATTTGCGATCCAGTATGAATAGCGGACGAGAAAACCCGCATATGGACTAATGTATCGTTCGGCAATCGTACCGAACGAGCCAGATGTTGGATGAGCGACCGTCATTTCAGCCAGACAGCCCATTAAAAGTAGGACGATGAAGGCGCCGACAGCGTAACTGATCAAAACGCTCGGTCCGGCAAGCCCGATCGCAAGTCCACTTCCGAGGAAAAGACCGGTTCCGATCGCACAGCCCATTGCAATCATCGTGAGTTGGCGTGTCTTGAGTTCACGCCGTAGTTCAGTAGGTTGTTCCATGGTGTACTCCTTAAGCAACGACTTCGCGTTCATTCGCGAAACGTTCGTATTCTTTATCTTTCATGATTCGTTTGAGTGTCGCGACGACGTCATAGACATCGGTAAACGTATTATAGAGCGCGACGGGTGCTAGACGGACGATGTTTGGCGCCCGAAAATCGGGAATGATCCGATTTTCCTTGAGTGCTTTACAGATCCGTGCTGCTTCCGGGTGCTCGAGGCTGAGATGCGCCCCGCGGCGTTTATCGTCGATCGGATTTCCGATGACGAAACCGTACGGTGTGAGTTCCTGCTCGACGAGTTCCATCATGTACTGCGTCAACGCGAGTGATTTCGTCCGAACGGCTTCGATACCGACTTCGTCAAACATCTCTAATGCACCGATTTGTGGAGCGAGACTTAAGACGTGTGGTGTCCCGATCTGGAAGGCACCGGCATGTGCCGCCGGTGTCATCGTATGATCCATATCGAACTGCTTATCCTTCCGCGAACCAAACCAGCCCGTCAGACCAGGCAACGTTCCGAAATGACGTTCGTGGACGAATAATCCACCAACCGTTCCAGGACCACCGTTCAAGTGTTTGTAATTACACCAGTAGGCAAAGTCGACGCCCCAGTCATGGAACGCGTGGGGAACGGCTCCGACGGAATGACAACCATCAAAACCAATCAGGATGCCACGGTCATGTGCCGCCTTCGTCAAACGCTCCATATCGAGAATTTGTCCACTTCGGTAAAGTACCGCCGGCAAGACGATTAACGCGATATCATCCGTCATCGCGGCGATGATATCGTCTTCTTCTAAAAAGCGACCGTCCCGACTCGGTACTTGGATGAGATGTGTCTCCGGATCCAGACCACGTAAGCGAAGTTGGCTTTGGAGGGCATAGATATCCGACGGGAACGTCAGCGCATCCGCTAAAATCTTATCTCGTCCTTCTGTTGGTTGGAAGAATGTCGCGACGAGTTGATGGAGATTGACGGTCGTCGAACCAGTGACCATGACTTCTTCAGCTTGTGCGCCGACGAGCGGAGCGTTGAGAGCAGCGAGACGTTCCGATAATTCAAACCAAGGATGACGTCCTTTCATCCAGCCATTGATTCCGAGTTCTTTCCAGTCTGATAGCGACTCGAGCAACGTCTTCTCGGCACGCTTCGACAATAAGCCGAGCGAGTTTCCGTCCATATAGATACTACCCGGTTGCAGATAAAACTCATCACGATAGGCAGCGAGTGCATCTTGCTCATCCTGAGTAACAGCATCGGTCCGTTTTGCTTGCAGTGTCATACGTCATCCTCCTCAAATGAATGTTCAATCAATTTTGACAAAAGCGTAGCAAACAAATTGACATTGTGTCAATATTATCGAATAGAGAAAACAAAAGGAGTGAAGGACATGTCATCTTCTCAACCAGAAAAAATCGATAAACGTCATCTGCGCACAGTGCGGACACGCGAGAAACTGTTGAGTGCGGCACGTGACGTCTTCTTAGAACAAGGGTTTCAAACGGCAACGATTTCACAAGTGATTAAACAAGCTGGCGTCGGCTACGGAACGGCTTATGTCCATTTTGAAGGAAAAGATGAGCTGCTCGTCGTCTTGATGGAAGATGTCATGAGCCGCTTCCACGCGATCGCGGAACGAACATTCGAACCGACGACGCCGCTAGAGGCAAAGGAACGCATCGTGACGCAAGCGACGGATTTCTTGCGTCTCGCGGAAGAAGAACGAGCGATACTACGGGTTGTCGAACAAGCAATCGGTGTTTCTTACATCGTCCGTGCGAAATGGAAAGCGATTCGGGAACGCTTCATTGATCGGATCAGTCAGGATATTCAATATGCGCAGGAGACAGGACTCGCGCGGCAGGATGTCGATCCGAAACTCGTCGCCCGTGGTTGGTTCTTCGCGAACGAGATGTACTTATTCGAAGTCGTCCGTGAAGAGGCGACAGCGACGATCGAAGAGATTGCACATGTCCTAGCAACGATTTATACGCAAGGACTCTACCGGATCGAGGATTGATGAACGGACGGGAAGGGAACGTTTCGAAGTAGAAGGGAGCGTGACCGGGATGCCGTTTGATTACGAGCTTGATTTCAAGACGACGGATTTTCGCAAGGAGCCGGAAAAGTACCGAGTTGGACGCGGGGAGCAAGGGGTCTTACTCGTCGAACCTTATAAAAGTGAGATTTTGCCGCATTGGCGTTTTAAGACGCCGGACATCGCGAAGGAATCGTCTGAAAAAATTTATGAGATGTATTTAGCTTATAAAGAAGACGGAGACTTCGTCGGTATGGATATGGCACGGAAGTTCATTCAGATGGGGCATACGCGCGCACGACGTTACGCGAACTATAAGGGTGGGCGTAAATATAAAGATAAAGAGACCAAAGAATTGCACACGCGCGAGATCGACGAAGAAAAAGCAAAATCTGCGGCCATCTTCCAAGAAAAATGGGATTTGATTCGGGCGGATGAAGAGTACTTGGCGTTAAAACGGGAACATCAAAAACAATATGGTTAAATTGCGATTCTCTAATAGAGGAATGGAGTGGAAGTAGTGCGAACAGGATCAAAAGTCATCGTGGGAATCGTCATTGTTTTCGTACTGGCTTTAGTTTGGTGGCTCGCATCACCTCTTTTTTTGAATGAATCAGTCGATGAAGGACTGCCACCAGGTTCTTCGACAGTGGAACAAAAAGAGGAGGAAAACACCCCCGAAACGTCACAACCTTCTCCTGAAGAAACAGAAACTGTATTTTCAGGTACATTCATGAACGGTGAAAAAAATTACAAAACATCAGGGGACGTTAAGACGCTAACTGTAGACGGTGCATTGTATCTACGTTTTGAAGATTTTCAAACGACGAACGGTCCGGATCTGTTTGTGTATTTGGTCGAACCCGGTGAAAATACAGCAGATGGAATTCGTCTCGGTGCCTTAAAAGGGAATCAAGGAAATCAG
Source organism: Exiguobacterium sp. s91 (assembly GCF_018618915.1). Classification (NCBI taxonomy): domain Bacteria; kingdom Bacillati; phylum Bacillota; class Bacilli; order Caryophanales; genus Exiguobacterium; species Exiguobacterium sp. s91. Next base: position 274,000 of record NZ_JACSMZ010000002.1, on the reverse strand, counting down.
AACTATATGATTCCAAAAGACGTCGATTTGACGAAACATAGCCGTGTCGTCATTTGGTGTCGTGCCTTTGATGCTGACTTTGGAACAGGTGATTTAAAAGCAATGAATGAATGAATGAATGAAAAAGCAATGCGCTTCCGAATAAAAAATCGGGAACGCATTGCTTTTTTGACGTTAAGAAGTTTGTTCGACTTTTTTAATTAAACGCGATTGACGTTTCTGCCAGATGAACGATCCGATGAACGTCACGACGAGGAAAATCAGACCGAGTGCAAACGGATAGAGAATATTGACGTCATATAGGACACCCGCAAGCGTCGGTCCGAGCACGTTCCCGATGCTCATGTAGGCGTTGTTCATCCCCATAGCAAAGCCTTGCTCATTACCAGCGAGTTTTGAAATCATCGTATTCAAGACGGGACGTAAAATTGATGTCGCAAGGAAGATGACAAGGGTAATCGCAAAGAATCCACCGTAACTTGATGTCAATAATGACAATAGGAAGCCGAGCGCTGCGATGAACAGGAATAGGTTCAAGACCTTTCCTTCTCCGAGGCTACGTGACAGCTTATCGACGATGAAGATTTGAGCAATGACACTGATGATCCCGGTCGACGTCACCATGATCGCGATGTCTTTCGGTGAAGCACCGAATTGGTCATCGACGAATAGACCAAGGACTGATTCGTATGCCATGAGACCGAAGCTCATGACGAGTGTAATGACGAGCGGTACGAAGTACGGTTTCTTAAACGATGTCCCCAGTTTCTTAAGCATCGACCCTTCGTCTGGTGCCATCGCTGTCGCATCGTGTTGTTCGCTTTCTTGAAGTAACAGGACGCTGAATAAGACGGCAAGACCCGAGACGATCGCTGAGACGAGGAGTGGCAATTTTAAATCGTATTCGGCGAGGAATCCACCAATTCCAGGACCGATGACGATTCCGAGTGACATCGCAGCTGAGACGTAACTGTTTCCTTTTGCGCGTTGATCCATCGTCGTGATGTCCGCGACGTAAGCAAAAATCGCTGGAATCAGAAGTGCAGCACCGGCACCGCCGATTGCGCGCGAGATGTAGAGGACCGTGACGGAATTGGAGAAGTAGAAGACAAACATCGAGAGCGTCAAGCCGATCAATCCATAGATGATCATCTTGCGACGACCGTATTGGTCCGCCCATTTTCCGGCAATCGGTGACATGACGAGTTGTGCTCCGGCAAAGATGGCGATCATTAACCCAGCCGCCGTCCCACCTTGTCCAATTGACGCTAAGTAAGCGGGTAGAATCGGAATGATGATCCCGAAGCTCCCGACCGCAATAAACATATTGATCATGAGGACCGTTAATTTTTTTCGTTGATCCGCGTGCAAGGGGACCCCTTCTTTCGACCCGCTTTCTGTAAGCGGTTATTTGTTTCACCTTCATTATCTTAGATTCAAGCTAAAGTGCCTGTCAACGCAGACGAGTCGAGGATTCGAAAAAGGGGCTGACTCAAAAAAGAATGACGCGTCTTTTCACGCCCTTTCCTCAGGCGAGACACAAGCCAGTTTTCCTGCTTCATTTAAGCAGGAAAGCGGGTCTTGTTCGTCTCTGACAGCGCATAAATGCGCTTTTCCTGTAGGAGTGGCGTGTGACGCGCCATTTTTTGTGTTACGAGATAAGGGTGGCGGATTTTTATTCTGCCACCCTTATCTTTGTAGAGACTGACTTTTGAGTCAGCCTCGGTTCAGATTTATTGGTCTTTTTTTAATAACCATTTGATGTTCGGTGACAGCAACGGTCGGAAGATTGTCACGACGGGGCGACTCGACAGCAACCAGACGAATCCGGTAGCGAGCAAGAACGACAGTCCAATCAGTAACAGGGGCGACTCCGTAATGGCTGGTGGAACTGAATCACGGAACAAACGGACGATGAACGAGTGAATCAAGTAGATCGAAAGAGTCTGGATGCCGATCTGGTCGAATCGATCTCCGAATGACCGATGCGGCACGAGCAACAAGACCGAGAAGATCATGATCGTACTGACGGCATAGAGGAACAATTGAATCGCTGCTCCCTTCAGAAGCGAGACTTCAAATTCCCCGTAGGTGTCGCGGTAGAAGAGCCAGACCGTATCAAATCCGTTTTTCGTCCAGACAATCATGAAGACGGCAATCAAGAGTGAGACGATTAGTCCAATCAGTCGACCGATCGGTGCCGTCATCTGCTTTCGCCAGCCAGCGTCTGTCAACCAACCACGCTCTTTGACGAGGTAACCCATCAAGAAGAACGGATAAAAACTGACGACTTTTTGTAACGACAGGAAGTTCGTGATCGAGTCTGGATTGGCATTGATCAACAAGGCAAATAAGACACTGACGATCAGCGGGAAACGCATCACCCGGAATGCCGGTGTGACGGTTTGCCAAATGATGATCCCAAGCAGATACCAAAGCGTCCAATTCGGAACGAGCGGATGGAGTAACCCATCGAGCATCTCACGTAAGGAATCATCCTGCGTGTAGGATAAATAGATTTCGTGAATCGATTGCCAGATGAAATACAGGGCAACGAAGGCGAGAATGCGTTGCGGTCGAACTTGTTTGAAAAAGTAGCCGCTCATGAAGATGAAGGCGGGCATGTGCAACAAGTAAATGACATTATACGCCATCCTTACACTATCGTTTCCCGGTAAATCACGGAACGTCTCGATCAAATGACCGAAGACGACCATGAAGATGAGTAAGACCTTATAGTTCCCAAGCCAATGATCGTACGCTGGTGTGGTCACTGGTTTGATGGAGCGATTCATTTTTTCTCACCCAGCAGGATTTGATCAACAAACCGGGCACTCGATTTTCCGTCTTGATGTTCAAAGAAATATTCTGCGAATGCTTTGACATTATGCATTTCGAAGTCTTTGTTTTTAATCCGTTCAATCAACTCTTCTGATGTCTTGACGATTGGACCCGGAACGAATTCCTCGAAGTCGTAATAGAAATCACGTTTTGAGATATAGTCCTCAAGGTCATACGCGAAGAACAACATCGGTCGATTCAATAGGGAGAACTCGAAACAAGTCGATGAGTAATCCGTAATCAAGATGTCTGAGACGAAAAGCAACTCATTGATTTCACGATGATCCGTCAAATCGAGGAAGAAGTCAGCGTAGACTTCTGGAATCTCCATCCGGCGGCGGATGAATGGATGCAGTTTAAGGACGAAGACGTACTCCTCATGAAGTGCTTCGTACAGCGCATCGAGATCGAGTTGATCAAAATCATAATAGGCACTCTTCGCACCATTTCCTCGGAACGTCGGCGCGAACATGATGACTTTCTTTTGTTTGAAGATGGGATATTCCTCATAGATACGTGCTTTCGCTTCCTCGATGAACGGTTGATCAAAGAACATATCCGTCCGTGGAATACCGGTCGCGATGACTTGATCTTCCCGTAACCCGAAGCCTTCAGCATAATGACGGGCGACATTATGCGAGCTGACGATCGCTTTCGTATAATTTCGATGGCTGAGCGAGTTCGCGCTTGGACCACCTGGTTTTCCGAGACGGCTATACCCGAATGTCTTGAAGGCGCCAACGGCATGCCAGACTTGAACCAAATCACTGCCTTTACGAATGTTCAACGGGTAGATCATCGGATAGAAGTCATCGACAAGAATCGTCTTTGCTGTCGCTAAGTGGTATGGCAAGGCAAATTTGTCACGCCAATCACGACGAGACTGAAGATTCGGTTTGAAGAAGGTTTTCACATCAAGATCTAAATCGCGGCGTTTGACTTCATCCAAGATATAAGCAAAGTTCCCACTGATATCACTCCGCGAATCCGAAGCGAGGATGACTTTGTTCTCTTGGATTGGTTGCGTCCATTTCGTGACGTTATAAATCGCCTTAAATGTGAAACGGCGGAACTTGAACGCGCGCTTCTTCATGTTCTTCTTCCACTTCTTATAGCGATCGATGACTTGGATTAGACGTTTCGATTCGCCTTTCTTCAGGGAATGGAAACCTAAAGAGTTGCTGTATTCCGAATACTGCACGACAAGTTCATATTCGAGTAAGATCAAGGCGTTACTATGTTTTGTATCGACGCGGTAAGCGACCGGGATTAACGAACGCGTATCACCAAAAGGCGCTTCATGTAAGATCGTCTTTCCTTGGACGATGGCGAAGAACGCATCAAAATAGCCCATCGGCAATGGACGACCGGTCGGCGTGATATGATTCAGATTCAATTCGCCTGTAAAGGACTCTTCCGTCCAGTCACCTTCGAACGGAAAGCGGCAAATGAACGTCCGTTTGTTTCGTTTATTACGAAAGACGATGGCACGTTCAAGCGGTACCAATGCTTCAGTAGGTTCAGACTGAATATACTCATCGTCATGTTCCTCAAGTTCAGGTTGCTGTTGCGATGTAGGATTTTCAAATAACGTTTGTTCGGCACGCAAAAAATCAGCCAATCCACTTAAACGTGCTTCGAAACGAAACGTCGTTCCAGCTAATTCCAAGTAGGTGACCTCAGCATGTAAGGTAGGGGTCAGTGTCTCTTCTATCAAAACCATCTCTCCTCGCTTGAATAATTACAATGCATTTACACAATCATGATAGATTTTTAAATTTTACGTGAACATAGTATAGTGAAACTAGAAATCACCACTCATTATATCGTGAGACATTAAAATTAATAGGGATTTCTTTATTTTTTTGTGTTTTTGTAAAATAACACTTCAACACAGACTGCATCATTACACATACCCTGAACGCTAGGGAAAGAAAACCGAAATTCGATTATTTCATAAGGGAGGGAAGCAGATCGTCTCGTTTGAAAGAGCCAACGAGACACTGCGTCAGAAGATGATTTATGCAGCCATTTTAGCTGGAGGAAAAGGAACACGGATGGGGAATGTCGATCGACCGAAACAATTCTTATCGATCGGAGAACGTCCAATCATCGTCCATACAGTAGAGAAATTCCTATTACATGAGGATTTTGACCGCATCATCATCGTCACACCGACTGCTTGGATTAACTATACGCGCGATATTTTGGAGAAATACATCGGAAAAGATGAACGCCTCGTCATTACACCGGGTGGACAGGATCGAAATGAATCGATCATGGCAGCGGTGAACTGGATCGAAGAGAAAAACGGTCTGTCTGAGGAAGATATCATCGTCACACACGACGCCGTCCGTCCGTTCTTGACGCACCGCATTATTAAAGAAAACATTGAAGCAGCACAAGAATTCGGCTCATGCGATACGGTCATTTCAGCAATCGATACGATCGTCGCTTCAACGAACGGTAAAACGATCACGGATATTCCGGTTCGTGATCAAATGTATCAAGGACAGACACCACAAAGTTTCCAGATCACGAAGTTGAAATCGCATTATGAGTCGCTTTCGACGGAAGAACGAGCGATTTTGACGGATGCTTGTAAGATTCTTTTACTTAAAGGAGAAGATGTGGCGCTCGTCACGGGTGAACTGTTCAATATTAAAGTGACGACACCATACGACCTACGGATTGCGAATGCTATCTTGAAGGAGCGGATTCATCAATGATTAACCAAGTCTATCAACTCGTCGCCCCGCGTCAAATCGAAGTGACGTATGATGAACGGTCATTGAATACCGATCGTGTTGTCGTGCGTCCAACGTATTTATCGATTTGTCACGCGGATCAACGCTACTTCACGGGTAGCCGTAGTGCGGAAGTATTGGCGAAAAAATTACCGATGGCCATGATTCATGAAGGCATCGGAAAAGTCGTACATGATCCGAGTGGAACATTCAAGAAGGGAACACTCGTCGCGATGGTTCCGAATACACCGACGGAAGAAGATGACATCATCGGTGAAAACTATTTGCGAACGAGTCGTTTCCGTTCGAGTGGATACGATGGCTATATGCAAGACTATGTGTTCTTAAAAGCAGACCGCCTTGTCGAAGTACCGGCTGATCTTGACCCTGAAGTCGCGGCATTCACTGAACTCGTCAGTGTATCGGTCCATGCCTTGACTCGTTTCGAAAAGATTGCCCATCCTCGTCGCGAGACGTTCGGAGTGTGGGGTGACGGGAACCTTGGCTTCATCACAGCACTCTTGCTACGTAAGTTGTATCCGGAAGCGAAATTACTTGTCTTTGGCAAAACGCAGTCGAAGCTTGACTATTTCTCGTTTGCAGACGAGACGTACCACATCGATCAGATTCCAGCCGATGTCTCCTTCAACCACGGTTTCGAATGTGTTGGGGGAATTGGCAGTCAATATGCGATCAATCAGATGATCGACTATATCATTCCGGAAGGCACGATGGCGTTACTCGGTGTATCAGAGGATGCCGTCGCGATCAACACGCGGATGATTCTTGAAAAAGGTCTTCGTGTCTATGGTTCAAGTCGGAGTACACCGGCTGATTTCGCACGGACGATGGAATTGTATCAAGCACATCCTGATATTCCAGCTTATTTATCGAACCTTGTTTCAGGCGTCTTCCAAATTCGACAAATCGAAGATATCCATAAAGCGTTTGAAAACGATTTAACGAACCGGTTCGGAAAGACGGTCATGGAATGGTGCATGTAACGATGTGCGCTGAAAAAGAGGAGAATCGTCTATGAAACAAAAAATTCGGTTATTGCAACGACGGACGGTCCACTATCTGCTTGCTGTGACGTACTGGTTGACGAAACGGTTACCGATTCAACCGAAAAAAGTCGTCTTTGCGACGTATCGTTCCGATCGTCTTGTCGATAACTTTCGTGCCGTCTACGATGAACTCGAACGTCGCGACTTAGGGTATGAATACGTTTTTTTGTTAAAGCGATTCCCTCAATCGTTGGCGGGACAAATTCAATACGTCTTTCATATGATGCGAGCGACGTACGAGTTAGCGACTGCTCGTTACTTCATCATTGATGATTATTATTACCCTGTATATGTGTCGTCCTTACGGGAAGGGACAGAAGTCATTCAGCTATGGCATGCTTGTGGAGCCTTTAAAAAGTTCGGCTATAGTGTGCTTGATAAATCCTATTCACCGGATGATGATTATTTGAAGATGGTCCAGATTCACCGGAACTATAGCAAGGTCTATGTTTCTGGTGAAGCATGTATCGCACCATATGCGGATGCTTTCGGAATGGAGCAGAAAAGGATCTATCCATTAGGGGTTCCACGGACGGATCAGCTACTGAACACAGCACGTCAAGCCCGTGTTCGAGAAAAGTTGTATGACCGATATCCAGAATGGCGCAAGAAACGAATCATCTTACTCGCGCCGACGTTCCGAGGAAATGGACAGACAACGGCACATTACGATCAAGAGCTTGATTTTGAGAAGTTCCGTCGAGAGCTTGGACCGGATACAGTCCTCTTGCTTCGCATGCACCCGTTTGTTCTCAATCCACCCGTCGTACCGGACGCGTATACGGATCAAATCATTAACATGACAGACTATCCGGACATCAATGATTTGATGCAGATTGCGGATATTCTGATTACGGATTATTCGTCTGTCATCTTTGAGTTTGCCTTGTTGCAGAAGCCGATGATTTTTCTCGTTAACGATCTTCAGTCGTATAAAGCAGAACGCGATTTCTACTTCCCATATGAAACGTTCGTACCGGGACCAATCGTGTCGACGTTCGAAGACGTCATTGCTTGGATTAAACGTGGGCAATTCGATACACAGAAAATCGAGACATTTGCGAATCAGTTCTTTACGTATCAGGACGGAGAAGCGACCAAACGAATCGTCGACCATATGTTATATGACACGATTCCAGAGGCGCCTGTCTATACGAAAACACCAGTGTGAATACAGAAAAACGTTCCGATTGCGTCTCCGTTTGGGGAGAGAGACGTCATCGGAACGTTTTTATTTTTGAATTGGGGCTTGATTGGCGCGAGCAGGGGTAGCTCGCAGAATGCGCACCTCTTAAAAGTGCGTCAACTTGTCCTTTGCGGACGTTCTAGGTTTGACAGGTGGAACGATGGCAGGCCAGCCGATTTGAATGACGCCGAGGACGCGTTCGTTTTCAGAAGCGTCAACGAGTGAGGCATACTCTGGTGTGAACCAGTGTTTTCCGCTCTTCCAGCAACACCCAAGACCTCGTTCTGTTGCTACCAACTGCAGATTTTGAATCATCGCAGCAGTTGCAAGTGTATCCTCTAGCTGTTGATCCGGTGTCCCTTGTACCTGACAAAGTACCGTTAAATAAACCGGGACTTCCCGTAATTTTTGTTCAGCCTGTTGACGTTGTTCAGACGTTTTCGTCTCGAATTGACCACGCGCTGTCAGCAATTCCATCAAGGCATCGACATACCGTGTTTGTCCGTCTTCGATTGCGAGAACAAAGCGCCAAGGCTCTCGTAATTTATGATTCGGGGCATAAATCGCCGTGTCGAGTAATGCTTCTACCAATTCGACCGGAACGGGTTGTTCCGTATAGGACCGGATCGACCGGCGTGTTTCAATCACTTGTTGGGCATGCATCCGTTTCATCTCCTCACTGAGTACTTTTTCACTATAAATGATAACGATTATCATTGTCAACGTTATTTGTCAGAAAACAAAAAAAGACGATTCCCGATAGGAAATCATCTTTCGTTGCATTCGAATTAAGAGACTTTTCGTTCCTCGTCTTGATCTTGAGCAACAGTCGTTAGCTTCTTTTTCATAAGACGAATCCGGTATAAGGCAAATAGATAATGGGCGAAATAGATCGTAAAACCAAGGAAAATCGTTAACGCTACATGAAGTTGAACGCCAGGAACAGCATGAAGCTGTATAAAGAGCAAGACAGCCATTGCCATCGTATAAAGCACCATTTCCACCGATTGTGGCATGACGCGTTGACGTTTTAAGAAAAAGGAACGTATGAGTGGCAGAACGACGAGACTGACGAGACGATCAACCAGTCCGATGACAAGCACGCTGATCACCATCGCTAAACCATTTTCAAAAGCGATTAACCGTGGGAAGACAAGATAGGTGACGAGTAATAGTGGTCCAACTAATAAAAAGATTGAAATCGAGGCACGTGCGAATACGAAGAGCCCGTTGACACTTGTTAAAAAGGCACGAACGATCTTTTGTGACCAAGGGGATGGTCGACCAACTTGCCAAGCAAAACAACAAGCAAAGATGAACGCATAAAATTGCAGAAAGGCAACCATAAAGCATCTCCTTTAGATATGAAACTCATTGTCCCTAGTGTATCGATTTTAAGGCTGAAGTGCAAAGAAGAACTTTTCGTAAAGTATAAGAAAAGAGGCTGACTCAAAAAAGAATGACGCGTCTTTTCACGCCCTTTCTTCAGGCGAGACACAAGCCAGTTTTCCTGCTTTATTCAAGCAGGAAAGCGGGTCTTGTTTGTCTCTGACAGCGCAAAGATGCGCTTTTTCCTGTAGGAGTTGCGTGAAACGCGTCATTCTTTTTGTTATGAGGTAAGGGTGGCAGATCATCATTCTGCCACCCTTACCTTTGTGGAAACTGACTTTTGAGTCAGCCCCTTTCGTCAATCAATCCAGATTCGGTTCTTTTTTTCCGTGCAAGAAGAAGGACAGAATCAGTGCAAGCGCAGATAAGACGGTTGCAATCCAGAACGCATCGGTGATCCCTTGAATCGTTGCTTGTTTCGTCAGCATCGTAAACCAACTCGTTGAAGCGGCTTGTGAGCTACCCAGCTGTTGTCCAAGATCGTTTAAATGTTGCGAAAGCGTCGGGTCGAGCGTCGTAAACTGATTCGCGTCGTCTGCCAAGTGAGCCGTCGTTTGACGGGTCATGACGGTGACGAGAATTGCCGTTCCGATGGAGCCGGCGACTTGACGAAGTGTGTTTTGTGTCGCGTTTCCGTGCGGGATCATCTTCATCGGTAAAGCGTTCATACCGGCAGTCATGATTGGCATCATGATGAATGCCATACCGAATGACCGAAGCATGTAGATACCCATGATGGAATAATACGATGTATCCATGTTCAATTGCGTCAATTCCCATGTCCCGTACGTCATCAACGTCAAACCGAAGATAGCGAGCGGTCGAATACCGAAGCGGTCAAATAAACGACCGGCAATCGGTCCGGTGATTCCCATGATTAGTGATCCGGGTAAAAGGAGAAGACCTGAATCGACCGGTGAAAAACCGCGAATGCTTTGAAGGTAAATCGGTAAAAGTAACATCCCACCGAACAACGCCATCGTAACGATGACATTGATAAAGAGGGTGAACGAAAATTCCGGCACTTTCAACACGCGAATATTCAACATCGGATCTTCCATCGACAGCTCACGCATTGCGAAAGCAGCAATTCCAATTAAGCCGATGACGATCGTGCTGATGACGATCGGGCTATCCCAGCCGTCATTCCCGGCTTCACTGAATCCGTAAAGGAGACTCCCGAATCCGATCGTACTGAATAAGACGCCCAGTGCGTCAAAAGAAGGTTTCGAGAGTGGCTGCGTCAGGCGGAACCAAGCCGTACCGAGTAACAACGTCACTAATCCAAAGAACGACATCGCATAAAACATGACGTGCCAGTCATAGTTTTGGATGACATATCCTGTGATCGTAGGTCCGACAGCAGGAGCGAGAATCATCGCGATTCCGAGCATTCCCATGGCAGCACCGCGCTTATGCGGTGGGAACAATGTCATGAAGACGTTTGATCCGAGTGGCATCAAGATACCAGCCCCCGCTGCCTGAACGACACGACCGATCATCATGACCGGGAAGTTCATTGCCATCGAACAGATGACCGATCCGAAGAAAAACAGTGTCATCGAAGCGAGGAACAGCTGGCGGAACGTATAGCTTCGCATCAAAAAGGCACTGATCGGAATCAAAATCCCGTTAACGAGCATGAAGCCCGTCGTCAACCACTGGGCAGTGGACGTCGACACGTTGAAGTCATTGATCAGAACTGGTAACGCGACATTAATCAACGTTTGGTTCAAAATAGCAATGAACATACCGATGAGTAAGACCGTCAGTACTTTCGGAATACTGACGTTTTCAGTCGATACCTGTTTTGAAGGTGCTGCGACTGGTGGTGTCACGGTCATCGTCGGTTCCGCCTCGAGGGATTCCTCAAGAGTCGGTCCGTCCGTCGCCAGCGCCGTGTCGGATGAGCGACTTCGACGGGCGATCCAGTTGACGCCGATGATGATCAGAATCGTGAACGCACTGTATCCGAACAAGAAGGTAGTAGACATGAACGTCCCTCCTTAATCCTTATGAATGCGGACGGTCACATTCATACCAGGTCGAATGTCGAGTGATTTTTCTTGCGAGAGTGATACTTTAACTGGAATGACTTGTGCGACTTTCGTGTAGTTCGCGTTTCCGTTTGAAGAAGGCATCATTGAGAACGTGGAAGCCGTCGTCATACCGATTTGCTCGACTTCACCAGAAAGTGTCGTGTCCGGATAGCTGTCGACATAGACATCCACTGTTTGTCCGACTTTGATTTCATCGATTTCTGTTTCTTCGATGTTCGCTGTGACCCAAAGGTCGTTTAAGTCAAAACCATAGGCGAGAGGTGTACCTGCTGCGACGAAGCCGTTCTTTGTCGCCATCGACTGAACGATCGTTGCTTTTGAGGGCATTGAAACAGAGAGGTCCGTCGATTTTTGTCCGGCTTGTGCCGTCATGACGTGTCCGACTGTTGCTCCACTGGCGAGTGATTCGCCTGTTTTCGCAGACCAGTCTGTTAATTTACCAGCGCTTGGGCTCGCAACCGTTATCATCTTACCGTCGATTTTCGCATTGTCTGTTTTGACATAGCTCGTTGCTTGATCGTAATAGTAGTATCCGACAACACCACCACCGATTAAAACGATGAGTGTCACGATATTGATGATCAATAATTTTTTCATACTCATGGGTGTGTTAGCATCCTTTCTTGTGTACAATCGATTCAAAAAAAGTACTCCTCTGGGGGGAGGAGTAATTAATATAGTTAATTATATGGATCATTAGCTAACAAACAACCGACAATTTCCGACAAAATGTTGGAAAAATAGATGATAACGGATTCATTAATGAAAAGAGGATGAAAAAGGAGTGAAATATGGATGAATGAGAGCCGTGATCCCCGACCAAAACGGTCACGTGACCGTATTACAATGGAATTATTTCGTTTATTGAAGACGCACAGCTTCTCGAGTATTACTGTCAAAATGCTGACGGATGGAGCCGGTGTGAACCGTTCGACCTTCTACGCACACTATACGGATAAGTATGATTTGCTCGACCAAATCGTTGAGGAGCAAATGAAGGCACTTGAACAAGCAATTCGGATCACGGGTACAGGAACTGTCTTTCCGACAGTCGAGCAGGTGAGTCGCTATTTTGCTCGTTTGTTCATTCATATCGAAGAAAATGAATTATTCTATCAAACGATGCTCGTTCAAGGACCGATCAAAACGTTCATCTCCCGTTTTCTCGATACATTGAAAGATAACTATCGTCTTGTGTTTCGACCGCAAATCACAGAAGAAGCTACGTTCGTCGATCGGGACTTATTATTGAACTATGTCATTGGTGGACAGTTGGGATTGTTGATTTCTTGGTTACGAAACGGTCGACCGTATTCATCAGAGTATATGGCAGAACAATTAAGTCGGATGATCGTCTTTGGAACGGTTGAGAGTATCGGTTTTCCTAAAGAGACGGAATGAGGACGTAAAAAAGACACTTCCCTGCGGAAGTGTCCAATCAGTTTAAGCCTGTCGGAATGCGAGTTCTTTCGTATAGATCGTACTCCGATTCCGTCCGCTTTCTTTTGAATAATACAACGCTTTATCTGCCTGTTGTAATGCTTCAAGTGACGTATGCGAACCACTGGAATGTGAAATCCCAAGTGAGATCGTAATTTGTAGATCAGGTACATCTGCTGTCGGGAACAGGTTACGTGCGACCGTCAGCCGAGCTAGTTCTGCTATTTTTTGCGCTTCTTTCGCCGAAGTACTTGGTAAGATGATTAAAAATTCTTCACCACCGTACCGTCCGACGAGGTCGTCTGGACGCGTCAAGGAAGCGAGAGTCATGCCGAGTTGGCGTAACACATCATCGCCCGCATCATGACCATATGTATCATTGACATGCTTGAAGAAATCGATATCGATGAGCACAAGTGAATAGCCTTGATCGGTCGAACCGACAAGCGATAGCGAGTCATCCAGACGACGGCGATTGGCGAGCCCTGTCAAAGCATCCGTCATGGCGAGTTTCTGCTGATACTGGATGTTTTCGAAGTGACGGCGTAATTCCGTCAGTAATCGAAAGGCAACAAAGCCAGCTAATAAATTAAAGAAGACGTACGCAATCGAGATTTTAAAGAATGTCGACCAGCTGTGCGTCAAGATGTAGATGGCGGGTAACGAATAGAGAATACCGACCAACACCATAAGTTGAAAATGACGCATCGAGACATGGACGAATCGACGAATGATCCCAATCGTCGTGATGAATAAGACGATGATCAGCGTAGATAAATAAAATCCTTCCATTTGATCAACTGGTGTTAAAAAGTAACGTGTCCCGATGATCATTGCTCCTGCAACGATGGCGCTTGGGAAACCACCGAACAGCATGGCGATCGCGACGGGAACGATACGTAAATCAACACGGGCGACATCGATTTGGATCCCATTGAACATTAATAAGACCGCAATCAGACCAGAGACTGCTCCGAGTATAAGTCGAATGCTCCATTTGGAGTTCAATGAAATACGCGGTTGATTCCGAAACGGTAAGAACAAGAGAGTAATCGTTGTGAACAGTAGACAAAAGTTAATGATGAATTGATTCATGATGGACAACAAATCCTCCCAACTCCCCCAGCTAACAGATTTCCATATATATACTTCCAGTATACTCAAGTAGATAACGGTTAGACAGAGGGAAATCTTTAGACCAAAATAGAAAAAACGGTAGAAAATCTACCGTTTTTAAGAAGATGAAGTAAGGGTATCCTCATCCATCGTCTGTAAAATTTTATCAAAGACATGAATCATCGTTTCGAGCTCTTCTTCCGTCAATGTACCGAAGCGGTCTTGTAAATAGTTTTTCCGGACGATTTCGAGATCCCGAAATGCACGTTCCCCGTCCTCCGTCAAAGCGAGTACGATTGAACGACGATCTTCCGTCGAACGTGTCCGTGTGACATATCCTTGTTTATACAGCTTATCCGTCAAAGCAGTGACTTGACTCGTCGCGAGCTCAAATTGTTCCGCAAGAAGCGTCGGGCGCTGAGGACCATTTTCTGAAAGGCTTCGTAAGATGAAAAAATCACTCCGGGTCGCCGTTCCTTCAAATAGCCGGTTAAGTTCACGTCGCAGGGTACGAAGAATGACACGCATTTGTTCCTCGAGTCGATAAGTTAGCAAATCACGTTCCTGTGGCATGCAAGCAGCATCCTTTCTCTCAGTGGACTTCTACCATTTAGTGTACTAAACATATCGGATTTTTACCATCGACTACCCCAGATTCGAAAAAGGCAATTGACAATTTCGTGGCGTTTTGTGTAATATGGCGTAGTAATAACTAACTTAATTCAGTTCTCACTCAACCAGTGGGATGGAGGTTGCAGTTCTTAAGAGTACGGTTACGGATGTCGTCAAGCGACAGATGAGGTGACCTGAAAGGAAGAATTGCCGAAATCAATCATCGCTTTGAAGATGATCGATTGGGATTAGATCAAATAGGTCTAATACTGTCACAAGTCGGGTATCACCTACTTGTGGAGAGCTATCTTTCACGACGGTAGAATGAGGCGCATCCATTTTATTATGTTGCGTTCTCATCTTCCATCTGGAAGATGAGGGCGCTTTTTGTTTTTTCATTCAAAAAGTGTCCTCTCAAAAATTTATTAAAGAGAGAAGCGAACGAAATGAACAATCTAGATGTGAAACAAACAACAGATTCGACAGTAGAAGGATTAAAACGTGGATTACAAGCCCGTCATATGTCAATGATCGCCATCGGTGGAGCGATCGGAACAGGACTCTTCATTGCGTCCGGTGCTTCCGTCGCAGCAGCAGGACCAGGTGGGGCGCTCCTATCGTATGCAATCGTTGGTCTGATGGTCTACTTCCTCATGACAAGTCTTGGTGAAATGGCAGCGTATATGCCGGTCGCTGGATCCTTCTCGATCTATGGAACGAAATTCGTCGATCCATCATTCGGCTTTGCGCTCGGCTGGAACTACTGGTACAACTGGGCAGTCACGATCGCAGTCGAGCTCGTCGCAGCACAAATCGTCATGACATATTGGTTCCCGGATGTTCCTGGATTTTATTTCAGTGCCTTGTTCCTCTTACTCATGATTGGCTTGAACTACTTCTCCGTTAAGGGATTCGGGGAAGCGGAGTATTGGTTTGCGATGATTAAAGTCGTTACCGTCATCGTCTTCTTAGTCGTCGGTGTTGCGATGATTTTTGGTGTCTTTACATCAGAGCCACCGGTTGGCTTTAAAAACTTTGCACTTGGCGATGCACCGTTCGTCGGTGGGATTCCTGCCGTCATCGGTATCATTCTCGTTGCCGGATTCAGTTTTCAAGGTACAGAACTGGTCGGGATTGCCGCGGGTGAGTCGGAAGATCCGAAAAAGAATGTTCCAAAAGCAGTCAAACAAGTCTTCTGGCGCATCTTGCTTTTCTACGTCTTCGCGATTTTCGTCATCGGAATGCTCATTCCGTATACGAGTCCGAACTTGGTTTCCAATGACATTACGGACGTAGCGGTTAGTCCGTTTACGCTTGTCTTTGAAAAAGCGGGTCTTGCCTTCTCAGCAGCACTCATGAACGCCGTCATCTTGACGTCTGTTCTATCTGCCGGAAACTCAGGTATGTATGCTTCGACTCGGATGCTTTATACGCTTGCTCGCCAAGGGGATGCACCGAAGTTGTTCGCGAAAGTATCGAAAAACGGTGTACCGCGTAACGCTTTGCTCGCAACAGGAGCAATCGGTGCACTCTGTTTCTTGACGTCGATGTTTGGTGGACAAGTCTACTTGTGGTTACTCAATGCTTCGGGGATGACAGGCTTCATCGCATGGCTCGGGATTGCAATCAGTCACTATCGTTTCCGTAAAGGATTCCTTGCACAAGGTCACTCGTTGAAAGACTTACCATATGTTGCACCAGCGTTCCCGTTTGGTCCGCTGTTCGCATTCGGTCTTTGTTTCCTCGTCATCGTTGGTCAAAACTACGCAGCATTCCTTGCGGATCAAATCGATTGGGTCGGAATTGCCGCAACGTATGTTGGTATTCCATTATTCCTTGCCTTCTGGTTAGGACATAAATTCAAAAATCGAACGTCGATCGTTCGTTATGACGAGATGGACTTCCCGGAACATCCACGTCAATCATAATGTGTGAACCACCTTCTATAAATGAAGGTGATTGAGATTGAAGACAAAGTGCAATTTTTCTCTGATGAGTCTGATGAGAAAGATTGCGCTTTTTTGTTCGTTTCGAATCGTTTTTCCAGGGACAAGCATCGCTTCGCTGCAGGGTCGCTCTTGCTTGTTTTTCCCTAGGAAGCGATGTCGAGTGAACAAAACGCTTCTCTGATTCTCCTGCCGGTATAAAAAAGAATGACACGTTACACGCCACTCCTACAGGAAAAAGCGCAATTTTGTGCTTTCAGAGACAAACAAGACCCGTTTTCCTGCTCGACTGGAGCGGGAAAACTGGCTTGTGTCTCGCATGAGGAAAGGGCGTGAAAAGACGCGTCATTTTTTTTTTGAGTCAGCCCATTTTTCTGCAATCGGAACCACCTTCTAGAATGAAGGTGGTTTTTTATTCAATTAAATGAAAACGTTTTCTAAAATATAGTTTTGAAAAAGTATAAAAAAGGAATCAATGAATACATATTCAAAAATAGCAAATATGAATAAAGAATAGGGGGAGACGCATGACTACATCTGAATTATTTTTCACATTAGGTTCTGCAGCGTTTTTCATGTTGCTCGTTGCCTACATATCCTACCGATTGACGCGTGGGAAAACACAAGGCGTCGATGAATACTTCTTAGCGGGGCGTGGGCTAAGTGGCGTTTTCATTGCCGGATCGCTACTGCTGACGAATTTGTCGGCAGAACAATTGATTGGACTAAACGGACAATCCTTCATGGGAAACATGTCGAGTATGGCGTGGGAAGTCACGGCGGGGTTTGCTGCGATCATCATGGCTATCTATCTGCTTCCGAAGTTTCTCGGGCTCGGTATCTCGACTTTACCGGAATACTTAAGTCACCGGTATGATGAGACGGTGCGCCGGATGACAGTCTTACTCTTTTTACTCGGATATATGTGCGTCACGATTCCTTCGATGCTTTATTCGGGTGGGATTGCTGTCTTGCAGCTGTTCGATGTTCCGGAATTATTTGGTCTCAGTTATACGCAATCCCTTTGGTTAGTCGTTTGGGTCGTCGGGATCATCGGAGCGATTTATGCGATTTTTGGAGGGCTACGTGCGGTGGCTGTCTCGGACACCTTGAACGGGATCGGGCTCGTCTTCGTTGGATTCCTAGTTCCGGTGCTTGGCTTTATTGCACTGGGTGACGGGAATTTACTTCAAGGGATGAAGACGATTGCGACCGTTCAACCGGAGAAGTTGAACGCAATTGGAAGCTCAACCGATGCCGTTCCGTTCTTCTCGATTTTCACGGGTATCCTATTTGCGAACTTATTTTATTGGTCACTCAATCAATATGTCATTCAACGTGTGCTCGGGGCAAAAGATTTGAAGGAAGGACAGAAGGGCGTCCTCATGACAGGATTCTTGAAGTTATTAGTTCCAATCTTCATGCTGATTCCTGGGATCATTGCCTATCACTTGTATGGGAACACACTAACGAGCGGTGATTTATCATATCCTCGACTCATTACGGAGTTGTTGCCTGTCTCGCTGATGGGATTTTTCTTAGCTGTCTTACTCGGAGCCGTCTTCAGTTCGTTTAACTCGTTGCTAAATAGTATTGCAACACTTTTTGTCCTCGATATCTATCAGCCGGTGTTTGCGAAAGAGGCGAGTGATGAACATTTGATTCGTGTCAGTAAATGGTTCGGAACGATCGTTGCTTTAATCTCTTTCGTCATCGCACCATTCTTGATGTACGCGCCGGACGGCTTATGGAGTTTGATCCGGCAATTCACAGGTTTTTTCAACATTCCGATTCTCGTCATCGTATTAATGGGGATTTTCATGAAACGAATTCCGGCGATTGCAGCGAAAATCGTCATCGTCTTTCACGTGTTCGCGTATTACTTATTCGTCTTCGGTTTCAAACAACTGTTCGGCTGGGATCATGGCATTAGCTATATTCATGGGTACGGTATTCTACTCGTGATTGAAGTGCTGTTCATGGTATTCATGGGATATCGTTACCCGGTCGTCCAGTCAAGAAAGGTCAATCGACGACAGTCTGTCGAGCTCACTCCATGGAAGTTCGCGATTCCGGTTTCGATCTTATTATGCACATCCATCATTTGGACGTACGTTCTGTTTTCAAAAATCGGACTGGCTTCGACAGCAGGCATCGTATCGATTTGGTTCTGGCCGGTTACGTTAGGACTTGTCATGGCAACGATCGTATTATGGCGTGTGTCGCTAAACGCTTGGGAAGCGAAGTACCGGACCTATCTCGAAGAAGAGTACCGTCAAGCAGAATAATCCTCTCGCAGAAGACATGACATATCGGGTAAGATGAAAGAAAAACAGGAGGCGATCTTCGTGAATTACTGGTACCACTTCAAGCGTGCCTTCTTACCGATCGCATTATTGCTTGTGACGCTTGCCTTGTACCAAATGATTTATCGTTTGAATAACATCTGGTATTCGCTCGGAGGACTTCTTCTTGTCTTTGCGGCGATTTACTTCGTCATGCGTCGTCTAAAAGCGAATCCAGAGGATTGAATGAGCAGGAAAGTCGAGTCCATTCTCTGAACGCGGTAAAATAGACACATACAGAGGAGGGGAAGATAGATGGCAAAAGCAATATTTGCAGGTGGTTGTTTCTGGTGCATGGTCAAGCCATTCCATAAATATGATGGGGTAGAGCAGGTCATTTCAGGATATACCGGTGGTCATACAGAGAACCCGACTTATAAAGAGGTCTGTTCGGAAACGACAGGTCACTTGGAGGCGGTTGAAGTCACGTACGATCCGTCCGTCATTACGTACGAAGAATTACTCGAGATCTTCTGGCGTCAAATTGACCCGACAGATGGTGGAGGTCAATTCAATGACCGTGGTGAATCGTACCAACCGGCCATCTTTTATGTCGATGAAGCACAGCGTGAAGCAGCTGAACGTTCGAAAGCAGCGCTTGACGCATCAGGACGCTTCTCGCGTCCGGTCGCGGTAGAGATTCGTCCAGAAAAGCCGTTTTGGCCAGCCGAAGAATATCACCAAGATTATTATAAAAAGAATCCGTTCCGTTATCAGATGTATAGTGTCGGCTCAGGTCGCGCGAAATTCATCAAGGAAGCGTGGAAGGACCAAGGTAAGGAAAAAGAACTGAAAGAGCGTCTGACACCAATTCAGTATAAAGTCACACAAGAGAACGGGACAGAACCCGCTTTCCGTAACGAATACTGGGATGAAGAACGTCCAGGACTGTACGTCGATATCGTCGATGGTACACCACTCTTCACATCGAAAGATAAATTCCAGTCAAACTGTGGTTGGCCGAGCTTTGCTAAACCGATCTCAGAAGACAAGATGGAAGTCGAACTCGATACGAGTCACGGGATGACGCGGACGGAAGTGCGTTCTGCGAATGCGGATAGTCACCTCGGTCATATCTTCGATGATGGTCCGACAGAACTTGGTGGTCTTCGCTATTGTATCAACTCAGCAGCATTACGATTTATTCCGCTTGAAGAGCTTGATTCGGCAGGATATGGGGAATATAAAAAACATTTCGAGTAACACGTAAGGAGCAGTCAAACGATTTCGTTTTGACTGCTCTTTTTTCAAATGGAAGGGAGAGAATCGAATGTTTCGACCCGTATATGAAGAGATTCGACAAATGACGATTGCGAAGGTGCTTGATTTCTACGATCACGAAATCCGTCAGCTCGATGAGCAAGCACGTCAGGAAAAGTACGACAAGATGAGCTTGAGTCCGTTTCGCTTTTTCCGTGGGAGTTCGCATCTGTTTTATTATGACGTGACGCGAATCCCCCTTGGTTTTGATACGCCTCGCGATAAACCGACCTGGATTCAGGGAGATCTTCATTTTGAGAATTTCGGTGTCCATGGCAATGCGAAGGGAGAGATCATCTACGACGTCAATGACTTTGATGAAGGATACTTAGGATCTTATTTATATGATTTGATTCGCATGGCGGTCTCCGTCCGGTTATTCGCTGAAGAGGCAGGATACGACCCGACTCCTGCGATTCGTAATTATGTCCTTGAATACTTACACGATTTAAAAAAGTACGCTCTTGGAAAAGATCCGAGTGATGTTTGTTTTACGCGAGAAAATACAAAAGGACCAATCAAAAAGTTGATCAAAAAAGCAGAAAAGAAACGTGAGGAATTAATGGGAGAGCGGACGGAACTGGTGGATGGCGTGAGACGTTTTTGTACATTACCAGATATGGCAGCGATAGATGATCCGACGCGAATGGCGATTGAGTCTGCTTGGTCCTCCTATATCGAAACGATTGATGCCGAGGATCGTCGTGACGAATCGTTCTATACGATTAAGGATATCGTTCGTAAGCTAGACAGTGGAACGGCATCGATTGGTCTTGAGCGCTATTACCTCCTAATTGAGGGGGAGGGAGGGGAAGAGGATTTGATTCTAGAGATGAAACAAGCTCAGACTTCTGTCCCTTCGTTGTTCCTTCCCGTCTATCGTCCAGAAGCAGAAACAGTTCATCAAGGACGCCGGATCATCACGTCCCAAAAAGCGATGCAGGCACATGAGGATCCATATCTTGGCTACCTGACGATTGGAAAAAAGGAATATTATGTACGTGAGCGCTCGCCATATAAGAAAAAACTAAAAGCAAAGCATATCAAAAGTCAGGATGACCTCGAGAATGTCTTATGCATTCAAGGTCAAATTACCGCCAAAGTACATGCACGGGCGGATCAGGATGCCGGGATTAAAGAAAAAATTTTAACGCATCATGCCGATGTTGAAATCATCCAAGCCATCGGTGTTTCAGACACTGCTTTCTTAGAACAAATCGAGCGTTGGTCAGAAGCCTATGTGACACGAACAAAGCTGGATTACCAAGTGTTTTTGGAGTGGGTGAAGACCCGAAAAAACAAATTAAAAACCTAACAAACTGAGACTTGTCAGATGGATGTGTAACATGTGTTACACATCCATCTTTTTTGTACGGATTTTTTTGTTTAACGAATGAAAGCGTTCAACAAAATAGAAATAGGTATAATGACCTATATCAATTTATCAGAAAACTTCGTAAATTTTTGATTAAGTTCTTACGGACGACTTGCTCCGTAGGACGAATCATAACAGGTACAGGGGGAAAGACATCATGAGTTTGACGCGGAAAAAAGATGTTTCCGCTATGATTGCTGCAAGTAAACGAAACAGTGGACTTGCTCGAAATCTTGGCGCGATGGATTTAACGTTTTTAGGAATTGGCGCCATCATCGGAACCGGAATCTTCGTTTTGACAGGAACAGGAGCATTGACTGCAGGACCAGGACTTATCGTATCATTCATTCTATCTGCCATCGCCTGTGGTCTAGCTGCTCTTGCTTACGCTGAATTCGCATCAACGATTCCGGTCAGTGGATCCGTCTATACGTACACGTACGCAACGATGGGAGAGATCTTCGCTTGGATCATCGGTTGGAACTTGATCCTCGAATATGGACTCGCCTCCAGTGCCGTTGCAGCCGGTTGGTCTGGGTACTTCCAGTCCTTACTTGCAGGATTCAACATCCATGTGCCAACAGCCTTATCAGCAGCTCCTGGAGCAGTCGAAGGAGCCAAGACATACTTCAACCTTCCAGCATTCTTAATCCTCTTTGCCATTACGGCATTGTTGTCGATGGGAATCAAGGAAACGAAACGTGTCAACAACATCATGGTCGTCATCAAGGTCGCAGTCGTCATTCTCTTCATCGTTGTTGGTGTCGGCTACGTTGAGCCATCGAACTGGACACCGTTCACACCATTTGGTTGGGGAGGCGTCTTCTCGGGTGCCGCAATCGTCTTCTTCGCGTACATCGGCTTTGATGCCGTCACATCAGCAGCTGAAGAAGTCCGCGATCCGCAAAAAAACTTGCCACGCGGGATCATCGGTTCACTTGCTGTTTGTACAGTCCTTTACGTCATCGTCGCAGCCATCATGACGGGTATCGTACCGTACCAACAGTTCGCTGGTGTCGATCATCCAGTCTCACTTGCAATTCAAATGGCGGGTCAAAGCTGGGTAGCTGGATTCATCGATCTCGGTGCGATCCTCGGGATCACAACAGTCATTCTCGTCATGACTTACGGAATGGTGCGTCTTGCATTCGCCATCTCGCGTGACGGAATGTTCCCGAAAGTGTTCTCTGAAGTGCATCCGAAGTACCAAACACCATTCAAGGCGACTTGGATGATCGGACTGGGTAGCTCACTCGTTGCTGGATTCGTTCCGCTCGATGTCATCGCAAACCTTGTCAACATGGGTACACTCGCAGCATTCGTCTTGATCTCTGTCGCTGTCTTGATTCTTCGTAAGACACAGCCCGATCTCCCACGTGCGTTCAAATGTCCAGGTATGCCATATGTGCCGATCGCAGCAATCGCTGCATGTCTTTTCTTGATGTTCAACTTGAAACTCGAGACATGGATTGCTTTTGGAATCTGGCTTGCTATTGGTTTAGTCCTTTACTTTACGTTTGCACGTAAGAGTTCGAATTTACACCCAGGCAACATGCCGGCAGCGGAACTCGCTGCTTCGAAAGAAGAACAGTAACATACAAGAAGACCCGGTCGCCTGAAGGCGATCGGGTCTTCTGATGTTATGAAAGTGGAACAGGTCCTTTGACGCGGACCGCATCAAATTCACGACGAATGCTTTCATTGGCTCTCGCTTCATCTTCTGCCGACCAGCCGAGTTCGCTACGCATCAAGGCGAGAACACCATCTGCGTACTGTTCAGCGTGAGGGAAATCAAAGAAGACGGCCGAGGCACGACGGTTCAAGAAGTCGCCGGGTTGCATGACGAGCTCAGCTTCTAATCCATATAGAAGAGCGCCGAACCAGTGTAACGGTAATTGATAACGAGCCGCCTCGTCACCACGTGTCCGAATCAATTCGTAGACACGTTCGACATTCGTACCGTAACGTTGGATGAGCCATGTCGCCTCATTCGGTGACAATCCGAGTGCTTCTCCTTTTGGTTGTTGTTCCTTCAAGTAGCGGGCAAATCCTTTACTTCCTTGTGGATGACCACCACCAAGCAAGATATCGTGCGTACGGGAAGCGAGGTAAATCCGATTTTCTTCTGTCTTGAATTGGTCTGCGACCATATCGATAATTCGTTCTGCCATCTTCCGGTACCCGGTCAACTTCCCACCAGCGATTGACATCAGACCGGATTTCGAGACGAAGATTTCATCTTTTCGAGACAGTTCACTCGGGTCCTTTCCATCTTCATGAATGAGTGGGCGTAGTCCAGACCATGTCGATTCGACGTGTTCAGGTCGTAACTCGACGTTGAACATTTGATTCGTCGCCTCTAGGATATAATCCTGATCCTCGACGGTGACACCCGGCTCAAGGATATCTCCTTTATAGTTCGTGTCAGTCGTTCCGACATAGGTTTTCCCTTCGCGTGGAATCGCAAAGATCATCCGACCATCTGGAACGTCGAAATAAACAGCCTGTTGGAGTGGGAAATGCGCTTGATCGATGACGAGATGAATCCCTTTCGTCAGGTGGAGCGATTTCCCAGCTTTCGAACCATCTTTTTCACGTAGTTCGTCGACCCACGGACCGGTTGCATTGATGATTTTCTTCGCCCGAATCGTATACGTTTTGTCACTTAAGACGTCACGGACTTCGACACCGACAACTTTTCCATTGTGGTAGACGAGCGATTCAGCCTTCGTATAGTTGACGGCACGTCCACCGTAACCAACGGCTGCCTTTAAGACTTCGACTGTCAATCGGGCATCATCCGTTTTATATTCGACATAACGACCACCACCGACTAAATGTTCCGAACGTAATAGTGGCTCGTAACGTAATGTTTCTTCTTTACTGAGCATCGTCCGGCGTTCATTGCGTTTGACGCCTGCGAGCTGGTCATAGACGCGTAGGCCGATTGATGTCGAGAAGCTGCCGAACGTTCCGCCTTCGACGAGTGGAAGCATCATCCACTCCGGCGTCGTCACGTGTGGGGCGTTCTCATACACGATGGCACGTTCTTTTCCGACTTCGGCAACCAGTTTGATTTCGAACTGCTTCAGATAACGCAATCCACCATGGACGAGTTTCGTCGATCGGCTCGATGTCCCTTCGGCGAAGTCCTGCATCTCAATCAATCCTGTCCGCATGCCTCGACTTTGTGCGTCAAGCAAAATACCGGCTCCTGTGATACCGCCCCCGATGACGAGCACGTCTAAAAGTTCTTGTCCCATCTCTTCTAACCAAGCTGTCCGTTCCGTACTTGAAAACATCTTGTCTTCCCCCTGTTCGTCTGAATGGATAGTTAGTCTACTTCTATCCATGTACCCGATTTTGCACTCTTTTGAGCACGATCAATGATTTTCATGACGAGTTCAGCCTGTTTCGGAGAGACAGGTGGGGTTGTTCGCTGTCGTATGGTTGGCGCAAGGTCTGTATAATAATCCCCAAATTGCCCGGAGACAAAAGGAAAGTCTTCAAGGGGGCCGTTTGCTTCAGCCAATTGATACGTCGCGCGTTTCGTATCGACTTCATCGACGAAATAGCTAGCCTTTGTCCCATGTACCATTAGCGAAGGACCAACAGCCGGAACGATGGAACCGATGTGTAAAATAGCGCGTCGCGTGCCGAATGCTAAAATCAAATGTGTATAGTCATCAACGATCCCACCTTGCCGTTGGATCGTTTGATCACAAAAGACGCGATCTGGTACTGCATTGAAGGCGACGAGTGCTTGATCGATCAAGTGTGATCCAAGATCGTACAAGAGACCAGCACCGGGTACGTCCTGTTCGCGCCAACGATCCTCAACGTCTGGACGATAGCGATCATAATGCGCTTCGAACGTTTGGAGCGTGCCGAGATGTCCGGATTCGAGTAAGGTCATCAGCGTTCGAAAGTCCTTCGTATACCGACGATTATGATAAACTGTCAGTAACCGATCGTGTACACGTGCTAGTTCCGTCAACGTTTCGGCTTCTTCAAGCGTGACAGTGAACGGTTTCTCGACGAGTACATCACAGCCCGATAGCAAAGCGAGGCGCGCAAGTGGATAATGTAGCTCATTTGCTGTCGCGATGACGACTAAATCGATTTGTTCTTTAGCGAGCAGGGCTTCAAGTGTCGAATAAACAGGTAGCGTCGCGTCATAAGCAGCGACTGCTTCCGGACGACTCGACTGAACAGCGACTAACTGATAATCAGGTGCGTGTAAATAAGGAGCATGTAAATGTTCACCGGCAATACCAAAACCAACTAAAGCGGTACGAATCATGGAAAACACATCCTTTTCAAGTTCATACCCTCAATCTACCATAAGGAGGAATACAAGATGATTACGGAACAACACATCATCGAAAAGATGCGTCAAGCGATGCAACGCATTGAGCAAACGACAGGAGCCGCGCAGAAAGAGCAGATTGCAGCAATGAAAACGTACTGTGAACTATTACTTGAATCTGAGGCGACATCAAGTTCAACGATATCGCTACCTACGTCAACACCTCAGGCAACACCAACAGTCGATCCGATGTTAGCGCGTTTCATGGGTGTTTCGCAGGAGAAAGAAGAAAAAGGCACTTCATTGCTCGATTTTTGAATGAAATGACGCGATTCAGGGAATAACCATCACAGTTGAAATGAGAAGGGGAGATACGTCATGAAAACAGTAATCGTCATCGGAGCAGGGCCAGGAAACGGATATGAAATCAGTAAACGATTCGGAAAAGAAGGCTTTCAAGTCGTTTGTGCGGCGCGGACGCAAGAAACACTCGCAGCCGTCATCACGGAACTAAAAGAAGCGGGCGTGGAAGCGGTTGGAGTGGAATGTGATGCTTCTCGAAAAGCCGATGTCGCATCACTCATCGAATGGACAGAGGAGCAATACGGACAAGTCGATGTCTTAGTCTACAATGCTTCGATTTTACATCAAGCGTCTGTCCTCGAAGTTTCGGCAGAACAGATTACGAAAGAGTTCGAAATCGACGTACTCGGTGCACTGCATGCCGCACAACTCGTTGCTCCGTCGATGCAGGAACGGAAAGACGGCGTTATCCTGATTACTGGAGGCGGCGCTGCGATGCAAGCGATCAAATCGTTACCAGGGCTTTCAATCGGGAAGGCAGGCGTTCGCCAAGTGACGCATATGTTACATGATACGTTGAAGGAAGACGGTGTCTACGTCGGAACTGTCACGATTGCCGGGGAAGTGAAGCGTGGAACGGCACTTGATCCGAAAAATGTAGCGGAAGCGTTCTATCAACTTTATACGAACCGAAATGAAGTTGAAACGGTTCTTTCAGCAGACTAACGAATAAACAAGATAGCGTATGCGGGTTCGGGCTTTGACCGAATCCGTATTTTCATGGAAAGGAGCGAAACAGAAGTGAGACGATATGCAATGATGAGTCTACTTTTTTTATTCGTTCTCATCGGTTGTGCACCAGAAGAAACCGATTTGCTTGGCATCAAGCAACCGGACGACGAAAAAATCACGAAGGCGACGGTCGAACGCGTCATCGATGGGGATACGTTAAAAGTGAAGTTGGCGGATGGGAAAACGGAGGACGTTCGTCTACTCCTTGTCGATACACCAGAAACCGTCAAACCGGATACACCGGTTCAACCGTATGGAACGGAAGCTTCAGCGTTTACGAAAGAGACCTTACCGAGCGGGACAGCCATTCGGTTGGAGCGTGATCATTCCCGGACCGATCGATACGGAAGATTACTCGCATACGTCTGGTACGGCGATAAGATGTTGAATCAGGAGTTACTTCGAAAAGGACTCGCACGTGTAGCGTTCGTCTATGAGCCGGACACACGTTATGTCGATATGTTCGAACAGATCGAACAGGAAGCCAAGCAGGCGAAGAAAAAGATTTGGGAGCACGATGGCTACGTCACAAATCGTGGCTTCGACGCTCAAGCGATTACAGAAACGAAATCCTGCGAAATCAAAGGCAACATTAATCGGTCGGGTAAAAAAATCTACCATGTACCGGGAGGTCAGTCCTACGATGAAGTGAAGCCAGAGCAACAGTTCTGTACGGAAAAAGAAGCAGAAGAAGCCGGATTCGTCCGCGCTGCACGCTAATGAATGCAAACAAAAAGCCATCGAAATCGATGGCTTTTTGTTTATTCTACAGGTGGTGAGGGGGATTGATACTGCTGTACTTTATCATCTTCATCAAAGGAAATCGTGACATCGGTGATCCCTTTAAGAATTCGGATTTGAAGTTCAAGCCGGTCCTTGATGTCGTCCGCTTGGGCAATCGTTAAGTTAGGATCCACTTCAATCTCTGTCTCGACATGGAAGTGATCCCCTTCCTTAATGACTTCAAGCTTTTCAATATCACGAACCGCTTCATCACGTAATAGGATTTCACCGATTTTAGCAGTCAGTACTTCATCAATCTCACCGAGCGCACCGGCAGCATTTTGAATAAAGACATTATAGACGACGTAGAACATCATCAGACCAATCAAAATCGATGCAATGCCCTCTGCTTGATAAAACGATGTGTAATGCGAAATCAGAACGGCAATGATCGCGATGATACCACCGAGAGTCGCAACAAGATCTTCCATGAAGACAAGACGTGTAGCTGGTTTTGCCTGCCCAAGATGGGTGAAGCTTTGTCCGACAAGCGTCAATCCTCGGGATTTGAGCCCGGTTTCATGAGCAATCTCGATCATTGCTTTATAAAAGACGCCGACTTCGAGGACAACACCAATTCCAAGTGCCGTCAAAATGATCCAAAGCCCAGTCGTCTCTTCGCCAGGACCGTGTGCGATATGCAAGATGCCTTCACGAATCGTCTCATACGCAAGGAGTGCGACGACGATGATTGCAGCAAGTAACACGAGGTTAACAAGCCGACCGAATCCGTTCGGGAATCGTTTCGTTGGTGCTTTTTTACTGAGAGCAGAACCGATATAGACGAAAAACTGATTCGCCGCGTCACCGATCGTATGCATCATTTCAGCGAACATTGCAACGTTCCCAGTCAAGATATAAGCGACGAACTTGATGATAGCAATGATCGTGTTGACGACAGCAGCAGCAAGTGCTGACTTATTGCCGCGACGGATCAATGAGAAAAAAGTGGCCATGAGCGGTTCTCTCCTTGTCTATTCAAAATAGGTTAACCGCGTCCTGCTTGGAACGATGGATAAAGTGTCATTCCGCCGTCCGCAAAGAGTGTGATACCAGTGACATAACTCGCTTCGTCCGACGCAAGCCATGCGGCAACGGCTGAAATTTCCTCAGGTTTTCCGATATTGCCCATT
This sequence comes from Exiguobacterium sp. s91, assembly GCF_018618915.1. Classification (NCBI taxonomy): domain Bacteria; kingdom Bacillati; phylum Bacillota; class Bacilli; order Caryophanales; genus Exiguobacterium; species Exiguobacterium sp. s91. The sequence goes on along the minus strand of NZ_JACSMZ010000002.1, from coordinate 245,296 downwards.
GGAATCATACTCTCGACTTCTTTTCGTTGTTCCGGATCTTCGAATTTTTCAGCGTTGATCGGTGTATTAATCGCACCAGGTCCAATCGCATTGACCCGAATTCCTTTTGGTGCATATTCCATCGCAAGGGTTTGTGTCATTAATTTAACGCCACCTTTACTTGCAGCGTAGTGGACGAACGTTGGCCATGGAATGATTTCATGAACACTCGACATGTTGATGATGCTACCTTTGACATCATGTTCGACGAAGTACTTCAGTGCTTCACGCGCACCGAGGAATGCCCCTGTTAAGTTGACGTCGATGACTTTTTGCCAGTCTTCGAGTGACATTTCATGAGATGCTGACGGCATCTCGATTCCTGCGTTATTGACGAAAACATCCAACTGACCAAAGTGAGCGACAGTCTCTTTGACGAGATTGATCATATCGTCTTCTTTTGAGACATCTCCTTGAATCGTGATGGCTTCGCCACCCTGTTTTTGAATCGATTCTGCGATTTTCTTCGCTTCTTCCGGATGACTGCGATAGTTGATGACGACACGCATACCTTCCTCTGCATAACGGCGGACGATGGCTTCACCGATTCCCATTGATCCACCTGTCACGATGGCTACTTTTCCCTTTAAACTTTCATACATGATGCTTCACTCCTTCATTATTGTTTCGTAAATCCAATCATGATCCCACCAGCAACGACTAAAATACAACCGATGATGACGAAGGTCATTTCTTTCTTTGTCTTCGTTTCTTTTAGTAAGAGGACACCGCCAATCGTTGAGATGACGACTCCTGTTTGAGATAAGGAGAAGCTCGTTGCGACTCCGACTTTTGCTGTGGCAAACAGTAAAGCGACGTTCCCGACAGCCCACATGAGTCCACCGACTGTATTGCCGGCTGTTTTCTTCGTGAAGAGATCTCCTTCTCGTAAAGAAAGGAGAATCGCACTCACGACCATCCCGACAGCTTGTGGTAAGACTGCTTCCCATCCATTGATATCGAACCAACGGGCAATGACGACGTAGCCGACATACCCGACAGTCGAGATGAGAAGAAGCGTCAGTCCTTTTCCGATATTCTCATCTTCTTTACTCTTATCTTCCTTGTAAGACGTGAAAGCTGCTCCGGCAATGATCAATACAAGGGCACTGATTCCGAGAATCAACGCAGTTGTCGTTGACCACTCTCCAAAAGCGAGAACACCAAACAACGATGTTCCGACGAGTTGCATCCCTGTTGAGATGGGCATCGTCTTTGAGACACCCATTTGACGGAATGCGGCAAACTGATTTTTTTGACCGAGCGCCCAGAAGGCACCAGAAAAGAATCCGGCGACCCAAGCAGTCGTCGACAGCTCTGGGCTGACAAAAAAGAAGGTGACGATCGCGAAAAGCAACGCACCCAGAGTCGTACCGATAATTTGTTGCGCCGTTGAACCTCCGATTTTTGAGACGACGAGCGGCAACGATCCCCACATTAATGCAGGAACGATGGCAATTAAAATATCAATCAAGTGTTTCACCTCTCCTTATTGTTATCTCTCTACTTGAAGCTGTACCCCGCGAGACGCGAGGAAAAACCTCGAAGCCCAAAGAGGAATTATTCTGAAATAAAAAAACGTCCACCGAAGTGGACGCATATTGTCGTTCTATTTAACGGAACGGTTCATCGGCGATCCGGACGATTTGTCGTCCGATCCGTCTACCATTCCATAAAGCGATGACGGCGATCGTCAAGGAAATGCCCATGACGTCATACTGCGTAAAATAATAGCCGAGATAACTAAAAGGCAGACTAATGATTCCGACGAGCGAACTCGTCCACTGCCGGATTTTGAGTGACTCGATGTTCGCGACACGAGAGAACTTTTGTTGCTCCATGATGCGCCAACGTGTCGGTTCGCTTAAGGCATCGTTAACAAGACGCGGGAAGGCGAGCAATCGCGCACCGTAAGAACCGGCAATCTGGAGATAACGATTTTGGTTTTTTCCTTCGTCATCGAGCCAACGCCGAACCATTGGTTTGGCTAACTCGAGCAGGTTGATTTGCGGTGAAAGAATCTGAAGAATCCCAAGAATCGTCGAGGCAGCACGACCGAAGAACGCAAACTCGGCAGGGAGCTGGATCGGTTCGTTTCGGACGAGCAATTCGATATCGGATAAGACCTTCTCAATCAGTTTCGTGTCGACGTTTTCCATATCACTCTCGAGATAGAACGTGACCGCTTTTTCAATTGCTTGTCGGATATTTTGCTTATTCGCATTCGGCAACAGGAATCGTAAATCTTCGAGACCATCGACGATTGCATCATAATCTAATGTGACGAAGGATTGGAGGATTCGTTGAATCGCTCGCATGTCATCAGGCGTCGTCGCTCCAATCATCCCAAAATCAAGCAAGACGATTTTGCCGTCGGACTGGACGAGGACGTTGCCCGGGTGTGGGTCGGCGTGAAATTTCCCGCCGAACAGTAATTGCTCACCAGCGTTCAAGAAGAGATTACGCGCTAGTTCGTCACGATCAATCTGATGTTCCGCTAAATAATCGAGATCGGTGATACGTGTCCCGTCAATCCATTCCATGACGAGCACACGATTCGTACAATGTTCTTCATAATAACTCGGAATATAGATGACAGGATTCGTCTCATACATTTTTTTAAAGTAGAGACCGTTTTTTAATTCAGTTCGGTAATTCAATTCATCACCGATGACGAAGACCATTTGGCGATACAGACTTTGTAAATCAGTCGATTTGTTTAATGAAGTCCGGCGTAACATGGCAATGACGATGCGCATGGCACGGAAATCGGTTTTGATGATTTGTTCGATGTTCGGTCGCTGAACTTTGATCGCAACTTTTTTACCATTTGATTTTAAGGTTCCGCTGTACACCTCACCAATCGAGGCAGAAGCGACAGGACGGGAACTGATATCCGAGATGATCTCTTCGATCGGCATACCCCAATCCTCTTCGATGATCTTACGTGACTCTCCAAGTTTACTTGAAGGAACTTTATCGACGAGTTCGGTCAGTTCCATCAAGACGGACGGAGGAAATAGATCGGCTCGAATCGACAAGAACTGACCGAGCTTGATCAGTAACCCTTCTAACCGTAATGCTTTTTTCTTATAGTCACGCGCAATCCGGATCATGATGCGCTCAAACTCTTCGTTGTTCGTACCTGGCCGGTTTTTCCGGGTGAATCGATAGATCGTAAAGATGTAACGTGCGAACATCGTCACGATGACGACGATGCGATAAAGCGCCCAACGTTTCATACGGTCACCTAGCTTCCTGTACAGTTTGTTTCAGTATAGGTTACTTTACCTAAAAACGTCACTCGCAAACGATCGAAACGGTGACAGAAAATTAATGCTTTACGGAAACTAAAAAGAGAGTATAGTAAGTATTGGAATTTCTTTGTAGAAAGGTGAAATGTGCGCATGTCCTGGGACTTATTGAATATCATCGGCACGGTCGCTTTTGCGATGAGTGGTGCGATTGTTGCGATGGAAGAAAAATATGATTTATTCGGTGTCTGGTTACTTGCTTTGATCACAGCATTCGGCGGGGGTGCCATTCGTAATTTACTGATTGGTGTACCGGTATCCGCTCTCTGGTCGCAAGGTGGTCTCTTTTTAGTCGCGATTCTCGTTGCGTTGTTGATCTTCATGTTACCCCAGTTGTTCTTGCCGCACTGGACACGTTGGGGCGTCCTCGCGGATGCGCTCGGATTGTCTGCGTTTGCGATTCAAGGTGCTTTGATGGCGACAGCAAAAGGACTGCCATTGTCAGCAACGATTTCGGCTGCTGTGCTGACTGGTGTTGGTGGTGGAGTGATTCGCGATTTACTCGCTGGTCGGAAACCACTCGTCTTGCATAAAGAGATTTATGCGATGTGGGCCGTCATGGCAGCACTTGTGATTGATCGTTTCCAATTGACGAATCCTCTACATTTGTTCACATTGCTCGGACTCATCACTGTTTTACGTATGCTATCGTATTATTATGAATGGAATTTACCAGCACGACGGTTAGGGGGAGAATAAGCATGAAAGTTTTCATTATGATTGGCGCGATCTCGATGATGTTATCGGTCGCACTAGGTGCATTCGGTGCACACGCCTTAAAAGATATGTTGACGGAACGGATGCTCGCGAACTGGCAGACAGGCGTACTTTACCAGATGGTACACTCGCTCGGTATCCTAGCACTCGGGGGACTCTTATTAAAAGCATCGATCCCGCAATGGTCGTTGGCTGCATGGCTGATGCTTGCCGGAATCGTCTTCTTCTCCGGTAGTCTGTACGTCATGGCATTGACGAATGTAACAAAACTGGGTGCCATCACACCGATTGGTGGCGTCTTGTTCATCGCAGCATGGATCTTTGTCGCGATTGGTGCCTACAAAGGACTATGATGATTGACCGTTTTTCTTCCGTCATGGAGAAGAACGGTCTTTTTTTGTATGAAAAACGCCTACTCGCGATGGAGTAGGCGTAAGTATCAAAACGAGTTCATCGTTTTGTCGTTTGTGTTTTGTTTAGCTTCGATAATGCTTGCTCATAGCGATCCAGTACACGATCTGCAACCGGTTTCAGCTCTTTTGAAAGCACAGCGAATTGCAATTCACGCGATCGTGTCGATCGGTTCATAGCATTCCCCATGGTAATTCCTCCTTACGTAATCAACCTACTATTTTATAGCCTGTTTTATAGCCGCAAGGAGTATATTCCCATGAGATATTTCAATCAAACGTCATTCAACACATTAAAGTGCAAAATGAGTATTTAATTGTTCACTTTCGAGACGGTTCCCGATGAAGAACTCACCAAACTCACCGTACTTCGCGCTGACTTCGTCAAAACGCATTTCATAGACGATTTTCTTGAACTGGAGAATGTCGTCTGAGAAGAGCGTGACGCCCCATTCCCAATCGTCAAATCCAGTTGATCCACCGATGATTTGCTGAATTTTCCCAGCATAACTCCGACCAATCATACCATGACGATACATGAGCTCTTTACGTTTCTCCATTGAGAGCGTGTACCAGTTGTCGCCATCGCGACGCGACTTGCTCATCGGGTAGAAGCAGATGTGCTTCGCTTGCGGCAAGATTGGATAGAGACGATCACGCACGTAAGGGTTCTCGTATGGGTTTCCTTCGCCTGAACCACGGTACGTACCGAGTTCGACGACAGAAACGTAAGAATACGTCGGGATCAAGTAATCATAGAGATCGAGTTTTTGCATTTTGACTTCGACGTCTTGGATTTGTTCCATCGTTGGACGAAGAACCATCAAGACGAGATCGGCTTTTTGACCGATGATCGTGTAAAGTGCATGGCTTCCGTCTTTTGCCGCTTCGACACCAGAAAGCTCTGAGAGGAAGGCTTGGAACTCTTCAATCATGCGCGCGCGTTCTGTCGCGTCGACTTGTTTCAAGCGTGACCAATCGATCCGGCGGAAATCATGTAATGTATACCAGCCGTCGAGTGTTTCAGCGGCTTGTTGCGTAGCAGTCGGTTCAGATGTTTGGTGTTGCATGGGATGACCTCCTGAGTCTGAAATAAATTGTCTTTTTCCATATCCTATCTTATCACATTCTATTGAAACGCTTCGCCCGAAAAGGTCTTTGTCCATGAGATCGTAACACATGAAAAAAGCAGAGAGTGGGTAAAAGGGGGAGTGGAGATTACGTTGCTTGGAAATAGTCTCTGTACCATTCTTGAAAATGACTGTAATAGTCGGTGAATATGGCTTCAGTGCTTTTGTTAGATAACTTTTTTGCAAATTGTTTTAACAACGATTGAGAACTGTGTATAATAAACGATGGAAAAGAAAATGGATCAAATCGACGACGTCGTGTTTACCTAAAAAGGAGAGAAATTCATGCAATTATTCGATATGTTAGAACAAAAGATTAAAGCGCACCAACCGAAAATCGTCTTCCCAGAAGGAATTGACGCGCGTGTTCTTGGCGCAGCTGTCCGTTTGAAGAAAGACGGTCTCGTCACACCGGTCGTCATCGGACCACGTGTACAAATTGAAGAAACAGCAGCAGCAAACGGAATCGATGTCACGGGACTTGATACGATTGATCCTGCTTCTTACGTTGGAATCGATGAGCTCGTCGCATCGTTCGTTGAGCGTCGTAAAGGGAAAGCAACAGAAGAGCAAGCACGTGCTGTCATCTTAAAAGACGTGAACACGTTCGGTACGATGCTCGTTCACACAGGGCAAGCAGAAGGTCTTGTATCGGGGGCCATGCACGCAACAGGCGATACAGTTCGTCCAGCACTTCAAATCATCAAGATGCAAGAAGGCTATAAAAAAACATCAGGCGTCTTCATCATGGTACGTGACGATGAGCAATACGTCTTCGCAGACTGCGCAATCAACATCGCACCAGATGCGAACGATCTAGCAGAGAACGCAATTGCATCTGCGAAAACAGCGAAAACATTCGGTATCGATCCGAAAGTGGCATTGCTCAGCTTCTCGACAAAAGGTTCAGCAAAATCACCAGAGACAGAGCGTGTCGTTGAAGCAACTCGCATTGCTAAAGAACGTGCACCAGAGCTTGCAATCGATGGGGAACTCCAATTCGATGCAGCATTCGTTCCAAGCGTCGCGAAATCAAAAGCACCAGAATCAGATGTCGCAGGTCAAGCGAACGTCTTCATCTTCCCAAGTCTTGAAGCTGGAAACATTGGCTACAAAATCGCACAACGTCTTGGTGGATTCGAAGCAATCGGTCCGATCCTTCAAGGGTTGAACAAACCGGTCAACGATCTTTCACGCGGTTGTAACGAAGAGGATGTCTACAAACTCGCGATCATCACGGCAGCGCAAGCAGTCGAAGAACGCCAAGCCTAAGCACGGTGTGAAAAAGTCTTTACTTTTTCGCTAAACCCCGTACAATGGTACACATCACGAAAATCACGAAACGTAAACGTATAGCAACGCTCGTATAATAGTGGGAATTGGCCCACGAGTCTCTACCGGATCGCCGTAACGGTCCGACTACGGGTGGTGAGTTACTGCTCTCTTTTTTGGCGTACAGTGGCTGCCCCCGGGTAGCGGCTGTACGTTTTTTCGTTTTTAAAGAGGAGAATGCATGTATGAAACGTCTACACGACATGATTAATCAAGAGGGAATCGTATTATCGGATCAAGTATTGAAAGTGGATGCCTTTTTAAACCATCAGGTCGATCCGACCTTGATGTGGGAAATCGCCTATGAGTTCATGGATCGCTTCCAAGATGCCGGTATCACGCGGATTTTGACGATCGAAGCAGGTGGTATTGCCCCGGCAATGATGACGGCGCTCCGTCTAGGGGTACCAATGGTTTATGCCCGTAAGACGAAATCCGTCACCTTGAATGAAGGAACGATTTCAGCTGAAGTCTTCTCGTTTACGAAACAACAGACGAGTACGATTACGGTTGCAGAAAAATACCTACAACCGGGTGAACGAGTTCTGATCATCGACGATTTCCTCGCGAACGGAGAAGCGGCATTTGGTCTCGCTCGCCTTGTTGAACAAGCAGGTGCGGAAGTTGCCGGCTTTGGAATCGTCATTGAAAAGTCGTTCCAACCGGGACGTCAAAAGTTAATCGAAGCCGGGTTCCGCGTCGAGTCACTCGCTCGCGTGAAGTCGTTGAAGGATGGAAAAGCGACGTTCGTTGACTCGGTGACCGTATGAAACTATCGAACTTCAAAGCCGCTAGTCTCGGACTTCAGCATGTGCTCGCGATGTACACAGGAGCAGCTGTCGTTCCGCTGATCGTTGGTAGTGCGATCGGATTGTCGGGAGAAGAACTTGCTTATTTAGTTGCGATTGATCTCTTCATGTGTGGCGTAGCGACCTTACTACAAGTGCTCGTCACGAAATATACAGGCGTCGGTCTTCCTGTCGTCCTCGGTTGTACCTTCACCGCAGTCGGTCCGATGATCGCGATCGGTAGTCTTCAAGGGATTACGGCGATTTATGGTGCTTTAATTGCGAGTGGTTTGATCATTCTCGTCATCTCAGGCTGGTTTAGTAAGATTGCAGTCCTGTTCCCGCCAGTCGTCCTTGGTTCTGTCGTGACGATCATTGGGATTTCCTTGATTCCGGCTGCAATCAACGATATCGGGGGCGGACAAGGGGTGAAGGACTTTGGTGACGCACGTTATCTTGGACTCGCCGGACTAACGATCGTCTTGATTTTAATCTTGAATCGCTACGGCACGGTCTTTTCAAAAGCAGCAGCCGTTTTGATTGCTGTGATGATCAGTACACTCGTCGCGTTCGGCATGGGGATGATCGACTTCAGTCCGGTGGCGGAAGCGTCTTGGTTCCAAATGGTGACGCCGTTCTACTTTGGTGTACCGACATTCAATACGACGGCGATCTTGACGATGACGCTCGTTGGTCTCGTCTCGATGGTTGAATCGACAGGTGTGTTCTTGACACTCGGTGAGATCACGGATCGTCGCTTGACGGATAAGGATCTAGCACGTGGCTACCGGGCAGAGGGTGTCGCGACGATTGTTGGCGGTATCTTCAACAGTTTCCCGTATACGACATACAGCCAAAACGTCGGTCTCGTTCAGTTGACTGGCGTGAAGACACGTAAAGTCATTTTATTTGCGGGTGGATTTTTAATCTTGCTCGGTTTCTTACCAAAAGTGGCGACGTTCACGACGTTGATTCCAAAACCTGTGCTAGGTGGGGCAATGTTGATCATGTTTGGAACGGTCGCAGCGAGCGGGATTCGTATTCTGTCGCGGGTCGATTTTTCGAAGAACGAACACGTCATCACGGTGGCACTCGCGCTCGGAATTGGTTTAGGAATCAGTATGAATCCTGAGATCGTAGCCGGTCTCCCGTCACAAATCCGTGTCTTGACGGACAGCCCGATCGTCGCAGGATCGCTAACGGCATTATTGCTAAATGGAATCTTCCGATTGACGAGTAAGTCGGAGTCAGTAGACGCGCCACTTGCTAAAGTTGATTAACAATTGTAACTTTCCGAAAGGAGCCGTCCTGTATACTACTTAGTAGCAGGAGGTTCCTTTTTTTATAATGCTAACGTAATCAGAATATTCCGAGTATGTGATTTTGGTAAGAAATATCATATGAAAACGTTTACAAAATCGACACATCTTCTTTATACTGACAACGTAGCGGTACGGGGAACTGCTAAGAAACAAACAGAGACGGGAAGGACGTCGTAAAAATGAAACAACAGACAGAGTTGAATCGGGGACTGGAAGAACGTCATATTACACTGATGTCGCTGGGGGCGGCAATCGGTGTCGGACTCTTCCTAGGGTCAGCAAAAGCGATCCAATTAGCAGGACCAGGGATCTTACTTGGTTATCTGATTGGTGGTGTCATCATTTTCATTATCATGCGAGCACTTGGGGAGCTTGCAGTGCGGGAGCCGGTGGCTGGTAGTTTTGCGGAGTATGCCCGGAAGTATGTCAGTCCACTAGCTGGCTTTTTAACAGGTTGGAATTATTGGTTACTCTGGATTTTTACGTGTATGGCGGAAATCACAGCAGTCGGTATTTACATGAAAGTATGGTTCCCGGATTCTCAGGGGTGGGTATGGGCACTAGCAGCACTTGTCTTGATGACGAGCATCAACTTCATTGCTGTTAAATTTTATGGTGAATTCGAATTTTGGTTTGCGTTGATTAAAATCGTCGCGATCGTCGCCATGATCATCTTAGGGACCTTGACGATTGTCATTGGTCTTGGAAACGGCGGCACACCGGTTGGAATTTCAAACCTGTGGTCACATGGTGGATTCCTGCCGAACGGATTCGGTGGAGTACTCCTTGCCATGCAGATGGTCATGTTTGCGTTCTTAGGAATTGAAGTGATTGGGGTCACAGCAGGGGAAGCGAAGAACCCGAAGAAAACGATTCGAAAAGCCGTCAATAACGTCTTCCTTCGGATTTTAGTATTCTACATCGGTGCGCTCTTCGTCATTTTATCGATTTATCCGTGGGATCAAGTCGGAGCGAACAATAGTAGTCCGTTCGTATTATTATTTGATTCACTTGGTATTCCAGCAGCAGCCGGCATCATCAACTTCGTTGTCTTAACGGCAGCACTCTCGTCATGTAACTCCGGTATCTTCTCGACAGCCCGGATGATGATGAACTTATCCGAGAACAGTGAAGCACCACGTCGTTTCTCGAAAATCTCGAAAAACGGTGTCCCAGCACTGGCGACGATTCTTTCAGGTGTTGCGTTGCTCGTTGGTGTCGCTTTGAACTACTTCTTACCGGAAGACGTCTTTGCGATCGTTACGAGTATCGCGACGTTTGGAGCCGTTTGGACGTGGGCGATGATTCTGATCGCTCAGATGCGGGCGCGGAAAGTACACGGTTCAGCAGAATTCGCTGTTCCATTCTTCCCGGTCGCGAACTACATTGCCCTCGCGGCACTTGCTGGTGTCATCGTCTTGATGGCATTTGACGCAAGTACACGCATCGCTTTGGTCGTTGGACCACTATGGTACGCGATTCTGATTGCTGTCTATTATGCACGGGGAATGCATAAGGAGACACGTCAATCGACGCGTCGAGCATCAGGAGAATAATGAGATGGGCGGATCCGCAAACGGGTCCGCTTTTTCATCACTTCGTATCAAACGGTTTCGTTTTGTTTTGATGATGAATTTGCTACACTTACGGCAGAACCATACAGGAGGTCATACGAAATGAAAACGATTCATGTAGATGAGTTACAAGAGCGATTAGAGGCAGGCGAAGCGTTACACGTCGTTGACGTCCGGGAGCAGGATGAATACGATGCAGGACATATTCCGAACGTCCGCTTCCTTCCGATGTCTGAAATCGGTGAACGCTATACGGAGCTGCAAGAAGGTGAAACCTACTACTTAATCTGTAAAGCGGGCGCGCGAAGCGAAAACGTCGGTCGTTTCCTCGAGCAGTATGGATATGATATCGTCAACGTCGAAGGCGGCATGATGAACTGGAAGGGCGATCAAGAAGCATAAGGGTAAGCGTTACCAAGGAAGACGACTCCATACGGGTCGTCTTTTTTTCATGTGAATCAATGAACGATTATTATTTTTACTATGAATATTCTTCGCTATTCTTCCGATAAAGAAGGTAGAATAGCGAGTCCTTGCACTCGGGAATGGAGTGACACATGGAACAAAAGATCAAACGCACGATGAGCATCAAACAAAAATTAATTCTGACATCAATTCTCCTATTAGTAATTCCAGCACTTGTGATCGGATTTGTTGCCTACAATCAGGCGAAACAAACGATGACGGAGCAAATTCTACAATCGGCACATGGTGGAGTCGATCGGATGAATGATGAGATTCAGAATATCATTGATCCGATGCGACGCGATGTCGCCTTTTTTGCGGACCGGATTGACGGAACGCTTTATCAAAAAGGAAAACAAAATGCAGCGTTGAAGGAAAAAATGACGGAATATCTCGACATGCATCCGCAAGCGGCGAACATCTATTTCGCGACGACAGAAGGGGATATGAACATTTTCCCGGAACAAGTCATGCCCGAGGATTATGACCCACGTGAGCGCTCGTGGTACCAATCGGCTGAAGCAGCCGGTGGAAAAGTCGTCATCACGGATCCATACGTCGATGCTGCCTCGAACAAGATGATGGTGACATTGTCACAAACGACCGGAAACGGAAGAGGTGTCGTGGCGATTGATGTCGATGTCGACCGCATCGCGGAAATCGCGAAAAAGATTAAAATTGGTAAAGAGGGTTATGTGACGATTCTCGATTCGAATAAGAAGTTCGTTACGCACCCGACGCTAAAACCAGGTGAAAAGGCAACAGGGAACTGGGTTGCGCCACTCTACGATGACCCAGCCGGACAATTTTCGTATGAATTCGAAAATGAAGGTAAACAGATGGACTTCATGACGAACGATTTAACGAAGTGGAAGGTTGCCGGAACCCTGTACGATCATGAAATCACCGATGCGACGTCGAGTATTCTGTGGACAACGCTTGCTGTCATCGGCGGAATGTTACTCGTCGCAGCCGTCTTCATTTACTTCATCCTTCGCTCGATCTTACGCCCACTCGGTCATTTGACACGTGGGGCAGAACGGATTCAATCTGGTGATTTGACGGAACCCGTCATCGTTGAATCAAACGATGAGGTCGGGCAAGTTGCGCAAAGCTTTAACGTCATGGTCGATTCACTCCGCTCGATCATCATCAATCTCGACCAGTCGATCACACAAGTGGCCGGCTCGTCGCAGGAATTAATGGCGAACTCTGCCCAGACGACGTCCGCATCGGAACAGATCGCGGGATCGATTCAACAGGTCGCAGCAGGGGCGGATCAATCGAAACGTCAACTCGATGCGAATGCCGTTTCGCTCCAGTCGATTACAGCGGGCATCATGCGAATTGCTGAGAGCTCAACCGATGTGTCAGAGCTATCACGTTCAACGGCAACAGAAGCCGAGAACGGAACGGTTGCTGTACTACAGAACGTCCAGCAGATGAAAGAAATCGATGCCTCCGTTCAAAACTTCGGTGGTGTCATCAGCTCACTCGCACATCGTTCGAATGAAATCGGGAAAATCGTCGATGTCATCAACGGCATTGCCGAACAAACGAATTTATTGGCACTGAACGCGGCGATTGAAGCAGCACGGGCAGGCGAAAACGGAAAAGGGTTCGCCGTCGTCGCAAGTGAAGTGCGTAAACTAGCAGAGCAGTCACAGGATTCAACGAAGCAGATTGCACAGCTGATTCAAAACATCAAGCAGGAGACAGATCAGTCAGTCACGATGATGAAAGAAGTATCAGGACAGACGAAAGCCGGTTTATCGACGACAGAAGCATCAGCAGAACGATTCCAGAAGATTCTCGAACGGACGCAAGAGATGACACCGCGAATCGAAGATGTGACAGCAACTGTCGAGGAAATCGCAGCGAACGTTCAAGAGGTTTCTGCCTCTGCAACCGAAATCGCACATATCGCGCAAGAGAATTCATCGGCGTCGAAACAAGTCGCAGCGACGACAGAAGAACAGTTGAGTGCGATGGAAGAGATTTCGCAATCAGCCAAAGCATTATCCGATATGGCGGAAGAGCTACAGGTACTCGTTGCTCGTTTCCGTGTTTAACCTATCGATTATACAAAGCAAGGAAGCTAGTTTTCCTTGCTTTTTTTCGTCTGTCACTATTCTGTGACGAACTGAACAAATAGCTTGGAATCCTTGTGAATCCGGGCTTGAGACGGGGTTAAAACGGGAAAATAATAAGTATCTAACACTTCGAAGGAGGTGGGTACGGTGAAGCAGTTACGCAAGATACGTGAGTGGCAGGATGCGGGTCTGTTGGATGAATCAACCGTCGAACGAATCATGAACTACGAAAAGCAACATTCAACGAAACAACGCCTCCCGCTCTTGTTGATTGTTGGAGGGACCTTCGTCGTCTTGGCTGTATTCAGCTTTTTAGCTGCCAACTGGCAAGCGATGCCGATCGGCTGGAAAATCGGACTTGTCGTAGCACTCATGTGGATTTGTTACATCATGGCGGATCTTTCGGAACGTCGTCGTATTCTTCATCCGGTCGTCTTTCGAATCGGTGGAATCCTAGCGTTTGGCGCCTCGATTCTCGTAGTTGTTCAAAGTTTTCACTTGCCGATGGAAGGATCACTGCTCAGTTGGTGTATGTTTGTCGCCGCATTAGTGCATTATATGCTTTGGCGTCATGAAGCATACGGTGTCGTAGCCTTCCTTTCCGGATGGACGATCTTCACGAGTCTCGGTGGTTTTGGTCAAGAACAGGCGAGTTATCTCGACTGGACGTCGTTCGGTCTGATGGTCGTGTTGTCGTTCAGTTGGTTTTACTTCAGTCAACGTCTGCCATCGCTTTTGTTTAGCTGGCTGTTTCTCTTCTTCAGTGGTCTCTCCTTGTTTCTCCTTGTATCATATGACGGATTCCTGTGGCCGGTCTGGACGCTATTTTTACTCGTTCCAGTTCTCTGGCTTGTTCGTGAGGAGTCCAATCGCCGGATCGTCGAAATGGTCTATCTGGTCGTTGCTGCCATCAGTTCGATCGTCTATCTGTCTGTACGTGCGGAATCAAATGCCGCATTACCATCCATGACAGAAGCGATTCTGCTAGCTATCGTATCCATCGGGTTAGGAATTTTCCTCTATCAAAAACGTCGCTCCTTATTGTTTATCGTTCCGCTTGGATTCGTTGGAGTCCTGTGGCTTGATGAACAGGCCATTCTACTCGCCATTCTCGTTGAACTATCCGCGCTACTGTATCTGTTGTATCAAGAACGTCGTCATGCCGTCATCTGGCCAGCCTTCCTCTATTTCATTCTCGTTCAAATCGCGATATACGTCATCTATGCGTGGGATCGTTTAAACATGTCTTTGTTTTTCCTCATCGGTGCGCTCCTCATCTTCCTATTGTCCGGTGTCTTATGGTGGTTACGCCGTAGAGGAGGTGTGACGTCATGAAGCGCTATCTAATGCCTGTATTGCAGACGTGCGCCGTTGGTCTGTTGATCGTCAGCTTTTTTGCGACCTCCTGGTTCGGAACATCGTACCGTTTTCGGGCAGAGCCGTTTGATCCGTTTGATCCCGTTTACGGTGAATACGTGATGCTTCAGTATCCGGATTTAAAACCAGGTCCGACGATTCAAAATGGACGTGTTTATGTCAGCTTCAAGACAGATGCTTCTGGTTATGCTCAAATCGACCGGATTTCGAATGAACGATTCTTCGGAAGTGTTGCTGGCGACTATTACGATCAATACGTGTCGATTCCACAGTTGACGCAGTATTATGTCGAACAGGGAAGCGGAAAACAATACGAGAAAGCTAAAGCACTAGAAGTCAGTGCGGATGTGTCACCATGGGGAACGATCCGGACGACGAATTTAAAAATTTCTGAATAAAAAACCTTGCGTCAGGAATGAAACGGTTGTACTATTAATTTAAATTTTCAGACAACTAAATCTGCATGCGTAGACGGGAAGAGTAAAGTGATCAGAAATCGATAGAGAGTCTCTGTTGCTGGAAATGAGACGATTTCGTCATTTGAAGATGGTCCCGGAGCAGTCGGAAGAACGTGAACCGTGTTCATCAGTAGAACCGACCGGTAGGACGGATACCGTTAGCATTCCATGGAGTCTCGTACTCCTAGAGGTGGCTGAACGTGAGTTGAGCCATGAACGAAGGTGGTACCACGTGATCAGACATCACGTCCTGAGAGATGAGGGCGTGGTGTCTTTTTTTGTGGGGACGTTCGCGCAGGAGGAGGATGACGAGATGGCAGAAGCATTGGTATTGCAATCAGACTTTGGCGTGAGTGACGGGGCAGTGAGTGCGATGTATGGAGTAGCCCACAGCATCAATCCAAAGATTCGGATTTTTGATTTGACGCACGACATTCCGCCCTTCCACATTTGGGAAGCGTCCTATCGGTTACTGCAGACGGTACCGTACTGGACGGAGCAAACGGTGTTCGTTTCTGTTGTTGATCCAGGAGTCGGATCAAGTCGAAAGAGTGTCGTCGCGCGGACGCATGCGAATCAATACATCATCACACCGGATAATGGGACGTTGACGCATCTTTGGCAAGCCGGATACATTGCTGAAGTGAGGCAACTCGATGATCGACGGCATCGCTTACCGCGGATGGGGGAATCGTATACGTTCCACGGACGAGATATCTTTGCCTTCACGGGAGCTCGATTATCAAGCCATGTCATCACCTTCGAGGAAGTGGGACCTGTTTTACCTGCTTCGGACATCGTTTTGCTCGATCGGACAGTTGCCTCGTCGTCGGACAGCGGTGTTACTGGTATTGTCGAGATTCTCGATGTTCGCTTCGGAAATGTCTGGACGAATATTCCGGTCGCTCTCGTCCGTCAGGCGGGTCTCGACATCGGCAGCCACGTCAAGGTAATGATTTCGTATCGGGAACGAATCGTCTATGAACAGACACTGCTCTTTGGTCATTCGTTCGCCGACGTACCAGTCGGTTCAGGCGTCGTTTACATCAATTCGCTAGATCAGATTGCTCTTGCCTTGAATCAAGGTTCGTTTGCGCATGCATTTGAGGTTGGGATCGGAAATGATTGGAGTGTTAACGTACAACAAATCAAAGGAGGAGATCGAACATGAAAGGATTTACGACAAAACAGATCGTCGCAACCGGGATCGGAGCAGCTGTATTCATCATTTTAAGTCGATTCGCTGCGATTCCGACAGGCGTACCGAACACGTCAATCGAGACAGCCTATGCATTTCTCGCATTCATGGCAGTTTTGTTCGGACCGGTCACAGCCGGTTTGATTGGTTTAATCGGTCATGGATTAAAAGATGCAATTTTATATGGTTCCCCGTGGTGGAGTTGGGTCATCGTCTCCGGCTTCGTCGGGTTTGGTATCGGATTGATCGCTAACCGGATTCGCTTAGAAGAAGGTGGATTGACGACACGTAAAATCGTCTTATTCAATGCGACACAAGCCATCGTGCAAGCGATCGGTTGGATCATCATCGCACCGGTACTCGATATCTTAATTTACTCGGAGCCAGCGAATAAAGTCTTCGTCCAAGGTGCTGTCGCTGCGACATCAAATATCTTGACAGTCGGTGTCATTGGAACGTTGTTGCTCGTCACGTATGCCAAAACAAGAAGTAAAGCAGGCAGCTTGAAACGCGAAGTTTGACCGAATGAGCTATGATCCTGTGCGAAGAGTCGGCAGGATCATAGCTCATTTGGCTTGGGGGGAGAAAGACATGACAAACGTGATTGAATTTCAGGATTTTTCATTTACATATCGGAGTCAGTCGGAACCGACACTCCGGCAGATTCAATTAACGATTCAAGCAGGAGAACGCATCTTAATCGTTGGACCGTCGGGTTCAGGAAAAAGTACGCTCGCCCAGTGCATCAATGGGTTGATTCCGTTCTCGTACCCGGGAACGTGGGAAGGACAGGTCCTGATCAAAGGACAAGATGCCCGGGAGTTATCGTTATTTGATCGTTCGTTGCATATTGGCACGGTGTTACAGGATCCAGATGCGCAGTTCGTCGGTTTATCGGTTGGCGAAGACATCGCCTTTTCGCTCGAGAACAAACAGACTAGGCGACCAGAAATGCAGGAAATCGTCGAACGCGTCGCACGAATGACGGATGTCGAGACGCTCTTGCACGCACGATTGAATGATCTATCAGGCGGACAACGGCAACGGGCAGCATTAGCCGGAGTCCTCGTCGAAGATGCGGACATTTTACTGTTTGATGAACCGCTCGCGAATCTCGATCCGGTAGCGGGACAAGAAGCGATGGCGCTTATGGATCGACTGCAACGTGATACGAACCGCACACTGATCGTCGTCGAACATCGAATCGAGGATGTACTCGTCATTCCGTTTGACCGCATCATCGTCATGGTCGACGGCGAAATCATCGCTGATGACCATCCTGATATCATCTTAAGCAATGGCGTGCTTCAACAAGCGATTTTACGTGAACCTCTCTATGTCAGTGCCGCACGCTGGGCTGGGCTTGCCGTTCAACCTTCAGACCAGCCTAGCCGCATCGATCCCTTTTTAAAGCGATTCAACCAGACGAACGTGTTAGAGCGTTTAGAGAAAGCTGCTCAAAAAGAGACTGAAACCTCTACTGCATTGCTTGAACTTGAGCAGTTGGCGTTTCATTATCGCCAAGGAACGCCAGTGCTTGAGAATGTGACAGCCTCTTTTCAAAAGGGAACGCTGACGACGATCGTCGGTCAGAATGGTGCCGGAAAATCCACGCTTGCGAAAGTGTTGAGTGGTTATCAACGGACGACAGGCGGTCGGATTTTACTGGACGGAACCGACATCACGAACCAATCGATCGCAGAGCGAGCAGGAACGATCGGATTCGTCCTGCAAAACCCGAATCATATGATTTCAAAACACCTCGTGCAGGAAGAAATTCGCTACGGGATGCAGGCTCTCGGATTGAGTGAGGCGGAAGAAAACGAGCGTCTCGAGCAGACGTTACGTCGCTGTGGATTGTATCCGTTTCGCAATTGGCCGATTCAGGCACTGAGTTTTGGTCAGAAGAAACGGGTGACGATCGCTTCGATTCTCGTTCGACGACCGGATATTCTGATTCTGGACGAACCGACAGCCGGTCAAGATTATCGGCATTATTCGGATATGATGGACTTTTTAGAAGGATTGAAGCAGGACGGAATGACGTTACTCATCATCACGCACGACATGCATCTCGTCTTAGAATACAGCGATCAAGTCTGCCTCGTGCAAGCTGGGCGTATCCGTTATGCTGGAACATCATTTGGACTGCTGAATCAAGAACAATTGCTGCATCATGCCCATTTAAAACAAACATCGCTCTTTACGCTAGCGCAACACCTCGAAGTCGATCCGGAACGATTCGTCGAGTCCGTGATTACGGCGGAGCGAAAGGAGCGGGAACAATGGCTGTAGAAATGCTTGGCTATATTGAAAAAACGTCACCGATTCATCGATTGACGGGAACGACGAAACTGATCGGATTCTTATTATTTACGACAGCAACGATGTTCACCTATGATACACGTGTCTTACTTGTAATGGGGTTAGTCAGTATCGTGTTATTCCGATTGTCGCGTATCCAGTTTCGGGAAGTCCGCTTCGTCTTGATCTTTACAGCGATTTTCGTCCTGATTAATGCGCTCGCTGTTTATCTGTTCGAACCAGAGCAGGGCGTGGCAATCTACGGATCGCGTCACGTCTTACTTGAAGGAATCGGACGATTTACGATGACCGCAGAACAATTATTTTATCTGTTCAATTTAATCTTAAAATACAGTGTGATCGTTCCGATTGCTGTGTTGTTTCTCGTCACGACCCATCCGACGGAGTTCGCTTCTTCTTTGAATCGGATTGGTGTTCCGTATAAGATCGCATTTGCGGTCTCCTTAGCGCTCCGTTATATTCCGGACGTTCAATCTGATTTCCGGACGATCGCGAACGCTCAAGAAGCACGAGGGATTGCTGTCTCACACGGCTCCCTTTGGCAGCGGGCACGCAATAGCATCCAGATTTTACTTCCGTTGCTATTTACGAGTTTGGAGCGGATTGAGACCGTCAGCAATGCGATGGATCTCCGTGGATTCGGTGCCGGACGAAAGCGAACGTGGTACAACCAACAGACGATGACACGAATCGATTATGTCGCGATCGGCTGTGTGCTACTTTTGACGGTTTTGTCATTCGTCGTCACTTTCTATGATGGTAATCGCTTTTATAATCCGTTTTAAAAATGAGATACGAAAAAGGCAGTGGATGCGTCCACTGCCTTTTGTCATATGACCAATCCGCTTACGCAGATCGTTTTTGATTTTCCCAACGAGGTGAATTCAACAGTTCAATCCATTTCTTGACGGCTGAGATCGTGATGACAATCGCGAGCAATCCCATCGTGACCGACAAGACCGTATTCAAGATGCTGAAACCTGGAGAATCGGGATTCGCATAGACGTTTGCAACCATCCAGATATCCGCGAACGTTACCGTGATCAGAAGATAGACGAGCGGAATGAACGTCGTCAGCGCATAGATTTTTTTGTCGGCGATTTTCAAGATGATCGTCGTTCCGATGATCAAGCCAATCGACGCCATCAGCTGATTCGATACCCCGAATAATGCCCAAATCGAACCGATATCACCCGAGAACAGGAGATAGCCCCAGAAGAACGTTCCGAGTGCCGAAGCGAAGATGGCACCTGGAATCCAGTCGACACGTTTGAGTGGTTTGTAGAACTCTCCGAAGAAATCTTGAATCAAGTAACGGGCGACGCGTGTTCCGGCATCGATTGCTGTCAGAATGAAGACCGCTTCGAACAAAATGACGAATTGGAAGAAGAAACCGGCAATTTCTTTGAACCATGGGATGGCGCGGAAGATGAACGTCATACCGACAGCGAGTGAGACGGCACCACCTGTTCGACCTGCCAGATCGAGACCGATTTCACGGGATAGATCATCAAGATAGACCGTGCTCATGCCGAGTGTCGCGAATACTTCAGGAGTTGAGTTGATGGCGAAGTAATCACCGACTTCAAGCGATGTCGCAGCGATCAATGCCATGACGGCAACGAGACATTCGACGAGCATGGCACCAAAAGCAACCGGTTTGATGTCACTCCACCGATTGATCATCTTCGGTGTCGTACCAGAACCTACGAAAGCGTGGAAACCAGAGATCGCACCACAGGCAATCGTGATCGAGATGAATGGCCAGACTGGACCAGCGATGATTGGACCACCACCATCAACGAACTTCGTGAATGCTGGGAATCGAATGTCCGGGTTGATGATGAAGACACCAACGATCAAAGCAAGAAAGACACCGATTTTCATAAAACTCGATAAATAGTCGCGAGGTGCGAGTAAGAGCCACACTGGCAGTGCAGCGGCAAAGAACGCATAAATCGGTAAAGCAATCGCGAGTTGACGGGATGAAAGGTCGAACCAGTCACCGATGAATGTTTCCGTTAACTGAGGACCAAAACCAATTGCCGCTAAAATCAGTAAGAAACCAACTGTTGAAGCAAGTGCTAGATTGCCACCTTTACGTAAGTAAATCCCAACGAACATCGCGATCGGAATCGTCGAGAAGACAGCGAATGTACCCCATGGGTTATGTTCAAGTGCGTGCAAGACGACCATCGATAGACCGGCCATCGTGATCGTGATGATGAAGAGCATCGCCAGACCGGCACAAAAACCAGCGACTGGTCCCAGCTCTTTTTTAGCGACTTCAGACAGCGACTGACCGTCTTGGCGCATCGAGGCAAAAAGAACAACCATATCATGGACCGCTCCACCGATGACGGCACCGATTAAGAGCCACAGTAAGCCGGGGAGATATCCGAACTGAGCAGCAAGGACAGGTCCGACGAGTGGACCGGCAGCAGCGATTGCCGCAAAATGGTGTCCGAACGAGACCCATTTGTTCGTTGGGACGTAATCTTTTCCATCCGCTAATTTATGAGCGGGCGTTTCGCGATCATCTTTGATTTTTAAGACTTTCGCAGCCATGAACGTGCCGTAGAGACGATACGCGATTAATAAGATACAGATGACAGCAATAACGATTGGAGTAGCGCTCATCTAAAATTCCTCCTCTTGAATGAACTATGATGGATTTAGTATACAAGTTATGGAAGCGCTTTCTTTGATTTTTAGATGAGTTGTCGGTTTTGTTCGATGAAAGGTTGAAAATGGACCTTGAATCACAAAAAAAGAAGCGCTTAAATACCGAGCGCTTCTTTCAGTAGTTTGACATACGTCCGACTGACTGGCACATCAATCTGATGAATTTTTAAGTTGTAGGCTCCGTTGAACCAAGGTTCGATGGCATCGATTGCTGATAAGTTGACGAGATATGAGCGATGAACTCGTAAAAAGCGATGATCTTGAAGCTTTCGTTCGAGTTCGAGTAAGGTCTCGTTCGATGGATACGCCTCATGTTCCGTGACGATCTTCGTCTTCCCGTTCTCAGCGACGATGTAATCGATATCTTGAGGAGACAATAATTTCAGTTGTTCGCCCGTCTCAACGGCTAAACGTTCAAGTCGAGGTGCTTTTTTCGGAAGCGGTCGCGCAACTTTTTCAATCGCACGAACAATCCGTGCCGGATCATACGGTTTCAAGATGTAATCATAGGCATTGAGCTCAAACGCTTCAAGCGCATGAGCATCATATGCCGTCACGAACAGCAAAGCTGGTGGACGTGGCATCGATTTCAAGCGTTTGGCGACTTCAAGACCACTTCCGTCCGTTAGCTCGATATCGAGAAAGACTAAGTCGGGTTGAAGGGAGCGAACGAGTCGTTCGGCTTCCTCGACACTGCCGGTTTCCCCGACGACTTCAAGACCGGCTGCGGTCACGTGATAACGGAGCTCGTCGCGTGCGAGCGGTTCATCTTCAATCAACAAGGTGCGCATGCTGGATCTCCTTTCTGAGTTCAATCGGGAGACGAATCGCGATCGTTGTGCCGTTTTGACCGTCACTCGTGATCGTAAACTGTCCCTTTTCACCATATAAACTTCGAATCCGTTCTGCCGTATTGAATAATGCGGTACCGGTGCCCGAGGACGGAACGACTTCTCGACCGAGACGAGCAAGGCGCGAAGCGTCAATGCCGCTTCCGTTGTCGACGACTTCGAGACACAGCTGGTCTGCCTCACACCATGCCGTCACACCGACATATCCTGTCTGTTCAGAAGAAAACGCATGAAGGAACGCATTTTCGATCAACGGTTGTAAGATGAACGGTGGAACGAGTAAAGACGTCGTCTCGTCTGCTAAATCAATGTCGAGAAACGGACGATTCGGAAAACGAGCGGCTTCAAGAGATGTGTATGCTTCGATGTGCTCGAGTTCCTTTTGGAGCGGAATTTTCGTCGATCGTGCGCCTTGGAGGTTACTGCGGAAGAACGTCGACAATTCGAGCAACAACGTGCGTGCTTGTTCGACATCCGTCCGGCACAGTGCATAAATCGTATTGATCGCATTAAACAGGAAGTGGGGGTGAATTTGTGCTTCGAGTGCCCGGATCTCGGCATCTTTCAGTAAACCGGCTTGCCGCTGGGCATTCCCGAGTGCTAGTTGTGTCGAGAACAATTTCGCTAACCCTTCAATGAGTTCGACTTCGACGGCGTCGAGCAATTCGGCATGAGGATAATAGACTTTCAACGTCCCGATCGTCGTTTCCCCGACGATGAGCGGAGCGATGATGCCGGATTGAAGCGGACAATCCGTTACGGGACAGCCGATATCGAGTCGTTCCGTCACAAGACGGACTTGTCCGTCCTGCAAGACATGCTCGGTCGGTTTCGTCGTCCAGTGACTCCCAGCTTGATGGTGGTCGCTCCCGATACCGATATGGGCCAGGATGACGGAACGATCCGTCAGTGAGACGGCTTCGGCTCGCGTTTGCTGCAACAGAATTTCCGCGACAGCTTCTGCCGTATGGATATGTAGACCACGCGTCAGATGCGGAAGCGTCAAATCGGCGATATGCAACGACCGTTCTGCTTCTCGTGCCCGAACCGTTTCCTCTTCTCGTGCAGCAAGACGGATGATCGATAAGAACAACCAGACACCGAGGACGTTGATCAGTGTCATCGGTACGAAGATGAACTGGACGAGTTCGACTGCCGCATCAAAGGGGCGGGCGAATAGTAAAATCAATGACATTTCAAACAGCATTAAAAAAGCAGTCAGACACACGGGCAATAACGCTTGGCTACTGAGGCGGTCGCGCCAATAGGATCGTAAGAGACCGCTGACACCACCGGCGATGACGGTGGAAAGCGCGCAAGCGAACGCTGTGAATCCGCCGAGGGAATACCGGTGAACCCCGACAATCAATCCGGTTATCAATCCACCGAGCGGACCAGCGAGCAATCCGCTGATGACGACGATCATCGTTCGTGTGTTTGCAATCGCTGATGTCCCGTCGACTTCTTCGAGCCAAGCATGAGGTAAGAATTCAGCTAAGTCGACTTTGACCCCTGTATAGTTACTTAAAATACCGTACGTCGCAAAAAACAGGACGAGGACACGAAATTGCCAGCCCGCTTCCGGTTGACGCAGCAGCCGTCGTGTCGGTCCCCACTGGGCGAGGATGAACGCTAAGATGATCATGATACCGAGTCGTTCGAGTAAAAAAGGAATCAGTTCCAACATGTGCATTCCTCCATTCGAGTTAAGTGTAAACGCTCGCAAAAGGGAGAGCAATGCCGGCACACAAAAAAGCCGTACTCGCTCGGTTTAAGAGGGAGTACGGCAGACTTACTTATTGTGCGTCTTTATCGAACGTGATCCGTGCGATCGCGTCATGTTGGTGAATCGTTTCTTCGTTACGGCATTCGACGTAGAACGAAGCAATTGGGTCCATTTCGTACAAGTCAGCAGCAATCAAGCGAACCATGTCTTCTACGAAACGTGGGTTTTCGTATGCCATCTCTGTCACGCGTTTTTCATCCGGACGTTTGAGTACTGGGTGAAGTGGCGCTGAGGCATTGGATTCAGCTGCATCAAGCAATGATTGTTTCCAGTCAAAGTCTTCTGCTTCATCACGTAACGATGCTTCCATCGTGACGTAACCACGTTGGTTGTGAGCACTGTATTCGCTAATTTCTTTTGAACATGGGCAAAGTGTCGTGACGTTGATCGTCAAGCCGACAGACAACGTCGCTTCGTCCGTTTCCGTGTTGACGCTGACCGTTTGCCATACTTCAGCATTCATCAAGCCGCTAAGACCTGTTGCAGGTGCTTTACGTGTGAAGAACCATGGGTAACGGATCGTCAATTGACCTTCCGTTTGTTCCATGCGGTCTGCTAAATCACGCGCGAATTGAATGAGTGACTCGTTCGTGACCGTCCAACCTTCGTTGTGGTATTGATCGAGTTGTTCCGTTAAACGGCTCATGTTGATCCCTTTACGATCTTGTACGAGTGATGTCGACAATTCGAATGTCGCCACAGTCGCTTGTGTGTTGTCTCCGTCTTGGATGACGACAGGATGTTTGACGTTTGAGATTCCGACAGCGTCTAGTGCGAACAAGAAGTTCTTCGGTGTATTTTGCAAGTCGACCATCTTATCTTTTTCAGTCGGTTTTGTTCCTTTGATTGGTGGTACCGAACCGAACAGCTTATGGCGCTCTTCTTTTGTTGGTAACGTAATCGGGTAGGTAGACATATTCATTGGCCCCTTTGTCCTTTTGTAGTGTTTCAATAGTAATAACATGACAGGAATGCTAGAGACGAGCAAGTCTGATGATTCCGCAAATGTGTTTCATCTTTTCATCGCTAGAAGTATTGTCTTGAATTTTATCACGAACGTTCGATAAACGAAACTCGCACGACTCAAAATCGACACATTCTATATCTGTAGGAATAACTTACTTGCAATCGGGTATACTATCCTATAGTATATGTTCAGGTGAACGTGTAATCATTGTTTTTTCGTCATGGTCAATAATTGAAGTTTTTTTATTTTACAGGTAGTAAGAGAAAGGGATGACAGAGATGGATTGGCAGTTATTATTACAGTATGCCTGGGTCGTACTCGTCTTGATCGCGCTTGAAGGATTACTTTCAGCGGATAATGCACTCGTACTCGCGGTCATGGTCAAGCACTTACCAGGAGAACAACAAAAGAAAGCACTTTTTTATGGACTAGCTGGAGCGTTCGTCTTACGATTCGCGGCATTGTTCGCGATTTCGTTCCTCGTCGATATTTGGCAAATCCAAGCACTTGGAGCGGCGTACTTGCTCATCATGGGACTACGGCATATTTATAAGACCGTTAAAGCCAGAAAGCTCGGTGAGAACCATGGGGCTGAAAATGAGCTAGATGAAGAACCGAAGTCGGAAGAGCCAGTTTCAAAAGGTGAATTCTGGCGGACAGTCGCGAAAATCGAATTCGCAGACTTAGCGTTTGCTGTCGATTCGATTCTTGCAGCAGTAGCACTTGCCGTTGCCCTTCCAAACTGGGGATCAGGCGAAATCGGTGGTTTGAACACAGGTCACTTCATCGTCATCTTAACAGGTGGTTTGATGGGTGTCGTCTTGATGCGTTTCGCAGCACGTGTCTTTGTTAAATTACTCGCAGAGCGTCCAGGTCTTGAGACAGCAGCGTTTGCGATTGTTGCCTGGGTTGGTGTGAAGCTAGCCGTTCTTGCGCTCGAACACCCGAAATACCACGCATCAATCGAAGGAACAATCTTTGAAGCCTTAAAACTTCCTGAAGGATTTGCCCACAGTACACCGTGGCAGGCTTTCTTCTGGACAGTCATGGTCGGTCTTGCTCTTTGGGGTTGGTTCTCTTCACCAAAAACGAAACCAAATCCAGATGCTGAAAAGAAAGTTGATCAAAACTTATAAGAAATGGAAACGATCCGTCGATGACGGGTCGTTTTTTTGTGTTAGGTTTTCTTAAACAATGGGAATAAAACACAAGGTTAAGTACTTGAGTCGAGCTTTCATCTTTTTCTTTCCGATCGACCGGCATATAATAAATAGACTGAACAATAAAGGGGATTCGTTAGTATGGATATTGGATTAATTACACAGTATGCGACCGTCGGGCTCGTACTGATCATTTTGCAAGGATTACTATCCGCCGACAATGCGATGGTCATGGCGGTCCTCGTCCGACCGTTACCAGACGATCAACGTAAAAAGGCGCTTTTCTATGGTCTCGTCGGAGCACTCGTCTTACGTTTCGTGGCAATCTTCTTTGCTTCGTACTTAGCGACGATTTGGGAACTTCAAGCACTCGGGGCGATTTATCTCTTTTATGTCGCGTTTAAAGGAATCGTCGAGGCACGATCGAATAAACACCAAGTACCGGACACGATTGCCTCACAAAAAGCCTCACCGAACTTTTGGTGGACCGTCGTTAAAGTCGAGTTCTCTGATTTAGCGTTTGCGGTCGATTCAACGCTTGCTGCTGTCGCCATGGCAACGACATTACCGATGATTGGTGGAACGATCGGTGGTCTGAATACAGGACAATTCTGGGTCGTCTTCTTCAGTGGGATCATTGGTCTCGTCATCATGCGTTACTTCGCGAGCTGGTTCGTCGTCTTGCTCCAAAAGCGACCAGGCATCGAAGAAGCTGCCTTTTGGCTCGTCGCATGGGTTGGTGTAAAACTGGTCGTCATGACACTCGCGCATCCGTCGATCGACGTCTTGCCGCATGAGTTTCCAGAGAGTACACTATGGCAAACGATCTTCTGGGTCGTACTTGCTCTGATTTTAATCATTGGTTGGTTCCGTAGCGGAAGCAGTTCAACCAAATCAGCAAAATAATACAATGGCGGGCAGGGTACTCTCTGTCCGTCTTTCGTTAGGAGAGATTTCATGCAAAACGGTAATTTCATTAGGATGCTGACGCGGATGCAAAACGTTCCACGATGGGATGAATATGCACCACGTTTTCCGGATAACGCAGCCAGTCACAGCTTTCGTGTTGCCTTATTCAGTTTGATGGCAAGCTATTTAGAAGAAGCAGACGGGCAAACACCAGTCGATCGCCTGACATTGCTCGGAAAAGCTCTATTCCATGATATGAATGAAGTCATCACTGGACCCATTAAACACCGGACAAAAAAAGAACCAACGTTACATGCACACATTCAGGCAATGGAACAACAAGCAAGTGAACAGCTTGTTGCCTTACTCTCAAAGTCGCTTCAACCAGCGTTCACGACATACCTCGTACATGCAGAAGATGAATCACCGGAAGGACGGATCGTCGAAGCCATCGATACGTTCGATGCGATGTTGTACGCACGAAGGGAAGCACGGATGACGGAGTCCGTCTTTTTCGAACAAAAAGCAACTGAATTACAGGCTGTTCTAGAACGACACCCACTCGTTTCAATCCGTCGCTTGACACAGTCGGTCATGGAAGAGGATGAGATGTCTCATTTCATTGAAAACGTCTTGATGATGGATACGATTCGGCGCTGGAAAGGACGTTTCAATACGATTGATGATAACGACGCGACACATGCGTTTCGAGCAGCCTCGCTTGGTATCTTCAATGGTCTGATTGAATCAGAGAAGTACGGCGTCACGATCGACATCGAAGAAGTCGTCTCGCGTCTCTTGTGTCATGATCTCGTTGAAGGAACGACAGGAGATGTTCTTGGACCTGTCAAACATGCGACACCGGTCACAGCAGCAGCCTTCGAAGCTTACGAACGGGCAGAAGGAGAGACGTTGATCAATAATCTACCGAAAGAAATCCGAGCACCGTTCCGTCGGTTCGTCGTTGAAGCAAAAGACGAGACATACGAAGGACAGATGGTCGATGTGATCGATAAACTCGACGCATTGATTAAAATGAACATGGAACGGAAGTTGAACGGGGTCGAGTATGAGACCGGTTACCGCGCACAACTCAAAAAGGTTCAAATGACATATGAAAATCCATCGGTCGTCTTTTTCCTCGCTTATGTCTTGCATGATTTGGATTACGTGACGTCATGACGAAAGAAACCATGACCCCACGCCGCTTAACGTTGATCTTGATCCTCGGTTCACTCGCTGCACTCGGACCGCTCTCGATCGACATGTATCTACCTGCTTTTCCGGATATGTCACGCTCGTTTGATGCGAGTGCATCACTGATCCAATTAAGTTTGACGGCTTGTATGCTCGGAATGGCGCTCGGACAATTGATTGTTGGTCCGCTGAGTGACGTTCGCGGACGTAAACGACCGCTGATGGTTGCTCTGCTCGCATATCTGCTCGCTTCTCTCGCCTGTGCGATGGCACCGACGATCGAAGTGTTGATCGCGCTTCGATTCATCCAAGGGGCAGCTGGAGCGTCAGGAATCGTCATTTCCCGGGCAATCGTTCGTGACTTGTTTGACGGACCTGAATTGACGCGGTTTTTTGCTGCCTTGTCACTCGTCAACGGAACGGCACCGATTCTCGCACCCGTCATCGGGGGACAGTTGCTTCGGTTCGGTGACTGGCATTTCGTCTTCTACTTGCTTGCGATTTTAAGCACAATGATGTTACTTGCCGTCGCACTCCGTTTACCGGAAACGCTTCCGCTTGATAGACGTGTCGAAGGAAACCTGACGACGACGTTGAAGACGTTCGGACGCTTGTTGACGGATCGCGTCTTCATCGGCTATGCGTTCGCGCAAGCATTCGTCATGGGCGCGATGTTTGCCTACATCTCGGGTTCACCATTCGTCTTACAAAATATTTATGGCGCTTCGCCGCAACAGTTCAGTTTTTTGTTCGGTTTAAACGGAATCGGAATCATCTTAGCAGCACAGATCGCTGGTCGCCTTGCTGGTCGTGTCGATTCAGAGCGGCTGATGCGAATCAGTTTGACGATCGTTGCGAGTGCGAGTATCTTATTGTTCCTCGCCTTGACGTTAACGGATCAGCTGATCTTCGTCATGATTCCACTGTTTTTCGTCGTTTCAAGCGTCGGTTTGATCTCGACGCTCGGTTTTACCTTAGCGATGCAAAATTACGGAGCAACGGCAGGCAGTGCCTCGGCTCTTCTAGGGCTCTTGCCAATGCTCGTCGGTTCGCTCGTGTCACCACTCGTCGGGATCATGGGAGAGCAATCGGCTGTTCCGATGGGGTTGATCATCATGACCTTAGATTGCCTGGCGCTCATCCTCTATTACGGTCTGATTGTTCGTCGACCAAATCGTTCATAAACGCTAATTATTCAAAAACGTTTGTCCTCTGTATGGGACGAGCGTTTTTTCTTTTAATGAAAGGAAAAGAAATGGAATTCATTTTGAAACATTTTCTAAAAAATAAGCGTAGAAGAGAAAGAAAGCCAGTACTTCAGAAAGGAGTGGAGCGATGAAGCAGGAGTTGCAGCGTGAACGAGAACCGTCGATTGAGGCAAGATTAGCACGTCATTTTGCCGCACAGAAAAAATACTTACGCCGTCAAGAAGAGGCAATCGATCAACGAGACAAAGAATTGGCTCGTTTATTGTTTGAGGAAAACCGGACTGCTTATCTAAGGGCTTACCACGAACTGTATGGCTCACATCCTTACATCGAGGTGAACGAAGATGGACGTTAGTACACTTTATTTATATGCGTTAGCGGCCGCTGCTTGTGGTGTGTTTGTGTCCATCCTATTCTCAGACGTCATTCCAGGCGTCGATCAAATCTTTCATCCCACGTTGATCTTATCTTTTGTCATCATCACGTCAGCGATCGGATTCGGACTCGAACAGCTCAGTCCGCTTCGTTCGATATTGATTTTAATCATCAGTAGTGTGATTGCGTTATTAGTGACGACGCTGATGCATATCTTTTTATTCGTTCCGATGGCACAAGCCGAACAGTCGCTTGGATTTTCGGAACAGATGCTAGAAGGACGCAGTGCAACCGTCATCGTGCCGATTCCGACTGAAGGATATGGTGAAATCTTACTCGATGACGTCTCAGGACGCGTATCGAAGTCAGCCGTCCTGTTTGAAGGACCTGCTTTACCACAAGGCACGAAGGTGCTCGTCATCGAGATCAAACAAGGCGTCGCGTCTGTCGTGACGTATCCCCATCAATGGAAAAAGGAGATGTTTTTATGAATCCAGTATTAATCGTATCGATCGTCGCGGTCGCGTTGATTGTTGCATTGATCGTCCTATTCATTACGAAGTACCGAACAGTTGGTCCGGAAGAAGCGTTGATCGTATCGGGTAGTTATCTCGGAGGACGCAACGTCAATACCGATGAGTCCGGCAACCGAGTGAAGATTATTCGCGGCGGCGGAACATTTGTGTTACCTGTCTTCCAACAAGCGACACCACTGAGCTTGTTATCGAGTAAACTCGAAGTCACGACACCCGAAGTCTATACGGAGCAAGGTGTACCGGTCATGGCAGACGGTACAGCGATCATCAAGATCGGGAGCTCGATTTCTGAGATTGCGACGGCAGCGGAGCAGTTCCTCG
The DNA here is from genome assembly GCF_018618915.1 of Exiguobacterium sp. s91. Lineage (NCBI taxonomy): Bacteria > Bacillati > Bacillota > Bacilli > Caryophanales > Exiguobacterium > Exiguobacterium sp. s91. Next base: position 214,759 of record NZ_JACSMZ010000002.1, on the reverse strand, counting down.
GAAAATCAAAGGAGGAGCGAGAAGGCGAAGCACGTGAAGTCCTTGAAGGACACTTGCGTTCGATTCTCGGGTCGATGACCGTCGAAGAAATTTATAAGAACCGTGATAAGTTCTCACAAGAAGTCCAGCGGGTCGCGTCTCAAGACCTGGCGAAGATGGGACTCGTCATCGTTTCGTTTACGATTAAAGACGTCCGTGACAAGAACGGATACTTAGAATCCCTCGGGAAACCGCGGATTGCACAGGTTCGCCGGGATGCGGATATCGCAACGGCAGACGCGGAAAAAGAGACACGCATCAAGCGGGCGGAAGCTTCAAAAGATGCGAAAAAAGCAGAACTTGAACGTGCGACCGAGATCGCTGAAGCGGAAAAAGAAAATCAGTTGAAGATGGCAGACTACCGCCGCGAACAAGATATTGCGAAGGCGAAAGCCGACCAAGCGTATGATCTTGAGAATGCACGCGCGCAACAAGAAGTCACGGAGCAACAGATGCAAATCAAAATCATCGAGCGTCAAAAACAAATCGAGCTCGAAGAACGCGAAATCCTCCGTCGTGAGAAACAATATGATGCGGAAGTCAAAAAACGCGCCGATGCCGATCGTTACTCGATTGAGCAAGCTGCCCAAGCGGACCGTGCGAAGCAATATGCGGAAGCAGATGCAACGAAATACCGGATCGAGGCATCGGCAAAAGCAGATGCAGAACGAATTCGTCTGGATGGTCTTGCGAAAGCGGACGCGGAGCGGGCGCAAGGGGAAACAGAAGCGGAGATCATTCGTTTGAAAGGTCTTGCGGAAGCAGAAGCAAAAGAAAAAATCGCGCAGGCGTTCGAACAATTCGGACAAGCAGCGATCCTCGACATGGTCATTCGGATGATGCCAGAGTACGCGAAAGAGATTGCAGCACCACTCGGCAACATCGATAAAATTACAGTCGTTGATACAGGTAGTGGTGAAGGTGGCGGTGCGAACCGTGTCACCGGTTACGCAACGGATTTGATGGCGTCACTGCAAGAAACGTTAAAAGCGTCGTCAGGATTAGATGTCAAAGAGTTGATTGAGAACTTCTCCGGTAAAGGAACAGCAAAACCGTTGACGGTCAACTTGAATTCCCATGATGCGGTGGCAGCGTCGAAAACAGAAGACTGATGGCAATCCGCGTCTTATTGATTGTGTTCGCACTCCTGCTTTTTCATGTCGCTTGGCCGCTTCCATGGTATGCACTAGCGGTACTAGGCGGCGTCATTGGAATCATCAAAGGGTACACATCGGATGACGGAATCGCGAATATATTTAACATGAAGAAGGTATCTTACTCATTTTACGATCGACAAACACGTCAGGAAGCCGTTCTCGCTTTGATGTGCAGTTTGTTGACGGTCGACTTCCCGTACTGGTTCGCTGGGGTGACGACAGGAATCACGTGGCGTGATGTCGGATATGTTGGTTTCGAAGTAGTATCGACACTTCTGTTCGCTTATGTCTTATTCCGTTTCTTATGTCTGGATCTATTCCGACCATTCTTGGAGTCTGAAAGAAGGGAGCAAAGAAATGGATAGTTTATTTTTACTGCAAGAACGTTGGATGCTGTTGCTTCCGTTCCTCGTCGTCCTCTTGATCAACGTCGGGTTATTGACTGCCCTTCTGAAGAAGCGACGTGATTTACCGAAGCTGTTAGTCTTCGGAATGGGTGGGATGGCGATCGTGTTCATCGTCTCTTCGCTTGGATTAAGCATGGCACTGCTGTTCTTTGGATACAATTCATAAAAAAACGGGGCAGGCTCTAAACAGAGTCTGTCCCATTTTGTCGTACTATAAGATAAAAATGAGTGCCGTTAACGTGGAAGGTCATACCCAATGACGACGAGTCCCGGTCCTGTATGTGAACCGATCGCTGCGCCGGCGATCGTCAAGATGACTTCGCTTGGTGAAAACTGTGCTTCAATCAATTGTTTTAATTGTTCTGCGCGTTCGATCGAATCCCCATGACCAATCATGATTCGATGTCCGTCAATTGCGGGACGTGCTTCTTCCATCCACTCGACGATCCGGTTCATGACTTTTTTCTGACCACGGATCTTCTCTTTTGGAATCAACTTCCCGTCTTCGACTGTCAATAGTGGCAAGATCGATAAGAGACCACCAATGAAGGCGCTAGCTCGCGAAACACGTCCACCGCGCATCAAATATTCGAGTGATTCGACTGTAAACAGATGACGAATTGTATTTACCTTGGCTTCAGCATAAGCCACTGTTTCTTCAAACGAATGCGTTTGTGCGTATTCTGCGACGTCGAGAACGAACAATCCTTGTCCTGTCGAAGCGGTTTTCGTATCGAGTACGAGATAAGGAACGTTCGGATATTTTTCTGCGAGTTCCTCTGCTAGCATCTTCGCGGTTTGATATGTTCCCGATAATTCGCTCGAGAAGGCGAGGTAGAGGAAGGGATCCCCTTGCTCGAAGTGACGCGTGAACACCTCGACCATCCGGCTGACTTCTGCTTGGAATGTCTTTGGTGCTGCACCGTCACGCATCTTATCATACAGTTGTTTCGGAGATATCGATTCTCCATCGAAGAACGTGTCTTCGTCGATCAATACGCCGAATGGCATGACCGTAAAATCATAAGCATCTAACATGTCTTTTGGTGCATCAGCACCACTATCTGTGATCAATCGGATCATCACGTTCTCTCCTTTCTTAACCTAGGGCTTTTTCGTTTCGATCAAGCATCCGACTCAAGTTGACGCCGAAACGCTCATTCTCGAGTTCCGTCAAAGTTGCGGGCGTCAAATCAGCGCCGAGCGCAAGTAACGCTTCATATGCACGACGTAAGCACTCCTCGACTGTCAATGGAGTACCAAGCAGTTCCTCGAGTGACGCCATCGTTTCCGGCACGACGGTCGGATAAACGAATTTCGTCGTTTCACCTTGAAGCGCTGCCTCGTAAAAGTCACGGACTAAAGCGGCGCGTTGACTTCCACTTCCGTTGACACAAAGATAGATTTGAACGGCAACTCCGCCACGGACACGACGCTGGGAGATACCAGCGAATTTTTTACCCGCAATCGATAAGTCATAAGAACCGGGACAATACGATCCGACGACTTCACCAGCGACGATCGCGTCCGTTTCTTGTGCGAACATACGGCGGACGAGCGCAAGCATCGCTTCGTAACCACTGTCGATATCGATGCCGCCGCGTTCCGGTAGGACAAGTGAAATATTCAAGACACCAGCGTCGAGGACGACGGCAAGACCACCTGAGTTACGGACGATGGGCGAGAAACCATGTTCATGCAGAACGGCTACACCGTCAGTAAGATGAGGAAGACGGGCATCCTGGATGCCGAGGACGACGGTTTCGTGGTGAATCCAAGAGCGAAGTGCGGCTCCTTCTGTTGCAACGGAGGCACATAATGTGTCGTCCATCGCAAACGATTGTGTCGCATGGAAAGCAGTTCCGAGTGACGTTTGATCAAAAATACGATAATGTTCTTGTTTTAAGAGTTCGATTCCCATAGGCTCGTTCCTTTATTGTAGATTTGCGACATCATTATAGCACAGGGTGTGTAAAGTTTCTGTGCGAAGCGCCGCGGGAGACAGGAATCCTTGGAAACAAAACCGAACAACAACGACATAGACACGATTTAAAGGAGAGAAACATATGTATCAATCATTAGGACAATTAAAGGAAACGAAGGTCTTCAAGGATCCGGTTCATCGCTATATCTATGTCAGTGATCAGTTGATTTGGCAACTGATCGGTACGCGTGAATTTCAGCGACTACGCCGGATTAAACAACTCGGAACATCCTTTTTGACGTTTCATGGAGCAGAGCACACACGGTTCCATCATTCGCTCGGTGTCTATGAAATCACGCGTCAACTGATCGATGTCTTCAACGGTCGCGCCGATTGGGACGATCAGTACCGGGAGTTGACACTGGCTGCGGCACTCTTACACGATGTCGGACACGGTCCGTTTTCGCACGCATTCGAGAACGTCTTCGGTGTTAACCACGAGACGTGGACGGAGCGAATCATTCTCGGGGATACGGAAATCAAGAAAGTCCTCGACCAAGTCGGAGACGGATTTGCGGAAGAAGTAGCGTCGATCATCAACAAGACGCACCCGAATCAACTGCTTGTTACGATGATCAGCTCACAACTCGACGTTGACCGGATGGATTATTTATTGCGCGATGCGCATTTTGCCGGTGTCAGCTACGGAAAATTCGATCTCGAGCGGATGCTTCGAGTATTGCGTCCAGCCCATAATCAGATGGTCGTCAAACAATCCGGAATGCATTCGATCGAAGACTACATCATGCGGCGGTATCAGATGTATTGGCAAGTCTACCTGCATCCGGTGACACGATCGAGTGATTACCTATTAAAAGCCATTCTCGAACGGGCGCAGGAGTTGTACCTGTCCGCATATCCGTTTGCGATTGCACCAATCCATTTGATGCCGCTATTTGATCAGAAGATGGAGTTGCGTGATTTCCTTGGGCTGGATGAGACAATCGTCTACTTCTATTTTCAGCAGTGGGCGAATGAACAGGATCCAATCCTTGCAGATCTATCGGGGCGATTCGTTGACCGGAAGTTGTTCAAGTATGTCGATTATCCGGCTGAAAAACGTGAACTCGTCCACGATAAACTGTGTGAGTTGTTTGAAGCAATCGGCTTGAATCCGACCTATTATCTGCTTGAAGATAAACTCAGTCGTCTTCCTTACGATTTATATGGAGACAACGGGGAAATCAGCAAACAACCGATCATGTTACAGATGAAGGATGGACAGATGAAAGAAATTTCGCAAGTTTCACCGCTCGTTCAAGCCATTGCGACGTCACGCCAGACTGATGAGAAGCTGTTCTTCCCGCAAGAAATTTTGCATGACTTGCGCGAACATGCGAATGAGAAGATGCAAATCGACCAGTTATTGATTGGCAGCGTGACATCATGATATCGTCCGCTGTCCTTACGAAAATCTTGCAACAGCTTGGACAGGAGGGAGGAGAGGTCGAAGTCTTAAAAGGCGCGACATCCTCCCTTGTTTTTCGAGTCGGTGAGGGAATTCTTCGCGTCCATACGAATCAAGACTGGCTACATGAGGAGCCGGACCTTGTCTTGCATGAAATGTTTGCGTTACAAGCAGCAGGTGACTTAGCACCAGATGTGTTGGACTATCAAACCGATGTTAGAGACGAAGTCCCGCCGTGGTTATATATGACCCGCTCACCGGGAGAGATCCGGCTTGATCAGGTGGATGAGCAATATGTCGATCGACTGGCACAAATGCTTGCGGCGATCCATGCGCTACCGGTACCAGAATCTCGGTATGTCTATCAGCCGTATGCGACGGAACGTCACGTTCCGACGTGGACGCAGCATCCGGAGAGATGGCGTCAGCTACTGGCGGTCGAACCGGACGAAAGTCAAACGATCCGATTCATTCATCGGGATTTTCATCCGGTCAATGTGTTATACGAAATGAATGGAACGTGCCATACGATTGATTGGATTAATGCGTGTGTAGGTCCCATTGAAGTCGACCTTGCGCATTGTCGTTTGAATCTTGCCTTGCTTGAATCCATTGAGATGGCGGATCATTTTTTAAAAAGTTACCTCAAACAGACGAAACGTTCTTACGATCACGCGTGGGATATTCGGGCTGTTTTTGATTTTGGACCTGAAACGATCGACGTCTATCCGGGGTGGAAAGCATATGGAAGGCAAAACCTTAGTCAGGACAATGTTCGGGAACGCTTGGAAAAGTTTGTCTTGAAAGTCTATGAAAATAACGAAAGCGGTTACTAAATGAACTTTTCCTCTTGTAGTTCTTCGAAATATTGATTATTCTATTACTTGGAAAGAGATTAAACGTCAGACATCGTACGAATGTACAACTGATAAACAACTAATAGATAGAGGGGTACTTCATGAAATATCTTATCGCACTACTCGGACTGGCTATCGTTTTCGGCTTGGCACTCCTTGTCAGCAGTAACCGTAAAGGCATCAAATTGAAACCGCTTGCGGTCATGCTAGTTCTTCAGCTCGTACTTGGGTTCATTTTACTCAATACATCGTTCGGATATATCGTCATTCGTGGCGTCGCGAAAGTCTTTGAAAAACTGCTTAGTTATGCGGCAATCGGAATTGATTTCGTCTTCGGTGGTTTAGCGAACGAAGGCGCACAACCATTCTTCATCAATGTTTTGCTCCCGATCGTCTTCATCTCTGCTTTGATCGGGATTCTACAATTCACGAAGATTTTACCACTCTTAATGCGCGGTATCGGTTTCGTCCTATCAAAAGTCAACGGTATGGGACGTCTTGAGTCTTACAACGCGGTTGCTTCAGCTGCGATCGGACAATCAGAAGTATTCATCACAGTCAAAAAACAAATCGGTCAATTACCAGCAAATCGTCTCTACACATTGTGTGCGTCAGCGATGTCGACTGTTTCGATGTCGATCGTCGGTGCATACATGACGATGGTAGAACCGAAATATGTCGTTACAGCAATCGTATTGAACTTGTTCGGTGGTTTCATGATCGTCTCGATCATCAACCCATACACGGTTGATCCTGAAGAAGATATTCTTGAAATCGTCGAAGAAAAACAAACGTTCTTCGAAATGCTCGGCGAATACATCATGGATGGATTCAAAGTCGCAATCATCGTTGGTGCGATGTTGATCGGTTATAACGCCTTGATCGGTATGGTCAACGATATCTTCTTGATGGTTCTAAACATCTCGTTCCAAGAAATCCTCGGATACATCTTTGCACCGTTCGCTTTCATCATGGGTATTCCATGGGCGGAAGCTGTCAGTGCCGGTAGTGTCATGGCAACGAAATTGATTACGAACGAATTCGTTGCGATGTTGAGCCTTCCAGAATACTCAAAAGAATTCTCGGAACGCACACTCGGAATCGTTTCTGTCTTCTTGATCTCGTTTGCGAACTTCTCGTCAATCGGAATCATCGCTGGTGCGGTTAAAGGATTGAACGACCGCCAAGGAAGCGTTGCGGCTAGTTTTGGTCTGAAGTTACTCTACGGCGCAACACTCGTCAGTGTCTTGACGGCAATCGTCGTCAGCGTCTTGCTTTAAGAGATACACTTATAAAAGAGCAATGGATCATTGATCCATTGCTCTTTTTGTCTGTCATTTAGTCGTACCGTGCGACGCAATCCCGACACGGACGCGATGATGGGTTCCGTCACGGTAGACTTCAACGGCGAACTGCGCGACGTTTTCCCGGGGAATCGGTCCTGTCGGTGCAGTGAAGCGTGTCGTCTCGATCAACAGGTCGTCAGCAGCAAGTGCTTTGTCTTCCGTCAGTTGTGTTGGGCAGATGACGGTGAAGTCGACGTCTGCATCCTTTAAGGTCAAATAAGCTTTCAAGTGATCCTCTGCTGCAATCGTCGAGCGTCGACGGGACTCACTCGATTGGAAACGATACTTTCCTGGTTCTTCTGATGCATCGAGAATGCCTGCTGTACCGATGAAGACGATCCGTTCGATACCTACTTCCTTCATCTTCGTGACGAGATGTGGAATCGCTGTCGAGAGTACCTGCTGTTGATCGGTACCGAGACAACTGAAGACAGCGGTACTTCCTGCGAGTGCTTGTTCGAGATCATCTGGATTTGTCGCATCTCCCGTCAGGATATGAAGGCGATCATGGACGGGTAAGCCCGGTGACGTGGAACGTACGAGTGCACGAACGTCGTAGCCATCTTCTAATAATCGATCAATCAAAGGTCGACCCGTTCGACCGGTCGCACCAAGTACAGTAACAGTAGTCATAAGAATTCCTCCTTAGAGATCAAGTAGATGGGAAAAAGAGACGCACGGTAACGACCGGACGTCTCTTGTTGTTTATTTATCCGCGAACATGACGCCAGCTTGACCGTAATCTGTTTTTTCCATCTCTTCGATGAAGACCGTGATGTTTTCTTTAGGAGCATTCGTCGTTTCCGACACCGCTTCCGTGACTTTTTCAATCAAAGCGCGTTTTTGTTCGACTGTACGACCCGATAACATTTTAACCGTAACATATGGCATGACTTCATTTCCCCCTCTAGCATGATGACGATACGCCATCAGTATAGCGCATTCGATAGGGGATTCGTCAATTCGAACATCGTTTTCGAAAAAGAAGGGTATAAGGTAGGAGCTATTATTGTCGGAAGCGAAGGTAGTCATACACATACGGCAGAAAAGGAGAGACATATGGACGCAATCATACGGAAGAAGATTCATACGTTACTGATTTTTGATCGGGCGTTACCGGAAGATACGAATTATCCGTTGTCTGGTGCAAAAGGACTCGAAGTCTCAGATATCGTTTTTGAACAGAACATTCCATTCGGACGACTCGTAACGGATAAAGAACTCGCTCAACTGCTGAATCAAAAAGAAGCAAAGCGATACGGGATGTTGACGTTGCTTGAAGACGATGTACGTTTCAAACCGTTGTTTCAAAATCGAAAACCGACAGCTGACATGGAAGAAGAGGTCGAGGCGAAGGTACGAGAACTCGCGCATCAGTTACGTGCGATTCGGTCGCGGTGTTCCTCGCTGGAACGTCTCTTCTTGTTCGGTCGCGCGGCGCAAACCCTGTTTGACCGCGCTTTGCTTCATCTTGAAGAGGTCAATCCTCCGGCACATGAGGAAATTGCGTCCATGACGTGTTATCGTCTCCCGACGATTCGCCGAGCATCAGAGGAACAATTACAGTTACTTCGTTATGAGTGACTGGTTGCAGACACCTCGGAATACGGTATGATAGAAGCAACAGGATTAAAAGGGGACAAAACACGATGGAAAAAAAGATTAACTTCAATATCATTTCAGATAACTCAACAGACGGTCATGGTGGATTTGGTGTCGGGACACTTAGCTTAAATAGTATGTCACCAGTCATCATTTCTCCTGAAGACGGTGAAGCTTACATCGACATGGGTGCGATGCACGCGAAAGCAGCAATCGAGAAACGCGTCAAGTTCACGACGGATAAAGCCGATACGCCGAATGGCAAACTGTACTGGATCGTCTGGGTGACGGTCGGTCGTAAGCCAGAAGGATTCTATTACGGCGGTGTGGCTGCGTGCGATCTGCTAGTCGATGCGGAAGCGCGTCGCGGATTCAAGATTCTTGCTGATCACGTCAATAAGATGGATAAATCTCTTAAAGGACGGATTGTCGTCGATCATATGGATGAGCGTTCAAAAGAATTGTTACGTGATTTCTTGCAGACACACAAACCTGAGATGTGGGAAAATGCTGACGCTGCTTTACATGAAGCGTTGGTCTAAACAAAAGAACGTGTGCCGCGGCACACGTTCTTTTTTCATGGTCGTTTCAGCGTCAAGACGACGAGTTCTGGATGATTGAACAGACGAAACGGAAACAGGCTGTTTCCGAGACCACGACTGACGATCAGTTCGGTCTGCTGTTCCTGATAGCGACCTGCCGTCACGGTTGGAAAGAATCCTTGACCAGGCGCATACAGACCTTCCGTAAACGGCAGGCGGATCTGTCCGCCGTGGGCGTGACCGGATAAGACAAGATCAACGGAACGCTCGGCATACAAGGATTTATATTCCGGACGATGTGCAAGCAAAAGTCGAAACGCATCAGGTGATACGTCTTGCAATGCTTGATCGAGACTTTGACGAATGCCATCCGGTTCTGATAGCCCTTCGCGCCACCGTGTCGTCGTCGGGTCATCGATACCAATCAGCGAAATTGATTGACCTTGGTATTCGATGACACGTGATTGATTTCGGAGAACGGTGACACCCAGTTGCTCAAGCTTTGGCAAAATCGTTAGATTGAGCCGAACCTCATGATTCCCGGTGACGAAGTAGACCGGGTATCGATCAACGAGCGCTTTCATGAGTGTAAGGGCAGCTTCTTCACCGTTTCGCCTCGAGTCAATCAAATCGCCAGTCATGACGACGAGATCCGGCTTTTCGCGATCAATTTTCTTCAGTAGTCGTTCTTGTTCATTCCCGAACGCCTTGCCATGTAAATCTGCTACTTGGACGACACGATAACCATCAAATGCTTCCGGTAAGCGATTTGACGTAACCGTCACCTGTGAGACATCAATGATGTTATTTTCACGATATAAAAACCAGCTTCCTAATGCGAGGACGCTGAGGGATACTAACCAGCGTGTACGTTTTCGCATGAGCCACCTCATTTCTTTCTACTTCGCATAATTCAGGATAACAAAAAAGACCTCCTTCCGTATGCGACGGAAGGAGGAATTCAAAACGAGTTAGGCATCTTGTTTTAAGTCTGTGACTTCTTTTTGCGCATCGGGTTCTTCCGATAAATCTTTGAACAGAGCGATGACCATCATTCCGACGACGAAGATGAACGGGAAGGCGGCTAGAACAGCTGCTGCCTGTAGGGCACTCAATCCTCCGGCATAAAGTAAGACGGCGGCGATTGAAGACTGGATGATACCCCAAGCAAGCTTGATGCGTAAGCTTGGCATGAGACTACCACCAGACGATAGCATACCGAGAACATATGTCGCGGAGTCAGCCGAAGTAATGAAGAACGTCGTAATCAAGAAGACAGCGACGATGCTAAGGAACGTGCCTAAGCCACCGAATGTTTCAAACAGAGCAAACATACCGGTTTCGACTCCTTTATCGTTGACCGTCGAGATCAGATCGACATTTTGGAACAATTCGTTCCAAATCGCTGATCCACCGAAGACAGAGAACCAAAGGAGACCAAAGATCGTTGGGACGAGCATAATCCCGATGACGAACTCACGAATCGTCCGTCCTTTCGAGACACGGGCGATGAACGTACCGACGAATGGTGACCAGGAAATCCACCATGCCCAGTAGAAGATCGTCCAATCGTTGATCCAGCCTCGTTCGTCTGGATTAAAGGCAGATGCCCGGAAACTCATGACCGGTAAGTTTTGCAAATAAGCACCTGTTGTTTGCACGAAGAGGTCCATGATGAAACTGAACGGTCCGAGGAACAGGACGCCAATCATCAATAGAACAGCGAGAACGATGTTGGCATTACTGAGACGAACGATTCCTTTATCGAGTCCTGATGCCGCACTTATCATGTAAAGGACTGACACAACGACAATGATGATCATTTGTGTCAGGAAGGAGTTGGGAATACTACTCGTTAGGAAGTTCAGTCCACCTGAGATTTGTTGTGCACCGAGACCGAGCGACGTCGCGACACCAAATGCCGTTGCGACGATAGCGAGTACTTCGACGGTACCTTTACCGGCAGAAGCATACCGTGGCTTCATCAATGAAGCGACAGTGTCACCAATCGTAGCCGGACGTCCTTTTCGGAACGTCGAGTAAGCGATAGCAAGCGCGACGATCGCGTATAATGCCCAAGGATGTAATCCCCAGTGGAAGAATGAATAGCGCATCGCGAGGCGTGCTGCTTCCGTTGGATCATCTGTTGCGACTGGCGGTGTATGGAAGTGCGTCAATGGCTCTGAGACACCCCAGAAGACAAGCCCGATTCCCATACCAGCACTGAAGAGCATCGCAAACCAAGAAATGAGACCATATTCAGGACGGTCCGAATCCTTACCGAGTCGGATTGAACCAAAGCGGGAAAAGATTAAAAAGATAGCAATGATTAAAAAAGCACTCATGCCGAGAAGATAAAGCCAGCCAAATCCGTTAGAGACAAAGGATTGTGCTTGAGCTGTGACATTTCCGAGACTAGCTGCACCGATTAGGGATTCCGGTAAGATTCCCCATATGGTAAAGAGCACACAGAAAATGACGGATACCATAAAGACTTTTGTGATCTTACTTTTTCGATTATTTTCCATCGTGTTCAACACCTTCTTTCGAATTTTACATAGTTGTTCTGTATCAAATGATGGCAACGACATTATCATTACCCCATCGTTCCGATAACAAAACCTAATCACGCAGGGTACTACCGTAACAAACATTTGTGTGGAAAAGCAAATCGACCGGGAAATGAGAATAAAGAAATCAATGTTTTTCAAGGAAGGTTAAGCAAAAAAGATTGCAATCAAGCGTTTTTAAAATAATGTGGAAATAAAGAAAAAGAAAACGTTAATACTATTATTTCCCGTTTCGTCTTAAAACTAACGTAAAGCTTGATATGAGCAAATCAGAGGCGGTCTAAAATCAGATTTGATATAACAAAAGCAGTCATCATTTTGAAGGAGGCATTTCTCATGAAAAAACAACAACAAAAACAAACAATTCTTGAAGCATTTCAATCTCGTCATGCGACAAAGGCATTTAATGGTCAAATGATCCCAGAAGACGATTTCCGGTTCATTTTAGAAACGGCGCGTCTGTCACCGAGCTCGTTCGGATATGAGCCATGGAACATGCTCGTTATTCAAAATCCAGAAATCCGAGAAGCCTTAAAAGAAATTTCTTGGGGCGCACAAGGACAATTACCGACAGCGAGTCACTTCGTCTTGTTCCTTGCCCGTACCGGAGAACAAATGCAGGCAGATGGTCCGCATGTCACGCAGATGATGGATTTCCTTGGTCTATCCGAAGAAGCGAAAGCCGGACGGACGAAGCGTTACGGTCTGTTTTTAGAGGAGGATTTTGCGATTGGTGATAACCCAAAAGCGATGGAAGACTGGGCAGCTAAACAAGCCTATATCGCACTTGGGAACATGATGTCGACGGCAGCACAAATCGGTGTCGATTCATGCCCAATCGAAGGATTCGACCAGCAAGCTGTCGAGCAATTACTCGTCGATCGTGGACTGCTCGATCGTTCTGTTTTCACGGTGCCGGTCATGGTCGCATTCGGTTACCGGGCAGAAGAACCAAAACGTGAGAAGCAACGTCGTCCGCTTGAGGAAATCGTGACGTTCGTCGAGTAAAGACGGAAGACAAAAATTTTCGAATTATATAGAAGTTTCTTTCGAAATTCGGTATACTCGCATTTGTATGATTAAGAAGCGCCGTAAACGCCACTCGCATACGAACAACTTTTGTCTTGATGAAAGAAAGGGGTTCTATCGCAAATGGAACAAAAATTAAAGTTATGGTTCACGGAACACCAAACGGAAGATTACGGTATCACATTCCGTGTCAACCACGTTTATGAGAGCGAACAAACGGAGTTTCAACGCCTAGAGATGGTTGAAACGGACGAGTTCGGTACGATGTTGTTACTTGACGGAATGGTCATGACGACAGATAAGGACGAGTTCGTTTACCACGAGATGGTCGCGCACGTCCCGTTGTTCACACACCCGAATCCAAAATCGGTTCTGGTCGTTGGTGGAGGAGACGGCGGAGTCATCCGTGAAGTCTTGAAACACCCGTCCGTCGAAAAAGCTGTTTTAGTTGAAATCGACGGAAAAGTCATCGAGTATTCGAAAAAATACCTCCCGAACATTGCAGGTGGATTGGACGATGCACGCGTCGAAGTCATCGTTGGGGATGGATTCATGCATATCGCAGAAGCAGAAAACGAGTATGATGTCATCATGGTCGACTCGACAGAACCAGTTGGTCCAGCGGTCAACTTGTTCACGAAAGGCTTCTACTCTGGTATTTCAAAAGCATTAAAAGAAGACGGCATTTTCGTCGCACAATCGGATAACCCATGGTTCACACCAGACTTGATCCGTGATGTTCAACGCGACGTCAAAGAAATCTTCCCGATCACGAAGCTCTATATCGCAAACGTTCCGACATACCCAAGTGGTCTTTGGACGTTCACGATCGGATCAAAGAAACACGATCCGCTTGCTGTTGCACCAGAGCGTTTCCACGAGATCGACACGAAGTATTACACGCCTGAGCTTCACACGGCAGCTTTCGCGCTTCCGAAGTTCGTTAAAGATTTGACGAACGGCTGAGTTCAGTCACTATAGCACACATGAACAGAGCGGTTTCGATCTTCGAAATCGCTCTGTTGTCAGGTAAAGAGGCGTTTGCATCAGCAAACGGCAAATGAACAGGAGGAATGGATCATGCGTTTTGATGAAGCATATTCAGGAAAAGTCTTTATCGCGAGTCAACCGACTCACGAAGATGCAAAAGGAATTTTATACGGCATGCCGATGGACTGGACGGTCAGTTTCCGTCCGGGTTCACGATTCGGTCCGGCACGTATCCGTGAAGTCTCACTTGGTTTAGAAGAATATAGCCCGTACTTAGATGGTGACATCGCTGACGCGAAATTGTTTGACGCGGGAGATATCCCGTTACCATTCGGGAATGCTCAAAAATCACTTGATATGATTGAAGAATACGTCGATTCGTTACTGACAGCAGGCAAGTTCCCGCTCGGTATGGGTGGCGAACATTTAGTCACATGGCCGGTCGTCAAAGCGTTCGATAAACACTACGATGATTTCGTCGTGCTTCACTTTGATGCGCATACAGACTTACGCGATGAGTATGAAGGAGAGCCATTGTCGCACTCGACGCCACTTAAGAAAATCGCAAACTTGATCGGACCAGAGAACTGCTATTCATTCGGAATTCGTTCAGGTATGAAAGAAGAGTTCGAATGGGCGAAGACGTCAGGCTACAACCTCTTCAAATACGAGATCGTCGAGCCGCTTCGTCAAGTTCTTCCAACACTTGCCGGTAAAAAAGTCTACGTCACGATCGATATCGATGTTCTCGATCCGTCAGCAGCACCAGGAACAGGGACGCAAGAAATCGGTGGAGTGACGACGAAGGAATTACTTGAAGTCGTTCACATGATCGCACGAGCAGACGTTGACGTCATCGGCGCGGATTTGGTAGAAGTATGCCCAGCGTACGATCAATCCGATATGACAGCGATCGCGGCAGCAAAAGTATTACGCGAAATGATGATTGGATTCATTAAATGAAAAAGCAAAAGAGACCGGACGTGATGTCGGTCTCTTTTGTTTTGCTCAGAAGAAGAACTGAATGACCCCGAATGCACCGAATCCGATGATTAGACTGGCAGACGTCCACTGAATGATACGTAAAGTGGGTGTCGCAAGCTGGTGTTTGAGCAGGTGCGTGATGTTCGCTAGAATGACCCACCAGGCGGCAGAACCGAGAAAAATACCGATTAGAAACAAAAACGCATCCTGTCCGTTCTTCATCGTTAACTCAAAGCGTGCAAACAACGCCAGGAACAGTGTGATCGTCATCGGATTTAAAAACGTCAGGAGTAAGACGGAAAGATAGGCACTTAACCGTGACGTGGCCGTATCAGAAATCGAGGTGTTCGAAGAAGCTTGAAACATCGACCAGCCGATGTAACACAAAAATAGACTGCCAATCAATTGCATCCAAGATGCTTGGGTGAGTAAAGATTGCACGAGTGAAAAACCAGATAACGCGAGTATCCCGTAAGTGAAGTCTGCCGTAGCGGCTCCGAGTCCGGAAACGATGCCAGAAACTCTTCCATGTCGAAGAGTTCGTTGCATGCATAAGAGGCCGATCGGACCGACGGGGGCGGCTAAGGCAAATCCGATTCCAAAACCAGTCGTAAACATCAGTCGACCTCGGGTAACGGAAAATGGAGCGATTCCTTTTCCGTCCGCATGATGATTGTCGTTTTCGTCCGTAGGATACCTGCTAATTCTTTGATGTGGTAAGTGATGATTTCATCAAGTTGTTCTGTATCCCGACAGCGGATTTTAAGTAGGTAATCATCGTCCCCCGCGACGTGATGGCATTCTAGTACATACTCAAGTTCTTGAACTCGTTTTAGAAACGGTGCCCGATGTTCCGGTCGCTCGAGTGAAACAGCGACGAACGCAGCAAGGCGATAGTCAAAGGAGGTGGGGTCTAGCACCGTCGTCAACTGACGGATGATACCTTGCTCTTGTAAGCGTGCGACGCGCTCCGCAACAGCTGGTGCCGATAAGCCGATGTGTTGTGCAAGTGTTGACCATTTCATCCGGGCATCCCTTTTCAAAAAATTAATAATTTTTAAATCGTAGGAATCCATAGGCTTTAACCTTCTTTTCTATTGTTATTTAAAATATTTTATTTCGAAAAGAAAGAAAAAATCAATGTGTTTGTAGAACAAGTTCATAGCACACTGAAATCTTTACACATTTACGGCAGTGTCTTAAGTTTAAGATGTCACCACGAAGGAAATGTTCTGAAGTGTAAGAACATTGGTTTGAGAGCGATGTACATTTGACAATCAGAAAGGTGGAAAAAAGATGAAGAAACTCTTATCGTTTGTGACTGCTACGTTACTGTTTGCACTATTCGTGCTACCAGTAGGCGCAGCAGATGACGCAATGGTTCGTGTCATTCATGCTTCACCAGATGCTCCGGCAGTCGATATCGCGGTCGATGGCAAAAAAGCGGTATCAGGAGCAAAATTCAAAGATGTCACAGATTACCTCACACTACCAGCTGGCGAACATAAAGTAGAAGTATTCGCTGCAGGAACTACGAAAGATCCTGTGCTCTCTCAAACACTCAACGTAGAAGCTGGTAAATTCTATTCGGTCGCAGCAATCGGCAAACTAGCTGATATCAAACTCGCGGTCATGGAAGACAACGGTAAAGGCGAAGATGGAAAATCAATGGTTCGTGTCGCACACTTTGCACCAGATGCGCCAGCTGTTGATGTCGCACCAAAAGGTGGAGACCCACTCTTCAGTAACCTTGAATTCTCGAAAGTCTCTGACTACGGTACACTCGATGCAGGTACGTATGACCTTGAAGTCCGCCCTGCAGGCGCAACGGATGTCGTCAAAGCACTGGATGGTGTCAAACTCGACAGTGGCAAAAACTATACAGCACTCGCAATCGGCTTACTTGAAGGCGAACCAGCATTTGAAGTCCTCTTGATCCCAGACGGTGGTGAAATGGCATCAATGCCAGAAACAGGACTTGGTGGTTCATCTGATACGGCTTCTGCTACACCATGGGCAGTCGCAGCAGCAGCTGCCTTGTTAGTAGGAACAGCGTATGTCGTCCGTCGTAAACAAAACGCTTAAGAGTAGTCTTCTTCTCTTACTCGTATTAGCCGGATGTCAATCGGGATCACCTCCAGATGCTACAAAGCCGGAAAAACCAAAACAAACCGAAACAACGACGTCTTCTTCGTCCACTCCATCTGAAAAAGTGGACGAAGAGACGTTCATACCAACGCGTATTACAATTCCGACGCTCGATGTGAAAGCGAACATCGAAGTCGTCGGGAAAGATAAACAAGGTCGGATGGATGTTCCGAAACAGACCGATCAGGTCGCTTGGTATAAGTACGGAGCAAAAGCCGGACAAACCGGAAATGTCGTACTAGCAGGACATCTAGATGATCAAGAAGGTCCCGCTGTGTTTTATGATTTAGCCAAGATGAAAAAAGGGCAACGGATTGAAGTGACGGGAAAAGCAGGACAACAGGTATCGTACGTGGTGACGAACGTCATGTCCTATCCTGTCGATGAAGCACCTGTCGGATCAATCTTCGGTGCGACCGTCATGAATAAACTGACGCTCATTTCATGTATAGGTACGTTTTCAGAATCAAAAGGATACGATCAGCGTCTTGTCGTCACAGCAGAACAAGACGAGTAAAGTAAAATAGGCAATTCTTATTTCGGTTAAAACCGAGAATAAGAATTGCCTATTTTTTAATGTGTTTCGGAAGCAGCGACAAGATCCGTCGTCAATGTCGTCAAGCCTTGTGTCGTCTTACTGAGACCTTGGATCGTCTCGACGATTTGCCCGAGGTTTTCTTTGTTGCGTCCAAACAAAGTGAGGGAATTCTCCATTTCACTCTTAACGGTTTGAATTCCTTGTTTAACTTGTTGCAATTCTTGCTGAGATGCGGTGTTGGCACGTGTGATGTCTTCCATCTGAGAAACGAGTTGTGTGATATTACCATTGTTCTTTTGAATCAGACCGTTGATACTGCTACTCAACGATTTCGCATTCTCGGCAAGGTTTCGAACTTCGGTCGCGACGACAGCAAATCCTTTACCGTGTTCACCGGCACGTGCTGCTTCAATCGAAGCATTCAACGCGAGTAAGTTCGTCTGATTGGCGATTGCTTCGATGCTTTGCGTCATCTGGACGATGTCATCCGACGTTGTCTTCAATTCATGGATGCTTTCAAGCGAAGTACCGACTTGTTGTGTCGATTGAGCGAATTGTTGCTCCATCTGTTGCATCTGTCGTTCGTTGGCAATCGTCATTTGGACGAGTTGCTGACTCGTCTGCTCTGTCTGAGCTGTTTCTGCTAATACTTGTGAGGCACGACGGCTGGTCTCAATGATGGCATGATCCGTGTGCTCGACGGAACTTGCAACTTCTTGACTGACACGAACGACGTCTGTCAAAAGTTGACGACGCGACTCGTTCGCTGCTGTCACTTCATGAAGACGAGAATCGACATACTGGCTCGTCACGATTTGAGCATCTAAGTTCATCGCATGTGTCAAGGCGAGTACTGCTGTCGTCAGTTGCGCTGGGTCATGCTGATAATGTTCAACGATTTTTGGAATCAACAACGTCTGAAACGCAGCATACGAAGCGATGAACCAAGTGACGGGAACGAAGTTATGTTTATGCGTCTGTCCCATCCGTGTCCGCATCGCGAGGAACGACTCGTCCATGTTTCCTGTCAGTAGACTCGTGAAATAGTCGGCGAAAACTTTCTTCAGTCGTTCGCGTGTCGATGATTGTTTCGCGATCGTTGCCATCTCTGGATTCAATAATAGATGGTCAAGCACTTGCTCGAGGACTTCATCTAAGATGCCTTGAACGACAGGTGCCATCGATTTGAGTGTCTGTAGCTGTTCTTCTGTATATCCCATGTATACGAGACGGGATGTGAGATCAGGATCTGCCGTCTTTGTGATGAGACGGGAATCAGGAAAGCCGATGGTAGCTTGATAAGCCGAAGTAGTCTTACTTTTAAAAGGGTTACGCACGTAGTTGCCTCCAATACTCAAGATGTGAATAAAATGATGTCTGTTTCTTATCGGTTCATCTTGACGAAGCGATACTGATTTTCGAAAAAAAGACGAGAATATTGAAAAACATTGACCGGAAACAAAAAAACTCATGGCAAGTGCCATGAGGAGAATAGAAAAAGAACAGGATTAGACCGGTTGATCTTCCTGAAATGCTTTTTTAGCGTCCACGATCGAGCGCATTCGTTGAACGCAAGCTTGAACGAATTGAATGTCAATGGAGGTGAAACGGGTGACAGGTCCACGAGCTGACTCGGCACTGAATGTGAAGGTTCCGAGATTCCAAAGTTCGATTTTAAATCGTTTTCCTTTGTTGTCGTCGAAGTGTTCTACGAATTCGATTTTCGGTACCATACGAACCCCTCCTTACTCCGTACATTCCCGCTTTTCAAAAAATAAAAAAGCCAAACTGCGTGTTAGAAGCAGTTTGGCATGAAAATTTAAGCAGTCGGTACATCATAGCCGATTTCTTCGATCGCATCGACGAGACGTTCACGAGGAACATCCTCGTGCTGGACTGTAACCTGGTTTTGTTCGAGTGAGACAGTTGCCTGTTGTACACCTTCGACTTCAGATAGAGCGGATTCGACACTCGCTTTACAGTGATTGCATGTCATACCGATGACAGATAACGTTGTTTCTTTCATGATGAAGTTCCTCCTTCAGATAGTGGGGTACGTTTTAATCGTAACGCATTCGTCACGACAGAGACAGAGCTGAATGCCATCGCGGCACCCGCAAGCCATGGGGCAAGCAGACCGAGAAAAGCGACCGGAATGCCAATCGTATTGTAGCCAAGTGCGAAGACGAGATTTTGACGAATGTTTTTCATCGTCTGCTCACTCAGCTCGATCGCAAGTAAAACTTGTTTCAAATCGTGTCCAAGCAACGTCACGTCGGCTGCTTCAAGAGCGACATCCGTTCCGCTACCGAGCGCGATGCCGACATCTGCTGTTACGAGAGCAGGGGCATCATTGATACCGTCTCCGACCATCGCGACACGTTTCGTTTGTTGAAGTGACTGAATGACATCTGCCTTTTCAATCGGCAAAACGTCAGCAAAGACGAACGCTGGATCCAGTCCCAGTTCTATTGCTAAATGATCGGCGACTTCCCGGCGGTCACCGGTCAAGAGATATACTTCTTTTGTCTGGCGCAAACGCTGGATCGTTTCTTTCGCTGAATCTTTTAGCGCGTCACGGATGGCGTATCCGGCCGCGACTTCTCCATCGACAGCGACGTATACGAGAGTCGCTCCAGGTGATGTCCAATCAGGAAGAACGATGTTTCGTTCCTGCATCATTCGCGCCGATCCGACGATGAGATCATGTCCCATGATTTGTCCCGTGATCCCACGTCCTGATTCGACGTGGAACCGTTCGATATCAAAGACGACATCCCGTTCTGCTGTGATGGCGCGAGCAAGAGGGTGTTCCGATTGTCGTTCAAGCGCAGCAGCGAAATCGAGCGCTGTCTCCGTACCGAACGTTTCGACGACGACAGGGCGACCGACTGTCAGTGTTCCGGTCTTATCAAAGACGATAGCATCGACATGTTGGAGATTTTCGAGTTGAGCGCCTCCTTTAAAGAGAATACCTCGTTCTGCCCCTTTTCCGGTTCCGACCATGATCGAAGTCGGTGTCGCAAGTCCGAGTGCACATGGACAAGCGATGACGAGCACCGCGATGGCAGGACGAATCGCTTCCGCAAAGGATCCACTGATCATCCACCAAGCGGCTAATGTCAGAAGCGCGATGGCGACGACAATCGGCACGAACACACCAGAAATCCGATCGGCTTGTCTTTGAATCGGTGCTTTTTCAGTCTGCGCTTGTTCGACGACACGAATGATTTGTGAAAGAACCGTCGCTTGTCCGATCTTTGTCGCTTCGACTTGTAAAGATCCGTTCGTATTCAGCGTACCACCAATGACGGATGCCCCAACCGTTTTATGAACAGGCGCAGATTCACCGGTTAACATCGATTCATCGAGATACGCGTCGCCTGAACGAATGACACCATCTGTCGGAATTTTGTTCCCAGGTTTTACGAGTAAGATCATCCCGGTTTGAATCGCATCGATGGAGACAGTTCGTTCCTGTCCGTCCTCTAAGATGACGGCTTCCTTTGCTTGTAGGGAGAGCAGGCTTTTAATTGCTCCCGTCGTCTGTTGTTTCGCACGGTCTTCAAGGACCTTGCCGAGCAAGACGAGTGTAATCAGAATCGCACTCGTCTCAAAGTAGAGATGCGGCATATCAGAGACGAGTAGCATTTCAGCAACGGAATAGAAGTAGGCTGCCGATGTTCCGAGTGCAACGAGAACATCCATATTTGCGCTACCGCTCCGTAAACTTTTATAGGCCCCACTATAGAAGGGCGCTCCGATGATGAATTGCACCGGTGTCGCTAAAGCAAACTGTAGCCACGGATTCATCAAGAATGGAAGGTGGAACGGACTGTTTGGAATATGCGTCAGCATGCTCGCGAGCAACGGTAACGATAGAATGGCCGCGATTATAAAGCGATACAGCATCCGGCGATTCGATTTTGTTGCGTGTGGTGCTTGTTTGACCCTTGCCCCGTAGCCGATTTTTCGGATTTTTTCGATGATCGCTTGATCGTCATAAGCATCAGAAATCGAAACACGAGCGGTTTCAAGCGGCAAGTTGACCGTTGCTTCAACCCCGTCCATCCGGTTGAGGACTTTTTCAATCCGGGCGGAGCAGGCGGCACACGTCATGCCTTCAATATCAAACTCAATCGTTTTTGACATCAGAAAACCCTCCTTACTTTTTCAATCGAGCGATGACCGACATCAATTCATCGACGTAAGCGTCCGTACTATCTTGACGGGTGGCGACTTCATGCATGCACATCTTAACGTGGCGTTCGATGATTTGTAGTTCGACTTGCCGCAAAGCTGCTTGGATTGATGCCGTTTGCGTCAAAATGTCGATACAATACCGATCTTCAGCGACCATATTAGCAATCCCGCGGACTTGTCCTTCGATGCGCTTCAATCGCTTCATCAACGCATCTTGTTCTTCATTCGTTCGTGGAACGACGGGGTGATCGTGTGTCATAGTCGTGCCTCCTTTGGTGATCTTGTTGTTATCTTTACTCTAACATATAGGTATGGGGGGTACCAGTATATAGCTTAAGAAATAAAAAAAGCAGTCGCGAGAGGCGACTGCTTTTGCACTTACTGATTGGAAACTTGTGGTTTGACGATCGTTTCGTTCAATGAGCGTTGATCGCTGATGATATCTTCGGCTTGTGTCGCCCGTTTAATGAAGAAGGCAAGGACGAATGCTAGACCAGCGATGAACGTCGAGATGAAGAACGCATAGTTGATTCCGTCAAGCGTCGCTTGCATCGTGATCTGCTGTTTCAGAGCAGCAGCCGCTTCAGCTGTCGGTTGACTCGTCATGTTCTTCGCCGCTTCAGCCGCGAGTTCTGTCCCACGCGTCTTGGCATGCGTCGACATGATCGTTACGAGCAAGGCGGTTCCGATCGCACCGGATACTTGTTGCAACGTATTGTTCATCGCTGTTCCGTGTGGATAGTAGCGCGTTGGTAACTGGTTCAAACCATTCGTCGAGACTGGCATCATGACCATTGACATCCCGAACATCCGTAACGAATACAGGACGATCAGATGTGTATACGTCGTATCCATCTCAAGCTGACTGAAGTAGTAACTGGTAACGACTGTGATGAACAAACCAGTCAACGCAAGAGGACGTCCACCGATCTTATCAAACAGTTTCCCGTTGATTGGTGACATGACGGCCATCAAGATGGCACCCGGTAATAGCATGAGACCCGCATCGAGTGGTGAAATACCGCGAATCGTCTGGACATAGATCGGAAGCAATAACATGCCCGAGAACATCGCCATCGTGACGACCATCGAGATGGCAGAAGACAAGGCAAACATCGGGTAACGGTAAATCTTGAAGTTGAGCATCGGACGTTCCATATGGAGCTGACGGTAAATGAATGTTACGAGTGCGATGACCCCGACAATCAGCGCTCCATAGACGTGGAAGCTATCCCAACCTTTAGAGCCGGCAGAACTGAAACCGTACAATAAGCCACCGAAACCAAGTGACGAAAGTGCCACGGAAGCGAGATCGATCCGAGCGGCAGACCGTTCCTTGACGTCACGAAGTAAGAAGAAACCAGCGACGAGAACGATCAAGGCGATTGGTGTGATGAAGTGGAATAACATCCGCCAATCGTAGTGCTCGATGATCCAACCAGACAACGTCGGTCCGATCGCTGGGGCACCCATCATGATTAATCCGAAGAATCCCATTGCGGTTCCGCGTTTTTCAATCGGGAAACTAACGAGCATGACGTTCATCAGTAACGGCATCATGATTGCAGAACCGGATGCTTGAATCATCCGTCCTGCGAGTAGCACAGGGAAGACTTCTGCGAAGCCGGCAAGAATTGTTCCGGCCGAGAAGAGGGTCATCGCGAGTAAGAAGAGGCGACGAACCGAATATTTTTGAATCAAGAACGCAGATGTCGGAATCAAGACACCGTTGACGAGCATGAAACCAGTCGACAGCCATTGAGCAGTTGATGGTTCGATCGCTAGGTCCTTCATGATCGAAGGAAGGGCGATGTTGAGCAAGGTATTATTTAAGAAAGCAATGAATGCTCCGATCATCAAAACGGCGAGAATGCCGTAAGGAGCTCGAGCTGTGTGAGTTGCACTTTGTTGCATGAATATCCTCCTAACTAAACTAACGGTACATATTTCTATACGGTCGTTCTATCTGTAGTTTATCTTAATCCGATTTAGTTCGAATTACAAATAATAATAGCTAAGAAAGATAATTTTATTTTTTATGTAAGATTGAAAGCGTTTTTCTAGTAGGCTAAACGAGGAGAGAAGCATGTTGTACACTCGAAATCGCTTCCTAGGATAACGATTCGAGGTAAACAAAAAAAAGCACAATCCTTCTCGTTAAAGAAAAATTGCGCTTTGTCTTCAGTATGAAACAGCCGGAGGCTTGTTTCATAGCTAGCATTACTGGACGTTCGTTTCGAGTGCATCTTTTGTGATGTCGTAATGAGAGGCTGTCCAGACCGATTTACCGTCTTGAATGAACAACACTTGTGGTGACTCGTGTCGAACGCTGTAATGTTCGGCGATGTGATTCGATAACGTCCGAGCTTCTTGGACGAAAAGATACGCCGTTGGAACAGACGTTTCATCCGCGAACTTCGTATACTCCGAGAATCCTGCGGCACTGATCGGGCATGTCGTGCTGTGTTTGCAAATCACGAACGCGGTATGTTCGGACGCAAATTGATCAAAATCAGAAATAGATTGCAGCTTACGTGGTTGTGTCATGTATATCATCCTCCATACGTCCGGAGACGTTCACTTAACTTTAGATTTTCCCGGTAATCGACCGGACAGTCAATCAAAACGGGTCCATCACTTGCAAATGCTTGGTCAAGACAATGTGCGAGGGAGCCGTGTTCACCGACACGGAGACCGAGTGCACCGAAAGCATGAGCCAGTTGAACGAGGTCTGGATTGTCAAACGTGATGTAAGACGAACGCCCAAACGCTTGTTGTTGTTTCCATTCAATCAGTCCATAGGTTCCGTCACGCCAAATCAATACGACGAGCGGAAGCTTCAGACGAACAGCGGTCTCGAGATCTTGTCCATTCATCAAAAAGGCACCATCTCCAGCGGCACAGACGATTCGCCGGTCCGGATATAACAGCTTGGCTGCGAGCGCACTCGATAAACCATAGCCCATCGAAGCAAATCCGTTGGAAATGAATAACTGATCCGGACGTGTCGTTTGATAATGGCGTGCGAGCCAGACTTTATGTGCGCCGACGTCCGAGAAGACCATGCCATCTTCGCCGACAGTTCGTTCGAGTTCACGGACGATACTTTGAGGATGTAAAGGCAGGGCAAGCGAGTACGTTTCTTGAATCTCGTCGCGTAATTTATCGCGATCTTGTTGCCAGTCGTTCCACGCACGCTCGGGCAGTAAAGGAGTCAATACAGTCAGCATATCGACGAGTGGTCCGACTACGTTCGCGACAACCGGATAATAAGCATCGATTTCGTGAGGATTCGTATCCAAATGGACGATCGGTGTCTTTTTCGGATTCCATTTTTGCGGAGGTAACTCCGTAATATCGTAGCCCACCGTAATGATGAGGTCACTCGCATCGAGAATCCGTTGGTTGTAATCGACGTCTGGTAAACCGATTGTGTGTGCGGCAAGCGGATGGTGTGAAGAAATCGCTCCTTTTCCCATCATCGTCTCGACGACGGGAGCTTGGAGCTTTTCGACGAATGCTCGAAACGCATCAAGTGCTTGTTGCCGATGAATACCAAATCCAGCAATGATGACTGGACGTTTTGCGCGCTCAATCAGACGTAAGGCATCGGGATCATCAATCGTCAAGGAATGGAGATGCGTTGGTGTACTGTCCTGCTGTAGGGGTGTCGCTGCTTGATCACGTTCTTGTTTTGCAATGTCTTCTGGAAAAGAAATATGGGTTGCCCCTGGTTTTTCGCTTTTTGCTGTCGCGAAGGCACGTCGAACGATTTCCGGAATGACCTCCGCTGACAGAACGGACGTACTAGACTTCGTGACAGGACGATAGAGGTCTACGAGATTAAACATTTGATGCGATGCTTTGTGTTGCCGTGCTGTCGCGCCTTGACCTGTGATCGCAACGACAGGGGAGTGATCCATCGTCGCACTTGCAATACCGGTCATCATGTTGGTCGCACCGGGACCAAGCGTCGATAGGCAGACACCCGGTCGCCCACTCAGGCGACCGAACATCGCTGCCATGAACGCAGCGTTCGTTTCGTGACGTGTCGTGATGAACGTGATCGATGAACGACTGAGTGATTCGAGTAATGTAATATTTTCCTCACCGGGAACACCGAAGATATGCGTGACGCCCTCTGCCTCTAAACATTGGACGAACCAATCCGCCGCGTTCACGCTAGTCCACCGATGGAAATATACTTCGTCTCGAGATACGCTTCGAGTCCTTCACTGCCACCTTCGCGCCCAAGACCGGATTGTTTCATTCCACCAAATGGTGCTTGCGCAGCAGAAGGAACACCATCATTCCAGCCGACGATTCCATAATCAAGCCCTTCGATCGCACGAATCGCACGCGCGTAATCCTTCGTAAAGACGTACGAAGCGAGACCGAACGGTGTCTGGTTGGCGTAACGAACTGCTTCCTCATCAGAACTGACACGCTGGACGGGAGCAACAGGTCCGAACGTCTCCTCGTTCATGATCAGCATGCCGGGTTTTACGTCCGCGAGAACGGTTGCTTCATAATAATAGACATCGTTCTCCTCATCCGTCGTTCCTGTTCCGCCCGTGACGACTCGTGCACCAGCGGATGTCGCATCATCAACATGTTTTTTGACTTTATCGTAACCCGCCTTATTGATCATCGGTCCAATCTTCGTCTCAGCATCCAAACCATTTCCGGTCTTCAGCTTCGCTGTCTCTTGCCCGAGTTTTTCAACGAACGCGTCATAGATCGAGTCGGATACGTAAATCCGGTTTCCACAGACACACGTTTGACCGCCATTACGGAATTTCGACTTAATCGTCTCAGCGACAGCTAAATCAAGGTCACAGTCATCAAAGACGAGAATCGGTGCATGTCCGCCGAGTTCAAGCGACATCGCTTTGATCGTCTCTGCTCCCTGAGCCATCAGCGTCCGTCCGACTTCAGTTGAACCAGTGAAGGTGATCTTATCGACATGCGGATGTGTCGCGAGTGATTCACCGAGTGCTTTCCCGCTCCCTGTAACGGCATTGACGACGCCTTCTGGAATCCCAACTTCTTGACAGAGTTCAAGAAGACGAAGCGCGGTAAGCGGAGTCGCTGTTGGTGGTTTGATGACGAACGTACATCCAGCGACGAGTGCCGGAGCAAGCTTTCGGGTAATCATGGCAGCCGGGAAATTCCATGGTGTGATCGCAGCAACGACACCAACCGGCTGTTTGATGACTTGAAGTCGTTTGCTCGCATCATGCGTTGGAATGACACGTCCATAAGCGCGTTTTCCTTCCTCTGCAAACCATTTGACGAAGTTTGCGGCATACTGCACTTCACCTTCTGACTCAGCGAGCGGTTTCCCCATTTCAAGCGTCATCAGGCGAGCCAGTTCATCTTTTTTCTCAATCATCTTCGCATATAACTTCTCGAGAAGCTCGGCACGTTCGTAGACTGTCCGCTTCGACCAGTCAGGAAATGCCTTCCGTGCTGCTTCTACTGCGTCGTTGACGTCTGATTTTGTTCCGTTTGGTACACTACCGACGACTTCTCCAGTTGCTGGATTCGTAACATCCGTCCGTTCTCGTCCGTGATCTAGCCATTGTCCACCAATAAAGAATTGTCCCTTCATCCTGAAAATCCCCCTTTTTTACATGCATTGGTAAGGGTATACCCGAACGAAGAAAAAAAGATTCACTTTCGGAAGGAAAGGTTATGCAAAAGGGTAGAAATCGACCGATAAACAGTGTAGGATAATTCAGTAAATGTAATGTAAAACGATCTGAAATATTCAGTGTGAACGAAGAGTGACAACCGTTGATGTGAAATGGTGGAATCACCCCCGAAACATTGACTTTAAAAGTGGATTTGATAAGATGAAGGTAGAGGAATTGCGCAATCGGTTGCGCTATGTGTATAGAAGTTCAATGACTGATGAAAACAACACCCCAAAGACTGACCTACGAGAGGATTCACGACACATGACACAAATGATACCGCGCCCTGAAACGGCCCAACAAACAATTACACGAGCTTGGTGGAAAGAAGCAGTTGCTTACCAAATCTATCCACGCAGCTTTTACGATGCAAACAACGATGGAATCGGCGATATTCCGGGTATCATCGCAAAATTGGATTATTTGAAGGATCTTGGCGTCGACGTTCTTTGGATTTGCCCGATGTTCAAGTCACCGAACGACGATAACGGATATGACATTAGTGATTATGAAGACATCATGGATGAGTTCGGTACGATGACGGACTTCGATCTCTTGATGGAAGAAGCGCATAAGCGCGACATCAAGGTCTTGCTTGATCTCGTCGTTAACCACACATCGGATGAACACCCGTGGTTCCTTGAATCACGTTCGTCGAAAGACAATGAGAAACGCGATTGGTACATCTGGAAAGATGCGGTCAATGGTGGAGAACCGAACAACTGGGAAAGTATTTTCGGTGGATCAGCATGGGAATATGATGAAAAGACAGAGCAGTACTTCCTGCACGTCTTCTCTCGTCGTCAACCAGACTTGAACTGGCAAAACCGCGACATGCGTCAAGCGGTCTATACGATGATCAACTGGTGGCTCGATAAAGGTATCGACGGTTTCCGAATCGATGCGATCAGTCACATCAACAAGGATCAATCATTCGCTGATCTCCCGAATCCGCTCGGTATGCCGTATGTCCCTTCATTCGATATGCATATGAACGTCGAAGGCATCCATGCGTATCTCGAAGAGTTGAAGGATGAGACGTTCTCGAAATACGATATCATGACAGTCGGAGAAGCAAACGGCGTCACACCGGAAGAAGCGGATCTCTGGGTCGGAGAAGAGAACGGTAAGATGAACATGGTCTTCCAGTTCGAGCACATGGATCTCTGGCGTGCAGATGCAGAAAAAGGCGTCGACGTCGTCAAACTGAAACAAGTGCTGACGAAATGGCAAAAAGGACTTGAAGCAACAGGTTGGAATGCGTTATACCTCGAAAACCACGATAAGGTTCGTTCGGTCTCCCTTTGGGGTGACGAGGAA
Source organism: Exiguobacterium sp. s91 (assembly GCF_018618915.1). Lineage (NCBI taxonomy): Bacteria > Bacillati > Bacillota > Bacilli > Caryophanales > Exiguobacterium > Exiguobacterium sp. s91. The sequence goes on along the minus strand of NZ_JACSMZ010000002.1, from coordinate 185,936 downwards.
CAGTACTGGAAAGAGAGCGCGAAGTCGCTTGCGATGATGTATTTCTTCATGCAAGGCACACCGTTCATCTATCAAGGACAAGAGATCGGGATGACGAACGTTCAATTCCCGGACATCTCGGATTATGATGATGTTGCGACAAAAAACATGTACGAGATGCAACTCGCTTCCGGGAAGACACATGAGGAAATCATGGAAGTCATCTGGAACTCGTCTCGTGATAACTCACGCACACCAATGCAATGGACAAATGAGCAAAACGGTGGCTTCTCAAATCAATCTCCATGGTTCGGTGTCAACCCGAACTACGCGGACATCAACGTCGCGTCGCAAGAACAGGATGAAGATTCGATCTTGAACTTCTACAAACGAATGATCCAAATCCGTAAGATGGAAGAGACGTTGATTTACGGCGCTTACGATCTCATCTTACCGGAAGACACGAAAGTCTACGCGTATACACGGACGTTTGGTGACGAACAATTCTTGATCGTTACAAACTTAAAAGGCGAAACAGCAGAAATCGATACGGACATCATCTTGCACTCGGACAATATGTTGCTTGGCAACTATCCGACGATGCATCATGAAGGAACAGAACTGGAACTTCGTCCATTCGAAGCTCGTCTATACCGTGTGCGCTAATATGTTTTGAACGGATTCGAAGTACATCGAATCCGTTTTTTTCTTGCATGTAAGCAGAAGGTGCATCAGACGAAAAAATCGTGTACGCTAAACGATGAGGTGATAGAAGTGAAACCAGTAAAGTACCCGGTGTCATTACGACAAGTGACGACGATCGAAGATGGTCCGATGCGTGAATCGGTCGAACTTGAGGCGGACGGCACATTGTTCGAAACAAAAGACGGTTTTGCCGTGAAGTTCGTTCAGCCGGATGAACAACCGATCGATACGACGATCAAATGGTCAAAAGACCAGATCGCTTTGAATCGCAAAGGTCCTGTTGCGATGCATCACGTCTTCATTTTAGGAGAGACGACCAAAAGCCAATATGGCAGTCAATTCGGTCAGATGTTGATGGAAACGGACACGGAGACAATTGAGATGAAACGGCAGCAGATGCAGTTTCGCTATACATTAAAGATGAATGGACAAGCAGTCGGTACGTATACGATTGATTTAACTTGGGAACGGAGTGAGACGAATGGCATTTGAACAAACAGTACGTCAAATGGAGCAGATGTTGGAAGAGGAATGGTTTGAATGGCTCGAGAACGATGAGCCGCGTTACAACGAATGGCGCGATCAACTCGAAGGACTCGCAGAGCAGGTCATCACGGAATACAATCCGAAGGTCGATCCGGAGTCCATCGATACGTTACTTTTAATCAATGAAGAATTACCCGTCTTATACGGCGAAGATACCGTCATGCTGTATACAGCGCTCTTGAAAGCACGTCAGGAAGACGATCAAGTATACGAGCGTTACTTGACGATTCTTGGTGCGTTCGCGGACGAACAGCATCCAGCAATCCGTGAAGTCGAAAAGTTAGTCGCGAAAAAGGACTATAAAAATGCCTTCGCACGTGCAGTCCGTCTGCCACAGTCGCTCGGTCTAGAATAAACAATCACAGTGGACCATCTTGTTTTAGGCAAGGTGGTCTTTTTAGGAGGAAGCGTCATGTATCCACTCTATCGAATCATCGTCGCGATCATCCGTAAGGGCGATCAACTGCTCATCGTCCATAATCAATCGGGTCAGGAGAAACGCTGGAGCTTACCCGGTGGACAGATTGAGTCTGGAGAGACCCTCGAGCAAGCACTGCGTCGCGAGGTGGAAGAAGAAACCGGTTTGACGGTCACATCGTCGTCGTTTGCTTTCTTAACGGAGAACTTCATGCCGACCTATCAAGCGCACAGCCTCGTGACTTATTTTGATTGCGAAGTGAGTGGTTTACTTGATTCAAATGATCCCGATGAAGAAATCATTGAGACGAAGTGGATCAACCAAACAGATTTAGCGGAGTACATCACGAGTGAAGACGTCCGTCTTCCATTATCGGCATATTTAGAAGAACAGCACAAAGGCTATTACATGTTTGAAGAGATGAAGTGGTAACTCGGCTGTCATCGTTTCTTTATATTCCTTAAAGCGGTCTCCATCGTTCATTTACATTCGCTCGGTATGATGAAACCATCATCGTGAACAGGGAGGAAACACAAATGAACAAGAAATGGATGGCGACAGGTATTCTCGGTACAGTGCTTATGACGGGAGTTGCGGGCTATACATATGAATCGGCTCAGCCGGTCGAGGCAAAACAAAACACGAAACAAGCGAAGGTTAAAAATGTCATCTTCATGATCCCGGACGGTTATTCGGCTGCCTATGCAACGAATTATCGCTGGTATCAAGGAGGCGAGGAGACGGAACTCGACGGTCACTTAAAAGGAATGATGCGGACGTATTCGGCAAACACGAAAGTGACCGATTCAGCTGCTGCCGGAACGGCGATGGCAACAGGAACAAAAACAAACAACGGAACAATCGGTATGGATCCAAGTGGAAAAGAAGTGGCGTCTATTCTTGATCGGGCGGATCAAGCAGGCAAAGCAACAGGACTTGTCTCGACATCAGCTATCACCCATGCGACACCAGCTGTTTTTGCATCACACGTCGCAACGCGCGCGAACGAAGCGGACATCGCGAAGCAATACATGGATGAAATGAAAGTCGACGTCTTACTTGGTGGCGGTCAGAAGTTCTTTTTTGATCAGAAAAATGGTGGCGTTCAAGAGGCTGGTAATCTAGTGAAGAAAGCAGAACGAGCAGGATACCAGTATGCGGATTCACTCGAAAGTCTAAATGAGACGGACGGTCGTAAAGTTCTTGGATTGTTTGCAGAAGAAGGAATGGCACCAGAACTGGACCGGGAAAACACGAATCAACCGAGTCTTGCGACGATGACATCGAAAGCCCTGCAAACATTGAAGAAAGATCGCGATGGCTTCTTCTTGATGGTAGAAGGAAGTCAGATTGACTGGGCGGGTCACGCGCATGATGCTGCTTGGGCGATGAAGGATGCAGAAGCGTTCCACCAGGCTGTCGAAAAAGTGCTTCGTTTTGCTGCAAAAGATAAACATACTTTAGTCGTCGTTGCCGGTGACCATGATACAGGTGGTATGTCAGTCGGTGGATACGATGAGTACGTAGCGAAACCGGAAGTCTTGAAAAACGTCAAGGCGACGGGAGATGAGATGGTTCGTCAGTTCAACAACGACTTATCGAACATCGCAACTGTCGTCAAACGAGAAACGACGTTTGATTTGACGGCTGAAGAAATTCAGACGTTGCAAAAAGTGGATGCGAAGAAACGCGTCATGACATTGAATGAGATGATCAGTAAACGAGCGTATGTCGGCTGGACGACTGCCGTGCATACAGGTGTTGACGTTCCGCTCTACGCGTACGGTCCACAAAGCGAACAGTTCAGTGGATTGCATGAAAATACGGACATCCCTGGTCTGATGGCCAATGCGATGAAATTAAAAAAATGACTTATCGGATGTGATTAAATCAAGCGGTGGATGATCCACTGCTTGATTTTTTTTGAGTACTTATCTGCTTATGTGACACAGTAAAAACTAAATGAAAAAAATGAATGAATAGCCATTCATTATATGCTATACTCATTTCAACACAACTGCTTTAGGGGGAAAGGGGTTTGTTCGAACATGAATACGTTTTTACTCATTAACTGGATTGCCTTCCTACTCGTCATCGGCTATGCGGGCTATCTGTTCACGTCACTCGTCAAAAGTCGTTATGCCGCCATTAAACGGGGGAAAAAGGCGGAATGGACACTGACGAACAAAGAACGACTGGACGCGGTCTTAGTCAACGTTTTCGGTCAAAAGAAATTATTAAAGGATAAGAAAAGTGGCGCTATCCACGTCATGATGTTCTACGGCTTCTTACTTGTTCAATTCGGAGCGATCGATTTTATCTGGAAAGGACTCGCCGTCGGTCAGCGTTTCCCGCACGTCCCACTCGGTCCGCTTTATCCGATTTTTACATTCTTCCAAGAAATCGTCATGCTCGTCATCTTGATTGCCGTCGTTTGGGGATTTTATCGCCGGTACGTCGAGAAACTCGTTCGTTTGAAACGAAACTTCATGGCGGGTCTTGCGTTGATTTTCATCGGTGGTTTGATGGTCGCCGTCCTATTCGGAAATGGATTCTTCCTTGTTTATGAGAATCATTCGACGCTCGGTGAACCAGTTGCTTCAAGCATCGCGTTCTTATTCAGTTGGGTGCCGGAATCAGTTGCGTTCGGATTATTCGTTTTCTTCTGGTGGGCGCACTTACTGTTCTTACTTAGCTTCATGGTTTACATCCCGCAAGGTAAACATGCGCACTTGATTGCCGGCACAGCCAATGTTTGGCTCGGTCGAACATCGAAAGTCGGGCGTTTGGCGCCGATTGATCTATCGGTCATGGAAGAGGCAGAAGACGACGAAGCGGAATTTAGCTTCGGGGTCAACCGAATCGAAGATTTCAATCAGAAACAGCTCGTTGATCTGTATGCTTGCGTCGAGTGTGGACGCTGTACGAATATGTGCCCAGCGAGCGGAACGGGGAAGATGCTGTCGCCGATGGATTTGATCGTTAAATTACGGGACCATCTCAACATGAAAACGGCAGCAATCACTCAACGTTCGCCATGGGCACCTGCCTTTGCGTTTGAAGGATCGCAAGGCAACCAAATCGCTTCACTGGCAGCAGCCGGACAGATGGATATCGTTCCGGATTCATTGATTGGGAATGTCATTACGGAAGAAGAAATCTGGGCGTGTACGACTTGTCGGAACTGTGAAGATCAGTGTCCGGTCATGAACGAACATGTCGATAAGATCATCGATCTTCGTCGTCACCTTGTCATGATGGAAGGCAAGATGGATCCGGAGATGCAACGGACGATGGCGAACATCGAACGTCAAGGTAATCCGTGGGGGATGAACCGGAAAGAACGCGAAAACTGGCGGAAAAACCGGGATGAACTCGTCGTTCCGACAGCAAAGGAGAAGAAAAAAGCGGGCGAAGACTTCGAGTACCTGTTCTGGGTTGGTGCGATGGGATCGTACGATAACCGAAGTCAAAAAATCGCGATGGCGTTTGCGCGTATTCTAAACGAGGCAGACATCTCGTTTGCGATTCTCGGAAACGATGAGAAAAACTCAGGGGATACACCGCGCCGGATCGGGAACGAAGTCTTGTTCCAGGAACTCGCGGAAGCAAACATTAAATCATTTGAGAAATACGGCGTTAAAAAGATCGTCACGATTGATCCGCATGCCTACAATACATTTAAAAACGAGTATCCAGACTTCGGACTTAGTCCGGACGTGGAAGTGTATCACCATACTGAATTGCTCGCACGACTGATTGACGAGAAACGAATCACACCGCTCCATGAAGTCAAGGAGCGTGTCGTCTATCACGATTCGTGTTATCTCGGTCGTTACAATGATATTTACGACGCACCACGTTATATTCTCGAGAAGATTCCAGGAATCACGCTCGTCGAGACGGAACGCAACCGCGAAAAAGGGATGTGTTGCGGTGCTGGCGGCGGGATGATGTGGCAAGAAGAAAAAGTCGGCGCACGAGTCAACGTCGCACGGACAGAACAATTGTTGACGGTCCAACCGTCTGTCATTGGGTCAGCATGTCCGTACTGTCTGACGATGCTCAGTGACGGCACGAAGGCGAAGGAAGTCGACGAGGCGGTTGCCACGTACGATGTCGTTGAATTACTGGAACGGTCGATCGTCGGTGTACCAGTCGAAGAACCTGTCGCAACCGTATGAAAAAGTGAGATGAAACGATTATTCTCGTGCGAACGGGAGTAGTCGTTTTTTTCTCTAAAAAAGCGCGACGTTTTACTGTATGGTTTTGACATGATAAGATAAAAGAACTAGCTATGGAAAGGAGGTGAGAATCTTTTGGGAAGGCGTTACTTCGAATCGGTCAGGTCGCGGAGACCACCGGCTTATCAAAACGAACGATCGATTATTACACATCACTCGGTCTGTTAACACCAGAGCGTACCGCGTCTGGCTACCGTCTGTATGACGAATCGGTCATTCATCAAATCGAAAAGATTGAATATTTGAAGTCTCAACGGCTTTCCCTGCAAGAGATTCTTGCTTCTTTTACGGAACGGGAACAAAAAACAGGGGAGACGATTTATCAGGAAGTGAAACAACTTCAGGCGACGGTTGAAGGACTCGAGCAGCGTTTGTTACATTCGACGGACGTCGAAAAACAAGCGATCCGCTTAGAACTGTCCCGGCGTCTGACATTGATTGCTTCCTTGATTGCACAGCTTTAATACAAAACAATGGAGGTGACCCCTGTTTAGGGGATTTTGGATACTATATTATTCATCAATTTATTTTTAGTGGTCTTGTTGATTGCGTTGACGGCGTTTTTCGTCGGATCGGAATTTGCTGTCGTTAAGGTTCGGATGTCGCGTTTGGATCAAATGATTCAAGAAGGGAACAAAAGTGCCGTCCTTGCGAAAAAAATCGCGGGCGATCTCGACTACTACTTGTCTGCCTGTCAGCTTGGTATCACGGTCACGGCACTTGGTCTTGGGGCACTTGGTGAACCAACCGTTGAAAAGATCTTGCATCCTGTCTTCGACGACTTCGGGATCTCGGCTGCTGTTTCGACACTCTTGTCGTTTGGTATCGCATTCGTATCCGTAACGTTCTTACACGTCGTCATCGGTGAACTCGCTCCGAAGACGCTTGCGATTCAGTATGCAGAACGCATGACATTGTTGTTTGCTCGTCCACTTTATGTGTTCGGTAAAATCATGTACCCATTCATTTGGTTACTCAACGGTTCAGCACGCTTATTCCTCGGTCTGTTCGGTGTCAAACCAGCAGGGCACGAACAAGCCCACTCGGAAGATGAATTGAAAATCATCATGGCGCAAAGTTTCCAAAGTGGTGAAATCAACCAAACGGAACTTGCCCTCATGCAAAACGTCTTTGCGTTTGATGAGCACATCGTCAAAGATTTGATGGTGCCGCGGATGCGGATGGAGACGATATCGGAACGTTTGACGAAAGATGAACTGATGGAAATCTTCATGGATAATCCGTACACGCGTTACCCGGTCACAGAAGAAAACGATAAAGACCGGATTCTCGGATACGTCAACGTCAAGGAAGTCTTGACGGATTATGCGAACGGGAATGAGCATCCGGTAACGCATTATATCAAGGATTTACCGGTTGTTTCGGAAGTGACGTCGCTTCAAGAGACACTTCGCAAGATGAAACGGACCCGGACCCATCTCGTTCTCGTCGTCGATGAATATGGTGGAACGGCAGGTCTCGTCTCGATGGAAGACTTACTCGAAGAAATCGTCGGTGAAATCCGTGATGAATTCGACGCAGATGAAGTCGAAGAAATCGAACAGGTCAAATCGGACGAGTTCTTGCTCGACGGTACAGTCTTGCTCGCTGACTTGGAAGAACGTTTCAACATTCGTTTTACGAATGTCGAAGATGTCGATACGATCGGTGGCTGGATTCAGATGCATAACATCGATCTTCAGCCAGGTGAGCATATCGACACACCAGACTTCTCCGTCGAAGTGATGGAAATGGAAAACTATCAAATCAACCGCGTCAAGATTTGGTTGCATCCAGCTGAACAAGCAGAAGCATAAGATGGTCGGTTCCTCATGGAGGAACCGGCTTTTTTTCATCGCATCAGTCAAAAAATCAAGAATGGACGGATTGTGCGAACTTTCGGCAGGCATGATAGGAGAATGCAGAGAGGAGCGGGAATGTAATCTACAGCTACTTTATTGTTAAATCGCGTCCTATGAAACGAGGAGGTATTCCGTGCTCGAGCAGATTCCATTCTTACTGAGTCGTTTAGGTATGTTAGCACTGTTAGCCTTTTTATTGTCCCAGTGGCGCATTTCCCGATACATATTCAAGATGGACCGCGGAATGAATCTTCCACTGCTGTTTGCATTCGTGTCATCCGGTATTTTAATGAACTACGCAGGAATTGAACTTTCGCAAGATACGACGATTGATCCGTTACTTGGATTAGCCGTCGAAAAGGATGCCCTATTGCTCGATACCCGACTCGCTGTCATCGTGACGAGCGGATTGATTGGTGGACCAGTGATCGGCGGCATCACGGGGTGTTTGGTTGGTCTACACCGCTACGTACTCGGTTCGTTAGGGGCAGAAGCAGGTTGGATCATCGCAATGCTCGCTGGACTTGCGAGTGGCTGGTATCGAAAACGCTGGCGTTTGCATGATGGTTATGCGCTCGTTCCACCGATTGGTATCGTATTGACGGCATTATTGTTCGAAAGTGGGATTACGTTATTACTTGCCCCCGATACGGCAGAAGCGCTTGATTTGATGAGCCGTGCTGCTTTTCCGTTACTGTTCGCAAACATATGTGGGGTCGTATTGTTCATCATGATCTTACGGACACAACTACGACTCGAAGGCGATCTCTTCGTCCGCCAGACCGAGCGTTCCGATCGTCTATTGCAAGCGTTACAACCTTTACGAAAGCAGGGATTGACTTCGGAAGTCGCGCGGCAGATTGGAGCGACGTTATTGAAGGAAACGAAGATGCAACGGATCGTCGTGCTCGGGGCGACAGAGGTCGTCATTGATATGACGGACCAGCAACCAGCAGTCTGTGGCGAGCAACCGAGACGTGAGGAACAACGATGGATCGAAGCAGAAGAACCCGTCCGACAGGAAGACGAGCAGACGGGACAAATTCTCAGTTTTCATCCGATGCGCATTAACGGTCAAAAGGCAGGTGTCATCTGTTACTTTTCGAAAGACTTATTTGACGACACTGTCGAGCGGATGACGGAACAACTCGTCCGTTTATTAGCACGAGAGCTACACATGCACCGAGAAGATCAGTTGCTCCGATTAAGTGGGAGAAAGATGAAACCGATGTTACACGTCAGCTATCTAAAAGGTATCATCGAAGAAATCCAGCGGACAGCTGATCCGGGAACTCCTGTGAAACATCAATTGAATGCGCTGCTTCAACTTTTGACGGCAGCGACGCGTCATGATGAACATCCACTACGCGAGGAACTGGCGACCCTGAAGGCCTATTTATCACTAGAAGGAACACGGCGTCGCCCGAATCAACTGACCTCCGCCGATATCACGGTCGATCTTGATATCGAGACCGCTGTTGAAGAATACTTCGTCTTTCCATTCCTTGTGACGCAGCTTGTCGATAATGCACTGCGTCATGCGTTCGTAAAGGCAGGACGACATCACCGGATTGATGTCCGTGCCTTTAGGGCGACGACGGACTGGGTCATCGAAGTCACGGATAATGGACAAGGGATGCCGCTTGCCGTGATGCAACAACTGAATCAACAGGAAGCGGGAGATTCGAACCTGTTCCTGATTCGACGCGCATTAGACGTGACATACGGTCTGACTGCAACATTACACGTCCACTCGATCATCCATCAAGGAACTCGGATCGAAGTGCGATTACCTCTCCCGTCTCTTTAACAACAGTGGCATTTTGCCATTGTTGTTTTTTTGTCTCGTTCCGAGGGTAAATACGAAAACAGGAAAATGTATCGTACAGGAGGAAGCAGATGATGATTACGACAACAGAAGTAGGACAACTAGGTGATCAGTCCTTGTTACGATTCACGTTACAAAATGTGCATGGGCATAGTATCGATATTTTGAACCGAGGCGCAAAAATTCTTGCCATCCGGGTTCCGGATCAGCATGGAATGATCGAAAATGTCGTACTCGCGTTTGACGACCTATCAGAATATCAGAATGATCCGCATCACTTAGGCGCCACGATCGGACGCGTCGGCGGAAGAATTGCGAATGGCGCGTTCGCGTTGGAAGGGATGACGTACGTTCTTGAGCAAAATGAGGGTGAACATCACCTCCATGGAGGAAGCGAAAATTGGGCGAACCGGATGTTCACACACGAAATCAACGGCGACAAACTTGTTCTACGTTTAGATAGTCCGAGTGGTGAGAACGGCTATCCGGGTCACTTGTCGTTCACGCTAACCTTCGAATGGACGGATGAGAACGTCCTGCATATTCATTATGAAGCGGAGACGACAGCTTCGACACCATTCAGTCCGACGAATCATACGTACTTTAACTTGACGGGTGAAGCAAAAACGACGATTGAACAGCATCTGTTACGAATGGATGCACCTTTTTATGTTCCGTTGACCAAAGATGCGGTACCGACCGGTGACATTCTCCCGGTAACAGACACCGTCTTTGATTTTTCGGAAGCTCGTCCGCTACATGAAGTGACACACGCACCAGACGAAGAGTTGCGTCAAGCAGGTAGTGGTGTCGATCACCCCTTTTTACTCAGAGAGGGTGGGGAAATCGTTCTCGACGAACCAATCAGTGGTAGACGTTTGCGCGTCGTGACGGATCAACCGGGAGTTGTCGTTTACACCGCTAATCACTTGTCAGGCGAGTTTACGATTTGTGGAAGACGAGCAACGCCATACCTTGGCATCTGTTTTGAGACACAAGGGTTGCCGGATGCGATCAACCAACCGAATTTTCCTTCCGTCGTCTTACATGCCGGCAAACACTATCATAAGCGCACATCGTTTCATTTTCAGATGATGTCATGACGTTTCTTGCGATTTCCACTTCTGTATATGGTAGGATAAAGCGAGAAGAATCTAACGGAGGCTAAGGAAAATGACTAAAATAGCATGGGTGACCGATAGTATGGCCTATTTCACGAAGGAAGAGGCAGAAGCGATCGGCGTCAATGTCGTACCGATTCAAATCTTACTCGGTGATACGGCGTATCAAGAGAATGCGATCACGGTCGAACGACTGTTCCGTGCCCTAGATGCGGACAAAAAGCTGATTGCCAAAACATCACAACCAATTTTTGGAGAGTTCGTCGGAACATACGAACGCTTGAAAGAAGAAGGCTATGACTGTGCGATTGCAGTGCACTGTACGAATGGATTATCGAGTACTGTCCAAAGTTCAGCATCAGCAGCGGAAGCAGCCAGCTTCCCCGTTCACATCATCGACTCTCATACGGCGTTTGAGAACCAACAAGAGTTCATTCATTACGGGATGGAGCTCGAGGCACAGGGGAAATCCGTCGAGGAAATCGTCGCTGCTTTACAAGCATTGACGAAAAAGACCCATTTCTATATGATCGTCGGTAATATGGAGACGATGCGTCGGGGTGGACGTGTCTCATCCGGTGACTTGTTCCTGGCGAACCTACTCAGCATCAAACCGATCATCACGACGGATGAAGCAGGAAAAATCGTACCATTCAAAAAAGCACGTTCTTTAAAGAAAGCTTACATCGAAATGGTTAAACAAATCGATGAATCGATGCGTCAGCACACGTTCTACAAGAACCGGATTTATGTCGCGACGACGATGGCACCGGAAATGGCAGCGGAACTGCGGCAACAAGTCGCAGCGAAGTTCCCGGATTTGACGATTCTCGAAGGCACGTTCGGACCAGCGATCGGGACGCATGCCGGAGCAGAGACGGTTGGTCTATTCTGGATGAATGATTAAACTAAAACGGATACGACAAGAGGCGACGGATTTTTCCGTCGCCTCTTGTTTCGTTCAAGCTGTAAGTGTGATTCCAAGGAAAGCTGCAAGAATTCCGAAACCGTAGCTCGAGATGAGATAGAGGGTGAGCACTTTGCGATTTCCGTCCTGAAATAGCTGCAATGTCTCGATTTTAAACGTTGAGAATGTCGTAAATGATCCGAGGAAGCCGGTACCTAAGAGTAACGTCCATGTCGTATCGAGCTGCGCCCCGATGACGAGTCCAAGTAAAAATGAACCGAGTACGTTAATCAGGAACGTCGCCAGTGGAAATTCGCGTTTCCAAACCGTCTTCATCCATTGACTGACGGCAAAACGACTGATGGCACCACAAAAAGCACCGATGGCAAGAGCGAGTAGCGTCATTCACTCACGTCCTTTCGTCACGTGACGCAGTCGTCGTGTTCCGAGCGCGTAACCGACATAAGACAGGAATAGACCGCCGAATAGGCTGACGAGTACATAGAGGAACGCGTCCGCTAAATGACGTTCGTTGAGTAAGGTCACGGTCTCGACGCTGAATGTTGAAAACGTCGTAAATGAGCCGATGAAACCCGTGCCGATGGCTGTGATCGCATATTGATGTAAGAGTTTCGTTCGAAATAAAAAGTGTGTCGCATAGCCGAGAAGAAGACTCCCGATCAAGTTGATGACAAGCGTTGGCCACGGGAAAGGACCAGTCGTCAAGTCACTAATCAGCAGTCCGAGCCCATAACGCGCAGAGGCACCCAGTACCCCCGCGAAACCAACGAGTACATACAGCATATGAATCCTCTTTTCTGAAAAAAGTCTACGTTAACCGTACTCCCGCTCTCAAGAAAGCGTCAAGAAAAAAAGTCACTCGAGGGACTTAACGATTGAATTCTTTCTGCCGATGAACAACTGTATGACTTTAATAAGGTGAAGGAGTTTGAACAAGATGGTATCTGCCCTCGAGCAACAAAGTACAAAGATTTTGTCCCGCCTGATTGCAACGTTAATTACGATCGCGCATCCATTGATTTTCTTATTTGCGCAAATGAATTACGTCCCAATCAGTGTGTTTTATCAGTTTTTAGTCGGTGGTTTGATCTTGACGGTCGCGTTGCTTGTGGGTAACCGCCTACTTGGACATCGTCCAAGCGGGAAGTACGTCCAAGTGACATTAACGTATTTCGTCCTCGCTCTAGTCTTGATGACATTGCCGTCGCCGAGTATTTGGACGATCGTCTATCTCTACTTGACGATTTCAATCGTTTATTTGATTCCGCGCTTGGTCATTCTCGCCGGAATCCTTGGACTCGTTGAGATGGCAGTATTCACAATGCTGGGAACGATTGTCTTTACGAATACATTCGACTTGATTGTCGCCTATGTCATCTATTTGATGATTTTCTCAGCGGCTGTTTTTGTCGCTGTCTTTGGACGGAACGTCATGTTAGCCGTCCGCCAAGAACAAGAACGGTCGGAAGCCTACGCGGCAACGTCGCAAATTGCTCTCGAACAAACGGCAGCAACCGCAACGGAAGTAACGACGTTCACGGAAGAGATGAGTGAAACGGTCGACGCGGCGAAGGATTCCTTCAGTCAGGTTGATCTGGCGATGCAACAGCTGGCACATGATGCAGCAGGAAGCGTTCAAGCGATTCGTGAAATTCGCCAATTGAACGACCAGCAAGTCAACCGGATGGAGGATGTGACCGTTTCTGTCGACCACGCACTCGAGCGAAGTTCGTCATCGCGAACGACAGCCGAAAAGAGCAGGCAGACAATTGGTCTTGCCGGACAATCCTTACAACAATTGACGACGAGCATGGATGAGTCGGTCACGTCGTTCGGACAACTCGCCGGACGGTTCCAGGAAATCGTCGCCATCACGTCGAGCATTAATGCGATTGCGGCGCAAACGAACCTGCTTAGTCTTAACGCATCGATCGAAGCAGCTCGTGCGGGTGAGTTCGGAAAAGGCTTTACGGTCGTTGCGCAAGAAATTCGTAATCTATCAGCACAGACGGCAGAAGCGTCGAAGGAAATCAATGCGATCATCGAACGTGTTGATCAGGACGTTACGCAAACGGGGAATTCCATTCATGCCAGTACGACATTGCTACGTGAGCAGGAAGAGCGGATGGCCGAGAGTCAGTTAGCGCTACAGACGATTGAGATGGATGCAACGGAAGTCGTCGGTTCGATCCAGTCGGCGCAGACCCAGTTCGCGACGATGACGAGTAGTCTTACTGCTATCACGACAGCAACCGGTCAACTCGACACGTTCATGAATGCCTTGCTTTCACAAAGTGAGTCATTATCCGGTTTGACACGTCATCAAGTTGGACAGGTCATGGAACTGCAGCAGGCGATTCATGCCTTGAATGAGACGGCATCAACCCTTCAACAAACGAATGCTTAACGAAACAGCTCCTCATCGTTGGATGGGGAGCTGTCGTGTATCTTCAGACTGTTTGTCGTTGTTACGGACGGGGAAGAAGATAGGGAACGATTATCGAAGGAGGAGTCAACGGATGAAGGCAGCTTACATCGAACAGTATGGTGGATCGGAACAATTTAAGGTCGGAGAACTGGACAAGCCAGCCATTGGACCGGATGATGTTTTAATCGAAGTCTATGCCGCAAGTGTGAACCCGGTCGATTGGAAACTACGCGAAGGCTATTTGCGTCAGATGTTGAGCTATGAGATGCCGCTCGTCATCGGTTGGGACGTTGCCGGTGTGATTCAGGAAGTCGGAGAAAACGTCTCGGATCTTCAAGTCGGGGACGCCGTTTTCAGTCGCCCGGAAATTGCTCGTCAAGGGACGTATGCGGAGTATGTCGCAGTCGATGCGCACCTCGTCGTCAAAAAACCAGAATCGCTTAGTTTTGCTGAAGCAGCGTCTCTTCCACTCGTTTCGCATACAGCATGGCAAGTCATGTTCGAAGTGATGGATGCGAAGCCGGGTGACCGGATCTTTATTGGTGCCGGATCAGGGGGCGTCGGAACGGTTGCGATTCAACTCGCAAAAGCAAACGGTTTGCACGTTATCACGTCAACAAGTACGAAAAACGTCGACTGGGTAAAAGCGCTTGGAGCCGACGAAGTCATCGACTACAAGCAAGAAAATCCGGCCGATCGTGTCCGGGATATCGATTTTGTATTCGATACGATGGGCGGCGACAAGCAAGGGGAACTGTATCAGATGCTGAAGCCGAACGGAATGCTCGTCTCGATTTCCACACCACCGGATGAAGAGCAAGCGAAGCAACATAATGCACGATCTGCGTATGTCTTCATGCAACCAACCGGTGAACGTTTGCGACATATCGCTAAAGCCGTCGAACGTGGTGAGCTACAACCTGTCGTTGATCGGATCTTTGATCTGGATCAAATCAAGGAAGCACATGATTATGGCGAAGAAGGGCACGCAAAAGGCAAAATCGTCATCCGGGTCAAAGGAGAATAAGGAGAGGAGGACGCTGAAATTAGCGTTCTCTTTTATTGTTGTCAATCTTTTTATCGGACCTTAAACAAAAAATAACCTGGTTAAAAAAGTGTAAAGGATAAGGGGTTGCTTCTTTCTATACTAGGGCTATCAGACGTGAGTCAGCCAAATTAAAAGGAGGAAGTAACATGAAAAAAGGATTAAAGTGGGCAGGAATCATCGTGATCGGAGCAGTTATTCTCGGAAATCTAGGAGATGACGAAGAACAAGCAGCACCGGAGAAAAAAGTAGCAGTCGAACAAGAAGCAGTCAAATCAGAAGCAAAACCAGTGAAAGCAAAAGCAGTTGCGAAGCCGGTCAAGAAAACGTACGGGGTGAATGATCAGGTAAAGGTCGGGAAACTGACGTACGTCGTCAACGACGTCAAGATGGTCGATACGTTGTCGAACGTTCTCGGCGAAAAGAAAA
Organism: Exiguobacterium sp. s91; assembly: GCF_018618915.1. NCBI lineage: Bacteria > Bacillati > Bacillota > Bacilli > Caryophanales > Exiguobacterium > Exiguobacterium sp. s91. The sequence continues at coordinate 170,403 of NZ_JACSMZ010000002.1, read as the reverse complement.
CATCAGGACAATTTTTAGTCATCGGTTTGACGATTCTAAACGGAGATAAGGAAGAGCGATTCGTCGACAGCAACATGTTTAAAGTCAATGTCGGCGATACAGAATACTCAGCCGATACGGAACTCGATCTTTATGCAAATGAAGACGGGATGGGCTTCTTCTTAGAGACGATCAACCCGAATATCGAGAAAACCGGCAACATCGTCTTCGAATTACCGAAACAGGTGAAAAATCCGAAGCTTGAGGTCTCATCTGGCTTTGGCTGGGCAGGTGGACAATCAAAAGAGATTCAATTGACACGTTAATTAGCGAGTATAGAAGGAGCTGACTCCAAAAGTCAGTCTCTACAAAGATAAGGGTGGCAGAATGATGATCTGCCACCCTTATCTCGTAAAAAAGAATGACGCGTCACACGCCACTCCTACAGGAAAAAGCGCATTATGCGCTGTCAGAGACAAACAAGACCTGCTTTCCTGCTTGAATGAAGCAGGAAAACTGGCTTGTGTCTCGCCTGAGGAAAGGGCGTGGAAAGACAAGTCATTCTTTTTTTTGAGTCAGCCCCTTATTGTTACCGTCCTGATTGTTGGATCGAGAGTTCTGGCGTTAATCGATCGAGTAAAGCGAGCGTCTCCGGATGAGCGGCAAGCGTCTGATCGAGTGCGTGCCGTTCAGTCTCTAGACACGCTAGATAACGTTGAGCCGCTTCAGCATGCGTTGCGGGTGTCAGGACGTCGTAGATTGCTTCAAAAGCAAGGCGTGGATGGTCTGGCAATGTCGTCGGAATCGTCTTTAATCCAAGTTGCGCTCGTTCAGGAGCATGATGATGGAGTAAGACTTTTGCGAACTTGATCAAGGCGCTACGGAGCATCTCGACTGCCCATAAGTCATTTCCGCGAGCTGCTGCTTTTTTATATTGGAACAAGAACCAGACGGCATCGATTGCTTCATCGGTCGCTTCTTGAGCAGAAAGTGTTAAGTCACATGTGTCGGTAAAGTCCGTCAACTGTTCTTGTGGATCATATAAGACACGCAATTGATCCTTATGGTTCAGCGAATCAAGCGTCACCGTGAATAAATCAATATGTAGCAGATCATCATAGACGACGATCATTTGTGGGGCGATGATATCGATCTCATCTTTCCAGATGATTGAACGATAAGCAGAAAGGTGGGACAAGCGACGTGATAAGAATTTTGATTGACGTTCTTCCGATACGAGACAGTATAGATCGATGTCTGAATGAACATCTTCTTCTCCCCGTCCAAAAGATCCTTTCAAGAAGATGGCTTCGACTGCAGGATCTTGTTTGAGTCGAGCAACCAGTTGCTCGATCGCATGAAGTTGATGCATGAGGACTCATTCCTTTCCAAAAACAGAAGTCTATTACGTCAGTATACGTGATAATAGACAGGTTTTTCCATAAAAAATGAGAAATCACATCGAAATGGATTCCTCATTGGGAAGCGGAAGCAAGTTTTTCTTTCTGTTCAAGATGGAGGACATGCTGTTCCCCCCATGCATTGATGGCGTCAAGAACCGGGATAAGCGTCCGACCATAATCCGTCAGCGAGTACTCGACGCGGGGTGGGACTTCTTGATAAATCTCGCGATGAACGATATCGTTCAGTTCAAGTTCACGCAGTTGAGCCGTCAGCATCTTTTGCGTAATGTTCGGCAATTGTCGTTTCAATTCACTGAAGCGGAGCGTTCCGTGTGTGATCAAGACGAGTAAAATCGACGGCTTCCATTTTCCGGTCAAGATTTCGAGCGCTGTCTCGACGCGACAGCTTGGTGTCTCTTCCATCGGTCTTCCTCCTTCATGGTATCGTTTAGGATACTATACCACTTATTCGTGCCTACTTCCGCTTCGATCGCTTCCGCGTAATAATAGGGATACGAGCTATTTCATTGAGGGAGGAAACACTATGTCGATTCATCCACAAATCACACTCGGTCCTGTTCGCTTGCGTATCACTGACCTCGATCGTTCAATTTCATTTTATACAACGTCACTCGGATTACGCGTGCTGACGCAAACGGATCAGCTGACGGTACTTGGCGCACAAGATACACCACTCGTTGAACTTGAAGTTCATCCGAATGCCCGCCGTTTTCCACCGAACTCAGTCGCTGGGTTATATCATTTTGCGATTTTGCTACCGAACCGAAAAGAACTTGGTTTCGTCATCCGGAATTTAATTGCACAAGGGATCGAGATTGGTCAAGGCGACCATCTTGTCAGTGAAGCCTTTTATCTATCGGATCCAGACGGGAACGGAATCGAGATTTATGCCGATCGTCCACGTGAGACATGGACGTATGAAGCTAATGGTGATGTCAAGATGACGACGGATCCCGTCGATTGGCAAAGTATGCTCGTCGAAGCTGGAGAAGAAGATTGGTATGGCATGCCGAGCGATACGGTCATGGGACATGTCCATTTCCACGTCAAGACACTCGAAGCAGCGCGGACATTTTATGTCGAGACGCTCGGTTTTGAAGTTGCCGCTGACGCTTCGCGGATGCGTGCATTGTTCGTTGCTGCCGGTGGCTATCACCATCACATCGGTTTGAACGTCTGGTCTGGTGTCAACGCACCGACGAATCCGGAAGATGCGGTCGGACTCGTCTACTGGACACTACGTTATCCAGATCAAGAGACGCTTCAAGAGGCGATCGAGGCGTTGAAGTCTTCCGCTTATACCGTTACCGATCAAGCAGGCGATTTCTATGTCACCGATGATGCCGGAATTACCGCTCGATTGACAACGTAACCGAAAAAAATCCCCTTACAGTGAAAACACTGTAAGGGGATTTTTGGTTTACCGTGAAGACGACGTTGCGTTACCGTCGTACCGACTGATCAGTTCATACGGTCTGACTTTATATAAGGCATGCGGGAAGTAATGGGGATCCATCGCATCAAGCGTCCGCAACTGGAAGTGTTCCCGTTTGATATACTCACTCAGCGAGTTACGTGTCAGTGGGAAGAAGCCGACATCCGTCGTTTCGCCTTCTTGTGTCGCGAGTTCACCACCGACGGCTTTCCCACGGAAACAAACGCAGAGGACGTGACTTGAGACATTTTGATAGATACCGGTGATGCCATCGATTGTGACATCAATACCGGTCTCTTCTTTGACTTCTCGCTTGATGGCGTCAAGAATCGACTCGTGATTTTCGACTTGTCCACCCGGCATCTCATACGTATCACCCCGGTGGAGGTTGCGGACGAGCAGGACTTCATCGGCATCGTTCGTGATGTACGCGGTCACGCTGACGATCGCGCGAGGGGGAGCATACGTACCGGTCGCTGTCATGAAATCTTCATAGGATTTGATATAGAGGTTTTTGCCGAGACGCGCGCGCTTCTTCATCGCTTCGCGACGTAAAGCACTGTTGCGGACATCACGATCGACTTGTTCGTAATGTTCACGGTCGCGATATTCCCAAATAGCGATGACTTCATCTTCTGCCTCGGTCACCCAGCGACCAACAAGACGGGCACCATGGCTGACTTGGAGCGGGTACAAATAGGTATGGAAAAACTCAGTGAATTCTTCTAGGCGTTCGGGACGAATCGTATAGGTCTTCCGGCGATGTAACATGGAAATTCCTCCTATCAGATGAGCGTTCAGATGTACGGTGTACCCCTTCTCGAACGGACGGATGAAACCCTTTTTCTCGATGTGGGAAAAGGATTTTTTATTGAACGATTGCGTATACATGTCCTACGGTCTAAGTGACTTTAAATCATCGATGATGATCTCTTTTGATCGGAAAAGTATAACTAAAGAAGAACTTAAGAAATGGATAGGGCTCAACTTCAGAAAAATCGGGGATACTGAAAGTAGAGAGAAACAGAAAGAAGGGATACGTGATGGATATCATGGCACTCGTCCGCCTGGCTGGCGGAATCATGTTCACCCCATTGTCGGACGATGTCTTGATGATGAGTTTTGCAGCACTTCGATTACGAGAGGGGATGTACCCGGTCGTCATCTGGTTGACCGCATGGCCGGTCTTCTTCATCGCCTTTACGTGGTTTTATCTACTTGCTCGGTTCTTCCGTGAGATTCCGCTCGTCAAACGGTGGATGAAGTCACGTTTCTTAGAACGAGCAGAAACGATCATCGAACGACGCGGGTTATGGGCAATCGGACTATCGTTCTTCTTACCCGGCGTCAGACATCCGATTCATTATGTCGCTGGACTCCTCGGTTATCCGTTACCGCGTTATTTAGTGATGACATTCTTAGCAGCAGGCGTTTATACAGGACTCTGGACTTTTTTGATCGTCCGGATCGGAGAAGCTGTGACGTGGTCGGAGCTGTGGAACTGGCTTCAGGTGAATCCCGGAATCATCAGTGCGATCGTAGTCATCTTAATCGGTCTAGTAGTAACAGGTATCGTATATCATCGGCGTCAAAAGGAATCAGTCGAGGAAAGTTCTTCAATATAAAAACATCACACGAGCAAGCGAATCCAGATCAGGATTCGCTTTTTTAGATGAAGTTTGGTTTTATGAATAAGGATAGTTTTTTGAAATAAGAAGTAATCTACAAGAAAAGTGAAATCATTGTCAAAAAAAGACGTTTTTCACTTCTTAAAAGCTACGTGATTTACACACTGTATTGGCAATTTATCGTCACAAGCAAGTGGCTGAAATTGGATTGTAAACGCTTATACTAGGAGGTGTTCACAGAGTGGACATATTTATTGCCAGAGGAGGTTACATATGAATCTCATGCAGACAGAAGAGACGGTCAAAAAAGCACCGACTTCTTCTGCTTACCGGACGATTTGGCGGTGGCATTTTTATGCTGGTATCATTTTTGCACCGTTCCTAGTCATGCTTGCTGTGACAGGATCCATTTATCTTTTTAAGCCACAAATCGAAAACGTCCTGTATCAATCGTATTATGAAGTTACACCACAAGCAGATCGCATCACTGCGACGGAACAGATTGATCGCGTTAAAGCGAAGTATCCCGATGCACTTGTCACGTCGTACCGACCGGGTGAATCCGACGATCGATCCAGTGAAGTGAAGGTCTCGTCACCAGACATGTCGGCGACGGTCTTCGTCAATCCGTATTCTGGTAAGATCATCGGAACATTATCTAACGATGACCGGATCATGAATAAAATCGAAGAGATCCACGGGGAACTGATGGCGGGAACGACTGGCGATCGGATCGTTGAACTCGTCGCCTGTTGGGCAATCGTCTTGATCGTGACGGGACTGTTCCTATGGTTCCCGCGTAAGCAAAAGGGACTGTCAGGTGTCTTGTTCCCACGTCTTCGTCAAGGCAAGAAGTTATTCCGTCGTGATCTCCACGCTGTTCCAGCATTCTGGATCACAGCAGGGATGCTGTTCCTGATCTTGACTGGCTTACCGTGGTCCGGTTTCTGGGGAACGAACTTCCAGTCCCTTGTCACGAACCAAGGGCTTGGTTATCCACCGTCCATCTGGGGTGGGGAGGCACCGACGTCAACACTTCAAACGAAGGATATCGCGGAAGTCCCGTGGGCTGCCGAAACACTTGATGTCCCGCAATCAAAAGTCGAAGGTGCTGTTCCAGCTTCGATCGATGACATCGTTGCAATCGGCAAACAACAAGGGATGGATCCAAGCTTTAAGATCAGTATTCCAAGTGACCCGAGCGGTGTCTATACGCTGTCTGCATATCCAGCGAAAGCACAGAATGAAGCGACGATCCATCTCGATCAATATTCCGGTGCCGTGCTCGCTGATTATCGTTATGACAACTATGGTGTCGTCGGAAAGATCGTCGCGACCGGGATCACACTCCACAAGGGAACGGAATTCGGCTGGTTCAATCAGTTAATTAGTCTGTTGATTTGTCTCGGAATCATTCTCGTGGCAGTCAGTGGTTTCTATCTCTGGCTGAAGCGAAAACCAAGTAAAGGGATGGGGGCGCCGAAAGGACCGAAAGCATTCATGTTGAAAGGATTCCTCGCTGTGCTTGTCGTGCTGGGAATCGTCTTCCCGCTCGTCGGTCTATCGTTGCTCGTCGTCTGGCTGGTCGATTTCCTTGTCATCCGTCGTATTCCGAGTGTAAGGAGGTTCTTCAATGCGTAAATCGATACAAACACTCATGCTCGGCGGACTGCTCGTCACGACGACGAGTCTTGCTGGCTGTGAGGTCGATTCCGATGCAGCAGAACAGTATGCCGTAGCTAAGCCGTTATCGATCAAAATAAATATCCCAAAGGACTTACAACCGGATGCCAAGAAAAAGCAGACGTTTGAAGCAACAGTATGGCGTGAAGCCAAACCGGTTCAAAAAGTCGATTATGTACATTTCGAAATCTGGAAAGCAGATGGAACAGTACGCTATAGTATGGAACCGGCAGAGGAGACAAAGCCAGGTGTCTATACGATTGCGAAGGCACTACCGAAATCCGGCTTGTATTATGTCAAAGCGCATGCAAGCAGTGAAGGTGCGATGATCATGCCAACACGGCAGTTCATCGTCGGTGAGTTATCGAAAGAAGATTTAAAAATCTTACAAGGTGGAGCAAAACCAGCTGGCGGAAGTAGCGGTCACCATCATTGAAGAATAAGGAAATACAAAATGAGAGGGCGGAATACTATTCCGTCCTCTCATTTTTCGTATAGACGATTAATCGTCATCACCATGATCTCCGTGATCATCCCCGTCATCGTCTCCATGATCGTCTGAATCATCATCTTGATCATCATCTTGATCATCATCTTCTGAGTCATCCGAAGAATCATCGTCATCCGAGTGCTCATCTTCTGATTCGAGTTCCTGTCCATTATAGAACTTGATCTGGACGTGTAACGTTTTGATGTTTGGCAATTGAAGTGCCTGTGCGACTAACGTTAATAATTCTTCTTCCGTCATCGATGGTGTGACGAGAAGACGATCTTTTAACGTCGCAACGTCAGTAATACCGATCTCGTCTTTAAAGCGCAATTCTTTCCGTTGATGTTCATTACTGTAACGCCACTCGAACTTTTTCTTATTCGTATCCGTCACTTTGATCATGATCCGTTTGAGTTCTTGATTATTCTGAACCCCGTCGTGATCCGTATCTTCCTGATCATCTCGAGTCCCGTCATGATCGCTGTCTGCTTTGGTTGGATCAGAACCAAGTTCGAATTCGTCTTCATTCAGAAGCGTATCTTGATCGCGGTCCTCTTCGTTATCTTTGATGCCGTCACGATCTGAATCATTTTTCAGTGGCTGCGTACCCACGATGAATTCTTCTCGTGTCGTCAATCGATCCTGATCTTGGTCTTCTTTATCATCAGAAATACCATCTTGATCGGAATCCTTCTTCAATGGATTTAGATGCGCTGTGTATTCTTGTTGATTCGTAAGTAAGTCGCGGTCCGAATCCTCTTTCCCATCCTTGATTCCGTCGCGGTCCGAATCCGATTTAGTGGGGTTGAGACGAAGTTGATACTCTTGTACATTCATCAAACCGTCGCGATCGTGATCTTTTGTTGCGACTTGTTTTCCATATCCCAAATGATATTGTTTTTGCCAAGCATCTGGAATCCCATTTTTGTCTCGATCGACTTGCACGACAGGTTTCTTCTTCGCTTTACTTTTTGCTTCGACAGGTCCAACTGCTTGCGAGACGACGAGCGAAGCAAGTACTGCGCCAATGACAATCCGTTTCATAAGTCCACTCCTGTTCTATAAAAGATAAAAGATGAGGTTATAAGAAGATTCTAATGAAATGATTAGAAAATAAGTTGGCTGTTTCGCGAAATGAGTAAATAAAAACTAAAAAATAATGAAAGTGCTGCATAAGTTTATTTCGTTAGAAAAAATATTTTAAATAAAAAATGTAAAAAGATAAAACCATTCGTGAACTCCTTACGTTATCTATGTGAAGTCCAAAAAATCAAAGGGGTGTTCATAAGATGAAGATGAAAAAGTCGTATCTCGCTGTTCCGCTTAGTGCCGCATTGTTGATTCCAGCAGCAGGTGTTAGTGCACATGGTCATGAGGACCATAGTAAGATGTCTCACAGTTCAGGAAAAGTCTCCCTCGATGTCTCATCTCCAGCATCGGATTTACGAGCGACACTCGATCAAATTCTATCTGAACACGCGTATCTCGCAGTCGTTGCGATGCAAAAAGGAATTGATGGTAAAGAAGATTTTGAGCAGGCAGCCGGTGCCTTGAATCAAAACACGGATGATTTATCGGCAGCTGTTGGTTCCGTCTACGGGGAAGAAGCAGGCGCTGCCTTCAAAGAAATCTGGGCGAGCCATATCGGTTACTTCGTCGATTACGTCAAAGCAACTGGTGCCAAGGACGAAGACGCGAAACAAAAAGCATTGAAAGAGCTTGATGAGTATCGTGTCGAACAGGCTGCGTTCCTCGATAAAGCAACGGAAGGACGTCTGAAGGCAGCGGATCTCGAAGCAGGACTAAAAGTCCATATCACGCAACTGTTAACATCGTTTGATAGCTACGTTGCTGGTGATTATGATGCTGCCTACAGTAATCTACGTAAAGCAATCGAGCATATGTATATGGTGGGAGAAGGGTTATCTGGTGCGATCGTCGATCAGTACCCAGATAAATTCAAAAATACGAAAGTTGATACACCAGCAGCTGATCTTCGTGCCGGACTGAACCGAAACTTCTCTGAACACGCGGCGCTTGCAGTGCTCGCGATGCAAAAAGGAATTGACGGAGCAAAAGACTTTGACGCTGCGGCTGGTGCCTTGAATCAAAATACGGATGACCTGACAGCTTCGATTGGCTCTGTTTATGGTAGTGAAGCAGCGCAACAATTCAAGAAGATTTGGTCGAGCCACATCGGCTACTTCGTTGACTATGTCAAAGCAACAGGTGCGAAAGATGATCAAGCACGCGACATGGCTGTGAAGGAACTCGATGAGTACCGTGTCGAACAGGCAGCATTCCTTGATGCAGCAACAGAAGGACGTTTAAAAGCGAAAGATTTGGAAGAAGGATTGAAGGTTCACATTGACCAACTCTTACTTGCCTTCAATAGCTACAATGAAAAAGATTACGACAAAACGTACCCAGCAATTCGCGAAGCGTACGCGCATATGTACGGCGTAGGGGAAGGAACTGCGACAGCAATCGTCGATCAGTTCCCAGATAAATTCAAAGGTGCGCCTGGAATGCCAAACACAGGTCTCGGTGGTATGCAAGAAGAAGCATCGACGACAGGTATCGTCTGGTCATTGCTTGGTATCGCAGCAGCATCGATCCTTGGATTCTTCGCACTCCGTCGTCGCCCGCAACAATAAAGGACGACCCGCTGGCAACAGCGGGTTTTCTTGTACACATCAAGCAGAAAGGAGGTAAACGACATGCGCATCATCCGATTTGTACTCCTATTCCTCGTTTGTCTGTTGCCCATATCGGTCGAAGCACATACGAGTTTAAAAAGCTCGAATCCGGCAGAGGGATCGGCATTATCTGAACCCGTCGATCGGATCCGCTTGACGTTCAGTGAGGCTGTTGAAAAAACAAGCACCTTACGTGTAGTAGACGCGAATGGCGTCGAACAGTCTCTCGCAAAACCGCTCATCATCGGAAATGAACTGAGTGCTGTCGTCTCAGAGCCTTTAACGGAAGGAAAATACACGATCAAGTGGGCATCGATTTCAGATGATGGTCATCCCGTTAAAGGAACGATTCGTTTTACGGTACTAGGTGAGGCAAAAGCTGAAACAAGCACCGTAGAAAAGGCTGAGCCGATGGAAACAAAAGCAGCAGTCGTTCCTGAAGCGGAGCCAGTTTCAAAAGGACTCGTTCCGACACTGCTCCCATGGATCGTCGGGGGACTGTTAATCAGTATCGTCATCCTTCTCTTGTTACGTCGTCGCACGACATGAGTGCGTTTCTAGGAGAACTACTCGTCTACATGGGTGGAGCGCTTTGGATGGGCTATTTGGTATTATGCTTCATCCCAAGGAAACGGAAACCGCCATTAATGGACGGTACGTCGTGGGCGGTAGCGGGACTCGGGATGCTCGTTCTTGGAACGAGCATCCCGGTCTTTGGTGCCGTTCGTTTTCTACTTTCGACGCAAACGATGACAGAAGCTCTACGAACGGGGTTACTGGAGTTGCATATCGGTCGGATGTTTCTTGTCGTTTACTTCTCTGCTTTACTCCTGTTGATCGTATTCGCATGGCAAAAGCAACGGTCCATCCTGCTCGCACTCTTGACGATCCCGTTATGGATTGGTATCGCAGGAACGAGTCATGCGGCGGCCAAATACGGTGCGCTCGGGTGGACGCTTCAATTTAGTCACTTCTTATGTGTGACGGCATGGATCGGTGTCGTGTTTTGGATAGCCATCGGTGCCCGCTCGACCGCTCATTGGTCTGCCTTTTTAAGTTGGTTCAGTCCGTTTGCCCGGATCGCCTTTACGGGTGTCATCCTGTCGGGTCTGTTACTGATGCAACTGGCGATTCCACTTGAACGCTATACGAATCTCTGGGGTGTACCATATGGTCAAGCGTTGTTGCTGAAGCACCTCCTGCTGCTACCACTTTTGTTCTACGCATTCTGTAATGGAACGCTCGTAAGGCGTCGGTTGCGTTTTGACTCAACGTACGATCCGCGTCCACTACTCCGGATGGAGAGTATCATTTTAGTATTGCTGTTCATGGCGAGCGCTTCACTCAGTCGTCTGGAACAACCGACGCTAGGGCAACTGCCGGTCAGTGGTCCATCAGGGGACAGGTGGGTCTTGATGATTGGCATTGCCACGCTACCATTGCTTTTACTCGGATATCGTCGGCATGCAGTGGGTGTCTTGCTGAGTTTATTCAGCGTCAGTTTGATCTATCTTGGGCTGCTAGCGACAGGGTGAGTACAAAAAAACAAGGTAGCGGATCGTTCCGCTACCTTGTTTGACGTGGTCTTATTTCGTTGAAACAGCACAATTCGTCGCTTTTGCAAGAATCTTCGAATAGGCACGTGCGCCCTTAATATTCAAATGGACACCATCTGCTTCGAAGTAAGATGGATGTTTGACGGCAACGGCATGCCAGTCGATCAGTTCGACACGCTTCCGCTTCGATGCCTCCCGTAACATCTGATTGACTTCTGTTTCCCACGGACGCGGGACGCGTGCAGTGACCAGATAGACGTGATCGGCATTTGCGAATTGATCGAGCAAACTATTCAATTGATCCTTACGGAAGCTCCCGTTCGTTCCGAGGTGGAGAATGACTTGGCGTCCGTGCTGATTGTACGCCGCATACTGCTCACTCAGCGGAATCGCTTCTCGCAGCTGACGACCGAGTTTTGCATCAATTGTTAGTTGCTTGAGTGTACTGCCGAGATAATCTTCAACACCGAGCAGGACCGAATCTCCGATTGCAAGCGTCGGTCGGCAGATTTTTCGCTGATCGTGTGTTGCTTTCGGTGTCGTCGGTTTGAGGACCGGTTTCGGTTTTTCTTTTGGCGCCGCTATCTTCTCGAAAGCAGGTTCTGGCTTCGGCGTATCGGAGACAGCAAGAATCGATAAGTTACCGATGAAGCTGACGATAAGAATCGTCAACACGGCAACACTCGTCCACTGCATCGTTGAAAACTGACGTAACTGCCGCGGATGTAACGATAGACGTTTTAAGTAACCGGACAGTCCGAGTTGACGAATCGGACGTTCGATGAAGCGATACGATACTTCGGTCAAGGCGACAAGCACGACGACGATCAATACGGTCCGAAGCAACGAGAACGTTCCGATCTGCTCGACCGGTGTCATCAACGTGATGACGGGAAAATGCCAGAGATACAGACCGTACGATCGTTTGCCGATCGCAACGAGTGCTGGATGTGCAAACCACCGACTCCAGATCGACGCCGGGTGGGCGATCGTAGCAATCAATAACGCAGCAAGAAGCGAGACGAGGAAAAAGCCACCCCGGTATAAGAAGCTTCCGAACTCACTTGTGACGATCATCAGCATGAGCAAGAGCGGTAAAGTAACGGCACCTGTTTGATTCAGTAACCGGACACCACGTTTTGGGATATCGAGCTTAAAGCGGGTCGGCTGCCACGCGAAAGCGAGCAGACTGCCGATCAACAAGGCGAATAACCGAGTATCCGTGCCGTAGTAGACACGACTTGGATCTTCACCAGGTGTGAACTGAATCGCCATCGCAAGCACGGATGCACCGATCGCAACGCCGATCAATTGCAGGAACAAGCGACGATTTTTCATTCCGAACCAAAGTAAGATTGGGAATAGCAGGTAGAACTGCTCCTCGATTGCGAGCGACCAAAGGTTTTGAATCGGTGATGGCTTACCGAACGACTCGAAATAGGAGACGTCATGGAAGATATACCACCAGTTCGTCCCGTAAATGAGCGCAAAGGCACTATCTTGGCGAACCGTATACAACAGTTCGCGTTCAAAGATGGTTACGTACCCGAGAACGAGTAACAGCATGACGAATAAGGCTGGGAACAGGCGACGGAAGCGATGAATCCAAAACCGTTTCAAATCGAGGCGTCCGGTCGTCTGCCACTCGCGTAACAAGAGACCGGTAATCAAATAACCGGATAGGACGAAAAAGAGATCAACACCGAGGAAACCACCGGAGAAGAATGAAATAGACAGATGGTAGAGAATGACAGATAGGACGGCGAAGGCACGTAAGCCATCAAGCCCTGGCATATATGTAATCGAACGAGACGAGGATTTCATAAGACACGAACAACTCCTTTAAAACGACAACTAATTTCTAACAGTCTTTAGTGTATCGAATTCCATTTTCAAAGAAGTGTCTAAGAAGTAACAACCTGACCAAAAAAGCACCCGATGCGCACATCGGATGCAGGCTTATGAAACATGTGGAAAACGACAGGTCACGATGAAGCGGTTGTCTTGTGAAGTCAATGCGACACTACCCGCATGACGTGCCATGATTTGTTGAACAATCGACAGACCGATGCCAGAGCCACCAGACGAGCGGGAAGCATCGGACGTCCCGAACGGCGTCAGCCATTCGTTTAGTTCCTCTAGCGTATAAGTCGATTCAATCGCATTCGAACAGATCAGCTGGACGCCTTCTGTTTCTTCTTTGATTGTAATTTGAAGATCTCCCGTCCCGTGAAGTGTTGCATTGCGAATCAAATTCTCAAGCAAGCGCCGTAAGAGCATCGGATCGGCGAACAATGTCATGTGAGGTGGACCATCGATGACGCCATCGATGCCGGGAAACAGCTCCAGAACTTGTTCCGTCAGTGTGACGAGATCAAGCGATCTTCGTTCGACTGGATAATCGGTATTCGATAATTTAGCGAGCGTGAACAATTCGTCGATCCGGGAAGCGAGAGTTTCTGACTGTCGGGTGATGATCGCTAGAAGCTCCGTCCGTTCCGTCGCGGATAACGTCTCGTGTTTTTCGGTCAGCCACTGGATGAAGCCTTGGATTGAGGTCAACGGAGTCCGTAGGTCGTGCGATAGACTGGTGATTAATCGCAACTGCTGAACGAACCGTTCCTGATCACGAATCCGTAACGTCCGGAGTTCCTGTTCGATTCGTTCGATCGATTGGGCGAACAATTTGAATTCCTTCGGTCCTTTGACTGGAGGTAACGGTGCTGTTGGCGCTGGTTCGACCGTCAATCGTTCAAGCCGTCGCTCGAGTTCCCGGAACAATCCGGCAATCCAACGCGTCAAGAGTAGTAAAAAGAGGATGAACAGCGTCAATTGTAGGAGGAAAAAAGTACTTGAATTCCCAATCTGATATTCATTCAGTTTAGGCTTTTCTGATTGTACAGTTAAAAAATATCCGGGTTCGTTCTCTGATAAATCAATCGCTTCGATATGATGAAGAGTCCGAATCTTTCCGGTATCGGACGGGTCCCTTTCGGTGGGGGTTTGAGCAGCGAGCAACCGACTTGGTGTTAAATCTTCCGGGTACTTATCAGAAGCATCGATTCGACGATTATCCGCATCGTAGATAGCCCATTCATAAGGACCAATCGGCGACTGTCCATTTTCGTAGCGGGCGATATCACGCTTCACATCTTGAACGACTTCTTGCTCTGTCGTGTAGTAATAACGAGGAAGTGTCTTTGTACCAATCGGCAACTGACTGGCAAATAACCAGGCAAGCGCTGTGCTCAAGAAAGCCGCGAGCAGCAACAAGACAAGCATCCAAACAGTTAGTTTGATCCGTCTCATGGCTCAACCTTATAACCAACGCCCCAGACCGTCTGGAGGTGGCGCGGTTCTTTCGGGACATCCTCAATCTTGTCGCGGAGCTTATGGATCAGGACCATGACAGCGTTCGACGCGGAACCAAGTGCTTCCTCCTGCCAAACCCGTTCATACAGGTCTTCAGCCGAGAAGACACGACGGGGGTGACTCAAAAAGAGCGCCAGGCAATCAAATTCACGGCGTGTCAGGGCGAGCGGTACATCGTATTTAAAGATGACGCGTTCGTCTTCTTTGAGTGTGAACGGACCGACCTGAATCGCTGAAGCAGTAGTCGGGACATGATACTGACTGACGCGGCGTAACAGCGCCTTGACGCGGGCGACGACTTCAAGCGGATTGAACGGTTTACCGATGTAATCGTCCGCCCCGAAGGTCAAACCTTGAATTTTATCCATGTCTTCGCGTTTCGCCGTCAGCATCAAGACGGGTAACGTGTGACCGGCAGCACGCACCGCTTGAACGGTCGAGAAGCCATCGCGAACGGGCATCATCACGTCGAGTAACATCGCATCAACCGGACGCGTTGCAAGAGTCGCTAACGCTTCCTCACCATTTTCGGCTTCGAGGATCTCGTACCCTTCATTGGTTAAATAGAGTCGAAGCAATTGACGGATGTCTGCTTCATCATCAACGATCAAGAGCGTGGGCATGTGTAAATTCCTCCTGTTGCACCCCCTCGAAGACGTAAGCGGGGGGCAGATTGTAGAGCGTGTGCGAATAACTGTGTTCTTGAAAATAATCTCGGAACATCTTGAACTGGAACCGGGTGTATTGAAAGGCGATGAAGTGACCGCCTGGTCGTAGTAACGTTTGGAATTGTGCCAATAAGTCATGCCGCAACGCTGCCGGGAACGAGGCGAACGGGAGACCACTGACGATGATGTCGATCTGTCCGCTCCATGAATCGGATAATCCTTGAACGTCACCAATGAAGAGAGTGACATTCGTTTCCTGAGCCAGTAATTGTTCGAGTGCCGGGCGGAACGTTTCGCTCCGTTCACAAATCAAGAGATGTGTTTCTGGTGAACGAGCGGCCAGTAAGGATTTGGTAATCGCACCGTCACCCGCTCCGACTTCAAGAATCTGGCGCGGACGATCGGCGACGGCGCGTCGTGCCATCATCTCGGCCAGACGTGGACTGCTTGGTGCAACGGCTCCGACACGGAGTGGTGCGTGAAGTGCTTCTTTTAAGAAATCAAACATGAAAACCCTACTTTCCGTTGAGTATATCATGTAGTATGCACGTCGTCCCTTTCGAAAACAGGACGATGTTTCTTAAGTGAATCTTAAACATATCAATGCCTGATTTTCGGCGACATGATGACCGGACAAGCCGGTATACTAAGGACAAAGGAGGGGAAGGCGATGGAACATCACACGTATTATGAAGCGCTCGTTCGCCGGGACGCGACGTACGAAGGGACGTTTTTCGTCGGCGTCAAGACGACCGGCATCTTTTGCCGTCCGACGTGTCCGGCACGAAAACCGAAAGCGGAGAACTGTGAGTTTTTTGAAACGGCGCAAGAGGCATTACTTGCCTCTTATCGACCGTGCCGTCGTTGTCATCCGCTTGCTTATCCCGGAGATCATGGTACGATTCAACGCTTGATCGAAGCGGTCGAGGCAGAACCGGACAAACGGTTCAAGGAAGCCGATTTTCGAGCACTTGGTCTGGATGAATCAACGGCACGTCGCCAGTTCAAGAAACGCTTCGGGATGACGTTCGTCGCGTATGCCCGAGCACGACGGATGGGTCTGGCGATGAAGGAGATCCGAACCGGTAAGCCGATCATCGAAGGGCAGTTAGCAGGAGGTTATGAATCGAGTAGTGGGTTTCGTGAGGCGTCGGCACGGATTCTCGGACAGGCACCGTCGCGCTTTGACGGACAGGTCTTACGCGCCAAATGGCTCGACACGCCACTCGGTTCGATGCTGGCGATTGCCGACGATCAACTCTTACATCTGCTCGAGTTCGTCGACCGACGCGGACTGGAACGGGAAATCGAACAATTACGTCAAAAAGCGCGCGCTGTCATCGTTCCCGGGGAGTCACCGGTCTTTGGACAGATCGAAGCGGAGCTCCGTCGGTACTTCAAAGGAGAGCCGGTATCGTTTCAGACGCCACTGATGCGGTACGGAACACCCTTTCAACGCCGCGTCTGGGAAGAACTCGAGCGGATTCCGAGTGGAGAGACGATCTCGTACCAAGAGCTGGCGATCCGGATCGGTCAACCGACCGCTGTTCGTGCCGTCGCACGAGCGAATGGAGCGAACCAACTGGCAATCGTCATCCCGTGCCATCGGGTCATTCGAACGAATGGAGATTTAGGTGGATACGCGGGTGGACTCGCACGCAAGGAAACATTGCTCAAACTGGAGCACACACAGAGGGGACTGGATGAAGGATGAGTTTGATTAAAGATGTGTTTTCACCGAGTTGGCTCGACCGCTTAGGAGAAGCGGTCGACGTACCGGATTTTCGAATACGAGTCGAACAGGGAGACTGGAATGAACTCGCGTTTAAACAACGTGTCCGCCGTGTGGCGGAGACACTAGAGACGATCTTGCCATCGTTTCCGGACTCGATTGCGGAACTGGAACGACTCGCACCGCAGTTTACCGGTCTACCGGGAATCGTCTTTCCGGAGTATGTCGAACGGACAGCAACACTCGCCGACTGGACGCTTGCGATAGAGACACTCGCCAAGTTGACGCCGCATTCGACGTCAGAGTTCGCCGTTCGCCGTTTTCTACTTGCTGATCAGGAACGTTTCCTCGAGCAGGCATTCAAATGGACAAGATCAGACGATGAACATGTCCGGCGCTTAGCGTCTGAAGGGACACGACCGCGTTTACCATGGGGGCAAGCGATCCCACGTCTGATTGCTGACCCGCGTCCAGCGTTACCGATTCTTGACGCCTTATTACAGGATCCGTCACTTTACGTCCGAAAAAGTGTCGCCAATCACTTGAACGATATTTCAAAGACACACCCGGAATATCTAATTGAGCGAATCGAACGTCACTTAGGAACAGATCCGAGCACGGACTGGATTTTACGTCACGCTTCCCGGACGTTACTGAAGCGCGGAAATCAAGAAGTATTGCAGTTGTTCGGACACGTCACGCAAGGTGAGGTCGAGGTGACGGACTTGGTCGTCTCACCAGTGATGATTGGTCAAGAGTTACAGTTTTCGTTTCAAGTAAACAGTTCCGTCGAGCAACGTCTGCGTCTTGAATACGCGATCGATTACGTCAAACAACGCGGAACGAGTCGGAAGGTGTTTCAACTGCGGGAGCGGGAAGTTAAAGGTGTCCTACAAGTCGAACGACGCCAATCATTTCGGAACATGACGACGCGTGTCCATTATCCCGGGACACATACATTGACGATTTTGGTTAATGGAGAGGCTTACGCGACAGCAACGTTTGAGGTCGAGGAGTGGAGCTGAATGAAAGGACGACATCCGGATTTTACGACGTCACGCCTGTTTGTCGAAGTAACGGATGACGAATCGGGTTGCAAGTGGACGCTGCATGCGTTACGTCAGAACACAATCGTCGGAACGATTACCTTCATATGGAATGGATCGACCGGAAACTTACGTTATACAACGACGGATGAGGACGATCAGCACGGATACATCACAGAAGCGTTGACGTCGATTTTGGCGTATCTCGCGCGGACGTTATTACTGACGCGTGTTTACGGCGAAGCGGGCAGTGCGGCGGTCTGGCGTCGGAACGGATTTCAGTTGCAGGCGAATCGATATGAACGCAAACTCTATCATTAAAGCCCCGCCTGCTTGAGCAGGACGGGGCTTGTTTGTGATTAGACCGTTGTTTTGGACCAGTTGAAATGGTCGCAAATCGCTTCTGCACTTTCACGTGCGCTTAATTGTTCCGTATCAAGGAAGAGGTAGTTGACGTCCGGTAGTTCACCTGGCAGCGAACGTGTCCGGTATCCATCCGCCGTCTCGCGTAAGTCTTGTTCAGAAGCGGCAAGGTCACGCTTCGTCACTTTGTGCGTCAATCGGTTTTCGGTCGTGTTTCGGTGCAGACGGGTTGCGACCGGCGCATCCAGTTCCACGATATAGACGTCAGCACCTGCTTGTTCGAATAATTCGACTGTCTCTTCGATGAACTCAAGACCACCGCCTTCGACGCCGAATAGACAGAGGAACGTAAACAGGACGCCTTCGAGCGAGCTGTTCGCCATTTCCTTGAACATCTCGCGGCGGATCGTATCTTTTAGGCGATGGTGTGCAGGTTCAGAGAAATCAAAATAAGGCAATAACAGATCGATTGTCTGGTGGTTATGGAAAACTTTCATCTCCGTCAACCGTTCGATTTCCTGACCGATCGTCATCTTTCCGACCGCTTGCGGACCAAGTAACAAGACAAATTTCATGGACGAACCTCATTTCCTTTTTCTGCTAAGAATAGCATATTCCGACGAGTGACATCACTAGAACGTTTGTTCGTAATTTGATATAATTCAAGTATGAAGTCCCGTCGTGTCCTTGTCTGAAGGAGGACAACCATGCAAGAACAATGGAAAGCCGTCATTGGCTATGTAGGTATATATGAAGTCTCATCACTTGGTCGCGTAAGGTCGCTTGACCGGACGATCGTGACGTGTCGCGGTGTCCAGCAACGCCGAAAAGGTGTCTTGCTCCGTCCACGGCTCAATCGGGAAGGATACCGCAAAGTCACGCTCTACCAACGTGGTCGAGGAGAGCGGGTGCAGGTCGGTCTACTCGTCGCACAAGCTTTTCTGACGGCGGATGTCACGGAAGCGCGACTCGTCCGGCGCAACGGCAAACGGGCTGACGATCAGTTGTCGAACTTAGAGGTTCTGCCTTCGATCGATCAGCAGTATACGGAACTACTTGGTGAGTTTGATCTCTTGTTAGATCAACGTGTGACGCTGTCACCTTTTCAGATTCGAACGATTCGCGCGCAGTACGAAAAAGGGAAAACAACCCGTCAATTGGCAGAGCAGTATCAGGTGACGGAGAACCGGATTCGCAACATCATCGATAAGAAGGAAGCGAAATTTATTAGCTAACTAAAAGTACCGGATATCAAATGAGATATCCGGTACTTTTAGTTAGATTTTTGATTTGCGATATCCAGCACTTACAGCTGCACCTTCTGTACAAAAAACTTGTTCAGGGTCCGTTTTACTATAAAACCTTTGATTAGGAAGGTGATATATTTTCTCACCTGAACTAGAGATATTACCCCGAATATTTAAGCAAGTCTTAGCTTTAGTGTCAGCTTCTGCCTTAGCTTTAGCGTCAGCTTCTGCCTTAGCTTTAGCGTCAGCTTCTGCCTTGGCTTTAGTGTCAGCTTCTGCCTTAGCTTTAGCGTCAGCTTCTGCCTTAGCTTTAGCGTCAGCTTCTGCCTTGGCTTTAGCGTCAGCTTCTGCTTTAGCTTTAGCGTCAGCTTCTGCTTTAGCTTTAGCGTCAGCTTCTGCTTTAGCTTTAGCGTCAGCTTCTGTCTTAGCTTTAGCATCAGCTTCTTCCTTAGCTTTAGCATCATTTTTTTCTTCAGTGTTATTTTTATGATCATCAGAGTCCAAGTCTTTAGTAGATTGATGACTCTTTGTATTATTGTCTTTATCGTCAGAGTCATCTTCTCCAAAAATAGCGCCACAAGCGCCTAAGAAAATTAAAATAATGAAGATGAGACAACCACAGCCACAACAGCCGCCTTTTTTCTTTTTCTTTTCTTCCATTGATTCATTAACCCCTTAAATATAAAATTACCTACCAAAAAACATTTTATTTCATATTAAATGATAAGTAAATATTGTAATTTAAAGATTAATACTAGGAAAAATGTAAAAAATTAATTTTTTATAGTTTGTTGCAACGAACTGATCCGCGACTCGAGTACAGCACTATGTGTCTTCAATTCTGTTTGCTGAATGACGTGGTGTTGCATCTGTTCCCCGAGCACCTGGCTGTAGGACGAGAGTTCCGACATCAACTGTTGAACCGACTGTAGATGTTCCTGCATGTTCGACTGAACATCTGCGACGATCTGTCGTTGGTGTTCCACGGTACCCAGTGTCGTCTCAATCGTCGTCGCTTCGGTCAACATTTGTTGCAAATGCTCCGTTGCCGTCTCGAGCTGTTGCGACGTCGAAAGAAAACGTTCCGTCATTTGCGAGAGTGCTTGTTCGACTTGATCGAGCCCCGCCGTCCACATCTGATTGACCTGCCGAATATGGTCCGTACTCGTCCTAATATCGATCGCTAGTTTTTCGACTTCCTTAGCGACGACCGTGAAGCCGCGACCAGCTTCTCCGGCACGGGTTGCCTCAATCAGCGCGTTCAGCGACAAACGGCGTGTCTCTTCAGCAACGCGCTGGATATGCGAAATCGAGGTTTCCATCTGCTGCTGTAGATGTGAGGTCTGTTGCAAAATCTGCTCTGTCGTCGTGGATTGTTCCTTCAACAACTGGCTTTCCTCTTGTAAGGTCTCGAGTGTCGTGTGATTCGTCTGAACAGTCTGTTGAAAACGGGTTACGGCATGTTGACTGTTCAGAAGTGTCGTTTGCATTTCGCTTAACGCATCGTGTCCTTGGGCAGTCAAACGTGTTGAAGCGACGATCGTCTGATCCATCTGCGTCGATTGCGCAAGTAAAGAACCGGCGACTTCATCGACGGCTTGGACCGATTGATCCATTGCGGATAAGCGCGAAGAGAAGTGGGGCTGGACGGATTCAAGTTCCTGACTGGCTTGTTGCATCTCCGTCGTTAAGTCATTAATTTGTTGCATCAACTGATTGTATTGAAACGTCAGCTGTTGTAACTCAAAGGTCGTCGTCTTGAGCGTTAATGGACGATACGATCGCTTCGCATGCGCTTCTTCAATCTGTAAGGCGAGTTTCGATAACGGTGCCAGTTGGCGTTGAATCCGCCAGCGGATCAACAGGCTGATGCTGACAAGTGTGACTACGCTCACCCAGACGAGTGTCCAAGCTAAATCTCGAGCAGGGGCGATTAATTTATCACGATCGGTTGTCAACAAGATGACGTCATCGAGTTCTGGAATCGTCATCGCTACTAGAAACTGATCTTGATGCGAAAAGGCATATGTACGCGCATTTTTTAAGTGCTGCAGTAGTTGTTTTCGTTTGGTTGGTTCGAGTGTCAACGGTCGGAACGCCTCACTCGTGTTCAGGCTTTGGAAGCGAACCGTGTAGTCGTCACGTGATAAGTCGGTTCGCTGTTGCTGTTGCAATCGTTTAATGGCACGTGAGCGGTCTGCTGCGTCATCCGGGTACGCCAGAAACGTTGCCCGGACATTCGCATCGAACATCGTTAATTCACGCATCAGCCGTTCCTCGGTTGCTGCGACGGATTGTTGATAGGAAGCGTAGACGCTTAGACCGCTGATCACGATCAGTCCGATGGCGACGATCGGAATCAACCATCCATTTAATTGTTGTGCCAGTAATCGTTTTTTCATAAGCATAAAAAACATCTCCTCCCGTGTACCTATCGGAAGGAGATGAAGCAACATGTATTAAGGTGTTGTACGGCTTGTGTAAAGGTCTTGTGAATCTAATTCACGTAAATCGGAAGGACAGTCGCAAGATGTGTCATAAGTGCTTGTGTCTCTTCTTTTGGTTCAGATGTGACGTAAATGATCAACGCAGCAGCAACGATGACGAAGATGGCGATGACGAGAATGATGAAGAACGGCATCTTACTTTTTCGTTTTTCAGCTTGACGATCCATGAAAGATTCCCCCTTAATGATGTAGACGATAGACATATTTGTTTGATTCCCTCTCTTCTTGTTTGAAAACCTTGGAAAAAGAGGGGAATGTGTAATCTGACGGGAATAGAGTAAACATCTGAAATGGAATGAGGAGGATGTCGTCGTGCTTACGTTGCTCAATTCATTGTTGTTGAACTTTTCCCTATTGATTGCGACATTGCTGTTCGCCTTTTTACCGCTACGACGAATCGAGCGGATCTCACCCAACTCCTCCTTACAAGTCCGACTCGCAATCGGTTGTATCGCGGGTTTGATTGGTGCGCTGTTGATTTTCAACAGTATCTCCTATGACGTCGCAAAGATTGATTTGCGTCTCGTTGCACTTGTTACGGCGTACTTTTACGGAGGGTTAGTCAGCGGTAGCATCACGATGCTGTTCATCATCGGTGCCCGATTTGCGGTGACACCGGCTGGCGAATACGAGGGGCTGATCCTGACGACCTTGATCTGTGTCGCGTTACTCGTGACAGCGACGATTTATCGCCGATTTGCTGCTCAGCGAATGAAGGATTATCTCGTATTGCTTGGAACAGGTATCGCATACAGCTTACCGGCGCTCTATTTATTAACGAACACATTCGAGCGGTTTTTAGAGATTGCGCTCGTCTATATCATCGTCATCATGATTGGTGGTTACGTCACCTATCGTTTCCTACAAGAACTAAGGAAGCATTTTTTGTTCGTGCATACGCAACAAGAACTGGCTTTAACGGATGGACTGACACAACTGGGAAACCGCCGAAAACTGGATGAGACGTTAGCCGAGTACGCTCAGAACGGAACGGTCTTTTCCGTCCTCATTCTTGATCTCGATCATTTTAAATCAATCAACGATACATACGGTCATGAAGGGGGCGACGTCGTCTTACGGCAACTCAGTCACCTGTTGCAATCGTATTGTCCAGAACAGGGCGTCGTCGGTCGGTACGGTGGTGAAGAGTTTGTCTTACTGTTGCCGGACGTACCACTCCGACAAGCGGAACGACTGGGGGAGCGGATTCGTTCTGCCTGCGCCGATCAACACTTCGTTTATAAGGAGTATCCCGTCTTTCATGTCATGTTATCGCTAGGTGCTGCTTCATCTGATCAGGCATCAACCGTATTTGAGACCGTCCAGAAAGCGGACTTAGCATTGTATGAAGCCAAACAAACCGGACGAAATCGCGTCGTCTGTTACCGAGATCCCTTACTGTAAATAAAAACTGCCCCGTTCGACCAAATGGTCAGGCGGGGCAGTTGTGTTTAGCGATGCAGTAACGAAAATACATCATGGCGTTCAAAATCAGCGAGAATATTCGGTGCAATCAACTGACGGATCGTTTCTTCGTCCGCCCAGAGATAGGAGTCGTGTTCTTCTGATAACTGAACGTCCGTTTGATTCGCCGAACAGACATACATCAACAAAATGATTTGCCGATTGGGATGCGTCAGGAAGCTCGAGGCATAGAGTAGACGCTCCGGCGTCACAGTCAATTGTGTTTCCTCTTTAATTTCGCGAACAAGACTGTCGACTGGCAATTCACCGAAGTCAATTTTGCCACCCGGACATTCCCACGTCCCGCCACCGAAGTCAGCAGCAGCCCGGCGGACGATCAGGAGACGTTGCTCGTGAATGATGATGCCTTTGACGGCAGGAACGATTGCTGTCATTTGACGGGACTCCGCGACAATATGACGGGATCGATTCCTTCTGTTTCGACGAGGTGCTGATCGCGTAGATAGATCCCACTCTCGTCAGCTAGTCCGAAGGCACGGTCTGTGCTTTCTTCCGCAAAGGATTGCACGAGATGGGCAGCTTCGCCCCACGTCTCGTAATGGACACAAATGACTGCGTCTTTCAGTAAGGCAAGACCAGGCAAGCGAAGACGTTGATTGTCGCGTTGATCGATCTCTGGAATCACACACCTTTCAGGCGAAACGAGGGCACCGGCTGAAAAGCCGGCGACCGGAACACCATCTGCGAAACGCGATTGGATGATGTCACCGATCGGTGTAGCGACCAAGTATTGCTGATACAATTCGGTCTCGCCACCGGAGATGATGATGCCCTGACACTGTTTCAATTGTGCAAGTTGTTCGTCCGTTGGTGCGTCAGATAGTGGCAGATAGACGAAAGACGAGATGCCATCTTCCTCTAATGGCTCCGTATAAATCGAGGCGTAGCTCGTCCAGTCCTTACCGGTCCGCGGAACGTATAGAATCGCGACCGGTCCACCATTCGTTAATGTAGTAAATCGTGTTCGTAAGTTCGGTGTAAAAGGAGGACCGCCTCCGAATAAGAATAAATGAGTACGCATGAAGTCATCCCTCCAACCAATGTAATAGAAAAAGTATAGCAGAAATCAATCAATTGGAAATGTGCTGGTAGAATGATTGTCTGCGGAACCATGTATGATGTTGTTTCCGTTCTTGAAAGAGAACAAACAGAACGAAAGCGAAAACGAGACCGCGTCCGATCCATGGTAAGACTAGAAGACCGTAGTTCATCGCAGCAAACAGCTGGAGTAAGAAACGACGTTTACTCGGATCCCGCAGATACGTGATCAGCGGGAGTTGCTGGTGCGTCTGCTTGAATAATCGCAGATGAAGGAACGGACGCTTTCGGTGAGACGGCTTCGGTAAGGCACCGTTCAATTCAAGGACGGTCGCCGATAAACTCGACTGTCGTTTCGTTGACAACAGGATATCCTCCGTTAATCCGTCCTCACGTCGTGACCAGTGCAGCACATGAAGGAATCCGAACAGCACCACACACAGTGCGACGACGAAGAGGACAGGGTGCGGTTGAAGCCAAAGCAGGAGTAACAGAGTGATGCGTCCGGTTGCCAGGACGAGATGACCGCTCCATTTCCGCAAGAACCGTTGCCCAGATAGCCGGTATGTCCAAAAGCTAAAGAACGGTTGGAGCAAAGAGAGCGCAAGACTAATCAGCAGTACTGTGATACTAGACTGGTCAAACCGGATGCGATGTAAGGGAAAACAGATTAGATGTAATCCGGCAGTCAATAGAAAAATCCGCATGAAGTGATACCGAACGGAATACCACTTCATTCGAACGATTGCTCCAGGAACCGGTTTGAAGAAGAGGCGATCTGCTGGTTCGAACCAGGCGTAAAAGGCGGGCAGGAATCCATAAAGAATCCATCCGAGTAAAATCCAAGCGACCGGAACCGTTTGAACCCAGTCCGCTTGACCATTTAAGATTTGAATCGCTTCATAGATGATGAACAGACCGACCGGAACGACGAGATACAGCAAGATCGTCCAATCAAAAATTTCTCGAAAGAAGCGACGCTGTTCCGCATGCCGTCGACGGATCCGTTGCTTCAAAAAGGTTTCAATCATGCTCGAGCACCATCGCTTCCATGATGTCGAATAAGCGGGCACCAGGCTGACCAGAGGCTTCACCGATTTGAGCGAGTGTTCCTTGATGTTTGATGCGCCCCTGATCAATCCAGACAAAGTCGTCACACAGACGTTCTGCGGAATCAAGGACATGGGTGACGAGCAGAATCGCCACGCCACGCGTTCGTTCTGCTTCGAGTAAATGTAACAACCGAATCGTTGCGACCGCGTCAAGACCAACGAACGGTTCATCGATGATCAGGCAGTCTGCGCGTTGCATCAAAGCACAGACGAGCATCACCTTCTGTTTCATTCCTTTAGAGAAAGAAGATACATAGTCACTTGTGACAGCACGCAGTTCAAACGTCTTTAAGAGTTGTTCTGTATAGGCATGATCCGTCTCGTGGAGCGAAGCGACCAGCTCAAGGTGCTCGGCGAGCGTCAAATATTCATAATAGGTTGGCTGTTCCGGAATATAGGCGAGTGAGACCGGTAAATCGATCTCTCCTTCGACCCACGGTAGCGTACCGAACATCGCTTGAATTGTCGTACTTTTTCCCGCACCGTTTGTACCGATCAAACCGGTGATGGATCCAGGGTGTAAGGTAAACGCAATCTCTTGTAAGACAGGTTGACCGACGTCATAACCGGCTTGTTGAATGGATACATGCATGTGAAACATCTCCTTTCACTACATCTACTGATAGAAGAAGAAAAATGTTTCACAGCAACAGAAGTCAGCATAACCATAGTAAAAAATGTAACAGGTTAAAAATAATAAATGGGCTATAATGGAAATATCAATTTTAGAGGATGATCATGATGCAAACAGTCGAACACATTTATTTCCGTGAGTCCGGTATGGGAAGAGGACAGACGTTTTGGTGGGACCGTGCAAGTCGGACGGTTCGTGCGGAAGATGAGGAAGGATTACTAGGTCCATGGTATCCGAAGGGGCTTCTCTTTCTAGATGAAGAAGACCATCCGTTATTCAGAAAGCTGACGGAAGAGGACATCTACTTAATCGACATGTGGTCGGATCGGTTCGATGCAGAAATTTGGCGAAACTATCCGTATCCTCAAGGCGTTATGATTTGTGACGGCACGGATTGGGAAATTCATGTGACGACAGAAAATGGTACAGAGAAACTTTCAGGATCAAATATCTATCCACCTGGATGGTGGATGATTCGGGAACTTTTATACGGTTATTATGATGCCGGGAGTAATCGAGAAGATGAAGAATGGGAGGATGAACAATGAAACGAGCACTATTGTATCTGATTCCGTTTGCGTGGCTTGGACCTTACCTTGATTGGAAAGAGGGTTCGATTTTAGGATACGCCTTATTTTTGTTTGGACTCGGTGCTCTATCGTATTCACTTGCACGGAGTGGAAAACCGAAATACATCGTCATCGGCAATATGGTCTCGTTTGCGATTTCGTATGGGATCGCACTTAGTGTAGGAGAAGGATACGGCGAAGGATACTTCAAGCCATTGACAGCCAGTCAACTGGTTCTTGGAGTCAGCGTCTTGAATCTGGTCGTACAAATACCAATGGTGATGAATGCGATTCAAAACAAAGTGATGAAAAAGGAGTTAGAAGGATATGACGGATGAGAGCCAACAGTTACTTGATGTAATTCAACGAATCCTAGAACGACAATCGCCACTCGACTTAATTGATATCTACCAGCGCGTCAGAAAAATAGAACATTTGGATCTATCACGGTTTACATCAGAAGCAGGACTCGAGGCACGTATTCGAAAATTGATCTACCTGCATGCGAGTGAGTGTGAATTGTACCAGGGGGAGCAGGACCTTTTTTACAGTGAGACCGGAAAAGGAACAGGACGCTGGGGATTACGATAAAAAAACGCTACGCAACGAGTGCGTAGCGATCAAATCAAACGAGTCCTAAAATCTCAACTTCGACCAAAGCACCTTTTGGTAGTTCCTTAACAGCGATACAAGACCGAGCTGGGAAGTGATCGTGCGGTGCGAAGTAATCGGAGTAAATCGTATTAAAAGAAGCGAAGTGTTCCATGCTCGTTAAGTAGCATGTCGTCTTGACGACGCGGTCAGGTGTCAGTCCTGCTTCTTTCAGGATGGCATCGACGTTGCACATGACTTGTTCCGTCTGCTCCGTGATCCCGCCTGGTACAAGTTCACCTGTTGCCGGATCAATCGGGATTTGACCGGAAGCATAGAGTGTTCCGTTTGCGATAAAGCCTTGCGAGTAAGGACCGATCGCAGCAGGGGCGTTAGATGTTTCAATTTTTAAAAATGACATATCTTATTTCTCTCCATTCTTTTGGTAATAAGTACTTACTAAGTAAAAAAAAAATATAACTTTAAATTACTTTTATTATAATCATTAACAATATAATATGAATAAAAAACCAAAAATGATATAATTTATTAGGGAAGTTGTGACAAATAAACATGAGAACTAAGGAGAATTTATAATGCAAAATCAGGTTAATCCTTTTGTTTCATTTATGCATCAGTATGATTTAACTACAGCAGACTACTCGAAAATTTTTGACGAACATACTAAGAAAATCGAGTATAGCATTGATACAAATATTAACAAAAAAATTATCGAAGAGCTCTCAATATCTCCTCGCTCTATCATCATAACAGGTAATGCTGGAGATGGAAAAACCAGAATTTGTAGAAATGTATATGATCAATTAGTTGAAGAAGAGTTTAAAGGATGGCCAGAATCAGGTATAGCAGAGATTTCATATAAAAACTATAGAATTCGAATAATAAAAGATTTATCGGAATTAAAAAATGAAGTTATCGTTGAAGAATTAAAAAAATTACAAGATTCCCTAGAAAACGATGAATCTAAGGTATATTTTCTCATTGCAGCTAATGAGGGGAAATTAACGCATACTCTTGTGAAATATCCTGAATTAAATAAATTAAAAAGTGTCGTCATTCCTCAATTTATATCAAACAATAAAGAACTAGAAATGACGAAAGAAATAAAAGTATATAACTTATTGTACGCATCATCGTCGATTTATGCTGAAAAAATCGTAGAAGGATGGAATGAAGAACAAAACTGGGATATTTGTAATGATTGTTCTAGTAAAAACATATGCATTATAAATAGCAATCATTTAGCTTTAAGTGACAAAACAACAAAAAATCGAATGATGCGTATGTATAAATCTTTAGATATGAACGGTAAGCATATGACAATGCGAGAGCTACTCATTCACTTAGCCTATACGCAAACAGGCGGAATGGCTTGCAAAGATATACACGAGGCTTCTAATAGTGAATCAATCCAAGCATTAGCGGAAAAATCGTATTATGAAAACTTTTTTGGTAACAACCTTAGACCAGAAGTCTTTGAGGAAATTGGTGGCATCCAAGAATTTAAATCATTAGATCCTGGATATATTTCAGACTCTTTAATTGATGACTTTTTACTTAATGGTGACTTAAGTAGTAACGAACAAATAAAAGACACACATCACACTTTGTTTGGTAAAGATATTGATGTTGAGAACGGTGCTTATTATGAAGATGTAAAAATGTATCGTTCAAATATACATGGTGATAATGTGAACGGTGTTGAATTAATGAATAAATGGTTTCCTAGATTACGAAGAAAGTATTACTTTGAGTCTCAAGATAATAAAAAGGTTGAAAAATTAATCCCTTATCGTCACCGGTATGATTTTATAAGCATTCTTCATAGAGGAAGAATTGAACATAGCATAAAGGTTAAACTTGTTGATGGATTAAATACATTCTTCGCAAAGAGAATGGTGTATTCTCCTTCTCATCAGCTGTATGTATCTTCAGATAGTTTATTAGTTCATCAAATTATTGGGCTAGATCAAGTGGAATTTCATATCCAAGGTAAAAATGAAACAATAGATCAAACAGGTACAAAATTAACTTTGAGTGTACAAGGTGTAGAACTAGCTATTAATTTAGTGACTTTTGAATATCTAATGCGTTTGAGTAATGGAGGCATGTTAAACGTTTTGAGAGAACATGTAGAGATTTTACTTAATAGTTTTCGAAATAGATTGATTTCACTAAAAAAACAAGATGAAAATATTTTACAAATTTTGAAGTTCGATCGTATTCAAGGAGCATTTGTATTAGAGACAATTGAAATTAATGAAAATGGGGGTACTGATATAGACATTGATCCTGAAGATGATGATTTTTAAATCTAAGTAAAGTTATTGAAAGGGTGTTAGAGATGCAAGAAGAAAGTGCAAAATTTTCTAGTAAGATTGGTGCTGAAATATGGGGACATCGTTTTAAAGATGGACAGCGCGGACCAGAGTATACTTTAGAGTTTTTAAACGTATTTGCTGGAACAGGTTTTAGTCTAGAAAAGAAGTATTATGACCGAAGAAAAATGATTGAATTTCGCCAGTTTGTCTATGAAGGAGAGAAAGAGGGCGCAAAAGGTCATACTGCAATTTTCGAAGCAAAGAAAAAAGATGTAATTCAAAAAAAACTCGGAGTAAGTGAAAAGCAATTAGAAGATTTACAAGTGTTCTTTAAAAATTTAACTATTCCTCTAATGACACCGATGGGAAAACCAGTTGATCGCTCTTGGTACGCTCAAATGATGTACCCTCTTCACGAGTCATTGCTTTTTTCTGAAGTTCGTGTAAATAGAGATAAAGGTAATTCGAAAAATTTAACCATTAATTATGAACGTAATTTTTTTGCTCGTGGTGGAGAATTGTATTTTTTAATGTTGCATTATGGAACCTTAAATAATCCTGAATTAAGGATTAGTATCGAGAAAAACATGAAAACTCTACTATCTAGCTCTAGTGGGGTAATTGCTGTTATTAATCAAATTAATGAAGCATTTAGTGAGTATAGTACTGGAGATCAGCCGGCACCACTAATTAAAGATAAAGAATTATCAAATGTTATTACTAGTTGGGAAAGTAGTGAATATCCAACTTTACCAAATACAGATTTAGCACTGTATAAAGAATTTGCAGAAGAACTTAATGCATTGCTCATGCTAACCATTGATATTTATGAAATGTTTGATATTTTAACTTCTCTCATAACATTCCAACTTCATCGCTATATGATTTTTCAATCAGAACAAATTATTGGTGAAACGAGCAATTATTTCATTGATTGTTTAGAAGGTCAGAATAAATCAATTAAATTTTTAGCTCAAGATTCTTACCGAAATCACGAAACTATAGTAAGAGAAGCGTATAAAACGTTTGTGGAAGATCGAGTAGAAGAAGTATTTTCTGAAGATAAAGCAGAAGAAAAAATTTATTTTTGGAGAAATAATTTTGATGGCTCTGAAAAAGATAAAGTGAAGGGTTATTCTGGATTTTTTAATGAATTAAATTTTAATAGTCTTCAAGCAACAAAAAAGAAAAAACTTATTGAGGCATTAGAGACTAAAGATATTACTAATGCTAAAAAGTTACTTAGATTACGGATCATAGAACTTTATATGGAGGATTTATCTAAAACACAAGTCCCTATTATGAAAACTTTAGCTCGTGATGGTCAGTTTATTGTTTCTGGAAAAGGATCTAAAGCTCGATATGTATTACATGATAATGTCTTAAGTGCTTTAGTGTATGCAACTCTAAATGGTCAGAATAATTTACCATATGATGATTTCTTAAATGAATTATTCCTAAAATACCGCATTATTATTGGGGAAGATGCCGCTAAAATTTCTGGACTGTATTCAAAAGAGGGAATCAATCTAAGTCACTTTAGAAGCAATGAGAAAAAAATGAGACAAAAATTAAAACAAAACGGGCTACTCCAGGAATATTCAGATGCCACAGCATTAGTTACAAATCCTTATTTTAATTGATGCAAAGAAACGGGAAGGAGCATTAAGCAATGATTGCAAGAATTAATCAAAAAGAAAAGATAATAGGCAGTTGGATTGCACAACATTTACTTAATTATCTTAAAGATCATAAAAACAAAAATGCTGAAAAAGTACTAGTTAAGATAGAAGGAATAAACGAAGAATACTTTCCAGCTATTTTAAATGCTCTATTGGAAAATCAAACTCAACTCAAAAGTTTTTATGAGCCATTGATACGGACTATAAAACAAATTGACGGTTATGATTCATTTGTTTTGAATGAAAACGAAAATGGAGTGTGGTTGCGAAATAATGTAAAAACGAATGAAGCATTAATTTTATTAATGAATGAACGAACACCAGAAGCTCAAAGCTTAAAAGATATTGTTTCTATTGATGAAACACAATTACTATCATCAGATGGATTTTTCAGTTTAGATCAATCTCTACGAGAAAAAGGATATTTAGAACCACATCAAATAAAAGATTTGCTCAAACTAATTGGAGCATATCAGCATAGAGGAGAACTTGATTTACAACTCTCAATGCTTATTGCTTATATTGAAAGTGTTTTACAAGAGAAGGAAATATCTAATGATACATTTAAAGTTGTTTTAGGAAAATCTCTTCCTCATTTTCGGCTATTTAAAGACGAGCATTTAAAGTTTGAGTCGCTAGATGGTCTCCGTAGTCAGCTTAGAAAAAACTTTTTGTTAAGTCACTTAAGAAAAACCTTAGTAAATTATTTAGAGCCAGAAAAGTTGATGAAAAATGTAGATAATTTTATTGCTAATGAAGAAAAAAATAATTTTTCAAGTGAAGTTTGGAGAAGCTTTAATAACGATAAAGTATTGTTTTTAGAAAAAACTATGGAGTTTATTGAAAGACGAAACAATGACCTTTTACACCTCGTTTCATACAATGATGCAGAACGAATTTTTGGATTTAAAGTGTCTAATTCTTTAAAGGATAAATTGAATAATGCAAGAGATATAATTCTAGACAATTTTGCAGAGAAAATTAGAGAAGCAAACAGTATTGAAGAAGAGAACCAATTAAAGCAAGAAAAAATGGAAGCTGAAAGTCGTTTTGATCGTGGTGTTGAAGCCGTGAATTCTAAAAATGATATTGAGGCGATTCGAGAATTTCGAGAAGAATATGAACAAGAACTTGAAAAAGAAAATATAGTGAAAAAAATTATTAATATTGAAAACAAGCTTGAGAATCCATCTGAATACATTGATATTTTTGAAGCGATTTTATCTGAAAGTTTAGTGATGTTAGAGGAAATAGATCATGAAGAATTCAGTGGTAACCTCACCTTTGAAATTTCAATAGATCAAAATACAGAAGTTTCTGAAGAACAAGCTAGATTCTTTAATTTTCATCTAAAATCTTTATCAATGTTGTCTTCGAACGTAATTGTTCTTTCGGAATTGAAGAACACCAATGAATCATCTAAAGAGATTGAAGTAATCCCTGTTAAATTACGACTTTTGAAAAATGAAAATTCTATAGCGAAATCTACTGTCAAAATTGATGCTAGTAGAACATTAATTGAAACGAGTTTTTCCAAATTTATTAATCAAATTCAAGATGGATTTTTACATTCTATTATTACGAAAAAGGGTACGCCAGTTGAAGAAGATCTTAATGAGTATTTGAGTGAACAACAAAATTACACTTTGATGTCTGATAAGCGATTGTTAGAACCCATCGAGCAATTTAAAAAATATAATGCTGAATACACTGATATTCTTAAATCAATTATCGACGAAAATAGAGGCATAACTACTGAGGATTTAAATCGAGTAGCTGATCTTAGCGAATCATTTTTAAAGTGCTCGGATCATGATGTAGATAGTGTTAGAAAAATATACTCACTTTTAAATGAAATTGGAACAATAAAGGTTTTTGAGACTAAAAATGTTAAACAAACAGAAGTTGAACGAAAAATAGTATCTGTATTTAATCCTATTAGATTTATTGCTTATGGATTTAAACTCATTCATTTTGGAAACTTACTCTCTAATATTTCTGATACGTCTGAACAACGCAATAAAATCCAAGATGTAGAAGATTTAAAACAGTACAAAGAGTATCTAAGAGGATCATTTACTAACTTAGCACCATCTTATTACGTATCTAGAGATGGGAATCACCTATTTGCACAAGATGAGTTATATGGTCAGGGAACGTATATAGAAGGTGGAGAAATTGAGAGTGTGTCCTCCCAAGCAACTTCTTTTGCTAAAGAAATTGAAAAAGTTACAAACGATTATATTCGAGTTTATCCATATGCTGCGGATTGTTTAGATATTTTATTCTTATATGTTACAAATTTAGAGTTTGTAAAAAAAAGTGTAGAACAAATTTTGAAAAATGATGGATTAAAAAAACTTAACATAACAATTCATAGTCCTGCGAGAGCTGCAATGCTTTATGATGAGATCAATCAATGGATTCAATCGCAAGAAGAGTATATTAACGCTGTGGATTCATTTGGGGAATTTCCTAGATTAGAAATCAATGTACTACCATTTAGCGATCCTAAAACACTTGAGGAAAAGCTAGATACATCCATGTTAGACTTTGATTTAGCCGTATTTATTGATTACTTTGGTCAAAGTGACAATTTAAAAATTCCACATCAATTTTACTCCGAAAGCTACAAAGAATGTGAGCTTACAGATAAAAATTGGGTCTTTTATGAAAATCGTGAATTTAAAGCCGTTAAAGAAGGTACTCGATTAATCAATTATGTTTCACCTAATCAACCAAAATTGATGCAACAATTTTATAATATGCAAGCAATTTTAAAAGATGGATTAGTTATCGAATCAAATAAAATCGGTTTGTTAAAGGGTAGATTATCTGTAACGCGTACAGAAACAAATACGCTATATAAACTTGCGCATGAAAAGTTTAATTGGGTTGTGACTTACGATAGATTCATGGATCCTTTACTAATGAAACAAGTAGCCGAAGGTTCGAATATTATTCGCTACCATGTAAATCGATTAGGAAAAGAAGAAATTAAGGTCCTTGTTTCATCTTCAGACTCTATTAGAAGATCTTCAAAAGTAGATATGGAAGTCAATTATTATCGTGATCGTCTCCATAGTAGACTAAAAGATCAGCTGAAAGTTAGTAGTATAGACATACAACAGGTTGATAAAGCTCTTAAAGTTGTAAAAGAATTATCTGGTGGTCTAGTGCTAAGAGCATTGGGACCTGGGAAATTTGTTAACGAGTTCTTGTCAGTATATCTAACTGTTCTACAGGATGAAAAATCTGATGACACTGTAGTTTTGTGGGATATGTGTGATGAATTAGAGTGGTTTAGAACTCGGCAAAAACGCCCGGATTTATTAAAAACAACTATTCAATATTCTCCTGAAACAGAAATGTATCATGTTAAATTTGATTTAATTGAATTAAAGCTTATACAAGAAGAAAGCTATGTTAGTGAAGTAGCTGATGCTAAAGTTCAATTATTATCAGGGGAAAAAACATTGAAAAAGTTCTTTAGAAGATTTGATTCAACACTTGAAAGAAACTTGTATTTAAACTCATTTTTACTTCATTTAGAAGATAAGCGTGCATATGAAGAATTTGAATTAGCGATACTGCATGAACTAAGAAATAACGAAAATATTCAAATTAATTTTGAATTTACAAAGTCAATTTATGCTTATATTCACAATAAAAATATTGAATTTGAAGGTCGTTCAGAACTTTCACCTGGACATTATTATGAAAAGCATGATGAAAATGAAATAGTAGTAAATACTTTTACTAGATCGTATATTTTATCTGAAATGAATGTTCCTGATCATGAAGTAAATAATGAATTACAGGATGAAGAAGAATCAGTATTAGAACAGGTTGCTATAACTGACGATTACGAGTACTTTGATCGTTATGCTCAAACGGATAATAGAGATCTAATTTTAACTGAAACACTAAAAGATAATGTTACGAAGGAAAACGACTTAGACTTAAAGGATAAAGGTGAGTTGAGCATTATAAACGAAACTCAAAATATTGAAGTAGTTGAAGGCATCGAGCAATTTCAATATCCGGAAGAGCATGCACTGAAGAACGTTCAAGCTCCACAAACAGAGTCATTTGATGAGGTATTAAAAAAATTGGGTGATAGTTATGCGGACACACTGCAAACTAAACTCCGAATAAATAATGTTCAGTTTACGGTGGAGCGAACTATCGTAGGCGCTAGTGTCATTCGAATTATTGGTAGAATTCCATCGGATCAAAGTATTACAGCAGTTGAAAAGAAAGCTAAAGATATGCCTTTATGGCTGCATATTGATTCGCCGCCAACTATTTTTAGTGATCGAAATGGTATCAATATAGACATTAATCGTAATGATCCAGATACAATTTTCTTTTCACAGTTTATGAAGTACGTTCGAAGAGATATCACACAAACAGACTTAAAGAATGGTTTTCTTGTTCCTATTGGACTTAACCCTTTAAATGAAGTGATGTCAGTTGATTTTAATGGAACAGAACCTCATATGTTAGTAGCTGGATCAACCGGAAGTGGAAAAAGTGTTAGTTTGAATTCAATTGTTATGTCTATGATGTGCCTATACACACCGGAAGAATTAAAGTTTGTATTTATAGATCCAAAACAGGTTGAATTTTCTATGTTTGAAGATGTTCAGCATACTGATAAAGTATTATTAGATTTAATGGATTCTGCTGATTATTTAGATGTTATGATTATGGAAATGGAAAATCGATATAGTAAATTTAAAGATGCTTATGCAAAAAATTTAAAAGAATATAATGAAGCACTAAATGAAGAAAATAAATCATCAGAAGTTTTACCTCGCATTGTCATTGTTTTTGATGAATTTGCTGATTTTATGATGCAGGATAAAGAATTTGCACAACGTATCGAAACTGCTATTAAGAGAATGGGTCAAAAAGGACGGGCAGCAGGGATTCATATGATAGTTTGTACACAATCACCTAAAGCGGAGATTATTAATACTACTATCAAAAATAATTTGCTAGCACGTTTAGGATTAAAAGTAACAGACGCTGTTGCATCTAATGTTGTATTAGATACAAGCGGTGCCGAAAATTTAGCAGGTAAAGGTGACTATCTCTTAAAGAAAGATAGAGAACCAGTTAGAGGTAAGAGTCCTTATTTAGAACCACAGTCTTTACGAGCATTGATGAGGTTCTTTAAAAATAACTAAACTTACAAAGTAGCCAAGAGTAATCTGGCTACTTTGCTTTGTTAAAATTAAGGTGGGTTACAAATGGGTTTTGGACAACATCAAAGTTTTTACTTACGTCCGCAATGGTTATATAAAGGATTGACTGAAATTAAAAGCGATGCTCGCTTTTTTTATAATGATACTCATTTTGAACAACTAGGCTTAGGGAAAAACATGGCGAAATCAGCGAAGTATTGGTTATTCTCAACTGGTCTCATGGAAGAGAAGCGGCAATCGGGAAAAACAGAACATCACCTTACTTCTTTAGGGGAATTAGTTGATAAATACGATAAATATATTCAACATCCTGTTACGAAAAGTATTTTACATTATACTCTAGCCTCTGATCCAAAAATTGCAACAAGTTGGTATTGGTTTTTTAATGTATTCAAAGAATCAATTTTTGATAAAGCAATATTGATAGAAACGTTAGAAACCTGGATCGGCCAAACATTAGAAAAATCAGTCTCTTCCAATTCACTAAAAAGAGACATTGATTGTCTCATTCAAATGTATAGTCCAAATAATCTTTCATCTACTCCTGAAGATGTTATTAAAAGTCCATTTGAAGAATTAGGGTTGGTAAGTAATACAGTTAAGGGTACTTACAAAAAAACACCATTAGATACAGTATTTAAGTTTGAAGTACTTTTCATCACTTTTTTAATTTATATAGAAAGAAATGAACTAACTGAAGTGAGTCTTGATGAATTAATCGATGGTGAAAATCTATGGGGAAGAATTTTTAACCTTTCAAGATCTGAAATTGTTAACTGTCTAGAAGAGATGCAAAAAAGATATCCAATAATCTTTACTAGAACAAACCGTCTCGATGTAGTTAGAATTACTGCTACAACTAATTATTTAGATTATATGGAACGATTTTTTGAAAATGAGGTAGTGCTATGAAAAAGTTTCAACCTAGTATTAATGTAGTTTATGACACAGGAAAGTCCGAACTGTTTGATATGTTTGTCCCTAACAATGATCAGTTGGAAATTATGGAAAATATAATTTCAAGTCTATCTAAAAAAAGCTTAGTCAATTCGCATCTTATGATTGGTCCATATGGAGCAGGAAAATCAATGGTCGGGGCAATTACAGCTTCTTTAATAACAGCAAGAAAAAATAGTAAAGATGTAAAGTCGTTTTTATATAACGTGAGTGGTTTAAATAATAGTTTATCAGATAAAATTAAAGACAATTTATATGAGAATAATATTAAGTGGATTCCTATTACTATCACAGGTAAAAACGGACGGATTGAAGAAATTATTTTAGAAGCTATTCAGTTAAAATTAAAGTCAGAAGGAATTGTTTTATCTCTTAAAGGAGATAGTGAGCAAATTCTTCAAACCATTGAATTGTGGAAGAACGACTATAAAGATACGTATTTAAAATTGATAAATTTGTGTACATCTTTTGGGTGTACTATAGAAGAATTGATTGAAGGAATTACTGTAAATGATGAAAGATTCATAGTGGAATTTAAAAAAATGTATGGAACTTTGACTTCTGGAGCTACATATATTTCAGAATCAAAAGCATCATTTGTTGAAAAAATTCAACACTTAACGAATCAATTATCTATAAAAAAAATGGGACTTTTTATTATTTATGATGAGTTTGGAAGATTTCTTCAAGGTGTAAACCAATCGTTGATTTTTCAAACTATGCAAGATTTACAAGATATCGCTGAATTTGCAAACAGATCTTCCAACTTAGGCTTACTCTTCATTACTCATACAGGTCTTCGACAGTATTCAACAGAGAGTAATAATTTATCTAAAGAAGAATTAGAAAGAGTTGAAAAAAGATTTGAATCGCATCGCTTAGATAGTGATCCCTCTTTATTTTATAGAACAGCATTTAAAATACTTGAGATCGTTAAAGAAGATAATGCTCCAAACTTATTTTTGTTAAACGATATTGAAAAAATAAAAAACGATTTAAAAAAGTATAGTCTTTTTCCCGATATGGAAGTGTCTGAAGTTGAGAATTTCATTTTAGAAAAATGCCAACCTATACACCCATTAACAATTAGATTATTGCCTATTCTTTCAAATATGTTAGGACAAAATGATCGAACGTTATATACGTTTTTATCTCAATTTGATGAGAATAGTTTAGAGACTGATTGGTATTATGCAGATCAGTTGTTTAATTATTTCTATCCAGATGAATCTTCATTTTATCTAATTGATGATTTAAAGTATTATCGACTATCAATGAGTTACCAAATATCGAACGAAGCAAAAAGACTCGTAAAATTAATGACTTTATTGAATATATCTAATAGACCTTTTAAACTTTCTATAGATTTTTTATCCTTTGCACTAGGTATCAACGAGATAAAAATACGAGAGAGTATAGAAGAACTAAAAAAAATGAAGATAATAAGATATAATCCATTAGCTTCATCATATGAATTATATAGTGGATCTATACTTTCTTTAGAATCCTTAGTAGAAGATTATCGCTCTAAAACAGTTATTAATGATGAATCTAGAATTAAATTTTTAAATGATTTTTTACCTAATAAATATTTTCTACCTCATGAGTATAATAGTGTTAAAAGCATGACGCGCTTTGTGGAATCTCAATTTACCTGGGGAAACATTTTGAACTTAGATCTTCCGGTTGGTGATGGAACGCTACTATATATGATCTATAGAAATGATCAAGAGTTAAAAAATATCCGAGAGTTCGTAATAAATTCTAAAAGAAAAGATATTATCGTTTGCGTTACGAAGTTAAATACTAAAGATTTAATTATTAAATTAGATGAATTTATGATTTTAGATCTTCTACTCAACACTTCAGAACTACTTCAACAAGATGAGAATCTAGAAGCGGAAATTGTAATTCATTTAGAAAATATAAGATTCGAAATTGAAAAGCTCTTACGACCAATTAGACATTTTGAGACAGATAATTTAACTTGGTATATCAAAAATGACGTCGTTAAAATCGATTCAAAGAATTTACTTGAAAAGAAACTTTCGAAATGGATGTTCGACAGATTTCCTGCAACACCGGAAATTAGAAATGAAGGATTTAACAAAAAAAACGTTACTTCTATCCAAAAGAAAGCTGCTAAAAGTATTTTGTCTCAGCTACTTGCTCCTACATTTTCAGGTGATTTTGACATCCAAGGATTTGGTCCGGATTATTTAATTTATGCAACTATGTTTAAAAATACAGGAATCGATACAAATAATTTAAGTCAAATAGCTGATGATAATCTGTTGAAATTAAGGTACGATCTGCTTTCACATCTTAAACAAAATAGAAGAGGAAAAATTGTCGGTTTATATGATTTATTAAGACACGAACCTTATGGTATTAGAGAACCACTAATACCGCTATTATTAATAGCTCTATTAAAAGACGTTTGGCATCAGATGGCGTTTTACTCAAATGATTTTTATATTCATGAATTAAATGCAGACATGCTATATGACATTTTAGAATTAAGAGCAGATTTTTATGAATACGAACTATATGAATTATCTTCGGCAAATTTAAATTTACTCAAAGATATAAATATTACGTTTTTCAATGGTACTTTATCAGAACAGCCTGTCATAATTTTTACAGAGCTAACGCGATGGTTACGGAGCTTACCAAGATATACTCAAGTAACCAACCAACTGATTGTTAATGAAAATCAATTCAAAGAGATTATTCGACATAGTGAAACAGACCCACTTGCATCAATCAATAATCTCGCAAAAATTGTTGAAAATGATTCTGATTTAAAGATATTAAAATCAGGACTCGAGAACCATTTGAGTCTTTTGACAGAACAGATCAAAAAAGAAGTTCTTCTTAAAATGAAAGTTGAATCAAGTAAAGATATTCATGAGTGGGCTGATAGAAATAAAGAACTTGTGTTAAGCAGTCCAATATTAGCTGGATTCGTTTCAGAGTACGCTCAGAATAAAGATTGGTTAGCATATTTAATTGAAAAAATTGTTGGAGTGGCACTAAAAGACTGGTCAGATGTCACATATGATTCGTTTTGGATGAATTTCAAGCAGTTATTGGTGATGAATCAAAATCAAAATGGATTAATCAAAATAGTGACTGATAATCAAACCGTAATGGAAATCAAAGAAGTTGAGCTTTCTGTTAAAGGGAAGACTATCTACAACAATGTAAGTAGAATAGTAAATGCTGGTAGTAGAACAATGTCAGATGATGAAATCCGCTTTGTTGTATATAAGATTCTAAGTGAATTAGAATCTTAATTGATACTATAGTTATTTAATGCTTAGCGATTGTTTATCGCATCCATCTATACAAAAAGGTAGTGGATAAGATTCCACTACCTTTTTGTATAGATTTTATTTATGAGAAAGAGCATACACAAGGAATTGTATCGTCTTTTTCACTTAAATATTTCTCAATTCCGTCTCTATCCATCAATTCTCTATATTCACGCAATGTGAATGGTCCACCATTTCTCTTTAGAATAGAAACATCTTTCTCAAACTTACTACGGAAGCGTTCTTCCATAGCTTCTTGCTCAGCATATTGCTCGGGCCAGACATTATATAAAAGAGCGTAATGACCTAAGCCTCCTCGGACACATCGACCCGCGCAGTTTGCGTGAGAAAAACCTAAACCATACATTCTCGGCAATGCAATTTTCCATTCATCACGAATAATCTCTTTTGTATCAAGATCACCTTTAAAAGTTTCAATCATAGGAAATCGTGTTTCTATCGGTTCGATTGGATTATGCTCATAGAAATTTTGAAGGTTGATAGCTCGATGCTGCTCATGAGGTCCAATACCGAAATAAAGGATTGGTTCAAGATTATGCTCGTCTCGAAGCTCTTCGAGATAAATCATTGTTTGACGAACCTTTAATTCCTCAGAGCATTTAGCCATACGTGAATTACCCAAGAATTTAACATCGTGGAAAACTTCATCAGGCGTTCTCCCATCTATTCGAGTAGTAATCTCCATACCGATATACTCTGCTACTTCATCCATGAATCGGTAGTTGTCTATATCTTCCCAAAGTGTATCAGTGAAAAAAAGAACGCAGTTTTCTTTGCCGTATTTCTGAACGATATGATAAGCAACATAAGCGGAAGATGCACCGCCACTAAACATTGCTACATGCACTGGCTTTCTACCAGATAATGAAGGAGTAGTACCTGCTTTTAATACACCTAGTGCTGATCGATCAGAGGTTTTTTGGGTCTTCACTTTATTCATATCCATCTCAAAACCACCTCTCTCGAAAACAAAATATCCATTTATTTTCTAATTATAAGTATAAGGTTCATTTCTAATTAAATACAATAATTTGTTTGACCTTAGTAGGGAATTAGAATTTAATCGTATAATACTTAGTAAAGACTAATTGTGAATAGAGGTCCCTATATGTATTCAAAACTCTTTCTCATCGAAGGACTCCCGGGCTCAGGTAAAACAACAACAGCTGAAGCATTAACTCGTCTATTGCAAAAGGAACAAATCAATACACGCCTTCATATCGAAGGTGATCTCAACCATCCTGCGGATTATGAGAGTGTCGCTTACTTAAAGATGGATGAATGGATAGACTTTCAAAGTAAATACGCTTCACTCGATGTCTTACGATTTGCTGAGGTGTTCAATGACTACGTGCTAATATCGTATCGTCAGTGGCAGTCAAAACAGGATGTTCCTGAAGCAGTACTTGCGTTTCTGCAAGCAAGAGATATCTATGAACTACCATTTGAGTTATATCAGTCAATGATCTTTAAAAAGTGGGAAGCGTTCGTCGCTCAAGCGTTAACGACGGATACAACATATGTTTTTGAGTGCTGTTTCTTGCAAAATCCGTTGACGATGGGGCTCATCAAATACGATCTACCGGAAGCGACGTTGCGAGCGTATATTGAACGCATAGCAACGATCATTACGCCGCTACAACCCGTTCTAGTTTATGTTAATCAAACGGATGTAGAAAAAAGCTTCCGTAAAGCACTAAACGAGCGTCCGACAGAATGGGCGGATGGATTCGTAGCTTATTACACCGAGCAAGCATATGGTGTGAATCGCTCGTTATCGGGAGTAGAAGGAACGATTACGATCTTACAGGCGCGAAAAGCATTAGAGCATCAGTTGTTAGAAATGCTTCCATTTAGAGTAGAGGTATTCGGAAATGAAGATTTCTCAGTAGAAGCAAGACAAGTCTGGTTAAATCAGTTGATTCAATCAACTGTGCGTTCGACTTCTTTAAGCGAGAGATAACTAAAAGGCGATTCCAAGTCACGGAATCGCCTTTTATCATTGCGACAAGCTCTCTATTTTTTCGAGTAAATCATCCTCGTATTTTCGATCAGAAATAACCTCGACGAGCTGATGAAAAGATAAAGCTGCTTGTTTAAAAGCTTGAATAAAGTCTGATGTATTATAGACTGTTTCTTCTTGATCAATGGTTAATGAGAAGCGATCTTTACTTATCTTTTTTAAGCACACTTCGATAGGTGTGTTCGGATAATAAAACGTAGCAGAGTCATCCTCTAGACAGTTTTTCAAAGCATCTGCATAGTACTGCCACAGTGGTGCAAGTTCGTCTGAGTGATCGGCTCCTTGCATGATTCCATTCTGGGTAAAAGAAATCGTACCGTCTAGATTTAAAAAGCCATCTTCTAACCAATCCTCTTTTTGCTGAATGTACACTTGAATGCGATCTTGTTCTGTGATGTTCACATGATTCTGTTCATTCTCTAAATAGATAAAGGTTTGGATATCCATAAAGTACGCTCCTTAATTCATTAGAAGTATCCTCTTCATTTTAATCCACAAAAATTTATTGTAGAAATTTGAATGGATAGAAAGAGTGGGGCGGTATGTTACTCATAGAAAAGGCGACTTTTGTAATAAAAGTCGCCTGAAAATATTAAGTGATAGGTACTTCACTCACTTCATGATTCAACTGCCACTGAACACCAAACGAATCTTCGACGATCCCATATGCTTCACTCCAAAACGTTTTTTGGATTGGCATGATGACGTTACCGTCTTTTGCGAGTTGATCAAATGTCTTCTGTAACAGATCCACGTCAGATAAGTGGAGCGCCAAGGTAACATTCTGACCGATCGTGACCGGATCATGTGGCATTGCGTCTGAGAACATTAAGCGGGTACCATGAACGATCAGTTCAGCATGTAGAACAAGCGACTGCATCTCTTCTGGGTAGGGCTGACCGTCAGGACCGGGACCTGGTCCGAACTCCATGATGTCCGGTAGTTCTTGACCGAAAACGTGTGCATAGAACGTGATTGCCTCGCGCGTGTTGCCGTTGAAGACAAGATACGGATTGATTGGCATGGGAAAGCTCCTCTCTAAAAAAGGCGAAGTGTGTTTTTTAAGTATACCAAACATTTGTTCGTATTAAAAGAAAAATCGATTTCTTTTTGTATTGAATCTAGTATAAATGATAACGTTTTCAATTTATCTGATTTTTCATTAAAAAATAGGTTGCAACTTCCAGAGAGACTTCGTATACTAAATTTATCGAAAGCGCTTTCGGTGAAATGGAGTGAGTAGCATGGGAACAATTTATGATTTAGCGAAGATGACCGGTTTTTCGATTACAACGGTCTCAAAAGCCTTAAATAATTATTCGGATGTCAGCGAAAAGACGAAAGCAAAAATCGTCCAAGCAGCAGCCGAGATGGGATACTTACCGAACGCGCACGCCCAGTCGCTCTCGACGAAACGTTCGTGGACGATCGGTGTCATGTTCTCGGAAGCACATGGCGTCGGAATGATGCATCCGTTCTTCAACGCGATCATTGAGAGTTTCCGAAAAGCAACAGAACAACAAGGGTATGACCTCATCTTCGCATCGCGGAACTTACGCAATCGCGATATGAGTTACCTCGAGCATTTCCGACACCGGGCAGTCGACGGCATCGTCGTCATCTGCTCCGATCAGATGGACCAGCACGTCCAGGAGTTGATTCAAAGTACGATTCCAATCGTCGTCGTCGACATGGATAGTGCCGATTGTAGTGTCGTCTACTCGGATAACATTACCGGGGGCACACTTGCCATCAATCATTT
Source organism: Exiguobacterium sp. s91 (assembly GCF_018618915.1). Lineage (NCBI taxonomy): Bacteria > Bacillati > Bacillota > Bacilli > Caryophanales > Exiguobacterium > Exiguobacterium sp. s91. The sequence continues at coordinate 125,828 of NZ_JACSMZ010000002.1, read as the reverse complement.
GCACGAACTCGGTCATCGGTTGATCGCCCACATTGCGGGAGATACGTCGACAGATGCGGGAAGAGCGCGGATTGAAGGCTATCAGCAAGCGATGGAACAACTTGATTTGCCGATTCTGGACGGTTATCTCGTTAACGGGGGATTCTTTTCCGGGGAAGAAGGCAAGCGGGCAATGAACGAGTTGCTGGCACTACCTGAACGACCGACAGCAGTCTTTGTTGCTGGGGATGAAATGGCGATCGGTGCGATTGAGGCGATTCATGAAGCCGGGTTACGGATTCCGGAAGACATCTCAGTCGTTGGGTACGATGATATCTACATGTCGCAGTACATCACACCGAAACTGACGACAGTCCGGCAAGATACGGAAACGATCGGTCAGCAAGCAGCATCAGTCTTGATTGAACAGATCGTCAATAAAAAACGGGTCACGACACGTGATGTCATCCCGGTTAACTTGATGGTTCGTCAATCGACAGGTCCAGTACCTGAATAACACAATCGTTGTTTCGGAATCGCTCTCGCTCGTTGTCAGTGAGGAAAAGCGAGAGCGATTTCGAAATCATTTTTTATCACTTTTTCCGAAAGGGCTTTCGGGAATTTTCTTTAAAGCCTTTTCGAAAGCGCTTTCGATATTTTTGAATAACAAATTGAAACCGCTTACCTATAAGCGGAATACTTAACAAAAGGATGAGATGAGATGAAGAAGCAATTAGTTAGCGTGTTAACAGTCGGTGCGTTAACAGCAAGCGTCCTTGCTGGATGTACAGGAAGCAGCGAAGAAAAGACGAGCGGCGGGAAAGACGTCTTGAAAATCTGGTCGTTCACGGATGAGTTAAAAGAACCTATCAAAAAGTTCGAAGAGAAAAACGGAGTCAAAGTCGAATTGACGATCGTACCGATCGCCGACTACCCGACGAAATTGAAACCAGCTCTTGAAAGTGGCGTCGGCGCACCGGATATCTTCACAGGTGAGATTGCGTTCCTCAAGCAGTGGGTCGATGCTGGGTACTGGGCGAACCTCTCTGAAAAACCATTCAACGCAGGCGAAGTCAAAGATGACTACATCCCGTACGTCTATGACATGGGGAAAGATAAGGACGGCAACGTGCGTGCGCTGTCATGGCAAACGACACCAGGTGGCGTCTACTACAAACGAAGCATCGCGAAAAAAGTTCTCGGTACAGACGATCCAAAAGAAATCGGCGGCATGATGGACTCGATGGACGGCGTCTTCGAAGTCGCTGAAAAAATGAAGAGTAAAGGCTACAAGATGTTCCCGGATGAAGGATCAATCCGTTGGTTCGCACAAGGGAACGACCCACAACCTTGGGTCAACGATAAGCAAGAGCTCGTCTTGACACAAGACAAGAAAGATTACATGGATTACGCAAAAGAACTTCGGACGAAACAATATACAGCCCTTGCGCCAGAATGGTCACCATCATGGTTCGCAGGCATGGATAAACCGGTCAAAGTCAAAGAAAACGGTAAAGAGACTGAAACAGAAGTCTTCTCTTACGTTCTCCCGACATGGGGTCTTCACAGTGTCCTCAAAGAAAACGCGAAAAAATCAGCGGGTGACTGGGCGGTCACAAGCGGACCGAGCCCATACTTCTGGGGTGGTACGTGGTTAGGTGTCTACAAAGATTCGAAGAAACAAAAGCTTGCGTATGATTTCGTCAAAATGATGACGCAAGACGAAGCGTTCTTAACAGATTGGGCAAAAGAAACAGGTGACGTGTTAGCGTACAAACCAGTTACTGAAAAAATCAAGACCGACTTCAAAGATGAGTTCCTCGGCGGACAGAACAACTATGAGTTCTTCCTTGATCAAGCAGACAAGATCACACCAGGGATCGTCACGAAGTATGACCAGCAGCTCGATACATTGTATGGTGCATCGGTCATGGAGTACGTCCAAGGTAAAAAATCAAAAGACGAAGCACTTGCTGAGTTCTACAAAAAAGTCAAAAACGCGTATCCGGACGTCAAAGTACCGGAATAAGGAGAGTAGGTGGGGCGATCCTCGCCTCACCTCTTCTTGTTTAAGAAAGGGGTTTGACCTGTGAAAAAACTCGATCGCCATGGGTATCTGTTCATCGCACCGTTTTGGATCGTCTTCTTGATCTTCAGCATCTATCCGGTTGCCTTGACTTTCTATTACAGCTTCACGAACTACACGGGCGCTGAAGGCGAACAACTCGTCGGACTCGCGAACTATACGCGGTTACTCGGGGATACGTACTTCATCGAAGCGTTCTTTAACACTCTGAAGATTTGGGGTCTGAACTTCATCCTTCAGATCGGCGGCGCTTTACTACTCGCCTTGTTGTTCTCGGATCTCCAGTTGAAATTAAAAGGACTTGCCTTCTTCCGGGCGACGTTCTACTTACCGAACTTGATCACGATCAGCTCGGTCGCTTTATTGTTCGGCATCTTGCTCGACTGGCAGCATGGTTCACTGAACATGATGTTGATGAAAATCGGAATCATCTCGGAGCCAATCAACTGGTTGACGCAACCGGTGACAGCACAAATTTCCGTCTCGCTCATCCTGACATGGATGTGGCTCGGTCACTCGTTCATCGTCGTCATGGCGGGCGTATCCGGGATCTCGAAGGACTACTTCGAAGCAGCCTTGATTGATGGGGCAACACGTTGGCAGATCTTCTCACGCATCACGTTGCCACTCTTAAAACCGATTTTGCTCTACATCATGATCACGTCCTTGATCGGTGGTCTGCAATTGTTCGACCTGCCGATGTTGATTACGGATGGTGTCGGTGCGCCAGATGGTGCCTTGAACACGATGGTGCTCTATCTCTATAATCAAGCTTTCAAATATAACAACTATGGCTACGCCGCTGCTGTCGCATACGGACTGTTTGCCATCACGCTCGTCTTTTCAATCATCGTCTTCAAAGGGATGTTCCGAAAAGAACGTTCACCGAAAGGAGCCTGACCGATGGAACGAAATGCAGAAGCACGTCGGATCGTGCCACAAACGGAGGAACAACCGGAGCGTTCCGAACGCCCGCTCAAGTTGACGCCACCACCGAAACAAAAGAAAGCCTGGTTCGGTAAAAGCGTCATCTATATTGGTCTCGTCGTCTTAACGATCGCCTGTATCATCCCGTTTTTGATGATGATCATCAACGCGACGCGCTCGAACGAAGAAGTCTTGTCCGGATTCTCGTTGATTCCCGGGAACTCGCTCGCTGAGAACTACGCCGCACTCAGTTCTTACGTCAACATCTGGTCCGGTTTCAAGAACAGCTTGATCATCGCCGTCCTCGTCACCGTCTTATCAGGGTATTTCTCGGCGTTGACAGCATTCGGATTCGCATTCTATCAGTTCAAAGGGAAGAATGCGATGTTCGTCTTCATGCTCGTCATGATGATGGTTCCGGGTCAACTCGGTTTGATCGGGTTCTATGAACTAAGTAAGAATCTCGGCTTGCTTGATAGCTACATCCCGTTGATTGTTCCGGCGATCGCGAGTCCGTTCACGGTCTTCTTCGTCCGACAGTATGTTCAGACGGTCTTGCACCCGAGTCTGATCGAGGCAGCACGGATGGACGGAGCGAGTGAGTTCCGGATCTTCCATACGATCGCTTTGCCGATGATGATGCCGGCGATCGCGACGATGTCGATCTTTACATTTATCGGTTCATGGAACAACTACATCATGCCGCTCGTCTTACTCTTCTCCCCAGAGAAGTATACGTTACCGGTCTTGATGGGCTTCTTGAAAGGGTCACAAGTCGCAGAGAACTTAGGCTCACTTTATCTCGGGATCGCGATTTCCGTCGTACCAATCATGATTGCCTTCTTGTTCCTTTCGAAATATATCGTCAGCAGTATCTCGGCAGGTGCCGTTAAAGAATAAGTAGCTTAAAGGAGATTACACATATGAAATTTGCACCGAACTTCGTATTCGGAACGGCGACGTCGTCGTATCAGATCGAAGGAGCCCACAACGAAGGCGGACGTACGCCTTCGATCTGGGATGCCTTCTGTGATGAGGACGGAAAAGTCTTCGAAAAACATAACGGTGATGTCGCTTGTGACCATTACCACCGTTATGAAGAAGACATTCAGCACATTAAACGTCTTGGCGTCGACACGTACCGCTTCTCGATTGCCTGGCCACGGATCTTCCCACAAAAAGGGGTCTACAATCCGGAAGGCATGGCGTTCTATAAGAAACTCGCGACACGTCTGCGGGCAGAAGGCATCAAGCCAGCCGTGACGCTGTACCACTGGGACTTACCACTTTGGGCACATGAAGAAGGCGGCTGGGTCAACCGAGCATCGGTCGACTGGTTCCTCGACTTCGCCCGCGCGTGTTTCACGGAGCTCGACGGGATCGTCGACTCGTGGATCACACACAATGAACCATGGTGTGCCGGGTTCCTCAGCTACCATCTCGGACAACATGCACCAGGTCATACGGACATGAATGAAGCCGTTCGTGCCGTGCACCACTTGTTGTTATCGCACGGAAAAGCAGTCGAACTGTTGAAGGGTGAATTCAAATCGGTCACACCGATCGGTATCACGTTGAACTTGGCACCGAAGTATGCGAAGACGAATTCCGTCAACGATCAGCTGGCCATGAACAATGCAGACGGATACGCGAATCGGTGGTTCCTCGATCCAGTCTTCAAAGGTCAGTATCCAGTCGATATGATGAACCTGTTCTCGAAATACGTCCATTCGTACGCGTTCATCGAGGAAGGCGACATGGAGACGATCTCCGTCCCGTGTGATTTCTTCGGGATTAACTTCTATAGCCGCAACCTCGTCGAGTTCAGTGCTGCGAACGACTTCCTGCAGAAGGATGCGTACTCGGATTATGACAAGACAGGCATGGGTTGGGATATCGCCCCGAGCGAATTCAAGGACTTGATTCGTCGTTTGCGTGCCGAGTATACGGATTTACCGATCTACATCACGGAAAACGGTGCGGCATTCGACGATGAATTAGTCGATGGTCGCGTCGCCGACCAGAACCGGATTGATTACGTCGCACAACACTTGCAAGCCGTGTCTGATTTAAACGAAGAAGGGATGAACATCCAAGGCTATTATCTTTGGTCACTGCTCGACAACTTCGAGTGGAGCTTCGGCTACGATAAGCGCTTCGGGATTCTCTACGTCGATTTCGAGACACAGGAACGGATTTGGAAAGACAGCGCTCACTGGTATGCGGGCGTCATCGAGCAACATAAGGCAACGATTCCGCAAGAAGCGTGACAAAGGAGGCAAGGTCGAACATTCGTCCTTGCCTCTTTTTGACTAAGAGGAGGAAACAGACATGAAGACATGGGTAGCACTGGCGGTCGGGACCGGTTTATTTCTGAGCGGTCAAGCGGTCGACGCGAAGGCAGATAAAAAAGAGACGAAGTGGAAGCTCGTCTGGTCGGATGAGTTTCAGGCAAAACAACTCGACCGGACGAAATGGACGTACGATACGGGGAACTGGATCAAGGATGCGAACGGACAACCGGTCTCACCGGGTTGGGGCAACAATGAAAAACAATACTATACGACGAAGCAGGACAACTCGTTTATTCGCAACGGGAAACTCGTCATCAAGGCAAAGCAGGAAAAGACGACGGATGATCTCGGTACATACGATTACACGTCGGCGAAGCTGAAGACGAAAGGATTATTCAGTAAGACGTACGGGCGTTATGAGATCAAAGCGAAGCTGCCGACCGGAAAAGGGCTTTGGCCTGCGTTCTGGATGTTACCGGAGCAAGATAAGTACGGTGCATGGGCAGCGTCCGGTGAGATTGACGTCATGGAAGCTTGGGGCAGTCAGCCGGACAAGGTCGCTGGAACGATTCACTACGGAGAAAACTGGCCAAATAATAAATATACGGGGAAAGACTATCACTTCCCAGACGGACAGCGGATCGACCAATGGCATACGTACGCGGTCGAGTGGGAGCCGGGTGAGCTCCGTTGGTACGTTGACGGCAACCTCTATCAAACACAAAACGATTGGTACAGCAAAGGCTTGAACGCGGCAACGAACTATAGTTATCCGGCACCGTTCGACCAAAACTTCTATCTCGTCATGAATCTCGCGGTTGGTGGTTGGTTCGATGGAGAGGTCGATGCGACGACGAAGTTCCCAGCCGAGATGGAAGTCGACTACGTCCGGGTCTACGATTTAAAAAATCGAGCGTACCGCGAACCAGTCGAACCGACCTACGAAAACGTGACGTTACCGGACGGAGCCAAGCAACCAATCGAAGGGAATCTCGTCTACGACACGACATATGAACAACCGGTCACGATGATCACTGGAAATCAGTCGTTTGATCCGCTGTACTGGAACTATGTCACGCTCCCAGACTTCGGTGGCAAAGGAAGCCTTGCGATCATTGAAAAAGAAGGGCAACGGATGGCAGACGTCACGATTGATCAGTCTGGTTCACAGACGTATTCTCACCAACTGATTCAAAACGTATCCCTTGCGCAAGGTGGACGTTACCAAGTCAGCTTTGACGCGAGCAGCACAGCAGACCGGAAGATGATGGTCAAAGTCGGCGGTGGGGCAGAGCGTGGCTACACGAAATATTCGAATGAACAGTCGATTGCTCTGACACCGAGCGTCAAACGACATATGTTCACGTTCGATATGGCGGCAGAGACGGATCTCGCAGCGCGTCTTGAGTTCAACCTCGGACTCGAAAAAGCGGGTGTCCAGATCGGGAACGTCCGTGTCGAACAGATTCCACGCGGCGTCATCGATGAAGATGCAACGAAACCGGCACTACCGGACGGGAACCTCGTCTACAACGGAACGTTCGATCAAGGGGCGATGGATCGTTTGACGTATTGGCACTTCAACGGTAGCAAGCGGACGACAGGGTCTGTTGATCCCGAGTCACGTGATTTCCGTTATGAAGGACATGGACAAAAAACGACGGCACGCTTAACGCAAAAGGGACTTCAACTAGAAGCCGGGCATGCGTATCAACTGCGATTCACAGCAGGTGCGAAAAAAGCGAAGTCACTTCAGGTGAAAATCACGGGGGCACAAGAGCAATTAAAACAGACGACTGTACCGTTGACGAAACAAGCAACGACTGTCGACATTCCGTTCACGGCTACACAAACGGCAGACGACAATCAGCTTGTGTTTGACTTCAGTGGACAAGTCGGGAAAATCTCGCTCGATGATGTGGAGTTGATCGATGTGACACCGGTGCCGGTTGATCCGTCACCACTGAAGAACGGTTCGTTTGCGAACGGATTGACGTCGTGGTCGTCGTACATCCACTATGATGCACAAGCCGCTATCGCAGCGATCAATGAAGCAGCAAAAGTCCAAGTCACTGCGGAAGGACAAGAACCATGGAGTGTCTTGCTCGAGCAAGGGAACTTGGCACTCGCAAAAGGTAAAACATATGAGTTGAGCTTTACGGCATCGTCGACCGTACCACGTCCAATCGAAGTGACGATCGAAAATGCTTCCTATACGCGTTACTTCAGTCAAGTCGAGCCGATCACGGCAACACCGAAAACGTATAGCTATACCTTTACGATGGGACAAGCCGATACGGGTGCGTTGAAGTTCTTGATGGGACGCGCGGAAGGTTCGCCATTCGCCGCGCATGACGTGACGATTGATGATGTGAATCTTAAAGTGAAGGAATGACCGAAACAAGGGTTTGACTCAAAAAAAGAATGACTCATCTTTGCACGCTCTTTCCACAGGCGAGACACAAGCCAGTTTTCCTGCTTCATCCAAGCAGGAAAGCGGGTCTTGTTTGTCTCTGACAGCGCAAAAATGCGCTTCTTCCTGTAGGAGTGGCGTGCAACGCGTCATTCTTTTTTACGAGATAAGGGTGGCAGATCATCATTCTGCCACCCTTATCTTTTGTATAGACTGACTGATGAGTTAGCCCTTGTTGTAGTGTCATCAGCTTAAACAAAAAAGCCGAACTATTTTTCGTGATGAAAAAGGAATAAAACCCATCATATGGAATATACAACGTAGAAGTGACATCTATTCGTTTTCAGAGGAGGAAACGTCATGCGTCAAAGGTACATACCGTATCGGCTCATCTTCATCGTAGGTTTACTTGGCATGATCGGCATCAATGGATGGTCCGCCATGCTCCATCCGGACGGCACGATTAACGGCTGGCAAAGCATCGCCTCCGTCGTCTGGCTCGTTATTCTAGTCGGGTCGCTATTCTATATGAAGGAAGAAAAGGCGCTTCGCCTCGTGGTCTGGTATATCCGGATTGGTCTCGCTGCAGCGTTATTCATTTATGGTGTTTCGTTACTCGAAGGCGCATTTTCTGAAACGATTTGGTTTGATGCATTGGCGAGTGTTCAGTTCGTGTTCTATTTTCTCTTCGTTATCCCATTGTTTGGATTAAATGCCTGGACCGATGTATTGTTTGGTGAGTTTTCGTTATACATGAGTGTCTTGTACGGTATCGCCTTGATTACGCTCTACGTAAAGGTCTGGAATGATACATCGCGGCATTTGCATTATTAAGTAGAAAAGGTGAATGGTATGTTGAGTCCCGTGAATGAGCGCGAAGAACGGACGGGGAAACGTGAACGCCGAAAACAACGGAAAATCGATGTGGGATGCGTCACGATCGTCGGCATTCCATTACTTTTCATCGTTCCGTTTCTGTTGATCATTCTTATCTTAATGAAGTCTGCTCCATGAAAAGGTGACCTGGTGTCACCTTTTTTTGTTGTGTCGTCAACTTTTTTCTCGACTCGCCCGTCTTAATGATGTATACACAGAACGATATCGAAAAAAGGAGCCGCGGCCTATGACCTCTCGTCAAATGAGAAAACGGGAAAAAGCATTCGTCCGTTTTTTAAAGCAATACAAACCGAATCTCTACTGGTTAGCCTACAGTTATATGAAAAATGAACAGGATAGCCTGGATGTCATTCAGGACAGCATCCAAAAAGCGTTACAGTCGCTCGATCGACTCGAGGATGAGGAACGGATGAAAGCCTGGTTCTATCAAATTTTGACACGAACAGCGATTGATGCGATCCGGAAGCGTCAGCATAGTATCAGTTACGACACGGATCGACTGATCGAACTCGTCGCGACGAAAGAAGATACATACCCGGATTCCGATTTACGACAGGCGCTCGAGGAGCTACCGGTCATGTACCGGGAAGTCGTCATCTTACACTATTTCGAGGACTTGATTTTAAAAGACGTCGCGACGATTTTAGAGCTGAATTTAAGTACGACCAAGTCCCGGCTGTATAAAGGGTTGACCTTACTGAAAATGAAATTGAATGGAGATGAGTTAGATGTCGAACAAACTTGATGATCTGAAACAGGCATACCAACAACCACCGGTTCCAAAAGAACTCGATGAAATGATTGCCCGAGTCGAGCATCGGACGCGTCCTTCGCGGACGAAACGATCCGTACTGATTACAGCCGCCGCCATCACGTTATTCGTCGGCGGATTAAATAGCAGTACATCATTTGCGGACGCGATGGCGAAGGTGCCGGTCTTTGGTCAACTGACTGAGATCGTGACGATCGACTGGAAAGAGACGAAGACACAACAGTCGGCTGATATCAAATCCCCTCAAGTGACGTTACCGGACAAAGCACTCGAGCAACAACTGAACGAAAAGTATATTGCGGAAGGACAAGCACTCTACGAAAAGTTCAAACAGGAGACGAACGGACAGGAAGGGGTATTTGCCGTCGATAGCCGCTACGACGTTAAGACGGATACAGACGACTTGTTGTCGATCGGGCGAACCGTTACCGAGACACGGGCAAGTGCATCGGAAAGCGTTCAGTACGATACGATTGATAAGAAACAACAACTTGTCCTGACGTTACCGTCCTTGTTTAAGGATGACGGATATATCACGACGATCAGTGAGTATCTAAAAGAAGAGATGCGTCGCCAAATGAAAGCCGATGAAGGGAAGGTCTACTTCGTCGAAGGAACACCGGATGTACTGGAGGACGAGCAGTTCAAGCAGATTTCAGCGAAACAAAACTTCTATATTACGGCAGATCACAAATTAGTCCTGTCGTTTGATGAGTACAGCATCGCGCCAGGATATATGGGCATCGTCGAATTCAAGATCCCGACGTCAATCTTAAAAGATGACCTCGTCAGCTCGTCCTATATTCGTTGATTGTCAGATTTTAAAAATCATTGATGTAAAAATGAAAAAAGAAAACAATTTTTTAAAATGACCTCTTATAATCAAAAGACAAATTGTCGTTTTTTGAAAAAAGGAGGAATCCCTATGAAAAAATGGAGTCGGCTTGTACTAGCGGGTGTCGTCAGTCTCGCCTTGATCCATGTTCCAGCAGCCAGTGAAGCGGCAACGAAAGCAAAAGCCTTTAAGAACTGTACGGAAATGCAGAAGACGTACAAAGGCGGTGTCGCCAAAAAAGCGGGTCTAAAAAATCGGACAGGGTATGACAAGAACGGAAAACCGATCTATAAAGCAACGAAGTACAAGGCGTACGTGAGCCTTGCGACGTATAACTTAAACACGAAGAGCGACCGGGATAAAGACGGCATCGCGTGTGAACGTTAAAAAAATAACCTGACGCTGCGGCGTCAGGTTATTTTTGCTTAGTTGAAGTTTTGCTTTAAGAAGGCTGTAACTTCTTCTGGTGTTTTAGCATTTGCACTGTGCAAGTGCGCCAGTTTTTCATTGTTTTTGAAGACGAGCAAGCTTGGGATTCCCATGACATCATGGTTCGATGCGATTTCAGGGAACTCATCCTTGTCGATCGTGTGGATTGGTAAGTGGTCGAATTGTGACTCGACGTCCGGCATGAAGTAATCCATCCGTTTGCAGTCTGGGCACCAGTCTGCTTCGAACTTAATGATGACCGGTGCATCACTTGAAATCAATTCCTTGAATGTTTCTTCACTCTTAATGAATTCTGCCATTGTGAGAACTCCTCCTCTTGGTGTTGTATCTTTAGTCTACCGATTCCCTTCAGAACTTGCACGAATTATGTTTGTTAAAGAGTCTGACAAGTCAAAAAAGTTGGTTGCTCTTTAAGGTAATGTTGCTGATTTTCTTCAAAAACGCCACATGGCTCTATTGAACCTGTTTTGGTGTAGAGAAACATTATTGCGCTTTTGTTAATTACCTAGTTCGAAACAAAATGATTTCTCTAGACCCACTCGATTTCTGACTGGTACGATGAGGTTTGCTAATCGCAGAGAAAGTGGGGGCGACGAGAATGGAACAACAAAAATACGATAATCTAAAACGCGGCGAACGCGGTGCGATGATCAGTATCGCAGCTTATATCTTGTTATCATCTTTAAAATTAATCATTGGGTATACAGCAGATTCTGCCGCACTCCGGGCGGACGGTTTGAACAACGCGACGGACATCATCGCGTCGATCGCTGTCTTGATCGGCTTACGGATTTCGCAACGTCCGGCAGATGACGATCACAAGTACGGACACTGGAAAAGTGAGACGATTGCCTCGCTCGTAGCTTCCTTCATCATGATGGCAGTCGGTCTTCAAGTCTTGATCGATACAATCTCGACGTTGTTCGAAGGCAAACAGGAGTCACCGGATATCCTCGCAGCATACGTCGGAATCGGTTCAGCCCTCGTGATGTACTTCGTGTACCGCTACAATAAGAAATTATCCGAGGAGATTGATAGTAAAGCCGTCATGGCAGCAGCGAAAGATAATTTATCCGATGCGTGGGTCAGTGTCGGGACGACAATCGGGATCGTCGGTTCACAGTTCGGTATGCCATGGCTCGATGTCGTGACCGCGATCATCGTCGGCTTCTTGATCTGTAAGACAGCATGGGACATCTTTACGGAAGCGTCACATGAACTGACGGATGGCTTCGATGAGAAGAAGCTGAAAATGTATGAAGATGTCATTTTCGATCTCGAAGGTGTCAAAGGCATCAAATCAATCAAAGGACGTAATTACGGCAACAATGAAGTCGTCGATGTCGTCATCCTCGTCAACTCCACCTTGAATATCCATCAGGCGCACGATATTGCGACACGTGTCGAGGATACGCTGACAGAAGAATATGGTGTCTACGATATCCATGTTCACGTCGAACCGGAATGAATTGAAAAACGTCTTTTCTACTGTAAGCGTAGAAAAGACGTTTTTTTTATGGTTCTAATACGATCGTCAGAGCCAGTGCCCCGTACTGTTGCTCGGCTTCTTTTGAATAGATCGTATAAGTCGACGTCACGAGTTCGTCGAGCGACCAACCGACACAGTCGATAGCTTCGTTTGGAATGTGTTCATAAAGCGCTCGGAAATCAGGAAAGACTTGTCGTTTTGTTACACGAACAAGTAGTGTCTCGCTCGTTTCCGTATGCGTGAACCGAATCTGATCACCGACTTTTACCTGTTGTCGTTTTAAATCATTTAGTCGAATCTCGACGGTCTTTCGTCCTTGTTCAATCGAACGAAACGGTTCTTCAAATAATCCCATTTCATGTCTCATCTATGCTCACTCCTTGTGTTCCTTGAGCATAGCAAAAACTATGTGATTTTTCACATTGCCTTTTCGTTGACAATCAAAAATAATCGGCGTAATTTAATTCATATAAGTAATTGTTCCTTTTGGAACGATTTGAAATGGAACAAGGAGGCGAAACAAGATGGATCAAACGGAAACGACCCGTTCGACTGCGATGATGCAGTCGTTTTGGAATGTCCAGCGCCATCTGGTCCGAGCAGCGCATCAGACGGCACAGGAAAACGGACTCAGTTTACCGCAATTTCATAGCTTGATGACGATTGCACCGCGTGGACCGATCTCGCAAAAAGAGCTCGCTGCACATACGCACTTACCGAAAAGTACCCTCAGTCAGTCGATTGAAGGTCTCGTCCAATCGGGCTGGGTCATTCGGGAGACGAATCCCGACAATCGACGGGAAGTCGTCTTAAAGCTTAGTGATCAAGGGCAGCAATTCGTCACTGACATCAAGGAACAAGAGAATGGGATGCAACGTCAACTGGAGCAAGTGCTTGCGACGATTGACCCGGACGTATTCGAACAGATGCTTGAAACACACGCAGTGATTGCTGAGGGAATCGGTCAGATTTTACGTCCAGATCTGAAAGGAGGATGTTCGGATGATTAAGTTACTCAAACGGTTGACGGTCTATAAATGGGCGGTCCTTGCTGTGCTCGTCTTGGTTTTTGCGCAGTCGATGTCCGATTTGTATTTACCGACACTGATGGCGGACATCATCGATAAAGGCGTCGTTACCGGCGATACCGCGTATATCTGGAAAATTGGTGCCGTCATGCTCGGGATAACCGGTGTCGGGGCGTTAGCTGCCGTTGCCGCCAGTTATTATTCATCGAAGGCGTCGATGGGACTCGGACGGGATATCCGTCGCCAAGTCTTCAACCATGTTGAACGGTTCTCCCTGCAAGAGTTCGACCAAGTCGGAACGGCGTCATTGATCACACGGACGACGAACGACATCACGCAAGTCCAACAAGTCGTCATCATGATGTTACGGATGGTCGTCAGTGCGCCGATCATGTTCATCGGTGGATTGATCATGGCTGTCTCAAAAGATGCCAAACTATCACTTGTCATCGTCGCGGCGATGCCGGTCCTTGTGATTTCAATCCTGTTGATCCTGTGGAAAGGGGTTCCGTTGTTTGGGAAAGTCCAAAAACGACTCGACCGTCTGAACCTCGTCCTGCGGGAGAACTTGACGGGGATCCGTGTCATCCGTGCCTTTAACCGGGAACGTGATGAACAAGTACGATTGACAAAAGCGAACGCGGATTTGACAGAAGTCTCGATCAAGGTCAATAAAATCATGGCGTTCTTGATGCCAGTGATGATGCTCGTCATGAACTTGACGGTCGTCGGTGTCATTTGGTTCGGGGGCATTCGGATCGATAATGGCGGCATGCAAATCGGGGATTTGATGGCATTCATCCAGTACGTCATGCAAATCATGTTCGCGCTCGTCATGGCGTCGGTCATGTTCGTCATGATTCCGCGAGCAGCTGTCTCGGCGAAACGGATCAATGAAGTTCTCGAGATGACACCAACGATGACAGATGAGGGGACACAAACCGCTGACCGTGAAAAAGGAACGCTCGTCTTTGATCGTGTCACGTTCCGTTACCCAGGTGCTGAGACACCTGTCTTATCCGACATCAGCTTTGCGGCACGACCAGGTGAAGTGACGGCTGTGATCGGCGGAACGGGTTCCGGTAAATCAACTCTCGTCAATTTGATTCCTCGTTTTTATGACGTGACGGAAGGGAGCATCCGGGTCAACGGTGTCGATAGCCAGGATGTACCGCAAGAGGAACTGCGGTCGAAAATCGGCTTCGTTCCTCAAAAGGCGCTACTGTTCACGGGTACGATCGCTGAAAACATTCGTTTCGGGAAAGAGGACGCGACAGACGAAGAAGTCGCGCATGCGGCGCAAATCGCACAAGCGACCGATTTCATCGAACGGATGCCGGACGGTTACGAAGCACGGATCGAACAAGGTGGATCGAACGTCTCCGGTGGGCAAAAACAACGGTTGTCGATTGCGCGAGCACTCGTTCGTCGACCAGATTTATATGTCTTTGATGACAGTTTTTCGGCGCTCGACTTTAAAACTGATGCGGCACTTCGGAAAGCCTTACGGGAAGAAACACGCGAGGCAACCGTCTTGATCGTCGCTCAGCGTGTCAGCACCGTCATCGATGCCGATCAAATCATCGTCCTGGATGAAGGGAAAGTCGCTGGAATCGGAACGCATGATGAATTGTTTGCTGACAATGCCGTTTATCAGGAAATCGTTAAGTCACAACTATCAGAGGAGGAAATCGCATGAGTGAGAAAAAACGACCTGCCGGCGGTCCTCCGCCTGGTGGTCCCGGTGGCGGAAATATGATGATGCTCGGAGAAAAACCAAAGGATTTCAAAGCAACGTTCCGTCGTCTGCTTCGGTATCTGCGTCCGCGTCGGACAGCACTCGTTGGTGTTTTCCTTGCAGCCATCCTCAGTACGGTCTTCATGATTGCCGGTCCGAAAATCATGGGAACGGCAATCACGGAATTGTTTGAAGGGGCATATGCGAAGTTCCAAGGTGTGCCGGGAGCGGCAATCGATTTCACGAAAATCGGACAGATCCTGCTCTGGCTCGCTGGACTGTATATCATCAGTAGTCTGTTTAATTACTTGCAACAGTATTTGATGTCAGGTATCGCTCAAAAAACAGTCTACGATTTACGCGAAGACGTCAATCATAAACTCGAACGCCTGCCGTTGAAATACTACGATGGTCGTCCGAACGGGGAGACACTCAGCCGCGTGACGAACGATATCGATACGATCGGCAGTACATTACAACAAAGTGTGACATCGTTCATTACCTCAATCGTGACAATCGTCGGGATTTTGATCATGATGTTGACGATCAGTCCGCTGTTAACACTGATTTCACTTGTCTCATTACCGGTCTCGATTTTTGCGATTCGTCCGATTTTGAAACGGTCTCAAAAATACTTTGCTGACCAACAACGGACGCTTGGCCAATTGAACGGACACGTCGAAGAGATGTATACCGGACACTCAGTCGTCAAAGCGTTCGGACATGAACGCAAAGCGGTCGAGCAGTTTGATGCCGTCAACGAAGAGTTGTATGAAGCAGGACGTAAAGCACAGTTCATCTCCGGGATCATCATGCCGATGATGATGTTTATCGGAAATATCAGTTACGTCCTGATCAGTATCGTCGGCGGGATTCTCGTCACGCAACGGGCGATCTCGATCGGGGATATCCAAGCGTTCATCACCTATACACGCCAGTTCACGCAACCAATCACACAAACGGCGAACATTGCGAACATCGTTCAATCGACGGTCGCAGCAGCGGAACGTGTCTTCGAATTACTGGACGAAGAAGAAGAAATCAAGGAAGTGACGACACATCGTCTCACGCAAGCTGAAGGAGCGGTCGCGTTCGAACACGTTGATTTTGGTTACGGAACCGATCTCTTGATCGAGGACATGAACATCGATGTCGCACCGGGACAAACGGTCGCGATCGTTGGACCGACGGGTGCCGGTAAGACGACGATGATCAATCTATTGATGCGCTTTTATGAGTTGAACGGGGGGACGATCCGGATTGACGGCATCGATACCCGCGAGATGTCACGCGAAGACTTACGGACGACGTTCGGGATGGTCTTACAAGATACGTGGCTTTTCAACGGTACGATCCGAGATAATCTTGCTTACGGTAAGAGTGGAGCGACCGAGGAGGAAATCATCGCTGCAGCCAAAACGGCGCACGCTGATCACTTCATCCGGACGTTGCCGGACGGGTATGATACGGTCTTGAACGAGGAAGCCTCGAACATCTCGCAAGGTCAAAAACAGCTGTTGACGATCGCTCGGGCCGTTCTTGCTGATCCGCCGATCATGATTCTCGATGAAGCGACCTCTAGTGTGGATACACGGACAGAAGTCTTCATCCAGCAAGCGATGCGTCGCTTGATGGAGGGACGGACGAGCTTCGTCATTGCCCATCGTCTCTCGACGATCAAAGATGCCGATTTGATTCTCGTCATGAATCAGGGAAGTGTCATCGAACAGGGCACACATGAAGAATTGCTCGAAGCAGACGGGTTTTATGCAGATCTGTACAACAGTCAGTTCTCTGAAAAAGAAGTCGTTTGAGGTAGGACAGTGTCGTCATTTTGACGATGCTGTTTTTTTTGTGTGCATTTTTCTTGAACTTATATACGGTAGGGGGTATATTGAATTCAACAACTTTACAGCCGCAAGGCATCTACTAGGAGGAATCTTGATGAAACAGATGACGACAGACCAATTACAGCAGACGTTAACCGAAAGTACGATCCAATTGATTGATGTTCGTGAAATCGATGAATACGAAAGCGGACATATCGCTGAAGCCAAAAACGTTCCATTGTCCGAGTTGACAGAGCGAACGGATGAACTCGACGCGTCACGTCCGGTCCATATCATCTGTCTATCTGGTGGTCGCAGCATGAATGCGGCGATGTACTTGGAGCAAGCAGGATTCGATGTGACGAATGTCAGCGGCGGCATGATGAGCTACGAAGGAACCATCGTTTAATATACAAAAGGGGGTATACAAAATGTTGTTTCGATATTTCTATGATGAAAAATTAGCGCAGGCGTCATACATGGTCGGGTGTCAAATGACAGGAGAAGCGATCGTCATCGATCCTGCACGGAATATTACACCGTATCTAGAGGTGGCTAAAAAAGAAGGTCTTCGGATTACTGCTACAGCAGAAACGCACATTCATGCAGACTTCGTCTCAGGTACACAAGAGTTTGCAAAATGATACGACACGACGGCTTACCTATCAGATGAAGGAGACGAAAACTGGAAATATCAATTTGTCTCGGATATTCACCATGAACTTGTCAAAGATGGTGACCGGTTCAAAGTCGGGAATGTGACGCTAGAAGTCATGCACACACCAGGGCATACGCCAGAACATATCTCCTTCTTATTATTCGACCGAAATCAACAAGTACCGATGGGCATCTTCACAGGCGATTTCGTCTTTGTTGGTGATATCGGTCGTCCCGATCTACTCGAAGAAGCAGCTGGTATCAAAGGAACGACAGCCGTTGGAGCGAAGCAGATGTTTGCTTCGTTAAAACGTTTCAAGGAGCTACCTGATTTTGTCCAAATTTGGCCGGGACATGGTGCTGGCAGCGCTTGTGGGAAAGCGCTCGGAGCCGTTCCGACATCGACGGTCGGCTATGAAAAAGCGACGAACTGGGCGTTGCAGATGGAAGACGAAGATGCATTCATTCGGGAACTAACGACGGATCAACCAGAACCACCGAACTATTTCGCGATGATGAAACGCGTCAATAAAGAAGGAATTGCTTTGACGACGGAGATTCCTGAACTCGTGACGAACGAGGATCCGACAGCGTGGACGTCTTCGATACAGATCGTTGATACGCGAGATGGTCAGTCGTTCCGGAATGGACATCTTCCAGGTACGATCAATATTCCGTACGATGATAAATTCGTTACTTGGGCTGGTTGGTTACTCGATTTTGACCATGACATCGCGATTTTGTCGACGCCGGAACAGCGTGAAGATATTCAACGGGATCTTCAATCAATTGGACTCGATCGGATCACTTACTGGGCAGATCATCAAGCAGTACCAGCATCGATGCTAACGGAACGTTATGAGGACTGGACGGCAGAAGAAGCGCTAGCAGCTGCAGAGCGACAAGAAGTCTACGTCCTCGACGTCCGGAACAAAACAGAGTGGGACAGCCAACATTATGATCAAGCACGACGGATTCTTTTAGGAAAGCTAGTGGCTCGTCAGGAGGAATTACCGACCGATCGTCCACTTGCCGTACACTGTGCATCCGGTGTTCGTTCTCGAATGGCGGTCAGTGTACTACAGTCACTCGGATTTAAGGATGTCGTTAACATTAAAGGTGGATATGCAGCGATGCGCACGATTTTGAATCAACAAACATCATAAGACGGCGGACTGGATGGCAGCATATGCCATCCATTTTTTTGTATGGAACACAAGAAACGCCACATTCTGGTACGGGTAAGGGTTTAATAAATCCTTTACCTGGGGAAATTAAAGAAGTGTCAGAAATATATAATTTTATTTAGGTGAAGGAGTGTGGCAGGATGAATAACATTTGGAACGGAACGTCGTTGAACTTGAACGGCATTCTCGGATCACTCGGCAACTTGCTTGGAGCGATCATCATTTTCTTGATTGGATGGCTCATTGCCAAGCTGATCGCGAACGGGGTTCAAAAAGCGTTAGAGAAGTCTGGGGTCGTCAACAAGTTGTCACCTCAAAAAGAAGGTACGCCACCAAAGAAGAAAAAGTGGACACCTGAAAAAATCATCGGGACCGTCGTCTTTTGGGTTCTCATGGTCTTCGTTCTCATCTTGGTCTTCAACATCCTTGATCTGAACATCATTGCTGGACCACTTGCGGATACGATGAGTACATTACTCGCGGCAATCCCGAACATCTTGAAAGCAGCTCTCATCCTTCTCTTGGCATACGTCATCGCGGTCGTTCTTCGCATGATCATCGTCAAAGCAGGAACGAAGTTGATGGCGAACGACAAAGTGCGTTCGAACAAGATGCTTCAAGGTCAGACGGATCTTTCAGCTTATCCAAAAGTAGCAGGGGAGATCGTCTTCTACCTCGTCTTGCTTCTGTTCCTACCGGGTGTACTCGGTGCGTTGAACATTGAGAGTGTCTCACAACCGTTCAGCCAATTGTTATCGTCATTCCTTGGATTCATTCCACGCTTGATTGCTGCGGCAGCCATCTTCTTCGTCGGCTTCCTCGTAGCGAAAATCGTCCGCGATATCGTGACGAATTTCCTTCATGCTGTTGGAACGGATAAATTTGCAGCTCGCTTCAACCTTGGATCAACGGATCAAAAAGATGCGAAATCACTTTCGTCGATTCTCGGAACAGTCGTCTTCATCTTGATTCTGATTCCAATCACGATTTCAGCACTTGATCAATTGAACATTAAAGGAATCACAGGACCAGCGATCAACATGTTGAACGATGTCCTTGGTATGATTCCGAACATCATCGTTGGTGTCGTTCTAATTCTTGTCGGTCTTTACGTCGGACGTTTCATCAAGAAATTCGTTACGGATCTCTTATCACGTCTTGGATTCAACAACCTGACACGTCACTTGAAGATCGGTTCATGGGATGCGAACCAAGCTTCTACATCACCAGCTTCAATCGTAGGTGCACTCGTTGAGATCGTCATCGTCGTTCTCTTCGTCGTCGAAGCATTCAACTTGATTGGTCTTGACTTCATGGTCGACCTCGGTCGTGCCGTCCTTGCGTTCTTACCGAGCGTCTTGACAGCGATCATCATTCTCGCAATCGGGATCATCGTCAGCAACCTCGTCAAACGTACGATGGACAGCTTGTTCGGCAACTCTGAACTAAAAGTCCTCTCAAGCGTTGCGAAGTATGCGATTCTTGCACTTGCTGTCTTCATGGCACTTGATCAATTGGGTGTTGCTGATACGATCGTCAACTCAGCCTTCATCTTGATCCTTGGAGCACTTGCGCTTGCTTTCGGTCTTGCCTTTGGTCTTGGTGGACGTGATAATGCATCGCGTTACCTCGATCGTCTGCAAAAGAAAGCAGAGAACACGGAAGTCGACACATCGAACCTTCCAAGTAAGTCAGCATCGACTTCTTCATCACCGAGCTTGAAAGATGCAGCAAAAGGTGCAGCTTCACAAGCAGCAGATGATGTCACACCAGATCGTGCACCACGTTCAGCGCGCTCTTCTTCAACAGATGAGATGACACATGGTACACCAAAAGGTGCATTGCCAGAAAACGATTTAGCACAGCAAGATGATTACCCGATCGATCCAGATGATCATAAAGGTCCTAACCTCGATCATCCAAACGATCGTCCGTAATACGAGTACATCCTTTCCTCTCATTTTGAGGAAAGGGTGTTTTTGCGTTGACGCATCAAAGCGTTGTCGCATTTTCACAAAAGTGGTTTGACCACTTTGTGAAAAAATACAGAAAAAAAGACTTATCGAACCTGACATCGTTTGTTATGATAAGAAAGTCAATTACCTCAATGATTTGAATATTCAGAAAAAAGAGAAAAGTTCGGAGGATGAAACATGAGTTTGCTTCGCAAGAAAGATGTCAGTGTGATGATGGACATGAAACAACATTCCAAACTGGCACGTCACTTATCAGGGTTTGACCTTATTTTACTTGGAATCGGTGCCATCATCGGTACCGGGATTTTCGTTCTGACAGGAACGGGCGCTCTTTATGCAGGACCTGCTTTACCGATCTCATTTATTATTTCCGCTATCGTCTGTGCGCTCGCAGCCCTTTGTTATGCTGAATTCTCGTCGATGATTCCCGTCTCAGGTAGTGTATATACGTATACATACGCAACGATTGGGGAAGTCGTGGCTTGGATCATCGGCTGGTGTCTCATTTTAGAATACGGACTCGCTTCGAGTGCCGTTGCGACCGGCTGGTCAGGGTACTTCCAGTCACTGTTAGCAGGCTTTGGTCTCCATTTACCGACAGCTTTAACAGCTGCTCCAGGTGCTGTACCAGGAAGCGAAACGTTCTTTAACTTACCAGCGTTCTTGATTCTGATGGTCATCACGCTCTTGCTTTCGCTTGGGATTAAAGAGACAAAACGCGTCAACAACATCATGGTACTCGTCAAAGTTGCCGTCGTCGTCTTGTTCATCGTCGTCGGGATCTGGTATATCGAACCAGGCAACTACAAGCCGTTTGCGCCGTTCGGTATGAGCGGTGTCCTGCAAGCATCAGCGATTGCCTTCTTCGCTTATCTTGGATTTGATGCCGTCACATCGGCAGCAGAAGAAGTCAAAAACCCGGGACGTAACTTACCGATTGGGATTCTAGGATCGCTTGCGATCGTTACCGTTTTGTACGTTGTGGTCTCTGCTATCATGGTCGGAATCGTTCCATTCAAACAGTTTGAAGGTGTTGATAGCCCAGTATCCCTTGCCTTAAAAGTGGCTGGACAAGACTGGGTCGCTGGATTCGTTGACTTAGGAGCCATCGTTGGTATGACGACGGTCATCCTCGTCATGACATTTGGTCTCGTCCGTCTCTTGTTCGCGATGAGCCGTGACGGATTATTACCGAAAGTCTTCTCAGACGTCAATGAAAAGTCACACACACCAGTTAAAGCGACTTGGATTCTCGGAACGACTGCTGGTTTAATCGCTGGATTCGTGCCGCTTGGTACACTTGCTGAATTGATCAACATCGGAACACTGGCAGCCTTCTCGCTCATCTCGATCGCGGTCATCGTCCTACGCCGGACGCGTCCCGATTTGAAGCGCGCCTTTAAGGTTCCGTTCGTCCCAGTCTTACCGATCTTGTCAGTCCTTGCTTGTATTATGCTCATGTTCAACTTACAACCATTCACGTGGATTGCCTTCTTTATCTGGACAGCCATTGGATTACTGTTGTACTTCGGATATGGACGCAAACGTTCGAAACTCCATCAATGAATCGACTAACACCCTTGGCGACAAGGGTGTTTTTGTATGCAGGAAATGAGGCAAACGAAAGCGAAACAGCTCAGTGGAAAAGGAGGTTTTTCGATGATTCATATTCAACGCGCACCTGACGTAGAAACAGCGTACAAAGCGATGCAGGATGGATTCCAAGATTATTTGATTCCACTGCACTTATCGGAAGCAGAATTTCAAGAGCGCATCATCGAACGAGACGGGAACCAACTGGAGCATTCATTCGTTGCCTATCATGGAGAAATACCGGTCGGTCTCTGGCTGAACGGTTGGAAGGAGATCGAGGGTCACCGCATCATGCGGTGTGGGGGACTGGGGATTTCACCACAGTATCGTCGTCTTGGGATCGCGAAAGCCTTGTATCAAGCACAACTGAGCCATGCTAAAGAAATCGGAATGGATGGTCTGATGCTTGAAGTCATTCAAGGGAACGATCCGGCAATTCGCTTGTATGAATCGCTTCACTATACGATCGTTGGAGAAATCGGATATTTTCATTTAACGGATGAACGTCAAGAAGCCGCTCTGCCGACGATCGAAGAAGTGGAGTTTTTAAAACAATACCATGGACAAGGGGAATACATCTGGCAGCAAGATCCTCATGTCATGCAGCAATTAAAAACGGATTATTATCAATTAGAAGCAAGTGTAGTGGCAGTAGCTGGATCATCCCTCTTGTCAGTCGTCGGCCCCGCAGAACAAAAAGCAAGACACGCGACAGAAGTCGTCCGTCGTTTACCGGGCACGACCTACCATTATCAATCAACAGATGTGCAGATTTGGGAGGCATTACGTTCTGAAGGGTGGACTCAGCGGGATTTGAAACAATACATCATGCGTCAGTCGCTATAAACAAAAACCGCTGCTATTCATTTAGCGGCGGTTTTTGTAGTCTTCAATCATTCGAGCGTGAGAACCGACTAAGTGATCAGGTAAGTCATCAAGCGGGACGAACTGGAGCTTGATACTCTCATCACTTTGCTTTAACGTTCCGATCGGATGTTCACCGATATAGGAAAGGGTGACGCTTTGAAAGACGTCTCCGTTCGCTAACGTCGTCACGTATTGCGGACCGGAGTAGACATCGAGTAACGTTAATCGTTCCACCTCTAAGCCAGTCTCTTCTTTAAGCTCTCGACGAGCGGTCTCTTCCGGTGATTCCGCCCATTCCATCAATCCTCCTGGTAAACCAAAGCGGGCTTGTGCTTCATTGCGTTGTTCGAGCAAAATGTGCTCATTTTGTACGACGAGGACGACGGAACCGACAAGAATGATTGGATCATGACCGATTTTTTGACGTAACTGCTCGACATAATTCATTTCAGTGCTCCTTGGTGGAACGGACAGCCGGTCACGGGCGCTGTCTGTGTTGATTTCGGAAAGAAGTTCGGTCGTTTGATTTCCGGGTCGTAATCCTTATGGAACATATGCGTCGTTGCACCACTCATCGGTGGCACGAGCCAGGACCATTCCCCGGTGACATCACGACCGCACGCTGCTTCATTTTTTTCAAAACGAGCGAACTGTTTCGCAGCCGTATGATGATCAACGATCGTAACACCGGCGCGTTCGAACGATTCAAGTACGGCGATGTTCAGTTCGACGAGCGCTCGGTCTTTCCAAAGCGAACGTTCACGCGAGGTATTCAAACCGAGTTGTGTCGCGACGAGCGGTAACAGATCGTAACGATCCGTATCGGCGAGGTTACGGGCACCGATTTCTGTTCCCATGTACCATCCGTTGAACGGGGCACACGGATAGACGATGCCACCGATTTCAAGCTGCATGTCGGCAATCATCGGCACGGCATACCAGCGGACTTCGCGACCACCGAACAGATCATAGTCAGGATGTGTGATGCTGACTTCGAGCACGAGCTCATTTGGGATCGGATGCAGACTGACTTGTCCATCGAGTTCGATCAGCAGAGGCAGAATATCAAAGGGGGTACGCGCTCCGGTCCAGCCAAGTGCTTCACATTGGCGCGTCAGTTGGATGGAAGCCGGGTCGCCGATGATTCCTGTTGCGGTCTCATAACCAGCGTAGCGGATCAGTTGGTGATTATGAAGCCGGACACGTGTCGGATGGAAAATCGTGATCGTCGAGCGAATTCGTCCCTCGTTCGTCGCGAACCGGATATGCTCAAATAACGCGTCGCGGACCGCTTCGACGGTCAACGCATCTCGCGCGTCAAAGACATGGAGCTGCTCCCAAAAGAGACGTCCGACACATCGGTTACTGTTTCGCCAAGCGAGCTTGGCGCCGAACGCTAGCTCGGAAGCCGTCTGTTTGTATGTTCCTGTCCTTTCAATCGACTGGATGACTTCTTGCTGACGTCCGGCCATTTCGGGGTATTGCTCTATATAAGAAGTAAAGAAGCGTTCTGCTTCGGTTTGAATGAGTGAGTACACGAATCGAAATCCTTTCTGAAAAACAAGCACGATACAATCTCTGTTCCTAGTGTACCCTGCGCAGAACCGAAGCGCCAAACTTGAATGATGTATAAGGTTGTTATAAGTTCAAAAGACTTCCAAAAGTTTAAAGGAAGTACGAAATGGGGGATAGTCTAGAGAATTAGTTGAAAGTGAGGAAATTTGTATGTCTTTAATCAAACCTGTATTTGCCCGTTTTTTTGGTGAAGCCTTTTTTGATAAATCGGCTCAGCTCGCCTATTATCTGATGTTGTCCTTATTCCCGTTCTTATTATTTGTAGTTGGGATTGTCTCGTTCTTACCGTTTACGTCGGATAACGTACTGGATTTAATTCGACCGTTTGCTCCGGCAGAAACGTACGATTTGATTCAGCGGAACGTCGTTGGAATCTTTGATCAAGGAGGATTCAAACTTGCCTCGATCAGTTTTCTCGCCGCCTTTTGGCTTGCTTCGATGTCGGTCCAGTCACTTGTCCGCTCGCTAAACGATGCGCTCGAAGTGACACGAAAAGCGCCATTTTGGCGCGGACTGTTGCAAGACTTCGCTTTTACGATCGGGATGATGATCATCTTACCGATTTCATTGATTGTTCCGATTTCAGAAAAGTTAACACGGCGTTTCATCAACCACTTTGCAATCGTCGCTGATTTCGTGACGAATTATTCGTGGATCTGGTTCTTATTCCGCTGGGGACTCGGGACGTTGTTCTTACTTGTCTTTTTCATCTTATTGTATCGGATCTTACCGAGTGTCCGACTAACGGTTCGTCAGGTACTCCCTGGAGCCATTTTTGCGACGATTGCCTGGCAAGTCGTCTCGGAATTCTTCTCTTACTACGCTGAGTTCGGGAGTTACGATCGTCTTTACGGTCAGCTTGCCGGAATCATCGTCTTGATGACATGGTTCTATTTATCTGCTGTCGTCCTGATGTTAGGGGGATTGATGAATGCGGAACGCATGCGTCAGAAAAAAGAGGCAAAAATCATGAAACCACAAAAAATCAAAGAAGAAAGCGTGCGTTAATCATTGAGCACGCACAAAAGCAGCTGATATCTCGTCAGCTGCTTTTTCGTTTAGGCTGTTTTGAGAATCCGGTAACCGAAGATGC
Source organism: Exiguobacterium sp. s91 (assembly GCF_018618915.1). NCBI lineage: Bacteria > Bacillati > Bacillota > Bacilli > Caryophanales > Exiguobacterium > Exiguobacterium sp. s91. Next base: position 100,143 of record NZ_JACSMZ010000002.1, on the reverse strand, counting down.
TTAACAGGCTGAGTGTGAACATAGCGAGTAAGACGAGTGACAGATAGGGAAGTCCGAACACTTTGACGATGACGCTTAAGGCGACGACGCCATAAAAAATCCCTAACGTCTTTTGGACGAACGGTTCATTGAAGCGATGCAAGAGTGACGCGCCGAGTGGTGAGCCGATGAACGCACCGACGATTAAAGCAATCCCGAGTGATAACGGGGCACTGGTTCCGGAAGCAACATAACTCGTCACACCTCCAAGAACGATCAATGTCGCAGAGGCAATGCTCGTTCCGATTGCTTGTTTGAGCGGGAAACGAACCCAGGCGAGCAAGAGCGGAGTCAACAAGAATCCACCGCTGACACCCATCAATGAAGAGAGAATTCCGGCAGCAAGTCCGATGACAGCGAGCTTCACGACGGAAGCATCATGGACCGGAAAAGACGGACGTTCCTTTGAACGGGGACAAAGGAATTGAATCGAAAAACCAATCAGTAAGACAATGTAGAGACTTGATAAGACGACATCAGCACCAGCATGACGCTCGAGCCAAAAGACAATTGGTGTGATCAACGCAGAACCGATGATGCCAGACAGACCAATGATCCCGGCATCACGAAAACGGAATGTTTTTAATCGAAGATGTGAAAGCGTGCCGGTCACAGTCGATCCGAGTGTCAGCAACAGACTGAGGACAATCGCGGTGCTGGCTTCATAGCCGAGAATCAATAAAAGTGGGGTCAGGATGATGCCGCCACCGATTCCGAAAAAGCCGGAGAGTATACCGATGGTTGCTCCTAATAACATAAATGAGATATACATCATGAAACAGTCCTTCTTTCTAATACGTGATACCTTGAGTATGAAAGAGGAATACAAGATTATAAAAATGAATTAATTACATACAAATGATTATGAAATGTAATGAGGAGGGGTATTGTTGAAATTAACTGAACTGAGAACGTTCGTCACACTTGTTGAAACACGTCATTTTACGAAAACAGCGGAACAGTTATTTCTATCGCAACCGACGGTCAGTGTTCACGTCAAACGACTAGAAGAAGATATCGGACATTCATTGTTAATACGTGATTCATTCGCAATAGGGGTCGAGGTATCGGAAATGGGCTGGATTGTCTATCGCCACGCGAAAGAAATTCTTTTCCAGCTCGAACAGATGCAGTCCCAGCTGGATGAATCGGAAGGTGTCTTCCGCGGAACCTTACGGATCGGAGCAACGCATACGATTCACGAAATGTTGCTCGATAATATGATTCATCTGTTTTCAAGCGTTCATCCTAAGGTATCACTAGATATCCAGTTAATGAACCATGATCAAGTGGTAGCAGCCTTAAGACATCGTGAGATTGATCTCGGGATGATTGAGGGAGAATTGACACTTGATGGAATCAAACAAATCGTCTTTGCAAAAGATCAACTGCACATCATTGGTGCGTCCGACCTTTCGTTAAACGATGCGACGTGGATCGTTCGCGAAGAAGGATCCGCATCCCGCTATGCACTTGATGGTTGGCTGGATGCTTCGTCAATCGTGCCCGCACGAACGATTACAGTTGATGCCAACTATTTAGTGCGCCAACTTGTTTTTAATGGGAGTGGCATTGCAGCATTGTCGGAACGACTCGTCACGTCTTTCCCGTCTGAGTCTTTTACGCTTCATGCGAAAGGGATCTCTAAACGAACGTTTCGTTATCTGTTACCAGAGAAGATGCCCACTCGCCTTGCAGAACATTGGATCACTTTTTTACAGGCGAATTGGAAAGGTTAAATGCAAAAAGATTTCCGGACGTTCTACAATGGCGACAAAATCGGAAATCTTTTTCGTTGACTTATACCCATGCGGGTATTATTGTATGAAATGTACCAACGAGGTATGACGCATGTCACATTTAAAAAAGGAGATGGACTTCATATGGAAAACGGTTATGAAGATCGCATCATTCATCGGATGAATCGGATTGAAGGACAAATCCACGGAATCGTTCGAATGATGAAAGAAGAGGCGTCTTGTAAGGATGTCGTCACACAACTGAGTGCGACACGTAGTGCAATCGATCGCGTCATCGGTCTCGTCGTCAGTGAGAACTTGATCGACTGTGTTCGTCAGGATGATGCGACGGAAAATCATGAACAAGCCGTTGCAGAGGCTGTTCAACTCTTAATGAAAAGCAGATGAAAAATTTTTACGAATTAATATACCCCTTAGGGTAAAAAAATGGAGGACTTACGTTCATGTCAGATACAAAAAAAACAACCATCGTTTTATTTAGTGGAGAGTACGACAAAGTCATGGCAGCTTATATCATTGCCAACGGTGCAGCCGCATACGATCACGAAGTCACGATTTTTCATACCTTCTGGGGTTTGAATGCGATGCGTAAGGATGAACCAATTCAGCCGGATAAAACATTCCTTGAGAAGATGTTCGGTAAGTTCATGCCACGCGGTGCTGATAAGATGCCACTCTCGAAAATGAACTTCGGTGGTGCAGGTCAAAAAATGATTAAAAACGTCATGAAGAAGCACAATGCGATGCCGCTTCCGGACTTAATCGAATTAGCGAAAGAACAGGATGTCAAACTCGTCGCCTGTACGATGACGATGGATTTACTCGGTTTGAAACAGGAAGAATTACACGACGGGATTGAGTATGCAGGTGTTGCCGCCTACCTCGCCGATGCGGAGAACGGAAACGTCAATCTATTCATCTAATAATCTGAAGGAGGAGTGACGCATGGATGTACTATCGATTATCTTGTTGCTCGTCGTCGGCTATCTCGCTTATAAGATGTTCGCCCCAACAAAAGGCGTCAAGCAAGTGTCGACCACGGAACTGAAGCCGTTACTAAACGACCGCAAACGATTTTATCTCGATGTTCGGACAGCGGCAGAATTCAAAGGCAATCACATCAAAGGATTTAAGAACATTCCGTTACAAACGCTAAACAGTCAACTGAATCAAATCCCGAAAGACAAAGAAGTGCTCGTCATCTGTCAAAGCGGGATGCGAAGCAAACAAGCCGTCAAAGTACTAAAAAGAGCCGGTTATACGAATGTCACGGAAGTCCGTGGCGGAATGAATGCCTGGCGCTAAATCGAATCAAGAGGAGGAATTGAACATGAAACGCATGACAGCAACAGAAGTACAGGAAAAAATCGAACGTGGTGAACAACTGAACGTCATTGATGTCCGGGAAGTCGATGAAGTCAAAGAAGGAATGATTCCGGGAGCGATCCATATTCCACTCGGATTGATTGAATTCAAGATGAACGAACTCGACAAGAAAAAAGAGTATGTCATGGTATGCCGTTCTGGTGCGCGCAGTGGTCGCGCAACGACATATCTCGAAGGACAAGGATATGACGTGACGAACATGGATGGCGGCATGATGTCGTACGAAGGCGAAACGAAATAATACCCCACACCGTAAAGGAGCGAATTGTATGACTAGGATTAAATCAGATATCGTATTGGACGCCAAAGGTCTCGCTTGTCCGATGCCAATCGTTCGGACGAAAAAAACGATCAAGACGTTAGAACCGGGACAAGTCATCGAAGTCCAGGCGACGGATAAAGGATCAACTGCAGATCTCCGTGCCTGGGCAAACAGCACCGGCAATCATTATTTAGGCACGATTGAAGAAGGCGAAGTGCTCCGTCATTACGTTCGGAAATCAACAGGTGATGTCACGGAACCAGCAGCATTCGCTCAAACCGTCGACAACGCAACAGTCGAAGCAGCACGCCAAGACGACTCGATCACGGTGCTTGATGTTCGTGAACAAGCAGAATATGCCTTCGCCCATGTACCGGGAGCCATCAATATTCCGTTAGGCGAACTGGAGACACGCCATGCAGAACTGGATTCAAATCAGACGATTTATGTCATCTGCCGGACAGGTAGCCGAAGTGACATGGCATGCCGACAGCTCAGTGACAAGGGGTATACGGTCCACAATGTCGTACCGGGTATGCAGGAATGGGCGTCTGAGACGACGACACTCGTTTCAGCGAAATAATACAACAGCGTAAAGTAGAGGAGGAACGAATAGATATGGCACAAGCAATGACAGCCGCACAAGTTACAAAAAAAATCATTGGACGTGAGTCTCTGTTCATCTTAGATGTCCGGAATGAGGATGCGTTTCAAGATTGGAAAATCGAAGGAGAGAACTTCAAGTACCTCAACATTCCGTATTTTGAATTGTTGGATGGTGTCGAGGAGATTCTCGATCAGCTTCCGACGGATCAGGATGTTCTCGTCGTTTGCGCAAAAGAAGGTTCATCGATTTTCGTCGCCGATATGCTAGAAGAAGCAGGACGAGACGTATCGTATCTGTCAGGCGGTATGAAAGCATGGAGTGAACATCTAGAACCGATTTCACTCGGAACGCTGAACGAAACAGGAACTGATCAAGGCGAAGTCGTTCAGTTCGTTCGAATCGGTAAAGGTTGTCTCTCGTATATGGTCATCTCAGAAGGAGAGGCCGTACTCATCGACGCGACACGAATGACAGATGTGTATTTGGATTATGCCGCATCACGCAACGTCACGATTAAGCATGTGTTTGATACACATCTTCATGCGGATCATATTTCTGGAGGACGCGACATCGCCGAAAAAACAGGCGCGACATACTGGTTGCCGCCAAAAGATGCGACGGATGTCACATTCGATTATGCACCACTTGAAGACGGTAGTACGGTTCAAGTAGGGGATACAGCGATTGAAGTACGCGCTCTTTATTCCCCAGGACATACGATTGGATCGACTTCATTCATCGTCGATCAGCGTTATTTATTGACGGGTGATATCTTGTTCATCGACTCGATTGGTCGTCCGGATTTAGCCGGTCTCGCGGAAGACTGGGTTGGTGACTTACGCGATTCGCTCTACAACACGTATCGTGATCTTTCACCAGAACTCATCGTCTTACCGGCACATTTCATGATCATTGAAGAATTGAACACGGATGGTAGTGTAGCGGAAAAATTAAGCATCTTGCTTGCGAACAATCATGGTCTCAACATCGACGATGAAGCAACATTCCGGAAAATGGTCACAGAGAACCTGCCGCCACAACCGAACGCGTATCAAGATATCCGTGAAACAAACATGGGGAAACAGACACCCGATCTTGAAACACAACGGGAAATGGAAGTCGGACCGAACCGCTGTGCGGTACGCTAAGCCGATGCATAACGAACATCAAATCATTCAGGAGGAATACAACATGAAATCAGAACTCGTACTCGACGCAAAAGGACTTGCTTGTCCGATGCCAATCGTAAAAACAAAAAAAGCCATCGCTGGACTCGAATCAGGTCAAATCCTTGAAGTCCATGCAACGGATAAAGGGGCAAAAAACGATCTTCAGGCGTGGGCGACATCAGGTGGTCATGAACTCGTCAAACATGAAGAAGAAGCAAGCGTCCTAAAATTCTGGATTCAAAAAGGTTAATTTCGAAAAGAGAGCTGATTTACGGCTCTCTTTTTAAGGAGTGATAAACGATGGAATTCGGTTTTATCGTGACGATTTTCTTAATCGGATTTGTCGGATCCTACATTTCAGGAATGTTAGGAATTGGCGGTTCAATCATTAAATATCCGATGTTATTGTATATCCCGCCGTTACTCGGCTTTGCAGCATTTTCTGCCCATGAGGTTGCTGGAATCAGTGCGATTCAAGTCTTTTTTGCGACGATTGGTGGCGTCTGGGCTTACCGAAAAGGCGGTTATTTGAATAAATCATTGATCGTCTTCATGGGGGGATCGATTTTAATCGGTAGCTTCATCGGTGCGTATGGTTCAAATATCCTGGCTGAAGACACAATCAACATCGTCTATGGTGTTCTTGCGTTGACGGCAGCAATCATGATGTTCGTTCCGAAAAAGGGAATCGACGACATTCCACTTGATCAGGTCCAGTTCAACAAAACCATTGCGGCGGTATCGGCATTCATCGTAGGTGTCGGAGCCGGAATCGTCGGTGCGGCAGGTGCCTTTTTACTCGTCCCGATTATGCTCGTCCTCTTGAAAATCCCGACACGGATGACGATTGCTTCGTCATTAGCGATCACGTTCATTTCGTCGATCGGCGCAACGGTTGGTAAAATCACGACCGGACAAGTCGACTGGGGTCCTGCGGCAATCATGGTCGTTGCTAGTTTAATTGCAGCACCACTTGGCGCAATCGCCGGGAAGAAGATGAACACGAAGATTCTCCAAGTCATTCTTGCTGTCCTGATTTTAGCGACAGCCGTGAAGATTTGGATCGACATCCTGTGAACGAAAGAACGCTCTACTTGTATGATGTTTCCTTTACGAAACAATGTACAGGTAGAGCGTTTTGTTATTGTGTAGCTTGATCGATTACGTGTCGTAACGTATGTTCTACTTCTTTGGCGACAGTTTGAAGTGCTGCCTCGTCTGCTAAGTCCATCAAGGCAGTTGGTTTTGGCATTCCGACTTTCGTTTGTCCTTTTTCGGTATAGACGACGATTTTACATGGAAGAAAGTAACCGGCCCGTAAGTCATGAGAAACGACGCGGTGCGCCTCTTTGGGTTGGCATACCTCTAAAATATGATAACTTTCATTAAAAGAGAGCTCTTTTTCTTCGAATTTGTTTGCTAAATCAAACTCCCATAAGACACCGAACGATGCCTCTGAGAGAGCTTGCTTCAGTTGAGACATGACGTGATCCAAATCGTGATGTGACGTTACAGTGTAATCAAACATAAATACCCCTCCTGGTGTTTTTTGATATATAGTCTATTCCCTGATTGAACTTCTTTAATCCGGAAGGTCCAATGTGCTCCGTTTGAGCACATGCTACGACAAGACGGCATGAGCGCGGTACAGTTAAATAAAAGAACATCCAATAGACGTCATGCGACGTAAGCTAAATAAAGGAGGCGAAGGGAGATGAAGAAACGAATGTGGACGATTGTATCAGTCATCGGTCTCATCGTCATCATGGTCGGGGGATACTTCGTGTTCCAGCAACAGCAGGCAAAATCAAGCGGCAGTAAGGAATTGAGTTATCAACCGGAAGAGACGGCGATTTTAGCCGGCGGGTGCTTCTGGTGTATGGAGCCCCCGTTCGAAGAGTTAAAAGGGGTCAAGTCCGTCATTTCTGGTTACACCGGCGGCGATGTTGAAAACCCGACGTATAATCAAGTATCAGCGGAGACGACAGGTCATCGGGAAGCGGTATTGATCACGTTTGATCCGAACGTCATCTCATATAAACAATTACTAGATGTCTACTGGCGTCAAATTGATCCGACGGATGAAGATGGTCAATTCGTCGACCGTGGTGAGTCTTATACGACGGCGATTTTCTATACGAATGAGAAACAAAAAGAAATCGCAGCGCAATCGAAACAAGAGTTAGAGAAACAACAAGTCTTCGATGATAAAATCGTCACACCGTTGATTGCGGCAGGTCCTTTTTATGAAGCGGAAGCATACCATCAGGATTACTATTTGAAGAGTGAGAAAAAGTACAAGTTTTACCGGGCAGCTTCTGGACGCGACGACTTCATTAATCGCTACTGGAACGATCAGCCAAAGCTCGATCTTCCAACCTATCCAAAATTATCAGATGCAGAAATCAAAAAGAAATTAACCGCTATCCAGTACAAAGTGACTCAAGAAGACGGAACGGAACCGGCGTTTGATAATCCGTATCACGATTTGAAAGCAGACGGTATCTATGTCGATCTGATTTCTGGCGAACCATTGTTTTCGTCAAACGATAAATATGATTCGAAGACAGGATGGCCGAGTTTCACGAAACCACTCGAGCCAGGTAATATCATTGAGAAAAGTGATTTTTCAATCGGCATGAAGCGGATGGAAGTCCGGAGTCGTCACGGAAATGCGCATCTGGGACACGTCTTCTCGGATGGTCCAGAGCCAACAGGACTTCGGTATTGTATGAACTCGGCTGCCTTACGTTTCATTCCAAAAGAGGAATTGAAACAAGAGGGATACGGTGAATATCTAGCAGATTTTAAATAATCACAAAAAGGCATCCGATGCTCATATGCATGGGATGCCTTTCCTTTCAAAATTGTAAGATACATCCATAAAATAAATATCCATTTTATCCAGTTACTGTTTATAATCAAGATAAAGTACATCCATCTTGAAGGAGGAACAGGCGTGAAGAAACTGGTGATTTGGGTCATGCTGAGCTGTCTGATTTTGACACTCGGAGTAGGACCTACGACAGCAAAGGCGGAAACAGCCCTTGCTAAAGCAACGCTCTTGAAAGTAGGACAAGAAACGACGCTTGAAACAGGAACGGAAGAAAAAAATACATATTGGTACCGCGTCAACCATGAAGCGGGTGTAGAAAAGACCGCGTCACACTTCGAACTATCGATCGATACGGATCAACCTGTTCAAGTAACGGCGTATCCGAGTGAAGCGATGGCTGCGGAAGACGATACGTTTGATCGTTACCGGACAGAGGCGGAGCCAGATGAAAAAAACCTTACAAAATTAGCCGTTCCATATGCATGGGATGGACCGTATTATGTCAAAGTCGAATATTACCCGAACATCGAAGAAGGTAAGACGACGAAAGCCGCTCATGTCAAGTTGACGTATAACAACGTCAAATTACCTGTCGAGTATGAGCCAATCAATGACATCAGCTGTATGGCGGAAGAAGCACTCAAACAAACAAAAGAAGAAAAGCCGATGCTCGCACTCATGCACTCGATCCAAAAGCAAGTATTGAGCCAATCGGATGCAGGACGTGCTTTGACATCGCTTTACTACAAAGCGTCACCTTACGTCGTCAAAACGCTTTTATTCAATAAAGAAAAGCGTCAACAAGCATATGAAGATTTAAAAACATTGAAGCCGGCGATGGAATCACTCGTACGTGGAACATCGTACACGTTGACGAAAGCCGATCAACAAGCTGTCGATCGTCTCTACAAATTATCACGTGAAGCATCACCTGCTGTGATTGCGGAAGAGATTGATGGATATGCCAACAAAATGGATGTCTCTAAATTAAGTGGAAGCAAATTGAGCGAAACATTCCAGTCACTGGGAATGAACATTCAATCAAAAGAAGCAACACGTTATATCGTTAAATTAAAGCCAGGTAAAATGAACCGTTCGATGAAGATTGCGGGTGTTCAGGCAACGGATGTGGAACGTTTATCCCTTGGTAATGCGGGAGACTTCGTCATCGTGACGGAAGACCCAACTGTCAAAGGTCAATCGGCAACCGCATTAAAACAATCGCTCAACCGTTCGTCAGCGGTCGAGTACGTTGAGAAAATTCAGACGTACCGCGCAACGAAGGACATCAACTTCGATTATCAATGGGCTGTCAACAAAAAGACCGTCTTTGAGCAATTTGATAACGTTGGGATCGGGTTTGAAGCGTTCCAACAACGTTTCGGTTCGAAGAAGTTAGCGCCTGTTAAGATTGCAGTCATCGATACAGGTGTCGATTATCGCTTGAAGGACTTACAAGGAAAAGTTGATATCGCAAATGAAAAGAACTATGTTTCCGTCAACGGTGACGGGGATGCGATCGATGATAACGGTCACGGAACACACGTAGCGGGCGTCATCGCAGCAACGATGAACAACGATTACGGGATCCAAGGGATTCATCAATCAGCACAAATCCTACCGGTTAAAGTCTTGAATGCAAACGGCGAAGGAGAAACAGACGCGATCGCACTCGGGATTAAATATGCAGTCGATCATGGCGCCAAAGTCATCAACATGAGTCTTGGTGGCGGTGAGAGCCGGACGATGGCTTATATGATGAAATATGCAGCAGATCATGGTGTTACGGTCGTTGCGGCTTCAGGAAACGACTATGACATGATGGTCGGTTACCCAGCGAACTCGGAATATGCGATTTCTGTTGGAGCGACGAACCCACTCGGAATGGTCGCTGATTATTCGAACTATGGTGTTGGACTTGATGTCGTAGCACCAGGATCGAAAGTCGCTAGTTTGATTCCAGACGGTAACACGGTATACATGGATGGAACAAGTATGGCTTCACCACACGTTGCAGCAGTAGCGGGAATCTTGAAGTCACTGAACCCGAAACTGACACCAACACAAATCGAACAGATCTTGCGTAAGAGTGCAGAGCCGCTTGCGTTTGAAAATCCAAACGACTGGTTCGACTTTGAAGAAGATGAAGACGGGGAAAAGATGGAACCTGAATTCCCAGCTTACGTCAGCCCAGTCTCTGGATACGGAAAAGTCAGTATTCCACGCGCGATTTCTCAGTTGAACTTGAACGGGAATGTCAATGACGTCTACGATAACCAATTGTTTGTCTCTGGAACAGTCAAGACAGGAACGAAAGTTGAAGTGTGGGCAGCACTCGTAACGAAAGATAAGAATGGTAAAGAAACGACGACGAATAAAAAGCTAGCTACGACAACGGCTCAAGCAGGAAAATACAGCGTCAAGATTCCGCGGCAAAACCAAAAGACGGTCTTGACGGTTCGCTATGCGAATGGACTAGACGTCACGTCGGAACGGACAGAAGTCCTTCCTGGAAAAGCACCAAAAGCACCGAAGGTCAAACCGGTTCTTGCTGGTGCGACAAAAATGACAGGTACAGCTCTCGCTGGCGGTACGATTACTGTCAAAGATGCGAAACAAAAGAAAGTCGCCACAGCAAAAGTTGATGCAAAAGGTCATTTCAGTGCGAAATTACCAAAACAAGTCGGTGGTTCAAGCTTGATCGTCACAGTGACGGATATTGCCAAACGCACAAGTAAACCGACGATCGTAAAAGTCCTACCAGCACCAACAGCACCCAAAGTGAAATCAGTCTATGCCGGACAAACGAAAGTAACCGGGACAGCTGAAAAGAAATTGAGTGTTTATGTAAAAGATGCGAAGAAAAAAGTCATCGGAAAAGGAACAGTTTCTGCAAAAGGCAACTATTCTGTCAAAATTCCGAAGCAAAAAGCAAAAGCGAAGCTTTCCGTCTACGTTAAGAATACACGTGGTCAAGTGAGCCCTGTGACTTCTGTGAAAGTGAAGAAAGCAAAAAAATAAGCGGATAAAAAGACCTTTTTTCGGGTACATTCCGAGAAAAGGTCTTTTTTTGTATATCCTAGCTGTTGCTTCGAAAGCGTTTCTATTATATTTAAAGAAACAAATGAAAAAGCATCATTCGATGAATGATGAGGAGGATACATTCATGGTGAATTGGATTCGGCGACGAATCGGTCGGCAGTTGCTGACTGTTTTTTATGCGGTACTGATCGTAGTATCGATTACTTCGTTCTTTGTCTATGACTATATGGAAGGACGAATCGAAACATCAAAACAGAATCTCGAGACGATCAGTGAACAAAATCGCCGGGCCAATGATTTGTGGGACAATTGGCAAACCGTCCAGTTTGGATTGCGAGGATTCGTCATTTTTGGTAACCAAGAACGGTTTGATGAGATTCAGGCGCTCCGAACAGATATCAAAAGTGAGACGGATTGGTTCATGCGAAACGCAAAAACAGATGAAGAAGAAGAATTCGCAGCGCAAATGACGAATTTATATGAGTTATACTATGATGCCTTGTTCCCGTTGACCCAGTCTTACGTCAATGAAAAAAAGGCGAATCGGATCAATGAGGACTTCTTACAGGGGGATAGTCTGTTTTCTTTGCCGATTGCCGAGCGTCTTGTTGATCAAGGGCGATTAAAGCCAACTGCCGATGGTTCGATTGATATTACGCCAGATATTGAAAAAGCATCTGCAGCACTTGAGGAATACCGGACGAATCTCAGCCAACAACAAGAAACGGCTGTCGGTGAACTTCGAAGTGAGGTCGCAAAATCACAATGGATTTGGATCTCCAGTATTGTTGTGCTCATCGCCTTCATCCTCTTATTCGTGCACCCGTTCCTTCGCCGGATGACACGACAATTACTACGCTTAATCGATGATAATCAGAAGCTCGCTCGGAAAGAACCGATTAAGATTGATAAAGCTGCCGAGCAGCGACCAGACGAAATCGGATTGTTGCGCGCAGCCTTTAATCGAATGGTCGTGACGACAAATGCCCATACGGATGCGATGCAAGGCAAAAACGAAGAGTTGCAGGCGCAAAGTGAAGAGTTGCTCGCGCAACAAGAAGAACTGCAAGCGCAACAAGAAGAACTCGAAGAAGCGTATCAAACAACGAAAAAGAATGAGGAAAAGCTCCGATTACGTAGCGAATTGACCGAGGCGCTTGCTGTTCGTGAAACCGTCGAATCGTACCCGGCAATCGTTCAAAAGATGATCGATATCACCTCCTCGGAGTACGGTGCCCTATTGCTCTATGAAGAAGGACAGTTCATGGGTGCGACGACGAATGGGATGACGATGGATTATTTAAAAGTTCTTTTGAAAGATGAGATGTCCGTCATCAATCGATCGGTTCGGGAGATGGAATTCGTCCAATCGGAAAAACGGGTGACGCGTCAAAAAGACTATCCATATTCATTTAGCACGTATGAAGTGACGATTCCTATCGAAGATCCAGAAACGCATGAATTGATTGCAGCCATCTATCTGGTTCGTTATAAATCTGCCTATAAAGGACAGCAGTTAACGGATATTCGCGAGTTCGCGCAACAGATGACGTTATCGCTCCTACGAACGCGTTCTTACGAAGGGATGCGTCAAGAAAAAGAAAAGACCGAGCAAGTGTTGGACTCGATCCGAGAAGCAATCATTTATCTTGAGGATGGAAATGGAGAATTATACGTCAACCGTCCGTTGTTTGAGTTGATTCCAGAACTACAATCGGAATTTACGGTAGATCGAACGTTACCGTCGAGTGAGTACGTCATCAATGTAATGCGTCAGTTGGTGGATGACGTCGAAGCCTTTAATACGTATCTAGATTTGATTCGTTCCGGTGAGATTTCACCGGACAAGGTCCGATTTGATATTCGAAACAACACCGCTCATCTCGAAGTCTACGCGGAACGTATTGATGTTGTCGGAGGATGGAAGGGAATCATCCTCGTCTTACGGGATATTACCCGGGAAACAGAAGCCGATCGTCTCAAAACAGAACTCGTCTCGACCGTATCGCATGAGTTACGAACACCACTCTCATCGATTTATGGTTTTACAGAGTTGATGCTGAATCGAAAGATCGATGACTCAAAACAGCAGAAATATCTAGCGACGATCCATAACGAGACGGAACGGTTATCGAACCTCGTCACGGACTTCTTAGACGTTCAGCGAATGCAGTCAGGTGGACAGTTGTACCAAATGGCACATCTCGATTTGTTTACCCTAACTGAACAAGTGATGTCCTTGTATGACGCTTCAAGTGAACAGCACGATCTCCATTTGCAGTTGCTCAGCCCGGATCGTCCATTCATTTTAGGAGATGAAGACCGGATTAAACAATTAATGAGTAACTTGATCAACAATGCGATCAAGTATTCTCCAGATGGTGGGCGCATAGATGTCTGGATTGATACGAAAGACGATCAAGCCATCATTGAAGTGAAGGATGAAGGAATTGGGATTCCGCATCATGCCTTTGCTCACTTGTTTGATAAATTCTATCGTGTCGATAACTCGGATACACGTCGAATCGGTGGAACGGGACTCGGTTTATCGATTTGTAAGGAAATCGTCAAAGAACACGAAGGCATCATCCATGTCGAATCTGAAGTCGGCAAAGGTAGTCGATTCATCATCGTGTTACCGCTCAGTCTAAGTGAATCCATTGAGTCGACAGAAAAGAATCGACGTTCTAGTTAAAGAAAACGTGATACGTTCCAGTTAAACCGTGTTCAGACCGCTTAGGTGTGAACACGGTTTTTGGTTGTTTTTAAAATGAGTAATCGTGCGAAAAAAAGATTTTAATAAAATAAAAAAAGAGTGAATAAACAGCAATCCTGAACCGATATACCTATAGGACAAACGAACTATGGTTAAAAAAGGAAAGGGGGAATCGTCATGTATCAGAGATGGTTAGGAGTCGTTATGGGCTGGTTGCTGTTTCATATCGTCTGGGTGACGTATGTAGGCACGGATACGGTAATCGGACAAGTCGTCAACAGTCTGTTCACGATCGGTGGCGTAACCATCTCCCTCTATTTGATTTGGCGGGCACAACGACGCCATACAAGACGCCCTTTTACTTACCGCTTATTTCTTCTATTATTATTCGCTAATGCGATGCTTGGTATAGGCGAATGTGGACAACTTCTATACTTCCTCCGAGAATGGACGCGAACAGAACCGTTTGATTGGATCGACTTGATCTTCAGCTTTCAAATTTTGATCTATATCATTGCTTTCGGTTATTTCCTTCGCAATCGACGGCAAGAAGTCAATTTACGCGTTTTTCTATTTGATGAGTTCATCATTTTAGTCGTTGCTGGATCGCTCTCGTGGCACTACTTAGTGACACCCTATTTAGAAGCAAATGCCTTGCTGACGATCGAAACGCTTTTATGGCTTCGTTATCCGATCGGTGATTTATTGTTGCTCGGCGGAATGATTGTCTTATTCTTTGGTTTGATGAAACGTGGTAATGGCGGATCGTTATTATTGATTCTACTCGCATTTCATTTTCAATTACTTGCCGACCTCCTATACGTCGTCCTAGAACGATTTGATTATCCATTTCCTTCGAGTTGGCTCGATCCGTTATGGTTAGCGACTGTCATGATCGTCGGGCTTGCCGCATATCGCTTTGACGCTGAAGAAGCGCTCGTTCCTCTTGACGTCACACGGAGATGGATCGATGTCTTACGTTTAATTACACCTTACTTATTCTTATTGATTCTATTCGTGACGATGGCACGGCAAACGATTAGTTGGAACGGTTTGACGATTGGTCTGATGATTGCCATACCGTTGTTGATTTCCCGTCAAATCCGGATTGTCGTTGACAATCAACGGTTGCGCGAAAATCTCGAAGCGAAGGTGGAAGAGCGAACGGAAGCATTAGCAACTGCCATGGAGGAGATGCGGCACATGGCATACCACGATGCCTTAACAGGGTTACCGAATCGGTATCTGTTTGCGCGACTGTTCCAAGATGCCTTGTACCGGGCGGAAGCGAGTGAAGGACAAGTCGGATTATTCTTTATCGATATCGATCACTTCAAAGAGATTAACGATACATACGGTCATCGCGTCGGAGATCAACTCATCGTCGATGTCACGACACGCTTACAAAAGAAACTGCCGCCCAATACAGTCATTTCAAGACAAGGCGGAGATGAGTTCGTCGTCTTATTGTTTGACGTTGAACAAGAAGCAGAAGTGGTGCAGTGTGGAGAACATCTCGTTTCCTTGTTCCAACAGCCGTTTCACCATGGCATCATTCCACTTCCCGTAACGGCAAGCATTGGTGGAGCGATCTATCCTGCGCATGCAGCCTCTCGATCAGACTTGATCGAGCAAGCAGACCTAGCGATGTATGAGGCAAAACGTCGCGGGAAGAATCAATTTTGCTTGCATGATCCAGCGATAACGAACACCTGAACGCCGTCACATGCAAAAACACGCTCGTATACTGAACCTCATCGGATCAGTCATACGAACGTGTTTTTTTGATGCCTATCATTTCTTTTGCGTGCGTGCTAAGAATGTTTCAATGACTTCTGGATTGGTCACAGCTTGATTACATGCATCGCTGTCGATACACATATGATGACCAATCGTCTGATGCTGTTCAGCTGAACGACGTGTCGTTGCGGTTACGAGCGTGATGTCACTATACGTATGGCAAATCGCACAAATCCCTTTTTGGATCGATGGTAGATAGGTTCCCTCGACGCCGATCCATTGACCGTCCAAAGGATAGACGAAGTATTTTTTTCGATTTCCGGTATCGTTCCAGCTTAAAAACGTCGTGTGAACCCATTCAAAGGAGTGAAGTGGCGGAACATGTAACTTTTTCGTTTTTTTGAAGAGCTGACGGATGCGTGATTCAGAAATGCTCGGAAACGGTTGGACGAATGGTTCGACGTGTGCTAAATACGCGAGGAGATCTTGTTCGGATTCAGCGTCACGAATGTTCGTCAACAGCGCTTCCTGTTCTGGTGTAAGTACGGGCAATAGATCGAATATTTTTTCAGCAGCACTATACCGGACAGCATCACGAACATCGGGATCATGAACGGCAGCGAATTGATGTTGTAACAGGTCGACTTGATTCCGAATGAAGTTGTATTGATAGGGCAATAAAAATGCGTCCATTCGCGTTCCTCCTTTTCTTTTCATCGTACCGGAATTTGGCAACAGAACAAAGCGACATTTTTGTTTTTCTGCCTCTTGCAAGGGGAATTGAATAACAGAATGAACGAGGAGGTGAAGAGGGACGTGCAGTATTTAACATTTTTACGCCTCATGAATATAGGAGCATTCCTCTTTGCATTGCTAGCGCGCGTCGTTTGGTCAAATCCGGTCACCCTTCCTGCGTTGCCTCTTGTTCCAGCACCTTTTTTTGATGCGGTTACAGGTGTCGTGTTCACGACGTTGTTAATTTGGTGTATTCGACCGGTCCGAGCTTTTCCAGCGGATCGAGAACTGATTGAAGACATCGGGGGATGGCTCGCGTTATCGCTCCTGACACTTGGCGTCAGTAGTATGACCGGACCACCTTGGGAACTCGTCTGGACTACGATTTCATTCATCAGTCTTTGTTTAGTCTATATGAAAATTCAACACCATCCGCGACGATCGCCTTGGATGCGCTCCCCATTTTCAGTATTACTTGCCTGGATGAGCACGATGCTGTTAATTTTACCATTTCGGATCTTATCGGATTTTCAGTTCACTTCGCTATTTGGTCTTTCCGAACAGCAATGGAGTACGATTGCACTCATCGTAGCGATTATCGGAGGACTATTGTTTGTCGTCATTCATTCCGATTGGGTATTCGGTCTCGCGCTCGTCTGGTATTTGATTGGATTGTACTTTAACGATCGCCTCTTTCTTCTGCAACAAATCGTAACAGGGGTCGGAATCGTATGTGTTTTACTCTTGTGCTATTACGTCTTCTATAAACGGCAACGTCTTTTTCGACAGCAATCGCCGAAGTCTTCTTCATCCTAGTCATGTTTTAGATGAATTTGGGGTATATCTCATATAGTTGCTATAAAAGGGGGAGACGTGTGTCATGGGAAAAAAACAATGGATTGGTGTCTATCAAAATGAGACGGATTTGATTCGAAAAATTGAGGATCTACATTTTGCTGGTTATCTAGAAGAAGATTTGTATGTCGTGTTGCAAGACAAAACCGATATGGCGATGTTACGCGGGCAATCAGCAGCGCAACTCGTCTCTGGTAAACGGACACTATTTGAGCGATTTACAGGCAAACCGGCTTCGGCTGAGGAAATTCAAACCGCCTTCACGGAGCTCGGATTACCAGAGTCGGATATTCGTCAACATGTCTTACGTGTCCAGCAAGGTGAGTATGTCCTGTTAGCAGACGAAGCAGGTGCAGCACGTCCTGCACCGGAACCAAAAAGTATTTTGGAGACAGAACCAGAAGGGATCGAGGCAGAACGAAAACTCGATCACGAAAACCGCGCCCTCGAAAATGAAAATGACCGGATGCTGTAAGAGAGTCGTGCAGAAAGGATGATTCTTGATGGAGAGCCAGTATCATACGATTTTAGTGGCAGTCGATGGATCAAAGACGGCAGATCTTGCCTTTGAAAAAGCAGTGAAATTCGCCAAACTCGATCATGCCAAACTCGTCATCGCCCACGTCATCGATATTCAGACATTTGCTAATGTACGTGCCAATAAGCGTTTCATTGATCAAAACGTCACGGAATATGCACAAGGACTGCTCGATCGTTACGAGAAGCGGGCACGAGAAGCAGGCGTCGAGACAGTTGAACTGGTCATCGAAAATGGCTCTCCCAAAACATTGATTCCGAAGGTCATCGCACCACGTGTCGGTGCTGGATTGATCGTCTGCGGGGCGGTCGGGATGAATGCGATGGAACGCATCATGATCGGGAGTGTCTCTGAAAACATCTCCCGTTATGCAAAATGCGATATCTATATCGTCCGTCCGAAAACCTTGAAGTGATATAAAACAGCACACATCGGTTGATGTGTGCTGTTTTATGTCATGTTAAAAAATAATAGAAGATGCCTAATAAAATCAAAATGATCGGAAGAAAAATGAAATACATCCAAGACATGTTTTTGGCCGAAGTTTTGTGGTCATACTTTTCTTCTGCTGGTTGCTTGGCAATCCGTAACGTAAAGACAAGACCTACGAGACAGATGACTAACGCAATCCAAAACAAAGTCAACATAAGCATGCTCCTCTCTTCCTTTATCATACAGAAATTGGTCATGTTCTGCATCGGTAAGTTGTGACAGTTTAGAGTTGACAGACTTCTAGTTGAGGGGCTAAACTAACTTCATAAGTTTAGGGGGTAAACTAAAAATGAAAGACAATTTACGTGAAGCAGTCCTCCTGTTTGAAGAAGTCATGATCCACGGAACAGAACGCGTGTTGAAGTCGGTCGAAGCACCCGTTTGGCAAATGTATTCACCGGAACAACTTCATGTGTTGAAGCTCGTCGGAAAATATGGACCGATTTCGTCTGGGCGTCTCGCGGCAGTGCAGGGTGTTCACAAAAGTGCCATCTCCAACCGGCTGAAAAAGTTGACGGAAAAAGGTCTCGTCATCGTCGAACGACGAGAAGACGACCACCGGACGAAGTATATCTCACTGACGGAATCAGGTCGGTTAGTGGCAACTGAAGCGGAGCAAGAAATCTATACGTATCTGGAGAATTTGATTGAAGGAAAGGTCGAGGAAGAAGAAATCATCCAGTTCATCGAAACCTTTAAGAAGATCAAAGAGATTTTGCAGTTGAACGACTAAAGACAGAATCGAAGGAAGAGGAGAATCGGATATGCGACAAATCGTCAAATGGCGTTGGGCAATTCTTGCGTTATTGCTCATCGTCACAGTAGGTTTACTATTTACGGCACCAAACTTGGCTAAACAAGCAGAAGAAGCAGGTGCGATTCAGCTTGCAAATGATGCCGATTCACAACGGGCAGCTGACATTTTAGAAAAAGCGGGGGCAAGTGAAGAAACCATTTCTCTCGTCATTCCGCTCAAAGACAAAGTCAGCGATGCCGATCGAACATCAATCGGGCAAATCGTTAAGGATTTAGAAGCACTTGATCGTCCGGTTACGGATGTGCTCGATCCGTTTGAAAACAAGGAGACGGAAGGACAGCTCGTCTCAAAAGACAAAAAGACAGTTCTCGTGCCAATCACGGTCGACGGTTCGCAAGAAGAGATCGTCAAACTGGCAAAACAAATCCGGACGGACCTCTTACCAAAGGATCAAACGATTTATCTAACGGGTGAAGCGTTAATCAATGATGACGTCAATACGAGCTCGCAAGAGGGACTGAAGCGGACGGAACTGATTACGGTCGGATTGATTTTCGGACTGCTTCTGCTCGTCTTCCGTTCAGTCGTCACACCGTTCGTCCCACTCGTTGCGGTTGGGTTTACGTACCTGATCAGCCAATCACTCGTCGCCTTTTTCGTCGATTGGTTCGGCTTCCCAGTATCGAACTATACGCAAATCTTCCTCGTTGCCATCCTGTTCGGGATTGGGACGGACTATTGTATTTTGCTCCTGAGCCGGTATAAGGAAGAGTTGACGGCAGGACACGACGTTGAGACAGCAATCGTCAACACGTATAAGACAGCAGGGCGTACGTTACTAATCAGTGGTCTCGCTGTTCTCGTCGGCTTCTCGGCGATTGGATTTGCGGACTTCCCGATCTTTAAATCGTCGGTCGCTGTTGCAGTCGGGATTGCCGTACTCTTGCTTGTCTTGTTTACACTTGTTCCATTCTTCATGGCAACATTAAAAGAAAAGCTATTTTGGCCATCGAAGAAGGCGGCGAGTCACCAAGACAGTAAACTGTGGGCACAGTATGGTGGATTATCGATTCGTCGTCCGTTGCTTGCGATGATCATCGTTGCGATCATCACGGTTCCGACACTCTTTACGTATGATGATGACCTTTCGTTTAATACCGTCGATGAGATTGGTGCGAAGTATGAGACGGTAAAAGGACTGAATGCGATCTCGGATGGATTTGGTGCAGGTGAGTCGCTCCCGGTCAACGTCATCCTGAAGAGTGACGATGATTTGATTACTGAAAAAACAGTTCCTTATGCGGAACAACTCAGTCGCGAACTGGTGAAGATTGACGGGGTCAAATCGGTTCGTTCGATTTCTCGTCCGACAGGCGAAGTCATCAATGATTTCTACGTCGATCGTCAATTAAAACAAGTTGCTGATGGTATGAAGAAAGCTACCGCTGGTCTTACGGATGTTCAGTCTGGTCTGACGACGGTGGAAGATAATTTGAATGGGATTACAGGACAGCTACCAGCAGGAGACGCGGCTTCAGCGGGTGCGAGTCAGTTGCAACAAGCAGCAGACGGACTTGGGCAAATTAACCAACAGTTGACGCTCGTCGGTCAAGGTCTACAATCGACCCAAAACATCCCGCAAACCGTTGGAACGTTGAATGCCTTGTCTGGTCAATTGAGCCAAGTTCAAGCCGGCATCAGTCAAGCAGCAAGTGGGATTGCGTCTCAAGGGGCGCAAGCCGGTCAACTTGGAAGTGGGTTGACGCAACTCGCGGACGGTGTCGGTCAAGCGAACGCAGGATTGACGAAAATTGAAAGTGGTCTTGAAGACATTTCTGATCTTCTGACCGAGATGGGACAAGCGACATCGATTCGGGGGACAGGTGTGTTCGTTCCAAAAGATACGCTGTCGGATAAAGCCTTTAAACCAGCAATTGATCGTTACGCGATCGATCAACAGACGGGATTGAAGTTCGAAGTCATCCTCGAAGATGATCCGTATTCTCCGGAAGCGATTCAAACTGTCGCTGCGATCAAAGAGACGACAGCGAAGACAATCAAAGGGACACCGTTTGAAGACAGCAGTGTTGCATACGGTGGTATCTCAAGCGTCAACAGTGATTTAAACGATACGTCGAAAGCCGATTTCAAACGAACAGTGACGGTCATGCTGATCAGTCTCTTCGTGATTCTAGCAATCATGTTCCGTTCGTTGATCATGCCGTTGTTCATGATCGGTTCGTTATTGCTGACGTATTATACGTCGATGTCGATCGCAGAGCTGATCTTCGTCAACGGACTCGGATATGACGGTATCAGTTGGGCCGTTCCGTTCTTCGGATTCGTTATGTTGATTGCCCTTGGTATCGACTACTCGATTTTCCTACTCGACCGTTTCCGGGAAGAGACGATCAAGGGACTCGATACGAAGGAAGCGATGTTCCTGTCGATGAAAAAGATGGGGTCTGTCATCATCACGGCAGCGATCATCCTCGCAGGAACCTTCGGAGCGATGATGCCGTCTGGTGTCTTGAGTCTCGTTCAAATCGCGACGATCGTCATCACAGGTCTACTCTTGTATGGTTTGATCGTCTTACCACTCTTGATTCCAGCGATCACGGTATCGTTTGGCAAAGGGGTCTGGTGGCCGTTTCGACCAAACGCTAAAAAATAATAACTAACCAGACCGGGTTCGTCTTCTAGATGAACCCGGTTTTGTCATGACGTATACTAAAAGCAGATGATAAGGAGGTAGAGCATGCAACACTTCAAACAACTAACTTCACGGATTTGGTATCAGACACCGGTCAGCGAGACGGACCGCCCGATTCTCGCCGTCGTACGTGGGGAAAATCATCAATTGATGATCGATGCGGGAAACTCGTCAGCTCATGCAGCACTATTCTTAGAAGAAATGAAGAAACACAATCTTGGATCACCTGATTTATTGGCATTGACCCACTGGCACTGGGATCATATTTTTGGGATGAAACATCTCGGTCTGCCGTCAATCGCGACCAAGCAAACGATCGAACGAATGAAGGAGATGCAACCATACGCTTGGACAGATGGAGCGTTACAAGAACGAATGGATCAAGGCATCGAGATTCCGTTTTGTGCGGACGCGATCAAGCTCGAGTTCGGTTCGACACGTGATATCGAAGTCGTTTTACCGACGATCGGCTTTGAAGGAAAACTGGATCTTGATTTGGGCGGGGTACACTGTCAGTTGATTGAAGTCGAAAACGATCATTCCCCGGGAAGTCTACTCGTCTACATTCCGGAAGAACGTGTCGTGTTCTTAGGCGACGCGATGTATGCCGATATCTTTTCACCGAAGTGGAATTATACGGTCGAACGGACGACGCGTTTACTAACGACACTCGATCGTTTAGATGCCGACTATTATATCTGGTCGCATGGAGAAGCGATGCCGAAGTCGGAATTTGAAGAAGAGATCAACATGTTGCGTCGAGCCATTCGCGTAACAGAAGCGACCGGAGGACGACTGAAAGATATGCGGACCTTATATGCAGAAGAGACAGGACGACCGTTGAAAGAAGATGAGACCGAAACATTGATTTATTTTGCAAATGGAACGAAATGACAGATCATAACAAGGGATTGGATACGAGACGTCGAAAAAGAGAAGTACTACGAGCTTGTTAAAGGGAGCGGTACTATATGACGAAGCAAAGATTCGAACGAGATGAAACCGTCGATCGCGTCTTTTTTGGGAAAACGGGCATCTTCTCATTTTTAATCATCGTCGGAGGCATTCTATATCTACTATATGATTTGTATTTACAATGACCGGGACGCATGCGTTCCGGTTTTTTGAATTCAGGGGAGTGCACGAAAACCAGATATTGGGTAATAACTTGCGTGAGGCTGTTCGAGAAGGTGAGAGGAGATGTCGGATGAAACGAATTCAAATTGCGGATTTTGATCGACGCATGCCATCGATTGAACTGGTCGAAAAGGATGATCACTATGAAGCGATGCTTGTTCCGAGTTATGACCATACGTATCCTTCGACACAAATCCGGACGATCCGCTTAGCGGATATCTCCGTCAATCTGATTGTGACTCCGCAAGAAACACTGCTTGTTTCTGCGCTTTTTCATAAACCGGTTCAAGTGACGGATATTGTTTCCTGGATGCAATTGTATACGATTAGTTTTGCCCAGTCGGATGAGACTGGTTATTTCGTCGAACAAGCGGATGAAATTTTAGAAGTCGTCTTGTATCAGAAACATCCGATCGTCATCGCGACACGTGGTCAGGATCGATTGTATTACGATACGACGGGGGCGATCGAGGTCCGACGGGCGATGAATGAATCGGTCGGCGAGCGTCCGTTGCTTTATTTGAATGGGGAAGCCTGGTACGGTGTGCCACGTCTGACGTTTAATCGCATGAAGGATGAGTTACACGTCAACGGCACATTTTTATATGCGGACTATATGGATGCACACCACGGAAAAATCGGTTTCTTTCGCGAGAATGATCCGTCTCAACCGATTGTTTTGCTGGTCGGTCAAGCCATCGTCGAAATTGAACTGACCGAGAATCCGGACGGTTCACGTGTCTTGATCTTGGAACAACCATACGACGAAGCATGAAAGTGCACAAAAACCGTTCAGCAGATGAACGGTTTTTGTGTGAGACCGTGAAATCCCTTACAAAATATGCGAAGATAGTAAAGAGACAGACCAAAGGGGTTGAGGGGGACATGGCGAAAGAAACACCGCGTAATTCTAAATGGATGCGTTCTTATAATCGAGCACTCGTCTTGCGACTGATCCGGATGCATCAACCGATTTCGCGGGTCGAGTTAGCACAACGGACGAACTTGACGAAGCCGACGGTATCAAACATCGTCAGTGAATTGATTGCAGAACAACTCGTGACGGAGCGAGAGCTTGGGGTATCAAATGGGGGACGAAAACCGATCATGCTCGAACTCGTCGCAACAGAGCAATACGTCATCGGCATCGATGCAACAAGTCACCAATTCATCGGTGTCGTTGCGGATTTAAGTGGGAACACGATTCATGAGTCCGAAGCCGTGGGACGCTTTGAGACGAATGAAGAACTGATTGAAGCAATCGGTCGCTTATGCGAGATCTTGATTGCACAGACAAAAGGACGGGGAACGATTCACGGAATCGGGATCTCCGTCCACGGGATGGTCAATCCGGAGACAGGTGTCATTCTTTTTGCTCCACGATTCCATCTGCATGACGTTGAGTTGAAGGTACAACTCGAAGCACGTTTTGACTATCCTGTCTTCATCGAAAATGATGTCCGGGCACTCGCTTCGTTTGAGTTATTGTTCGGTGAAGGCGTCGGGGTCGAACAATTCTTCTATCTCTATGCTGGGGAAGGGATCGGGGGTGCTTATGTGCTCGACGGACAGCTTGTCGACGGACAACATCATATTACGGGAGAGGTCGGACATATGCGCCTTGATCTCGATGGTCCGATTTGCTCGTGTGGGAACCGAGGATGTCTTGAAGCGTTGGCAGGCGAAAAAGCATTGTTACGGGATTATGCTGTCGTTGATCCACAAGTCTCGACGCTTGCTGATTTGCGCAAGCGGTTGAACGAGGGAGACGAGCAGGCGGTTCGTGCGTATGAACGGGCGGGGGAATATATCGGAATCGGTGTCTTGAATACGATTCATCTTTTGAATCCACGCCGGATTTTACTTGGGGGACCGATGTTCGAGCTCGCACCTACGATCGTTGATCAAATCAAGGAACGGGTCGAGCACACGGCGTTGACCGCTGCTTCACGTGAAACCGATGTCAAGATGGTCCCGTGGGGTGAAAAACAGGGAGCACTCAGTGCAGCGGCCCTTGCAACGAACAGTTTATTTCAAACGATTTAATGAGCCGATTCCGTGTCTTGCGAACCAGCAAGAGATGGAATCGGTTTTGTTATTCAAAAATAATTTAATGAAACCGTTTACAAATTAAAAAGTGATGTGCTATAGTCGATGTAAAGTTAGATAATAAATTTAATTTACTAAGTTCATGGTCAACTAAGTGGAGGTGGATGCAGGTTAGCAGGGGCTAATCAAGCTGAAGCAGGAAAGGGAGGCATCGCGCAATGGAACCATACGATCCATGGGTTTCGTACCGTGAAGCTTTCGGGCGTTACGGAGCAATCCGCGGTTTTTATTTTCATCGGTCGACGCAACAGATGACAGAACAGGGTCCAGGCGATGTCCCGACAGACGAGCAGGATATCGTGCTCGTCCGACCACGACGTGACGGTGTGTTTCAATTCCGGATGTCATCGGTACAAGGGGTCCTGACGATCCGTTCATCCGAGCTACACATTCGAAAAAATGAGAGCGGATACATTGAATTACGCGCACTCATGCAACACATGCGCTCTGCCGGTTGTTTAACGCTCGGTGGGGAGTTATATCTCTTCGTCCGACCGGACGTTGATACGCTGGCGTACCGTCTTCGATTGATTGCCCGCGTATTGATTCAGCTACAGGGAATGCCGATTCAGACGAAAGTGATCGAAGAATGGTGCAAACAAGCACAAATTGAAGGGGAACACGCTAGACGATACGCTTGACTACTTACACATAAAAGGGGAGCTCTTACATGAAATTCAAAAAAACGAAACTCGTTGCTGCAGCATCAGTCCTAACATTATCCGCATTCCTTGCTGCTTGTGGTGGCGAAGACGAGCAACAAACGAAAACGAAAGACGGCAAGACGATCGTCACATGGTGGGGCTGGGCGCCACAACCAGAAGCGGGGAAAGCAGTCGTTGATGCGTTCAACGAATCGCAAGACAAATACGTCGTTCAATTCAAACGCTACAGTGAAGACTATGAAAAACAATTACAAGTCGCGATGTTGTCAGGTAAGGGTCCAGACATCATCGGTCTAAAAGAACCGATGATCCAGCAGTACAAGGATCGTGTCGTACCCGTTGATTCGTACATGGATAAAGCAGCAGGCAAAGGCTGGAAAGACAAGTTCGTCGAGCTTGGAATCGAACAAACGACACTCGACGGTAAACAATATGCAGTGCCAATCGGGTTCACAGGTCAAGCGTACTTGATGTACAACAAGACGATGCTCGACAAATACGGCGTGACACCACCGAAGAACTACAAAGAAACAGTCAGTGCAGTCAAGAAGATCAAAGACTCAGGCGATAAAGTCATCCCACTCATGCTCGGAGCAAAAGATGCGTGGATCGATATCGACGTCTACAACGTCCTCAGTCACCAAGTGGCACCAGGCTACATCCAAAAAGTTCTTTCGGGTGAAGCGAAGTGGACAGACGACGAGATGGTCAAAACAGCGCAAATCTGGCAAGACCTCTTCAAGGATAAAGTCTTCCAAGAAGGTGCACTTGGTCTAGCGACGTACAATGACGGGATGAACCAATTCTTCGATAAAAAAGCAGCGATGTGGGTTATCGGTTCATGGGAAGCACACTCGATGACGACGAAAGAGAAAAAAGAAAAATGGAAAATCGATGATGAGCTCGGATTCGTTCCACTCCCGAACTTAGCAGGCGGAACAGAGCAACCCGTCATCGCATCGATCGACATGGCACTTGGTGTCAACAAAGAGTCAAAACAACAAGAAGGTGCAGCGGAGTTCATCGCCTTCATGAGCCAAGGAAAAGGACAAGAAGTCTACATGGGTGAGTTCGAGATGGCACCTGGAATCAAGGACGTCAAAGTCGATTCAGATGCTGCCTTCACATCGGAAGGTGAAAAAGAGTCGTACAAGATGTTGAACGACACATTAGCAAAAGCGGTTGCTAGCCGTGGTATCCGGGATACGAAATTAAACGATATCCTCGGTAAGGAACTTCAAAACATCGCGACAGGACAAGATCCGAAAGAAGCATTACAACGCGTTCAAGACGCAGCGGATCAATCAGCGAAATAAGACTCGACAGTGAAGTGGTACGCCTGCGTGCCACTTCCTGATTTTTGGACTTGAGGAAAGTGGGGAATCCATATGCAGACAGAGCGACAGGAATTGCCGATTAAACCAAAAGCAGAACCGCTCCAGCCGGTAGCGACACGTACGCCTGCGCCAAGGAAGAAAAAGAACATGAAGCGGAACATGGTCGGATGGGCTTTCGTTGCCCCAATCGTCTTGTTCGTCGTCAGCTTCATCTATTATGGGATCTTCTATAACGCCTATAACTCGTTCTTCTCGTGGGACGGAATCTCGTTTGACAAAGCGTTCGTCGGACTCGACAACTATGCTGAGATGTTCCAAGATCCAGACTTCTATCTCTCGCTGAAGAATACGTTCATCTTCACGATTTTAACAGTCACGATCCAAGCCGGTATCGGTCTTGTCTTGGCGTACTTCCTGCATACACCGGGACCAATGCGGACGGCGATGAAGTCGGTCTTCTTCTTCCCGGTCGTCTTGAGCCCTGTCGTACTCGGTGCGGCATTCTCACAAATCTATGATTTCCAGTTTGGTTACATCAATGAGTTCCTCCGTGCAATTGGTCTCGGTAGCCTCGAACAGAACTGGCTCGGTGACCCGGATATCGCGCTTTATTCGGTCATTGCGATCAACATCTTCCAGTGGACGGGTTCTTCAATGGTCATGTACTACATGGCGATGTTGACGATTGAGAAGGAAATCTTCGAAGCAGCAAAAATCGATGGAGCTGGATTCTTCCGGACACTGTGGAGCATCGTTTTCCCGAACTTGAAAGGAACGACGTTCACACTTTCGATCCTCGGTGTCATCGGTGGTCTGAAGACATTCGATTTAGTCTGGATCACGACAGCCGGCGGACCGGGATCGTCGACGGAGTTCATTTCGACTTATCTATTCCGGAAATCGATGTTGCAACAGGAAGTCGGTTATTCGAGTGCTGTTGCCATCATCCTGTTGACGATTGCCTTGCTCATCACGTACTTCCAATTGCGCGTACAAAAGAAAATGGATAACTAAGGAGGAACGACCCATGGATGTAGAATCTAAAAAAAGCCGCTGGATGATCAACCTTGTATTGGTGCTGGCATCAATCGTCTGGTTATTCCCGATTTTCGTCATGTTCAAAGAGAGTCTCCGAATCAATGGATTCGACAACTATATCGCGACACTACAAAACCCGAACTTCCCAACGTTCGTCTTCAACAGTTTCTTTGTTGCCTTCTTCATGATCATCATCTCGATCACGATTCTGGCATTCGCAGCGTTTGCCTTCTCGAAACTTGAGTTTGCTGGAAAACGCCTGTTGTTCAACATGGTCTTAGCGGGTCTGATGTTACCCGTCGCTTCGATGATCGTGCCATTGTTCTTCACGCTCCGTTCGTTTGACGGACTGAACAACCACTGGGGACTGATCGGAGCGGAAGTCGCATTCTTCTTACCATTCGGTCTGATGCTCATCAAAGGATACTTTGATGAACTACCGAACGAACTGATGGAAGCGGCGTATATCGATGGGGCGACGATTCTTGAAGTCTTCTTCAAAGTCATGCTACCACTCGCAAAACCAGCGCTCGCAACAGCTTTAATCTATGCGTTCCTTAACTCATGGAACGAATACTTGATGGTTCTTACGTTCATGACGGATCCTGCCTATCAGACAGTAACGATGGCGCCAAGTTTCTTCAAGGATGCGCTCGGTGGGGACCCAGGGAAAATTTATGCGTCACTTGTTTTAATCAGTTTACCGACGATGATCTTCTATATCTTCTTCCAACGTTTCTTCCAAAAAGGAATGACGGCGGGTGCAGTAAAATAATTGTTTTTGCGTAAGGGGGAGCACAATGTATTTAGGAGTCGATTATTATCCAGAACAAACACCACGAGCACTATGGGAGGAAGACTTCCGACTGATGAAGGAACTTGGCGTCAACGTCGTTCGTCTCGCGGAATTCGCTTGGTCGATGATGGAGCCGGAAGAAGGCGTCTATGACTTCAGCTTTTGGGATGACGTCATTGAACGCTTGAGTGCGGAAGGATTCGATATCGTACTCGGGACACCAACTGCGACACCACCGGCTTGGTTATGTACGAAGTATCCAGAAATCTTACCGGTCGATGAGAACGGTGTGACGATCAGCTTTGGTGCCCGTCGCCATTATACGGTCCACAGCGAAACGTACCAGCGTTTATCCGTCAAGATCACGGAAGAGATGGCGAAACGATACGGTCAACATCCTCGTGTCATCGGGTGGCAAACGGATAATGAATACGGGCATGAGAAATCGGATCGTTCTTACGGTGATGTCGACCGCGCTGCTTTTCAGCGTTGGCTAGCGAACCGTTACGGAACGCTCGATGCCTTGAACGAAGCGTGGGGAACCGTCTTCTGGAGTCAGACGTACACGGCGTGGGAACAAATCCCGGTACCGCGTAAAGTCTATCAGGAACACAACCCATCCTTGCTCGTCGACTTCGATCGCTTCTGTGCTGACGGCTATACGTACTACAACAAATTACAAGTCGATGTCTTACGTCGTTACATTCCAGAGAACGTCTTCATCACGCACAACCTTGTCTACAGTGACATGGCGGTCAATCAGCAACAAATGGCGCAAGACCTTGATTACGTGGCGTTCGATAACTACCCGGTCTGGGGTGGACTACCGGAGCCGAACCGGTTCGAGAAGATGGCGAGTGATCACGATCTGTGTCGTTCTTCAAAGCAAGGAAAAGGGTTCTGGGTCATGGAGCAATTGAGTGGCGCACAAGGCTGGAGCAAAATCGGTTACTTGCCACGACCAGGACATATTCGCCTCTGGACGTACCAAGCGGTCGCGCGGGGAGCAGAAGCAATCGTCTACTTCCGCTTCCGGGCTGCTCATTTCGGAACAGAGGAGTTCTGTCACGGCATCATCGATCATGATGGCAAACCGAAACGGAAATTCGAAGAAGTCAAACAAATCATGACGGAACTGAATACGTATGGCGATGAGATCAACGCAAGCCGTTATGACGCGAAAGTCGGTGTCTATTTCGATCAAGAAAACGTCTGGGCGTGGACACACCAGCCACACAGTGATGCGTTTGATTTCCGGACGGAGTTCGTCCGCTTCTATGGTGGAGCGGTTCGTCAGCAAGTCGCAACCGACATCGTCTTCCCGGGTGATGATCTCTCTCGTTACAAACTGATCATCGTTCCACTCTATTTCTTAACGAATCCAACGTTCGATGATGCCTTGATCGCGTACATGGAACAAGGCGGTCACGTCATCTTCACGTACCGGACAGGCGTCAAGGATGCACGGAACCATGTCGTACCGACGACGTTACCAGGCAAGTTCGCGCCGTATGCGGGCATCGAGATCGACGAATACGAGTCACTCCAATCCGTTCAGCAACATCAGGTGACAGGCATCGGCGAGATGGCAGGACAATCCTCAACAGCCCGCCTCTGGTGTGACCTCATTACACCAACGACAGCAGAGACGCTTGCTGTTTATAAAGATACGTTCTACGAGGGTGTAGCGGCTGTGACGCGCAATGCCTATAAAGGAATGATTACCTACATCGGCTCATCGATTGATGACGCGATGATTGATACGATTTACCGTCAAGCGTTCACTGAGGCCGGCATCGAGATGATCGAGGCGCCGGATCAAGTCGAAATCGTGCGTCGTCACGGCGAAAAACGTGATTTCCTCTTCTTGATGAACCATGACACGAAAGAAACGCGGGACGTCACGTTAGACGGAACATACAAAGCATTGACAAAAGATGAGACATATCGTGGAACGGTCCAGCTCGCACCACTTGAGACACTGATTCTGACGACGTAAGGAGGAAGAGAACCATGGCAATCTTTGAAGTAGCAGGACGTCGTTTCGTCATCGAAGGTAAACGGGTCGCTCACGTCGTCACGATTGGTGCGAACGGTAAGCTGATTCACACGTATTTCGGTGCCAAGTTACCATATCGAGATGATTATGAAGCATTACCGAGTCCGATCGTCGCACACAGTTCATTTGAATCACCAGATGGCGTCGCGACGTACGATTTCGTACCATTCGGCGAGATGTTGTACACGGAGCCAACTTTGAAATCGGAACGAGAAGATGGACAACGGATTCACCAGTTCCAATTTGAACGCTCCGAGCAGACCGAAACGAAATTGACGCTCTGGCTGTTTGATCCCCTGCAGGAGATGCGTGTCGGAGTGCAGTACGAAGTGTTCGCTGATTATGACATCATCGGTCGTTCGATCGTCGTCGAAAACACGGGACGATTACCTGTTCGTTTGACAGCAGCCCAGTCCTTTGCGATGGGCCGCTGGCATCAACCGAATTTAAAACTGCATCATTTCGCTGGGATGTGGACAGGTGAGTTCAAGAAACAGATCACACCAGTGACACCAGGGCGCCAGACGATTGAAAGTCGACGTGGAGTGACAAGTCACCAAGCGAATCCTTGGTTCGCACTTGAACAGGATGCGACAGAAGACAGCGGTGAAGTCGTCTACGGACATTTTGCTTATTCCGGCAACTGGGCGATTCACGTCGAACAAGATGCGTTCGGTTTTGTCCAACTATCAGGTGGCATGAATCCGTTTGACTTCAGTTGGAAACTATCACATCAACAACAGTTGACGACACCAACGTTCTACATCGGCTATGCGGACGGTTTCGCGGATATGAGCGCTCATGCGCATGCGTTCCAGCGTGACGTCATCATGCCACGTGCGACCGATCGTCCTGTTCTTTATAACTCATGGGAAGCGACGTATTTCGATGTCACGGAATCTGGTCAACGTGAACTCGTTGATCTGGCAGCAGGAATCGGTTGTGAGCTGTTCGTCGTCGATGACGGTTGGTTCGGTGAACGCCATTCCGATCAAGCGGGACTCGGGGACTGGCACGTTAATCGGGAAAAATTCCCGAACGGTCTAGAGCCTTTGATCTCGTATGTGAAACAACAAGGGTTACAATTCGGTCTTTGGGTCGAACCTGAGATGGTCAATCCGGATTCTGATCTATACCGGTCGCATCCAGACTGGATTTACCATGCGCGCGATGCAGTCCGGACGACATCTCGGAATCAATACGTCTTAAACCTTGGATTACCAGAAGTCGAGCAATTCATTCTCGAGATGATGGATGATTTGCTGACGCGTCATGCGATCGACTACATCAAATGGGATATGAACCGTGCCTTCTCGGAACCAGGCGTTCCAAAAGACCAGACGGATCGACAGCAAGAACTGTGGAAACGTCACGTCGATGCATTGTACCGGATCTTTGATGAATTGCGTCGCTTGCATCCGACGGTCGACTTCGAAGCCTGTGCCGGTGGTGGCGGACGGATCGACCTTGGAATCCTCTCACGGACAGAACAAGTCTGGACGAGTGATAACACCGATCCACTCGATCGCTTACAAATTCAGCATGACTTCTCGTATGCCTACAATGCGAAAATGATGAGCTGTTGGGTGACGGACGGACCGAACTGGTTAAATGGACGCAACGTACCACTTGCGACACGCTTCGTCTCCTCGATGCAAGGCACACTCGGCATCGGTGGTAACTTAAGCGAGTGGTCAACGGATGAACTTGCGGAAGCAAAAGGCTGGATCGAGACATATCAAGCGATTCGTCCGACGATCCAACGCGGCATCCAGTATCGCCTATCTGCTTTTACACAACAGACGCCAAGCGTCATGCAGTATACATCAGAAGAAGAAATAGTTTTGCTTGCGATCGCGCCACTTCGACAATACGGAACACACCAGTATCACTTCAAGCTAAAAGGACTCGAGCCAGCAATGCGTTATCAAGTCGAGGACCGGACGTTAAGCGGCGCTTACTTGATGCAGCAAGGCTTGACGTTCTCATACACGACGGACTATGAAGCCCGCTGCTTGCGGATTCAGCCAGTCCACCGTGCGCTCTCACTACTCGAATCAAAGGAGACGATCGTATGACAGACCAGACGTTAGAAGAACAATTTGAACAGCGGTTTGGCTCACCGTCGACGCATCGCTTCTTTGCACCAGGACGGATCAATTTAATCGGCGAGCATACGGATTACAATGGTGGTCACGTCTTTCCGTGCGCGTTGACGTTCGGTACACATGCGATCGCACGAAAACGAGACGATCAACGCTTCCGCTTCTACTCGTTGAATTTCGAGCAGGATGGCATCATCGAAGTCACGCTCGACGAACTCGCGTATGACGCGATGCACAGTTGGGCGAACTATGCGAAGGGTATGATTACAGTCTTACAGGAAGCAGGGTACCGAATCGATTCAGGATGTGACATCCTGATTCAAGGTGACATCCCGAATGGAGCTGGTCTTTCATCATCGGCTTCGCTTGAACTCGTCATCGGTGTCTTGCTCGATCGATTATATGGATTAGAGATTCCACGTCTTGATCTCGTCCGGTTCGGTCAACAAGTCGAAAACCGTTATATTGGCGTCAACAGTGGTATCATGGATCAGTTTGCGATCGGCATGGGAAAAGCGGGAGCGGGATTGTTGCTCGATTGTGAGACGCTCGATTATACGTATGCTCCACTCGATTTGACAGGGTATACGATCATCATCATGAATACGAACAAACGCCGTGAACTGGCGGATTCGAAATACAATGAACGCCGGGCGGAATGTGAGGCAGCACTCGCTTATCTCAATCAATTCACGCCACGGGAAGCACTCGGACAATGGACGACGTCAGAATTTGCAAAAGTCGCATGGGAAGACGAACGTTTGATGCGTCGCGCACGCCATGCGATTTCAGAGAATGAACGAACGCTTCAGGCACTAGCAGCACTTGAAGCGGGAGAACTGACGACGTTCGGTCAGTTGATGAACGCGTCACACGTCTCGTTACGGGAAGATTATGAAGTGACAGGGATTGAACTCGATACACTCGTCGAAGCGGCTTGGGAACAACCGGGCGTGCTCGGCGCACGGATGACAGGTGCTGGTTTTGGTGGCTGTGCGATTGCGATCGTTGAAGACGAGGCAGTCGACGCCTTCAAACAAGCTGTCGGCGAACATTATGAAGCACGGATCGGATACCCGGCGACGTTCTATACGGCGACGGTCGGTGACGGAGCACGTGAAATCGAACGGGAGGTCATCTAAATGGCAACGTTAGTCGTAGGTGGAGCTGGTTATATCGGCTCCCATGCCGTCTATCAATTGATTGATGCCGGAAAGGATGTCGTCGTCATCGACCATCTGCAATCCGGACACCGTGAAGCGGTTCATCCGCAAGCACCTTTATATGAAGGAGATATTCGCGATCGTGCTTTTCTCGATCGCGTCTTTACGGAAGAGACGATTGAACAAGTCGTTCATTTCGCTGCTTTTTCACTCGTCGGCGAGTCGATGACGGAACCATTACGTTACTTTGATAACAACGTTTACGGGACACAAGTGTTGCTTGAAGCGATGATCGCGCACGACATCAAACAGATCGTCTTCTCTTCGACGGCAGCGACATACGGTGAACAGGAACAGATGCCGATTCTCGAGACAGCGGAAACGCGTCCAACGAATGCATATGGCGAGACGAAGTTGATGATGGAGAAGATGATGCGATGGTCTGAACAAGCATATGGTTTACGTTACGTCGCGTTACGTTACTTCAATGTCGCCGGTGCACGAGCAACAGGTGAGATCGGAGAAGACCATACACCGGAAACACATTTGATTCCGCTCGTCCTTGAAGTCGCCAACCGACAACGGGCAGAAATTTCGATCTATGGCGATGATTATCCAACGCCGGATGGCACGTGCATTCGTGATTACATCCATGTTGAAGACTTGATCGATGCCCATGTACGCGCACTCGATTATTTAGCGGACGGCAACGACAGCACAGTCTTTAACCTCGGTTCAAGCCAAGGGTTTTCCGTGCGAGAAATCATCGAAGCAGCCCGTCGCGTAACGGGACACCCGATTCCGGAACGCATCATTGAACGTCGTGCAGGGGATCCGAGTATCTTAATCGCCGGATCCGCCAAAGCAAAAGAAGTTCTCGGCTGGACACCACAACGCACCGACATCGAAACGATCATCCGTGATGCTTGGAATTGGCATGCGCACAATCCAGAAGGGTACCGGACGAGCGTTCGTTAAAGAGAGACAGAATGAGGAGAGTGACGGCGATGAATGAACTCATCCAACAGTTAGTAGCGCAAGCAATCCAGGAACGCTTGATTGAACCGGAAGATGCGATCTACGCCCGGAACCGGATTCTAGCGCGGGTCGGTCAAGCCGATTTTGAAGAACAGGCAGACGTACCATCTCGCCCGATTCCAGATATCTTGGATGACATGATTGAAGTGTTGATCGTAAGTGGGCAGTTGCCGGCGCGTCTTGAAGACAAAGAGCAGTTCGCAGCAGATGTGATGGATATCTTCGTCGCTCGTCCGTCTGACGTGACAGCGGCATTCCGTCGTCTGTACGCTGAATCACCGATAGCGGCGACGGATTATTTTTATCAGCTCAGTCAAGCAAGTAACTATATTCAAACGAAACGGATTGCTAAAAATAAACGTTATCAAGCAGAGACGGCTTATGGGACGATCGATGTCACGATCAACTTATCGAAGCCGGAAAAAGATCCACGTGAAATCGCAGCAGCTCGGACGGAGGTACCGACGACGTCGAACTATCCGACCTGTCTGTTGTGCGTCGAAAACGTCGGTTACGCGGGCCGTGCGAATCATCCAGCCCGAGCAAATCACCGAATCGTTCCACTGACACTGCTGGAAGAACCGTGGGCATTACAATACTCACCGTACGTCTATTACAACGAACATAGCATCATTCTGTCACAGGAACATCGTGACATG
The DNA here is from genome assembly GCF_018618915.1 of Exiguobacterium sp. s91. Lineage (NCBI taxonomy): Bacteria > Bacillati > Bacillota > Bacilli > Caryophanales > Exiguobacterium > Exiguobacterium sp. s91. The sequence goes on along the minus strand of NZ_JACSMZ010000002.1, from coordinate 64,390 downwards.
GTCATCAATCGGGATGCGTTTGCGCGCCTGCTCGCCTTCGTCGAGCAGTTCCCACATTACTTTGCTGGTTCGAACGCTGACCTGCCGATCGTCGGCGGATCAATCCTGACGCATGATCATTATCAGGGCGGTCGCTATACGTTTGCGATGGACCGGGCAAACGCTTTAACATCCTTTACGTTCCCGGATCAGCCGACAGTCACTGGCGAAACCTTACACTGGCCACTGAGTGTGTTGCGTCTGAAGAGTGAAGATGCGTCGGCACTACTCGATGCTGCGACGACCGTTTATGAGACGTGGTTGACGTATACGGATGAGAGTCAAAAAATCCGTTCACATACCGGTGAGACGCGACATAATACAGTGACGCCGATTGCCCGTCAACGTGATGGACAATTCGAGCTCGATCTCGTCTTACGGAACAACCGGACGTCAGCAGAACATCCGGACGGTATTTTCCATACGCATGCCGATATTCACCACATCAAGCGGGAAAATATCGGCTTGATCGAAGTGATGGGACTGGCAGTTTTACCGGCACGCCTGCTCCAAGAATTGCAACAGGTCGAACAGTTCATCACAGGTGAAGTCGACGAAGTAGCTGTCGCTCATGCTGACTGGGCGCAAGAACTAAAACAAGCGTATGACGGTCAAGATGTCACGATGTACGTCGAGCAAGCGGTCGCTGCGAAATTCGTACGTGGTCTCGAAGACTGTGGCGTCTTTAAACAGACGGAAGAAGGTCAGGCGGCGTTCGGGCGATTCGTTCAACTCGTGACGCGCCAACCGGTGGAGGAACAACGATGACACAACTACTTGAGAAAGAGTTGATCCGACATACGTTACGTCAGGAAGGCATCGAAGTGACACTCTGGAACTACGGCGGCATCATCCAAGATATCCGGACGACCGATCGGGATGGTCATTTGGAAAGTGTCGTCTTAGGTCTTGAGACAGTGAACGATTATCAACAGCACTCACCTTACTTCGGGGCAATCGTCGGACGCGTCGCTGGTCGAATCGGACAGGCGCGCTTCGAAGTAGCGGGACAGGTCTATCCGCTTGTCGCAAACGACGGTGCGAATCATCTGCATGGTGGGATTCACGGATTCGATCAAGCATGGTTCGATGTCATTGAAGCGACGGATACATTGTTCCATTTGCGCTTGAACAGTCCGGATGGAGAAGAAGGTTATCCGGGAACGGTCACACTCGACGTGTATTATCGATTAGAGGGAACGACACTGACGCTTGAGATGACGGCCGTGACGGATCAGACGACACCACTCAATCTGACGAATCATACGTACTTCAACTTATCGGGAAATGCGAAGCGGGATGTGTTAGATCATGTCTTGACGTTACCAAGCGACTGCTACTTACCGGTCCAGCCAGACGGCTTACCGACAGGGGAACAACGGGATGTCTCCGGAACCCCGTTCGATTTCCGGAACGGTCAGTCGATTCGTGACGGGATTACGCTGGAGCATCCCGAGACGATTGCTGTTGGAAACGGCTATGATCATCCCTTCGTGTTGCGGGATGACAAACTTCGACTTGAAGATCCGGTGTCCGGTCGTTTCGTCGACGTGACAACGAATCAGCCGGCGGTCGTGCTCTATACCGGAACGCAACTGCTGACAGATTATACGATTCATGGTGTTCCGGCTCGACCATCACTTGGTTTATGCCTTGAAGCACAAGTCCATCCGAATGCAGTCCATGAATCTGATTTTCCATCAATCTTGTTGTCACCCGGTGAAACCTATCACTGGAAAACAACTTATCGCTTTGATGTAGTTTCTTGAAAAAAGCCCCACTTTCCATCTCCGGTTGGACAGGAAAGTGGGGCTTTTTGTGTATAGAAGGAAATCGGGAAGAAAAGTGCGAAAGATGATACTAAAGCATAATGAAAGGAGGGCTTTTCATGCAGTATGCCGCTACTCCTTGTCTCGTTTTTTCGGGACAAGCCAAGCAGGCGATCGTGTACTACGAAAACGTATTTGCGATGACACGTCGGCGTATCATAATGGATGAAGCAGGAGATACCGTCTACCACGCGCATTTATCCAATGGCGCGTTTGAATTGATGCTCTGGGATGAGAGTGCCGCACCGAATACCTCTTCTTCGCTCCATCTGTTGTTGACTTTTACGTCGCTTGAAGAGCTCGAGCAAGTGTATCTGCGATTAACGACAGACGGTCAAATCGTCACACCCCTTGCGGTAGCAGACTTTGGAGGTTGGTATGCGCAAGTCCGCGACCCGTTCGGGATTCTGTTCGCTCTATCGTTCAGCGAAGAGGGACGAGAATCAGAGGCGTTGCTCGAGCGCGAGTAGTGTCCGCTTCATATTCAGACCGCCATGATAGCCGAGCAGATCGCCTTTTTTGCCAATGATCCGGTGACACGGAATCGCAAGCAGTAATCGATTTTTCCCAATTGCCGTGCCAATCGCGCGAGTCGCGTTCGGCCGGAAGAGACGTTCCGCGATATCGGAGTAGGTGGCGGTTTGACCGTACGGTACCGCGCGTAAAGCATTCCAGACTTCAAGTTGAAACGGGGTACCGACTGGTGCGATTGGAAAGGACAGTGTCGTCGACTGCTGATTTAGATAAGCCAGTAGCTGCTCCGTATACGGAGCAAGCGCGGTATCAGAAGCAATCCGCTCGGCTCGGGGGAAGTGTTTCCGCGACCAGTCGTCGAATAACTCCTCCGGTTCATCCCAAGCGCCGACATAACAGAGACCATCTGCTGTAGCAGCGACCGGAAATGTATGCGTATTCCAGTGCAAACGAGTGAAGTACAGTTCCATGACATGTTTTCCTTTCTACACGAAATGAAGTGATGAATCAGAAAGAGGTGCTTCTGACGCAGAGGCACCTCTTTTGGATTACGCGCGCGAACCGACTTGTTGCCGCGGTGGAAGATGGATCGATTGACCAAATAAGGCTTCCATCGATTCCGTCAAGGCTTCGCTTCGACTCGGATGGGCCATGACAGGGAAGAGAAGATCCTCCTGTTTTGCTGTCAGTTCCAGCGCTTGGGTGAATTGTCCAACGAGACGATGAGCATCGTCCCCGATCATGTGAATACCAAGGATCAGTGATGTTTGCTCATCAGCGATGACCTTGACGAACCCACTGCCACCTTCAATCGTCGTCGCTCCGTTTGCATTCAGTGGGAATTGTCCGCTCTGAACAGCATGTCCGGCTTCGACTGCTTCTTGTTCTGTCATCCCGACCGAAGCGATCGGTGGGAAGGTCCGTAGAACTGTCGGATAATACGGTGTCGTTGAATCGACGTCTTGACCGGACAGATGCGCTGCCGTCCGCTTCGCTTCATGAATCGCACGGATGGCGAGCTGTGGACCCGGTGTGACATCACCGATTGCGTAAATGTGGGGTTGATTCGTTCGTCCAGTTGCGTCAACTGAAATCGTTCCGTCTTCTGCAAGCGTCACACCAATCCGTTCGAGACCGAGTGTCAAACTGTTCGGGATCCGGGAAAGGGACTGGAACAGATAGGCACCCTGATAGGCGACTTCTTCTCCGTTTTTCATGACGGTGACGGTCGCGTCCGATGAAGCCTCGATACGTGTCACGACATCCGACACGAGACGGATTTTTTGTTTTTTGAATGTCCGCTTCAGTTCCTTTTCAAGGCTTGGTTCGAGTGACAATTGATCCGCGAACAACGTCACCTCTGTCCCAAGTGCATGGAAACAGGCGGCCGCTTCGAGTGCTAGCGTGTCAGATCCAATAATCAATAAGCTCTCTGGTAGTTGCTCGAGTTGATAAAGCTGTTCGGCATTCAAGCGGCACGATTCCTCGTGCTGGATGCTGTGACTGCCGGTCGCAATGATGACGTCCTGGAACCGGTACGTATCGAACTGATGTCCCGACTCGACGCCGATCCGGTCCTCTGATAGGAAGGAGGCTGCACCAGAGATATGCTCAATCTGGTTCGCCTGACAGAGGGCGACCACTCCTTGACGTAATTGTTGCACGACACGATTCCGGTAAGCATTCAGTTTACTGAAATCATGGACAGCAGAAGTGTTGAATCCAAGGTCTTCAAGATGCGGCAAGCGTAACATCTCTTCTGCCGCATGCGCATAGACCTTGGACGGGATACAGCCTCGGTTCAGACAAAGTCCACCGAGTTCAGCTTGTTCAATCAATGTAACGTTTCGACCGCCTTGTGCAGCACGGATCGCTGCCGTATAACCTGCGGGACCTCCACCGATGATCAGAAGATCCCGTTCTTGTGTAAGTTCGCCAACAACCATGTTAGATCAACTCCAGAAGTAGGGTAGTCGGATGTTCAATCAGTGACACGAATCGGTTCGTAAAGGCAACAGCCGTTGCCCCGTCTGCGACACGATGATCGAACGACATCGACAAATTCATCATCGAGCGAACGACGATTTGATCGTTCTCATCGACACAGGCTCGTTTTTTCGTCTTATGGAAGGCAATCAGTGCTGTCTCCGGATAGTTGATGATCGGTGTTGCTCCCGTACTGCCGAGCGGACCCACATTACTCATCGTAAAAGTGCTTGTTTTTAAGTCCGCTGCGCGCAAGGCACCGTTTTGAGCACGTTGTTGCAACGCGACCAATTGTTCATGCAGTTCCGTCAGTGAGAGCTGATCGGCATGACGGATGACCGGAACCATCAACCCGTCCGGTGTTTCGGTTGCCATGCCGAAGTGGAAATCTTGCTCTAATCGAATACACGCATTCGTTTCATCAAGCTTGGCATGAAAGACAGGATATTCTTTTAAGGCAACGATCAAAGCTTTGATGAAGAAAGCGTTGACGTTGATGTTTCGTCCAGCTGCTTTCCATTCGGCACGTAGTGCGAGTAAACGCGTCATGTCGACTTCCTCGAAGTGAGTGACATGGGGAATCGTGTACAGCGACTGGGTCATCTTTTTCGCGATTTGCTTGCGAATGCCGCGGAACGGAATCGTTTCCGCTGTTGTTTCTTGGTACGTGACCTCTTCAATAATCGGCGCAGCTGTCTCTTGCGGAGCAGTAGCAGCTTGGACGAAGCGGAGCACATCGTCCTCCGAGACTCGACCTGATGGATCGGAAGCCGTGACAGCTTCGATATCAATCCCGTGATCACGGGCGATTTTTCGCGTATACGGTGTCGCAAGAACACGTTTTGCTGGAGGAATTTGAACAGGTGGGGCGGTGACAGCAATCGATGCTGGTTCAGGAGCAGGCGACGCTTCAGGTGTTACCGCGACCGGCATGTCGGAAGCGTTACTTGCTTCGATGTGCAATAACGTCGTACCGACTTGTACCGTCTGACCGACCGGGATGATGATTTCCTTGACGATTCCGGAAACGGGAGCCGGTAGTTCGGCGACCATCTTATCGGTCGCGACCTCGACGACCGGTTGATCCGTCGTGACATGGTCTCCGACTTGAACGAGGTAATGGGCGATTTCACCTTCTGTCATCCCTTCACCGACATCATGTAATTTAACTTCGATCATGGCATTCAGCTCCTTAAAACTCGACCGTACGCTGAATCGTCGCAAGGACACGTTCTGGCGTCGGAATGTAATGGTCTTCGAGGGCGAACAGCGGAACGGGAACATCAAAACCGGTCACGCGGGCAATCGGTGCCCGTAAATAAAGAAACGCTGTATCGTTGATCAACGTCACGAGATCATTACCGAGACCACCCATCGCTGCGGCTTCATGCACGATGACGGCACGACCTGTCTTTTGAACGGAAGCAGCGATCGTTTCCCGGTCGAGCGGATAGAGCGTCCGTAAGTCGAGTACTTCGCAAGAGATGCCGCGTTCCTGTGCAGCCGTTGCTGCCTTTTGAGCTACTTGAACCATTGCTCCCCAGGCAATTAACGTCACGTCCGTTCCTTCGCTGATGCAGCGTGCTTTTCCAATCTCAACGGTATACGATTCGCTCGGTACGACTTCCTTGAATGAGCGGTAGCTACGCATCGACTCAAGAAACAACACGGGATCTGGATCTTCAATCGCAGCAATCAATAACCCTTTTGCATCGTACGGTGTTGCCGGGCAGACAACCTTGAGACCAGGCATCGATGTAAAGAGCGCTTCTGTACTGTCGGAATGGATTTCCGGTGCCCGGATGCCGGCACCATAAGGCGCACGGATGACCATCGGCACACTGTACCGTCCCATCGTCCGCATCCGGATCCGGGAGACGTGCGTCATGATTTGTTCATAGGCAGGGTAGATGAAGCCGAGAAATTGAATCTCGACGATCGGTTTAAAGCCATTGATGGCAAGACCGATCGACGTACCGACGATGCCAGCTTCGCTAAGCGGTGTATCGACGATCCGGTCTTCCCCGAATTCTTCCTGTAAGCCGTCCGTCGCTCGGAAGACACCACCGTTTTTTCCGACGTCTTCTCCAAGAACGAGCGTTGTCTCATCCTCCGACAATTTTGTCCGCAGGGCATCCGTGACAGCTTGAACGAGTGTCATCTCTGTTTGACGATTGATTGGTGTTGCCATCTCATTTCCCCCTTGCTAGCAGATACGCTTCTTTTTGTTGCTGGACATCAACCGGTAAGGTCGCGTACGTATGGTCGAACAAGTCATTGACGTCTGGTGCCTTGAATTGCTCCATCGCAGCTACTGCCGCTTCGACTTCTGCCTGATGCCGTTCCTGCAGCTGTTGCATCCAGGTTTCGTCAAAGTAGCCTTGATGTTTTAAGAACTGTTCGAGTCGATCGAGCGGATCGACCCGATCACGCGAACGGGCTTGATCACGATATTTCGTTGGATCATCTGCTGTCGTATGGGCACCAAATCGCCATGTGACGGCTTCAATCAATGTTGGTCCACCGCCAGAACGGGCACGCGCAACGGCTGCTTGCATCGTGAAATAGACGGCAAAGGCATCGTTCCCATCGATCCGGACGCTTGGCATCCCGTAGGCAATCGCTTTTTGTGCGATCGTTTCGGAATGCATCTGTTTTTCGATCGGAACAGAAATCGCGAATTGATTGTTTTGGTTGAACAGAATGACTGGTGCTTGGAAGACACTCGCGAAGTTCATTCCTTCGTGGAAGTCGCCTTCAGACGTCGCCCCGTCACCAAAGTAGGCGACCGCGACGTTCGTCGTACCTTTTCGTTTTTCTGCCCATGCGGCACCGACGGCATGCGGAATTTGCGTCGCAATCGGTACGGCAGGAGGAAAGATGTGTTTCTCAGACGGCACGCAACCTTCGACGCGACCGTTCCAGTAGAGGAGGGTCCGCACCATATCGGCACCGAACGTCAACGTCGCACCGTGATCTCGGTATGTCGGGAATAACCAGTCCTGATCGGACAACGCCAGTGCACTACCGACTTGCGCTGCCTCTTGTCCTTCGAACGGTGCATAAGTGCCGAGGCGCCCTTGGCGTTGTAAGTTGATCGCCTTCCGGTCGAACGTCCGGATCCGGTGCATCTGTTCATATAGGGTGAGGGCGAGCTCTTTCGTCAGATCGTGTTCTTTTGAGGCGTCGATGATACGACCTTCTTCATCGATGATGCGTTGAATCGGAAAATGTTGCTCCATGTCAGTCCCTCCTTCAGTGGTTACGGATATCCCATTTTGGCTTTGTCGTATTCGTAAAGATGTTGTTGTGTTTCGCCCGGATCTGCATCCGTTTTTCACACATCCGGTTCGCTGCTTCGACCGTCGTGATGTTTTCTGTTTGCGACTCCTTGAAGACTTCGAGCACTGCGTCATAGATGTGACGCGTCTTCAGGAGAACCCGTTCATGATTTGCTCCGTACAGTTCGTCAGCAACTTGGATCAACCCACCACCGTTGACGATATAGTCTGGTGCATACAAGATGCCGCGATCCATCAAGACGTGAGCGAGCTGTTCATCTGCAAGCTGATTGTTCGCCGAACCGCAGATGGCTTTGCACGGTAAGAGGGCGATGTTTTGAGTATGAATGACACCGCCATATGCACATGGAACGAAAATATCAGCGTCTGTTAGATGGATTTCGTGAGGCGAGACGACGCGAACCGTGCCAGGTGCCATTTCGGATTGGGTCACGATTGCTGCGAGCGCTGCTTCGTTGACGTCTGAAACATAAATCGTCGCACCGGCGAGTAACAGTTGTTCGGCGACCTTGAAGCCGACCTTTCCAAGTCCTTGAATCGCATAAGTCGCGCGACTTAAGTCGTCCGAACCGAATAACGTCTCGATTGTCGCCCGGAGTCCATAGACGACACCTTCAGCCGTCGGGATCGATGAATCGCCACTTCCGCCAAAGGCTTCCGGAATGCCGACGATCCGTGACGTCTCCCGACTAGCATGAACGAAGTCATCCATCGTCGTACCCATGTCGGTTCCGGTGTAAAAACGTCCGCCGAGCGAATCGACGAAGCGACCGAAGGCACGAAAAAGCTCTGGTGATTTATCTGTTGCCGGATTACCGATGATGACGGCTTTACCACCACCAAAATCAACATCAGCGGCAGCGCATTTATACGTCATGCCACGCGACAGGCGGAGGACATCGTCAAGTGCTTCATCGACAGAAGCGTAAGGCGCCATGCGGCAACCACCGAGAGCGGGACCGAGCGTCGTATCGTGGATGGCGATGATCGCTTGTAACCCTGATACAGGGTCGTTGCAAAAGACGACTTGTTCGTGACCCGCGATTTTTTCCATGATCGAGAGCGTTGGATTCGTAGATGGGTTTAACATGTTCATAGTAGAGTCCTCCTCTATCAAATATAAGTAAGCGCTTTCATTTTGTTGGAGCATTCACTTTCAATTTTTCTTGAATCCGGCTTTTTTCTAAAATGAATTGTGTCACTTCTCCTGTTCCAATGACCGCTTGTCCGTCTCGGACTTCAATGTCAGCGTCAACGCGACGTGCTGTGACGCGTGTTACTGTAGCGGTCACGATCAATCGTGCGCCTTCAGCTGCCATGCCAAGATGCTTCAACGAAACCGCACCCCCGACACCTTCTTCGTCTGCCTCTAAGTAAGGCAGGATGAGTTGACGTGCTGCCCATTCCATATGGTAGACCATAGAAACGGTCGAGTATGCGGGATGAACCAATTGACCTTCAAACCGTGCAAACATATCTTGCGAGACGACCGCTTGAATCTCTGCTGTATCCCCGACAGCTAAACCTGGCTTCATCGTGATCCCCCTTCACTACAACGAATCCTCATTCAATCAAGTGGTCTTACCAAAAATAGTATAACACTTGTCACACGATATTTTATCAACCCGTTACAAAATGAGCAAATCATTTCAGAAATATTTTCCAAAAAAAGACTCTCGATCATGAAAAAATAGCTTTATAAGCCAAATGATTTACTGGTAAGGTGCGTTGAAGTGATAAAGTGAGAATCGTTTGGGAGCATTTAACAAAACAAGATTGACAACATTGTGAACGTATCGTACGTTAAACATATAACTAAAAATAAACGACCGTTTAATTATTGTATACATGATGAGGAGGTACAGGTATGTACGATCAACATCACGAAACGATGAATGCGCAAACGCGGGAGCAGCTACAGATGGAGCAATTACGTCAAACGATGGAACACGTCACGCGCGTCCCGTTCTATCAAGAACGTCTGCAGACATTGCAGATGACGGCACATGATTTTCAAACGATCGAAGATCTACGAAAATTTCCCTTCACACGCAAGCAAGATTTACGCGATCATTATCCGTTCGAGCTATTTGCCGTCGAACGAGAACAGGTCACCCGAATTCACGCCTCGTCTGGTACGAGTGGTAAACCGACTGTCGTCGGGTATACGCAAGAAGATTTAGACGACTGGGCAGATGCCGTAGCACGGAGCTTAGTCTTAGCCGGTGGTTCACCAGCTGACTTGTTGCACAATGCATACGGCTACGGACTGTTCACAGGTGGACTCGGTCTTCATGCAGGTGCTGAAAAACTAGGCATGACAATCTTGCCGATTTCCGGTGGCAACACGGATCGCCAAATCACGTTAATCGAGGATTTCCGACCAGATGGCATCTGTGGGACACCTTCTTATATCTTGCGATTAGCAGAACGCATGATCGAACGGGGGATCGATCCACGCAAGACAAGCATGCGTTACGGCATCTTCGGAGCTGAACCCTGGTCGGAAGAGATGCGGCAGACACTCGAACAGACCTTTGATCTACAGGCATTTGATATTTATGGACTCAGTGAAATCATGGGACCAGGTGTCGCGATGGAATGTCAGGAGCAGGCAGGTCTGCATATCATGGATGACTTATTCATTACGGAAGTCGTCGATCCCGTTACGGGGGAACCGGTACCAGATGGCATGGTCGGGGAACTCGTTTTTACAAGCTTGAAAAAGAAAGCGCTTCCAATAATTCGTTACCGGACAGGTGACTTAGCATCGATCACGCACGAAGCGTGTGCTTGTGGTCGGACGACGACACGGATGTCACGTGTCAAAGGGCGAACGGACGACATGCTGATTATCCGAGGGGTCAACGTCTTCCCGTCAGAAATCGAGCGGGTCTTACTCCAACAGCCGGACGTGACGCCGCATTATCAAATTCATCTCGTGCGTAAAGCAGGACTCGATGCCGTTGAGCTACATATCGAATTCGAAAACATCTCGGAGCGACAAATGCGTTCGATATGTGACGCCATCAAGTCGGAATGCCTCATTTCCATTGATCTCGTCTGTCACCCGCACCAAGGGTTACCACGATCGGAAGGGAAAGCCGTTCGGATCGTTGATCGACGCTCGACATCACTCGTCTGATTCAAAGGAGGAACTAGCATGTATGATGCAACACAACTGTTCGAACCCGTCCAACTGACGGAAGAGGAAAAATTGGCTCGCTTTAAGGAGCGGATCGAGCAAGGTGAAAAAATCGAAGCCGATGACTGGATGCCTGCTTTTTACCGGGACACGCTGATTAAATTGATTTCGATGCACGGTATTAGTGAAATCATGGGTGCACTTCCGGAAAAAGAGTGGGTTCCAAAAGCACCATCACTTCGCCGGAAGCTCGGCATCATGGCGAAGGTCCAGGATGAGATGGGGCATGGACAACTGTTACTTCGTGTCGTCGAGGATTTGATGAAGCCATATGGCAAGACACGCGGGGATTTGATGGATGATTTGTTCACGGGACGATTGAAGTTCCACAACGTCTTCCACATGCCGACGCGGTCATGGGCCGATGCCGGGATGATCGGTTGGCTCGTCGATGGCGCGGCGATCATCACGCAGACGAACATGCTCGGTGCTTCATATGGACCTTACGCACGGGCTTTACAACGGATCTGTGCGGAAGAGGTCTTCCATGCGCAACACGGAGAGTCGATCATCATGGCACTCGCGGAAGGAACACCGGAACAGCGGGCGATGATTCAGGAATCACTGGATGAGTGGTGGGAATCCTTGTTGATGTTCTTTGGACCAGCCTCGAAAGAGACGACCGGGACATCGAAACAGGACGTGACGATCGCCTATAAGATTCGGACGAAAACGAATGAAGAGTTACGGCAAAACTTCTTTACGAAGTACGTACCACGGATTCGTTCACTCGGACTCGTCATTCCAGATCCGACGTTACGTTTTGATGAAGAGACAGGGCAGTGGGAATATGCACAGCCAGACTGGACAAAATTCAAGACGATCATCCAAGGGGGAGGACCACGTTCGAAAGAGCGACTGGACCTGCGCCGGACATCTTATGAAAATAACGCCTGGGTACGGGATGCACTCGCTGAAACGAAGGCATGAGAGGGGAAGGTACGATGAACGAGACGTTTTATCACGAATTCGAAGTCTTTAGCAAACGGACGCCGAACGCGGCGTTCACCCATCAATTCAGCTTGCTCGCTCCGAACAAGGAGATGGCACTGTTGATGGCGCAAGAAAACTTTATGCGCCGGGAACCGGTCGTCGACATCTGGGTCGTCAAACGCGAAGATATCCGTGGTTTATCACCCGATGAGAAGCAGATGATCCAACGCCTTGATAATAAGGACTACCGGACAACGAAAGGGTACGGCTACTTGAAGAAAAAATGGCGTCATTACGAGCAACAGATGCTCGATGAAAAAGAGATCATGTCTTGGCAAGGAGGCGATTCCAAATGACGGAACAAGAACGGACGGCACTCGCCTCCTTACTCTATCAACTCGCGGATGATGATTTCCTTTACGCGTATCGTGGTTCGGAATGGCTCGGACTCGCACCGCATATCGAAGAGGACGTCGCTTCGTCTTCGATTGCGCAAGATTCGATGGGACACGCGGCGATGTATTACCAACTCCTCGAAGAACTCGGCGAAGGAAATGCTGATGCATTAGCTCATGTCCGACTAGCGCATGAACGGAAGAATTCGATTCTCGTCGAACGTGTCAACGGACCTGGCTACTACATGGAGAAGCCTGAATATGACTGGGCATTCGCCGTCGTACGGAACTATTGCTACACGGTCGCGAAAAAGATCCGGATTGATGCTTTGAAGTCGAGCAGTTATGAGCCACTCGCTACGGCTGCCATCAAGATCAACATGGAGCTGTACTATCATTTGCTGCACTGGCAAACGTGGTTTACCCAGCTTTATCAATCGACGGAGACGGCGCGACAGAAGATGGATGCAGCCTTAGAAAAAGTCCTCTATGACTTCGGTGACATGTTCGATTATGGCGAACACGGTCAATTGATCGAAGAGATGCGGTTGATTGAAGGGCAAGGCATTTTACTCGATCGTTGGTATCAGACGATCACACCGTTACTCGTCGAATTGAACGTGACGCTTCCGGAAATGCAGATGACGCGTAACGGGCGGGACGGCGATCATACGGAAGATTTGAATGACGCGCTTGCGACACTCGGAGAAGTTTACTTGATTGATCAGACGGCGACGTGGTGAAAGGAGAGGGAAGCATGACGACGACACTCCAGGATGCAATCCGGGAAGCCCTGAACGGGGTGAAGGATCCGGAAATTGATAGCGTCAGTATTTTAGATCTTGGCATGGTCGAGACGATGGACGCGGAAGCGACAGAGCATGGTTACCTGGTGCGCGTCACGCTTCTCCCGACGTTCCTCGGTTGCCCGGCGCTTGAAATCATAAAAAAAAACACCGAATCTGCCTTGCAGGTGATTCCAAATGTCGAACAGGTCGACGTCCAGTTCCGGTTTGATCCACCATGGACATCGGACCGAATCACGGAACAAGGCATGCAAGGATTGAAGGCATTCGGTATCGCTCCTCCTCGGTTTGAGCAAGGGAAGTGGGAGATTGACTGTCCGTATTGTGGATCGACGTATGTGACGATGGAAAACTTATTCGGACCGACAGCATGTCGAAGTATTCTCTACTGTAAATCGTGTAAAAATCCATTCGAGGCGATGAAACCCGTCTCTACTCTCATGTGAAGGAAGGTAATCAATATGGCAAAATTAATCGCACTGTACAAACATCCGGAAAACAAGGAAGCATTCGATCAGCATTACTTTGAGGTCCATGGTCCATTGACAGCAAAAATTCCAGGACTGCAAGAAATGAATGTCACGAAAATCGTCGGCTCACCAATGGGCGGAGACGGAAAGTATTACTTGATGTGCGAGATGGTCTATGAAAGTCAGGAAGCGATGCAAGCAGGCATGCGTTCGCTCGAAGGAAAAGCGTCTGGGAAAGACTTGATGAGCTTTGCGGGGGATCTCGTCACATTGATGATTGGTGAAGATGTCCATGCCGACACAACAGTACGTTAAGACGGAAATGGTCGATCGGATCGGTCGGATTCGACTCGACCGAACGGCACGATACAATGCGCTGAACCGAACGATGGTCCGGGAAATCGTCGAGGCGATGGAGACATTCGACCGAGACGAACGGGTGACGGTCATCGTCTTGACCGGAAACGGAAAATCGTTCTCAGCGGGCGCCGATATCGAGGAGATGCTCGAGGCGACACCGATCTCGATGGAACTCCTCGATCCGTTCGCAGACTGGGACCGGATCAGTCGAATCAAAAAGCCGATCATCGCGGGTGTCCACGGTTTCGTCCTTGGCGGCGGCTTTGAACTGGCACTCGCTTGTGATTTAATCTACGCCGATCCCGAGACACAGTTCGGATTCCCGGAAGTCGGACTCGGCGTCATGCCAGGAGCAGGCGGGACGCAGCGCTTGACGAAATGCATCGGTCGGACGCGAGCGCTCGAGTGGCTCTTCACCGGAGACCGGATGAAGGCAGAGGAAGCGGAACGACTCGGTATCATCAACCGGGTGACGGCTGATGTCGAAGCGACGGTGCTGGCGATGGCAGAGCGGTTATCGAATCAACCGAGCATGGCGTTGCGACTGATCAAGGACGCAGCAAACAAAGCCGTTGATTTATCGTTACAGGATGGGATGGAGCACGAACGCCGTAACTTCTATCTCTTGTTCGCGACAGCCGATCAAACAGAAGGCATGCAAGCATTTCTCGAAAAACGATCACCGATTTTCAATCAACAGGAACAGGAGTGAATACAATGTCGACAGTACATGAAAAAACACTTGAAATGAAACGGTCCGTCTATCATTTGCTCATCAACGGCGAACAAGTCGAGGGTGCAACAGGCGAGACGTTCAAAACATACAATCCGGCAACGGGCGAAGTGATCGCGGAAGTCGCAAAAGCATCGAAGGAAGACGCCGATCGCGCCGTTCAAGCGGCACGCGATGCGTTTGATCACGGGAAGTGGAAGATGTGGCCGGTCGGGCGTCGGGCACAAGTCTTGAATAAGGTTGCGAGCATCATGCGTTCCCGCTTCAACGAAATCGTCGAACTGGAGATTCTTGATACAGGGAAATCACTGGCAGCGGCGCAAGGACAAGTCACGCAAGCGATTGAAGACTTTGAGTTCTATGCGGGTGCGATCGTCGGTCACCGTGGTGTCGTCAATAACGTACCGGGACAATTCCATAACTATACGGAAAAAGAAGCGGTCGGTGTCTGTGCACAAATCATTCCGTGGAACTATCCGTTAATGATGGCAGCTTGGAAAGTCGCACCAGCAATCGCCGTCGGTTGCTCGGTCGTCGTCAAACCAGCGACATTGACACCATTGACAGCGATCATTCTCGGTGAGATTTGTCTAGAAGCTGGTGTACCAGCAGGTGTCGTCAACGTCATCCCTGGATCCGGACGCGAGATCGGCAACCATCTCGTTAAGCATCCTCACGTCGATAAAGTCGCCTTCACGGGCTCGACGCCAGTCGGTAAAGACATCATGGGACGTGCGTCCGAGACGTTAAAACGAGTCACACTCGAACTCGGTGGAAAATCACCGAACATCGTCTTTGAAGATGCGGACGTGACAGCAGCTGTTGATGGTTCATTGTTCGGAATCTTCTATAACAGTGGTCAATCGTGTGAAGCGCGCTCGCGCCTGTACGTCCACGAAGAGATCTACGAAGCGTTCATGGAGCAGTTCGTCGCGAAGACAAAACAACTCGTCCTCGGTAATCCGTTTGATAAAGGGACACACGTTGGAGCGATCATCGATCAACAACAGGTCGACGTCATCGATGGATATGTCCAGTCGGCGAAAGCGGACGGCGCAACGATCGTCACAGGAGGTCACGCGACAGCACCAGAAGGATACGAAAAAGGCTTCTGGTACGCACCGACGATCATCACGGACGTCACGCACGAGATGAAAGCGGTCAATGAAGAAATCTTCGGACCGGTCGTCGTCGTCATGTCGTTCAAAGATGAAAAAGAAGCGATTCGTTTAGCGAACGATACATCGTTTGGACTCGGCTCAGCCGTTTGGACGAAAGATGGCGCGAAAGCGACACGTGTCGCGAATCAAATCAAAGCCGGCATCGTCATGGTCAACTGTCCGTTCTCTGCCTTCCCGGGCACACCGTTTGGTGGCTACAAACAATCGGGCTTCGGTCGAGAACTCTGTATCGAGACGCTTGATCTGTACACGGAAACAAAAAGTATCTTGTCGTATTACGGCAGTCGTCCACTCAATCCGTTCGGACTATAAGCAAGAGGGAAGGCTGGAGTTCCGTCGGGAAGTCCAGCCTTTTTTAACAGCACAGGGGATAAGGGGGAATTCAGATGGTAGAACAAATCGTCGTCGTCGGATCCGGCGTCATGGGACGTGGCATTGCGTACGTTGCAGCACACCGCGGATTTCAGGTGACACTCGTTGATATTAAAGAAGAATATGTCGAAAGTGCCTATCGAGAACTCGAACGCATCGCAGAGAAAGGAATCACGCGAGGGAAGATGTCCGCGAATGAGGTCGAGGGACTGTTCGATCGACTGCATCTGTCGACCGACCTAGCTGAGGCGGCACAACAAGCGGATCTCGTCATTGAAGCAGTACCGGAACAACTCAGCATCAAACAGCAAGTCTTTGAAACGCTAGAAGCGAATGCACGTCCGGACTGTTATTTCGCGACGAACACGTCGACGATGAGTCCAACGGAAATTGCGTCCTTTACGAACCGGGCGGACCGGGTCATGGCGATGCATTTCTTCAATCCGGTCCATCTGATGCCACTGATCGAGCTCGTTCGTGGTCTTGAGACATCGGATGAGACGGTTGCAGCTCTTGAACAGGTAGCGCGTCAGATGCAGAAGGAAACGGTCGTCATCCGTGAGTTTCCTGGGTTCGTGACTTCGCGGATCAGTGCGCTCGTCGGAAACGAAGCGTTCTACATGTTACAAGAAGGACTCGGGACACCAGAAGAGATCGATAAAGCGATCAAACTCGGCTTAAACTACCCGATGGGACCATTCGAACTCGGGGACTTGGTCGGACTTGATACTCGGCTCCACAACTTAAAGTATCTGCATGAGAAGCTCGGCGAAAAATACCGTCCAGCACCACTACTCGAACAGTATGTCAAAGCGGGTCGACTCGGTCGTAAGACAGGTCGTGGTGTCTATGATTATACGAATCGCGAGGTGACATCATGAAACGGGTCGCCATCATCGATGCCGTTCGGACACCGATCGGTCGCTATAACGGCGCGTTGCGTCAGGTTCGTCCGGATGATTTAGGAGCACGCGTCATCGAAGCGTTGCTTGAGCGTAATCCAAAAGTCGATCCGAAGACGATCGAGGAAGTCATTTTCGGCAATGCGAATCAGGCGGGAGAAGACAATCGTAACGTCGCCCGGATGTCGGGACTACTAGCTGGTCTACCGGTCGAAGTCGCCGGTACGACGATCAATCGCTTATGTGGATCAGGACTGGATGCCGTCATCGCGGCAGCGCGTGGGATTGCCTTAGGTGAAGGTGATATCTATATCGCTGGTGGAACGGAAAGCATGACGCGTGCGCCGTTCGTTCTCGCGAAGCCGGATCAGGCCAACCCACGTGGCAATCAGACGATGTACGATACGACGATCGGTTGGCGCTTCGTCAATGATCGTTTAGCAGATCAATACGGAACGGATTCGATGCCGGAGACAGCCGAGAACGTCGCCCGTCAGTACGGGATTTCACGAGAAGCGCAGGACGACTTTGCGTTTGAAAGCCAACGACGCGCGAAACGAGCGATCGAGGCAGAGCGCTTCACGGACGAACTGGTTGCGGTCACACAAACGGACCGGAAAGGCAACGTCAGCGTCTTTGACCGTGATGAACATCCTCGTCCTGAGACGACGCGTGAGAAACTGGCGACACTTCGTCCGTTATTCCCAAGTGGTACCGTGACGGCGGGGAATGCATCTGGTGTCAACGACGGTGCGTCGGCACTTTTATTGATGAGTGAAGAAAAAGCGAACGAACTCGGTTTGACGCCACTCGGGTATTACCGGGCGAGTGCGACGGCTGGGGTTGAACCTGCCATCATGGGAATCGGACCGATTGACGCGACGGAAAAAGTTCTCCGGCGGGCAGGGTTGACGGTCGAACAGCTCGATCAAATCGAGTTGAACGAAGCGTTTGCGGCTCAAAGTCTTGCCTGTATCGAAGCACTTGGTTTACCAAGCGAAAAGGTTAACGTCAACGGTGGTGCGATCGCTTTCGGTCATCCACTCGGTGCGAGTGGAGCTCGGATTTTGACGACATTATTGCATGAGATGCGCCGGACGAACCGGACGTATGGTCTCGCGACGATGTGTGTTGGAGTCGGACAAGGGATCGCACTCGTCGTCGATCGGGAGGGACTCGTATGATTCACTTAGAACGAGAAGGCTATATCGCAATCGTCCGGATTGATCGCCCGGAACGTTTGAACTGTCTCGATTATCCGACGCTTGTCGCCTTGCAAGAACAGGTCGATGCGTTATCAGTCGACCCGGAAGCGCGGGTCATCCTGTTTACGGGAACGGGGAAAGCATTCAGTGCGGGTGCCGATTTAAAAGAACGCGTGCATTTAAACGAAGAAGAAGTCCGACGCAATGTCCTTGCGATCCGCAACGTCTTTACGTCGATCGCACAATTGCCGCAACCAACAATCGCAGCCGTCAACGGTCACGCGCTCGGCGGTGGGTTCGAGTGGATCCTTGCCTGTGATTTCCGGTTTCTCGTCGAGGATGCACTCGTCGGCTTGACGGAGACCAGCTTCGGGATCATTCCAGGAGCCGGTGGAACACAACGCTTGCCACGACTGATTGGGGAGACGCGGGCAAAGGAATTGATCTTCACGGCGAAAAAAATCGATGCGATGACAGCAGAACGGTACGGACTCGCGACAGCCGTTGTTGCCCGGGAAGCGTTGATGACGACGTGCTTTGAGTTTGCTAATCAGATGTTACAGAACGGACCAATCGCCTTGCGCCAAGCGAAGCGAGCGATTGATCAAGGGCGGGATGTCTCACTCGAACAAGGACTACAGCTCGAAACAGAGGCTTATGAAGTCGTCATTCCGACGGCTGATCGTCAGGAAGCGCTACAAGCCTTCGCTGAAAAACGACCACCACGCTTTGAAGGAAGATGAGGATGGTCGACGTTTGAAATAACCCGTATACTAACGATACACACTATGAACGACTGAAGAGAGAGTGAATACCATGAGTGCGAACACCCAATCGATGATCTTTACGATTTACGGCGATTACATTCGCCATTACGGCAATCAAATCTGGGTCGGGAGTTTAATTCGACTCGTCAAAGAGTTCGGACATAACGAACAGGCCGTTCGGGTTGCTGTGTCCCGAATGGTTAAACAAGGCTGGCTCGTCTCCGAGAAACAAGGAAATAAAAGCTTCTATTCATTGACACCACGTGGGGTGGAACGGATGGAGGAGGCCGCACGCCGGATCTACAGATCAACACCGCACGACTGGGACGGGAAGTGGCGGACGCTGATGTACACGATTCCGGAGGATAAACGCCAGATTCGTGATGAGCTCCGCAAAGAACTGACGTGGAGTGGGTTTGGTAACTTATCGAACGGGGTTTGGATCTCACCGAACCCACTTGAAAAAGAGGCGGAACGATTGATCGCGTCGTACGAGATCGAAGAGTATGTCGATTTCTTCGTCGGTGAATACCACGGTCCGAAGCAGGATCAATCCCTCGTCGAGCGTGCGTTCCCGCTGGAAGAATTGCAGGAGCGTTACGAGACGTTCATCACGGATTACAGCCGGCAATACATCGTCCATCAAAGTCAGCTCCAACTCGGAGAAATGACGGATGAACAGTGTTTCGTCGAACGGACGATGCTCGTACATGAATACCGGAAGTTTCTATTCACGGATCCCGGATTACCGCAAGAACTGTTACCAGATGCGTGGAGCGGACATCACGCGGCGCTCTTGTTCGAACAATATTACCGATTGCTCGCACAACCAGCGAGTCGGTTCTTCGAATCGATCTTTGAAGAGACGCACGATGTGTCCCAACGCAGTGCCTCGTACGACGCGGCGGAACACCCGCTGTTTGCAGAGCGGTGAAGATTTATTCGAATGAAAAGAGCGGGACGGATCAGTTGATCCGCCCCGCATTCGTGTCATTCAGATGTGTTCTGTTCAGCGGATTCTGCGAGAATGTTTCGGAAGGCATATCCTTTATCGACATAAGAATCAATCGACTCCTGAATCATCGCAAGATCCGCTTCTGTTAGTTCACGCACGACTTTACCGGGTGAGCCGATGATCAGCGAACGGGGTGGGAAAACTTTTCCCGATGGAATTAGCGTATTCGCCCCGATGATGCATTCTTCACCAATCTCTGCGTGATCAAGAACGGTCGCACCCATTCCGACGATCGAACGACGTCCGATTTTGCAACCGTGTAAAATTGCGTTATGTCCAACCGTTACTTCATCTTCAATGACGACGGGTGCCCCTTCATAGAGATGAATCGTCGCGTTGTCCTGAATACTGCATCGTTTCCCAATTGTAATCGGTCCTTCGTCACCGCGTAAGACAGCGTTGAACCAGACGGTAGACTCGGAACCGATCGTGACGTCTCCGATCAGATAAGCACCAGGAGCGATGAATACATCGGAGGCAACGTTCGGATGAATCGATTGATACGGAATCTTCATAACAGAATGACCTCGTTTCTATAATAAGATGAACTGCTATTCATTCCATGTCAGTATAGCATGTGAGTGAAGTCGAGAACGGAGGAAAGATATGTTTCCGATTTGTGAGCTCTTTAAAATTCGATATCCTTTAATCCAAGGAGGAATGGGTAACATTAGTCATGCGGCGCTCACGGCAGCGGTGTCGAATGCCGGAGGACTCGGAACGCTCGGGTGCGGGACATTGTCGGTCGATGAAGTGTCGTCGCGGATTCACGAGACACGAATGCTGACGGATCAACCATTTGCCTTGAACATCGCGATTCGTGTGTCTCCCTATACGGAAGCACTGATTGATCTCGCGATCGCAGAAAAGATTCCGGTCGTCTCCTTGTCGGCAGGAAATCCGGCACCGTACATAGAGCGACTTCAAACTGCTGGCATCAAAACGATCGCTGTTGTCGCTTCAGTCAAACAGGCGTTAAAGGCAGAACAAGCAGGCGCTGATGTACTCGTAGCGGAGGGAGTTGAAGCGGCAGGCATCAATTCACCGCTCGAGTTGACGACGCTGACCTTGATTCCGCAACTCGTCGATCGGGTCAACATTCCGGTCCTGGCAGCGGGTGGGATTGGTGACGGGCGTGGATTGGCAGCTGTTCTGTTACTTGGTGCGGCGGGGGCCCAGCTCGGAACACGATTGATCGCGACGGAAGAGGCGAAGGTTCATTCGGCATACAAGGCGCACTTAATGGATGCGACCGATACCGATACACGCATCATCGGACGTTCCGTCGGATTCGTCCGACGTGTCCTTGATGGTCCTTACGTCGAACGACTCACAGCAGAGACACCTGCTGCTTTTCTCGATCAGACGAATGAGTCGTATCATATTACGGGCGCTCTTGAGGGCGATGAGGAGAAAGGGTATGTCAACGCTGGACTGGTTGCCGGATTGATTCATGATGTGCCGACTGTTGCGGAGTTGTTTACGCGCATGATGACGGAAGCAGAGGAACAGCTGAAGCAAACGACGACTCGTTTTACGACATGAGCATATAGTGAGGGACCCGTGATTCTACTTGTGGACAGCGGGTTTTTTCATGTTTTTTTGAAAATGGGACATTTGTCCTTTTCAAGTAGGGCACGAGTAAGGTCTACTCTAGTGTAGAGATTAAAGGAGGAGATGACGTGCAAGGAGTCGTGTTTGCTTTGATGAGCGGTCTGTTCATCGCCCTGCAAGGCATATCCAATGCGCGCCTTGCGACAGGCGTCGGACCGTGGTTGTCCGTATTGATCGTCCACTTTGTGGGTCTGATGGGTTGTTTAGTCATTTACAGTTTCGTACGAGATCGGAAAATCGGTGGCTTCCGTCAGTTACCGTTGATTTATGCGAGCGGCGGTTTGATTGGCGTGCTAGTCGTCGTAACGGAACTGACAGCAATCCAAACACTCGGGATGACATGGGCGATGTGTTTATTACTCGTCGCACAGATTTTATGTGCGTTTGTGATTGATTTAAAGGGATGGTTCGGTGTCTTAAAAAAACAAGGAAATCGTGGTCAGTGGGTTGGTGTGGGTCTCATGCTTGCAGGAGTTGCGATTTTCTCACTTGCCTAAAGGGAGGGAATAAACATGAAAACCGTCATTCAACAGTACGGACTGGATACGATTTTGACGGAAGAGACGCGCGCTTGGTTGCGTCAAGAAACCTTCCAGAAAGGGGAACTCCTCTGTACGACAGGGACAGCGATCGACCGGATGTACTTCATCGTCGCAGGCAAGGTCAAGATATCTGCTGCCTCGTCAGAAGGGAAACAACGGATTCTGCGATTCAAGACACCACTGACAGTGATCGGTGACGCTGAATTCATCAACGAACGGGAAGTGCTGAATACAGTCGAAGCAGTGACCGATGTCGAGGTGTTGAGCGTACCGTATGCGATTTTACGCGAGCACAATACAACGAACGTCTTTCTGCAATTCTTATTACGCACGATCACAGCGAAGTGGTATGCCGACTCGAAATCAGCGTCGCACCATGTGTTGTATACAGTTGAAGAGCGATTTGCAGGGTATTTGTTGTCGATCGCTTCTGAAGCCAGTGACAGCTTATTTTATCAGGAGATGCGGACATCGAACCTGCATGACGTTGCTGACTGGCTTGGAACAAGTTATCGCCATCTCAACCGGATCATCACGAAGTTGTGTGAAGAAGAGATTCTCGTTCGACGACGTGGGAAAATCATCATCGTTGATCTGGAGCGGATTCGCGAGAAGGCGAACGGCAACAGCTATGAGTAAGGAGGAACGAACATGGTAATAGGCATCGTGTGTGCCGTGTTTGCAGGGATGTTAATCAGTTTACAGACGGTATTGAATGCTCGGATGAGTGACGCGTTTGGCGCTTGGGCGACGACGACGCTGGTCTTCTTCGTCGGTTTCATCGGAGCAAGTGTCACGTATGTTCTGTTTCGTGGTGGAACAATCGGACAGATTCAAAACGTATCGCCACTCTATTGGTTTGGTGGACTTGTCGGTGTCGGCGTCGTTTTTTGTGTCATGCGTGGGATTCAGTTACTTGGTCCGTCCGTCGCAATCTCTGTCGTTCTGATTTCGCAGTTAAGCTTTGCTCTCGCTGTCGATACGTTCGGCTGGTTCGGTTTACCACAAATTGATTTATCGTTCGGTCAACTCGTCGGTCTCGCTGTCATGGTATGTGGGATTTTCGTCTTGAAGCGGTATCAAGTCGTGGCGCCGGAAGAGAGGGCGAAGGATATACCGAAGCAAGTCTCTTAAAAAATCTGATACTAGTTCGATCGACTGACGAACGTTTCTGTCATCCTCGCTTTCCGCAGGCGGGAGGTAAGCCGCGTCATCCCGCATTCTATGCGATTTGCCGGGTCTTACCTGACCCTGACGAAAGCGCGACTCGCGCTTTCTTTCCCTGCAGGAGTCGAGGATGAACACTCACGTTCTAGATTGACTAAATAAAACATGCGCGTTTCCCGCTAATTCGATCGGGAGATTCGCATGTTTTTATGTGTTGTGACTTGATCTCAATCGAATAGATGAACCATTCGTCTTCTGAAGTAAAGTGAGAGAACAATAATGAGAAGACCACAGTACAATATGATTGTCGTGATCGAAACGTGAAACGACAGTAGAAACGAGAGGAGCGCGTAAGATAATGGAATGAGACCATTTGACGCGGCATTCACGACACTCATGACACGTCCCATCGTCTGTTCCGCACACTGAGACTGGATGAACGTAATGAAGCGAATATTGATGATCGAAGAAAGGACACCAAGTGATAACAGGATGATCAGGTACAACAAGATCTGCTGCGCTTGACTAAGCAGGAAGAGAAGCAGACCTAAGGCGCCAATTAATCGGACCGATGAGGTAAGCCCATTTACTTTCGTTTGCGTAAAACCACTCCAGAGCGCCCCTCCGAGCATTCCCATTTGATAAGCACCTTGCATATAACTTAAATCCATCGCATCTCCTTGGAGCACATCATGAACGAGTAAGGGGATTCCGAGTAAGAGTGGTCCAAAGAAAAAGAAATTGACACAGATGACAAGAAAAAGTGTCTGCTTGAGTTGCTGAAAGTGAAAAACGTAATGCAGCCCTTCTTTTAGTTCAAAGAGAGCTGAATGCTGAAGCGATCGCTTGATCTTAGATTCACGAATACCATACGTGAAAAGGAGCGTCAGACAGAGTGTCCCGAAAATTACGAGAAAGACGTGCGAGTAAGAAGAATAGCTGAGAATGACTCCACCAAGAATCGGACCTGAAAAGAGGGCGATTTGATTAGATGTCTGAATCAGTGAATTGGCTTTAGTGAGTTGTTCTTTCGGAACGAGCGTAGGAAGTAAGGAAGCATTCGCCGGCGAAAAGAATGCATCCACACTACCGAATAGAAAGGCGAATCCTAAAATCGTCAGCAATGTAAGCTGATCGGTATGAAGTAATGCGAGAAGACAGAGAATGAAACTGATTCGTAAAGCGCTCGAGATGCGCATGATCGTCGAACGTTTATAGCGATCGGATAAGACGCCACCGAATAACATGAGAAAAATACGGGGTAACAAGGTGGCCATGAGGACGAATCCAAGATATGACGCCTGGTTTAGCGTATGGATGACATACCATTGTTCAACAAACAGATAGGTTGATAGGGAGAGGGCAGAGCACATACCGGACCCCCATAAAAATAAAAAAGATCGATTTTTAAACAGCGATTGTTGCGTATCCATTTCAATAGGCAGCATGTGGCACCTCCGGTTTAGACGTCGTCATTCTCAAATAGTGGTTCATCAATTGCAAAGGCAGTCGTCATGATATAGAAGTGTTTTTTATCTTTTTTGTCTAGTGAAGGGGACCGTGTGAACTCGTCCAATAGAGCACGATATTTTGTAGCAAACTGCCGAAAATCGGCTTCAGACATCGCCAGTTCCTTTTGAAGTGATAAGCTCATCCAGTCCTCGATGTTCGAAGATGAAGGAGAAAAAGTAGCTGTCGGAGCCGTAAGAACGCGTGTCTTTGCCCGGTCTAGTACCTCAAGATACGACTGCCGGGTCGCTTCATTCGTCTCGACGAAGTTCAGTAGATGATCGGCAGGAATGTATCCTCGAGCAATCGCTTGATAGTATTTCAATAGATTGCCGCCCTGTTCTTCCGTACGGACGAGACGAATCAAGTCATGCTTTTCAAGTTCCCGTACGTGATAGAGGACCTTCGCGCGGGATAACGTCAGCAAGTGGGCTAACTGATGTACCGTGTGTGGTTTTTCGACGAGAAACATGAGGATTTTTGTTCGTAACGGATCACTGATCACTTTTAACTGTTCATAGTTCTCTAACATGTGAATCGCTTTTTGTTCCATGCACTGATCTCCTTTTTAACCGGTTAATTTTTATTAACCGTAAAACAAAAGGCTTCTTTTGTAAACGATTACAAATTTATGTAAGGGTGTTGGTAAAGAAGACATCATTTTTTTACATACAAAAAAAACTGATTCCACGACATCTCGATCATCCTCCACTTTTTACTGAAAGTAGGGTAAGAACGAGATGTTTGAAATCAGTTTCAGCTACTGTATATGGTTCGAAGTGATTAGACCGTCGTCGTATCTTTCCATTCCTGCTCGATGAAAGCATCGCGACCAGAAGCAGCACGATCTTTTTTATAGTGTTCTGGATTTTTCTTATGGAAGTCTTGATGGTACTCTTCCGCCGGATAAAATTCAGAAGCGGCATCGATCCGCGTCACGATCGGTTGTTTGAAACGATTGCTTGCAGCAAGGGCGTCACGGGAAGCGATCGCTGCTTCGTGCTGTGCATCCGTATGATAGAAGATCGCTGGTGCGTACTGCGTGCCGCGATCTTGGAATTGACCTTCTGCATCCGTCGGATCCGTTTGTGGCCAGTAGAGTTCGAGCAGACGCTCGTACGGGAACAGGCTCGGATCAAACGTGATTTGGACGACTTCGAGATGTCCCGTCGTTCCTGTTTTGACTTGCTCGTATGTCGGATTGTCGACGTGTCCGCCCATGTAACCTGATACGATTCCCTCGATTCCTGGTAATTCTTCAAACGGTGTCACCATGCACCAAAAACATCCACCTGCAAATGTTGCTTTTTCCATCTGTCTCTTCCTCTCCGTGGGAAATCCCCATTGTATGTCTGACAGCGAGAAAACGAAAACGACTCCTTCGCTTGGTTGCAAAAGGAGTCGCCGCTTTTTATCAACCAAAGCTTTCGCTTTGCTGGTCGTAGCACCTTGCTATGCGCAGGTTGCTGGGACGTCATCGATCCAGATCTCTCGGTCCACTCTTGATAAGGGTATATGAAGTTGATGTCATTCGTTATCATTGTTGTGATGATACCATTCACACAGAAATAAAGTCAATCCTTAGGTTTTAAGGCACGTAAAACCGTCGCTCCGAGTGTCTTCGCACCAATCAACAACGCCTGTTCGTTGATTTCGTACTGCGGATGATGCTGTGGATAGTTGACGCGACCGTCCGTATATCCGGAGCCAGTGAAGAAATAACTTCCCGGGACATGTGTTAGATAATGCGCGAAGTCATCCGCAGCCATCATTGGTGTGAGTGCCCGGACGGATGCTTCCGGTAAGAAAGAAGCGGCTTCCTGAACAAGTTTTGTCTCGTCCGGATGATTCCAGAGCGCCGGGTAACCCGTCGTGAAGTCGATTGAATAGGTAGCACCGATGCCGGCACATGTCGTTTTGGCGACAAGATCGACTTCTTGCCGGAGCTGATGCCGCAATGTCTCATTGAACGTCCGAATTTCACCGACGATGCGTGCTTCACCCGTGACGATGTTCGGTGCCGTTCCCGCATGGAAGGATCCGATTGCGAGAACAGCCGGCTCGAACGGATCGACCCGTCGACTGACGAGATGCTGTAAGTTACAGACGAGCTGCGCTCCAGCGACGAGCGCATCTTTTGTTTTGTGCGGTGCTTGCGCATGTCCACCTTGACCATGAACGATGATTTCGAATTCGTCGATTGCACATAATGTATGTCCTTCCCGAAACCCAATCGTACCGACTGGTAAATCATTTTCGAGATGTGTCGCAAAAATCGCATCGACACCTTCGAGGACACCGGCTTCAATCATTTGGATGGCTCCACCGGGAAAGACCTCTTCACCATGCTGGTGAATGATTCGAATCGTTCCTTGCAATTGATCACGTAACGGATAGAGCGTAGCAGCCAGGGCCATCACCATTGCCGTGTGACCATCATGCCCGCAAGCATGCATGATACCAGGATGGATCGACCGGAAAGCAAGCGTTGTCTCTTCCTGAAGTGGTAATGCGTCAAAATCTGCGCGGACCGCAATCGTCGGACCAGGTTGTTTACCTTCGATCGTCGCGACGACACCACGACCTCCGACGGCTGTTTGATAAGGGATGCCCTGCTCCGCGTAAAAGTTTGCAATTCGTTCTGGTGTGCGGACTTCCTGGAAAGAGAGTTCCGGATGTCGATGAAAATCACGACGTAACGCGATCATCGTCGGTTCGAATTGTTCAAGTGCTTCAAAAAGTTGAGTTTGCATCTTCAAGCTCCTTTGACGTGTGTCTTTTCGTGAAAATGGGTACAGATACAGGTAATCACGAAAGGGGATAATGAAACATGGGAGAAATCGTCGTCAACGCTGTACTTACAATCAAAGCAGGACTTGCGGATCAAGTCTTCCCGATTCTACAAACGGTCTATCATGCCTCACAAAAAGAAGAAGGGTGCTTACGTTATTCCTTACATCAATCGATCGAGGATGAGCATCAATTCATGCTGTATGAAGTGTATCGTGATGAAGAGGCACTTGAAGCGCATATCGCATCCGATCACTATAAAGCCTACCGTGAACAGATCGAGTTATACTTGATGGATCGACAAGTAACGAAATACGTCGAGATGACATTCTGACGTATTGCGATAAGAAGAGACGAACCCGTCGATTTCGACGGATTCGTCTTTTTTTGTCTTACATCGATTTAAATCCGAGGAAATGCTCCTGCCAACGCGGTTCGTAAATCGAGTTGATTTGAAGCTGTGAACCGCCTGCATGGATGAAGTGTTCGCTATCGAGCATGATTCCGATATGCGATGGACCATCTGTATAAGTGTTCTGGAAGAAGACGATATCCGAGCGTTTACCGCTTGCAATACTCGTCCGGCGATTTGTAAAGAAAGCACCATACCAGTAGCCACGAACGTTCGTCCGACCACCGTATTTTCCGGCCTTGTTCGTCGCGTAGTGAATCAAACCGGAACAGTCAAAACCACCGTTCACGGCATCTTGCGAACCCCATGTGTATGGTGTACCGATATGTTGAACGGCTGCTTGGATCAGCTTTTCACCACGCGTATTATTCTTTTTAACGACCCGTTTATCGGACGTGATCGTCACAGCGGATACAGGAAGATAAACAGGTGTCCAGCCTGACTGGATGACATAGAAGTTTCCGACTCGATGACGCGGATAAACCCGTTTGCCTTGTTCAACGAGTCCGCTACCTTTTGGACTTGTTGGACTCGCAAAGAACGACGTCGTCTGTTTGACCGTATAGATTTTCGCCCGGTCGATCGCTTTTTGTGTCAGTTTCATATCGGGTTTGCTCGTGCTGATATAAGGGTTGAGGACGTAACCCGTTTGACCATTTGCCAGGCGAACTTGCCAAAAATCATCATCAATTGATTTTAGACCGATTAATTTCGTCCCTTTCTTCAAATAGGCAGCTGGGCGACTGTAAGCTACGTCGGCAGAGAAGAGTGGCGTCTGGTCCAGGTGGACATAAAATGTCGTGCCTTTTTTTGCTTTTGCCGTCGGCTTGTTCAGTCCGATACGACTCGAATCGACGAAACCAAAGGCATTTTTATATTTGACGCGTGTATAATAACCGCTTTTTCCGTAGATCGAAATCGAGGTACCTTTTTTTAGTGTGCCGATTTTTTTGCTCGAAAGTTTTGCCTGCGAACGAATGACGACATCGTCTTCCGTCACATAGCGTTGACCAGTGACGTCATACAGATCCGGCTTTTTCGTCACGAGATCCGTCGTCTTGACGTAGCCGTAGACCGATCCTTTTTTCATGCGTGTGTAACTACCGCTTGTGCCGTAAATCGTTAGCTTATCAGCTCGTTTGACGGAATACATAATTTTGCTCTTCGTCGAAGCAGACGTGTAGACGGACAAATTGCGTTTCGCGTATCGTGTCCCGGTTGATGCATAGACTTTTCCAGTATCGAGATCAGCTGTCTTGACGTAAGCATGAACTCCACGGAAGATGATCCGGCTATAGGCACCGCTTGTGCCATACACCGTCAGCAGCGTATTCGTTTGATGTTGCTTTAAGACAGGACTTGAAGATTTGACATCCGAATAGATTGGCGTAACGCGCTGAACATAGAGGCGTGCAGTCTTCGGATAGTATTTCAACGTACCGAGATGTGCCGTCAACACATAGGCATACTCGTCGTTTCGTTTGATTCGTGTAAATGACCCCTCGATGCCGTACGTCTGAAGGGAAGTATTCACAGGAATCGATTGTACGACTTTTCCTTTCGTAGTCGCAGTAGCATAGACCGTCGTCTGCTGTTGGATGTAACGTAGCCCGGTTTCCGGATGGTTCACGACCGGCGCATCAGCTAAATCAGCCGTCAATACGAAGGCGTAACCCGTTTTAGTCGCAACACGCGTAAAAGTACCGATCGTACCGAACGTTTCAAATGCTTGATTTTGAACGACGGCTGTCTTCGCGCTCGTCGTCTTCGGTTCAACGAAAAGAGAAGTCGTTCGTTTGGCATAACGCAGTCCTGTTTCCGGATAATTTTCGACCTGCGCATCAGCTAAATCAGCCGTCAATACGAAGGCGTAACCCGTTTTAGTCGCCACGCGTGTAAAAGTACCGGTCGTACCGAACGTTTCAAATGCTTGATTTTGAACGACGGCTGTCTTCGCGCTCGTCGTCTTCGGCTCAACGAAGAGAGAAGTCGTTCGTTTGGCATAACGCGTCCCAACTAATTTCGGAAGTTGCTCGAGTTGTGCCGTCGGTACGTAGACGTATTGCTCGTTCCATTTCAGACGCGTGAACGTGTCGAAAGTGCCGTATGTATCGATTCGCTGATAGGCGGGAAGTGTCGTCACGACGGTGGGATCAAATGGTGAAGCAACTAATGAGAGTGGACTTTTCGACATCAGCGTAGCTTGTTTTTGAAAGACAGGTGCTGTTTGCGTTAACGCGTTTGTTGCGACATACGCAGTACCTTCTTGCCAACTGACACGAGTGAAGTCACCGTCCGTGCCGAGTGTCTTCAATGTCGTTCCTGCTGGTAGTTGTTGAATGACCGTTGTGGAATCAGCCGTTTGCAGCAACGCAGCATCCTCTTTCAAATAAGCCGCCCCGGTCGTCTCGGTGACTGTTTGTGTTTCTGCTGTCGGTTGATCAGGTGGCGATTCAGCGAAAGCGGGTGCGGGTAAAACCGAGCTCAACATTAACGTTGCGGCAAGTCCAGCAACATGAGCAGTCCATTTTTTCATCAAGAGGTTCACTCCAATTCTTAAAATTTGTCATTATGAATAGTGTAGCATGCGCTTGTTTAAAAATTGATAAAAATCAAAAAAATAGGAGATTGTCCATAAAAAACGGTATGCCTCGGCACACCGTTTAAAATCATATGTTAGTTATCTTCTTCGTGATCCACTTGCCATTCCCAGTCGAGCATGCCGTAAATCAAGGAATCGCGCCAGTGGTCTTCGAGATAGACCGTCTCGCGGAGCTGTCCTTCCTTCGTCATGCCGACTTTCTGCAACACGCGTTCGGAAGCGACGTTCCGCGGGTCACACGTTGCCGTGATGCGGTGTAGTTCTAGTTTTTCGAAACCGAATTGGAGAAGGAAAGAGGCAATCGACGTCGCGTATCCGTTCCCCCATTCATCAGGCGAGAGGACGTATCCGATTTCGGCGATTTTATTCTCAACGTCTGTGATG
Organism: Exiguobacterium sp. s91; assembly: GCF_018618915.1. NCBI lineage: Bacteria > Bacillati > Bacillota > Bacilli > Caryophanales > Exiguobacterium > Exiguobacterium sp. s91. The sequence goes on along the minus strand of NZ_JACSMZ010000002.1, from coordinate 33,396 downwards.
ACGAGTTCACCGGCACCGATGACGACGTCACTTGGAAACGTCACGGCAAAGACATAACGACGTCTTGGTGTCTCGAGTTCACTTTCAAGCGCATCGTGTAGGAATTGTTTCGTATCCGTTTCGGTATTCGGTCCCCACGACTGGAATTGACTGACGATGGGTTGTGAGGCATAAGCGTGAACGGCTTCTACATCTTCTGGTGTAAAACGACGAATCCGAAGTTGATCATTGATTTTATACCGCATGCAGCATCCTCCTCTTTCAGATGAAGTGACTTTGATTCTATTTGACAGATGGGGAACGGATTCCTGTTTGACATAGGAAAAAGCGCGTGCTAGGGTGGTTGTATCGAATGGAATAGGGAGTATCCTCTAGGGTTCCGTACGGCTGGACCGAGGGAGGAACATGGACGTTTGTCCATGCAACGGAGGGATAAAAGCCCGGGAGTAAAGCGAATCGTCTCGCTTACTCCCGGGCTTTTTCATTTGAATTTACCTATCAGGAGGCAATTACTATGGCAAAGTATTGGATTGGCATCATCGTCGCAGCGTGTTTTGAAGTGGGCTGGGTCATTGGATTAAAACATGCGGCAACACCACTTGAGTGGGCTGCAACGATCGTCTGTATCATCGTTAGCTTTACCGTGCTAATTAAAGCGAGTAACCATTTACCAGTCGGAACGGTCTATGCTGTCTTCGTCGGTCTCGGAACAGCAGGAACGGTCGTGACGGATATCGTGTTATTCGATCAAGCCGCTTCCGTGATGAAATTAGCATTGATTGCTGTCTTACTCGTCGGCGTCATCGGTCTGAAGTTAGTCAGTGGAGAGGAGAAATCAGCATGAGTTGGATTTATTTAATCATTGCCGGAATCTTTGAGATGTTTGGTGTCGTCTTGATCAATACGTTCAATCAAAATAAGAATGCGAAGAATCTACTGTTGATGGGAACAGGATTCGGACTCAGTTTCCTATTCTTAACGCTTGCGATGAATGGTTTACCGATGGGAACGGCGTACGCGGTCTGGACGGGAATCGGAGCAGCGGGCGGTGCGATCCTCAGCATGGTGCTCTATAACGAATCAAAAGACTGGAAGCGACTGGTTTGTATCGGTCTCGTCTTAAGTGCGACGATTGGTCTGAAACTCGTCGGCGAATGATTGTTTACATGTCAAACAGATGACGTTTTAACGGAACGCATATTTTTTGGCATATTTTAACGCAAAAGAGGAAATACTCCTTATAGAAGTCACGCATGACAAATCGTGTTAATAAGGGGAGAACATCCATGAAAACAAAACAATATATCGGAACGTTCTATTCAGAGGAAGAATTGATTTCAAAAATGGACGAACTGCACATTCAAGGACACCGGGAGGAAGACTTCTACGTCATCGTCAAGGAGAAGTCGAACATCGCACTCGTCCGTAGCCAAATGGACGCAGAAATCGCGACGACGAAACCGTCTTGGATTGATCGGATTCGTGGGAACAAAGGTCGTGATCAAGAAGTCGATGATCTGTTCGGGTCACTTGATCTATCAGACAATGAAATCGAACAACGCAAAACGGAAGTCGAAGGTGGGGGCTTCGTTCTTTTACTTGAAGTCCAAGACATCCAGTTCGATCCACATTTAAATACAGATAATACGCATCCTGATGTAAAAGTCCGTTATGGTAGTGGCGAAGAGACGCATACGTCATCAGATGCGAACTCCAATGCACAGCTCGGCTCCGGTAATCCGCTTGATGTTGATAAAGATTCGAAGGAAGAGCATGCAGAGATTGATTTGCACCGTGCCGGTACGGATAAGATGCCGCAAGACGAGCAGGCAATCGATCATTCAAAAAAACTCGACGGGAACCGGGAACCGGACATCGCGATGCGTCGGGATGACGATTTCCGCCGGCCGGAAACAGAACGCGAGGAAAAAGAACATGATGCAACGCAAGACGGCGAAGAACATCGTCAATCGAAACATCAATCGGATGACATCGCCAAGCAAGACCATGGAAATAATTTAGACCGCTAAAATAATAGATTAGAATCACGCATCAGGGTCATCATCAAAGAAGGTACTTTCCGGATCAATTCCGAAAGGTACCTTCTTTTTGTATGGAGATTAAACGAGAAGCGTCTCGCCTTATTTATGATCCGGATTTGATCCTGTACGCACGTTGGCGTTCAATTGATCGATGGCTTGCATATCAGCGTCTGACAAGGTGAAGTCGAAGACATCAAGATTTTCGCGAATGCGGCTTGGCGTGACAGATTTCGGAATCGCGACGATATCGTGTTGCAAGTGCCAACGGAGGACGACTTGAGCTGGCGTTTTCTGATGACGATCGGCGATATCGACGATGACCGGATGCGTTAACGCGTCGCGTCCTTTCATCAACGGACTCCAAGCTTCAACGACGATACCGTGCTTGCGGCAAAAGTCTCGGATCGCTTCTTGGCTAATGAACGGATGGAGTTCAATCTGATTGACGGCAGGAACGATTGATCCTTCGGCTAAAATTCGTTCCAAGTGCGGAATATGGAAGTTCGAAACACCGATGGCACGCGTCTTTCCTTCTGCATAGAGATGTTCGAGCGCCCGCCATGTCTCGACATAACGATCCTCTTTTGGCATCGGCCAATGAATCAGGTACAAATCGACGTAATCGACACCAAGCTTTTGCAGACTCGTCTCGAAAGCGGCAAGTGTCTCTTCATAGCCGTGATCGGAATTCCAGACTTTCGTCGTTAGAAAGATCTCTTCTCGGGGAATGCCCGAGTCACGCAGCGCGCGACCGACACCTTCTTCGTTCTCGTAAATCATCGCCGTATCGATTGAACGATACCCGGCGCGGAGTGCTTCGCTGACCGCTTCATATACTTCTTCTTCCGGTACTTTAAAGACACCATATCCGAGTTGGGGCATACTGATGCCGTTGTTTAACGTGATCTGTTGCATTGATTCATCGACTCCTTTGTAGTAAATTCTTCTCTTTTCTAGTGTACGCGCTCCTCCTGTAAAAATCGAATGATTGCCGAAGCGAGTTCTTTTGCGTATACTGAGCGATAACAAATATTAGGAGGCGATTCTGTGATTCGACAAGCTGTTTTGCAATACATACATGAGGAAAACGCGCTCGATCAACTTAAAGAAGTGATAGGTAATCGTTCAGCAGTCCTGATTCATGGACGTCAAGCCTATGAAGCAGCTGCTTTTGCTTTACCAGCATTACCACGTCTTTTATTTGAAGGGCATTGTACGGATCAACAGGTGGAAGCTTTCAAACAAGTATGTGCTCCGTACGATGTGATTCTCGCGCTCGGAGGCGGGAGTGTCATCGATACGGCAAAACAGGTCGCGTTTCAATTGAGACGCCCGATCATCATCATTCCGACGATCGTCTCGAACTGTGCTCCGTGGACTCCGCTCAGTGTCATGTATAACGAAGAGGGACAGTATATCCGATTTGATACGTTCCCCGTCGTGATTGAAGCCCTTTTACTCGATCATCGGATCATCGCAGCAAGTCCGTATGATTATTTCGTAGCCGGACTCGTCGATACGCTAGCGAAGTGGTATGAAGCACGTGCCTTAAGCGGATCATCAGCTGAAGATCCCGTCATTGAGATGGCGCTTCGAACAGCTGAACGTTGTAAGGTTCTTATCTTGTCGACGAATATAACGGAAACGCGTTTTCGTGAGTATCCCGTTGAAATGCAACATCTCGTCGAAACCGTCATTCCGTTAGCCGGAAGCATTGGTGGTTTTGGTGACGCGGCGACGCGTGGTGCAATTGGACACGCAATGCATAACGCGTTATCTCCTCATCCAGAAACGCATGCGTTCTTGCACGGGAGTAAGGTCGGTTACGGACTACTCGTTCAAGAGAAGTTACTCGGACATGATGATGATTATGCAGAGTTGCGTGACTATCTTCTTGCACAAGAACAGCCGACGGCACTCGCAGACTTCGCATTATCGCTCGATGTCGTCGAAACACTTGCTTTACGGACATCGAAAGAGGAATTGTGTCGTCTGTTGCGTCCGATCGTGTCAATGGAACAACTAGTGGATGCTATTACACGGAACGAGACGGTTTTCGTTTCGACGACTTAACATAAAAATACGCACATGTGCCGAATAATCATCAAACGGTCCATGTGCGTATTTTTATTGTGCTTTCGCAAAGCGAGCATAAGGAGCAGGGCGACCGAGTAGGTATCCTTGACCAAGATCGAAGCTGAGTTCGCGGCAAAGATCGAGTTCTTCTTGCCGTTCGATGCCTTCCGCTAAGATTTGAATTCCCATTTCTCGTGTCAGATGACGGGCTTTTCGTAAAAAGGCTTCGTTTTCTGAGTTCGTATCGCAGTGATCGATGAAGGAACGATCAATCTTAATATAATCCGGTTGAAGCAAGGACAACATATCGAGTGTCGAGAAACCAGCGCCAACATCGTCCAGTGCTACTTGAATGCCTTGCTTTTTATATTGTTCGAAGACGTGTTTCAAATGGTTGACGTCTTCAATTTTTTCCGTTTCGACGACTTCGAAGACGAGCCGACTCGGATCGACTTGATAACGTTCGACGATCTCAAACGTATGGCGCAGGCAGTACTCCGGATTATAGATCGTCGAAGGGAGAAAGTTGATGAACGTTTTTGTTGTGCCACCGATATGATGCGTCGCACGGATGGCTTCTTCACGCGCCCGCTGATCAAGACGGGAATGAAGTCCCATCTTCGAGGCCGTCGAAAACAAGACACCAGGCGAGATCGGCGTGTTATCATCTGCTGCTCGCAATAAGGCTTCGTTCGCGACGAGCACGTTGCGCTGGATATCATAAATCGGTTGTAAATGGCTTGTCATGACCCCATGCTGGATGAAATCAATCGCAGACCGATGCTTCAGTTGTTCTAGAAGTGCTGAAGCTAGGATGGGTGCTGTCACATAACGCGATTGTGTGGCGCGACACGACACCGGATAATCCGCTACACGTAAGAGCGATGTCAGTAGCTGTTCGAGCTGTTCGAACGATTGATAGGAATAGATTTCTGGCGTTGGTGATTGAATATGGAGTGCTCCCGCTTCAACGAAACGGATTGATGTCGTACATTCGGCGCAAGGATGCCACATAAAGGGATGTCCACCTCTCAGTACATCAAAAAAAGATGTATTTATTAAATTGGTTAAATTCTTTACCCTAAGAGAAAAAGAAATTAAACCTGTTCTTCATAATCATTGACCTCATACAAAAAAGAGAAGGGAACGACGGACACAATTCCGTACGTTCTCTCCTCTATCGGTCACATTCTTTCATTGTGAAGTGTAAACAAACCAGAAAGTGAGATGCAAGACAGCAGCCATTGGAACGAGCCATTGGAACTTCGCTTTCCGTGTCTTGTGCCGAACTGTGTACATACCGATCCAAGAACCGAGCGCACCACCGAGGAAAGCAATCGTCAATAGTGTCGCTTCGGGTGTTCGGTAAGCATGTTGCCGCGCCCGACGTTTATCCTGCCACATCGAGACAAATCCGATGAGTGTCAGGAGGAGATAATACCCTAAGATGATCCTCATGAAAAAACGACTCCTTTTCTACCGTTCGGCACCACCACCGCCGGAACTTCCGCCACCACCACGACTGCCACCATTTCCACCGCCACCACGCATGATCGCGGAGAAGATGTTCAAAATCGCAAAGAAGAACATACCACCGGTGAACTTCATATCGAGGAACAATAAGATCAGTAATCCAGCACCGATCAGAATCTTCGTCCAAAGCGGAAGTCCATCGTCATTTTGTGTTTTCGGGGGATCCTGTGACTCAAGCGATTGATCTTTTGATATGACACTGACGACCGCTTTATATGTTTCGGAGGCTGCTTTTCCATACTCACTGTTTTCCTTGTAAGGAACCGCATATTGATCGAGAATACGTCCGGCTGTGATGTCTGTCAAAATCCCTTCGAGTTTATAACCGACCTCGATCCGAAATTGGCGATCCTTTTCGTTCGGAGCGACGACGACAAGAACACCATTGTCTTTTCCTTCTTGACCGATGCCTTGGCGCCGAAATGTTTCATTGGCGTAAGAGCTTAAATCCTGTCCCTTTAGATCGGGAACCGTCTTGAGGACGACTTGTGCCGTCGTATATCGTTCGAGTTCCTGACCGAGTTGCGCGAGTTCGGCTTCTTCCGAAGGGGTGAGCAGCTGAGCATCATCCTGAATGAAGAAGGCTGCTCCCGTCCGTTCTGAAACGGCACTAGCTGTTGGAACGAAGAGGAAGAAGACGAGGAACGCGCTCAACAGAAGTCGCGTCCACCGCCGAATCATTTCGAATCACTGTTAAAGTCGACGGTCGGATTTTCCCGGTCGCTGTCTGAAATCTCGTAATACGGCTTTTTCTCGAATCCGAAGGCGGATGCGTAGAGTGTCGTTGGGAAGCTCCGACGTTTTTTGTTGTAGAGGGTTACAGCATCATTGTAATCCTTGCGGGCGATCCCGAGACGATTTTCTGTTCCTTCCAGCGTGTCCATCAAGGATTGGAATCGTTCGCTTGATTTAAGTTCCGGGTAAGTCGTCTGCAAGGCAATCAATCCCCGAAGCGAAGACGTGACTTGTTGGTCGGCTTCGATCCGTTGTTCGGTTGACGCAGCACGCGCAAGACCCGCTTGGGCTTCTGCGACTTTTCCATATACTTTTTCTTCTTGACCCGCGACACCTTTAACAGTTTCAACGAGGTTCGGAATTAAATCCGCACGACGCTTGATTTGGTTGTCGACTTGCGACCATTTATTCGATACATCTTCTTCTACATTGACGAGGCTGTTGTATTGTCCGATTGCTAAAAAGGCAATCACGGCGACAAAAACGACTCCGATGATTAATGGGAGTTTTGATGTACTCCGACTTCTGCGTGCCATGTGGCATTCACTCCTTTAGTTATGTCTCATCCCTATATACCCTTAAGCGACTGAATTAGTTTCAAAAAAATGAAAAACCGTCAGCTAAAATAGCTAACGGTTTGAACTTACATGTAGACGATGACAGCTAAGACAGCTGCTAAGACAAGACGGTAGATTGCGAATGGAACGAGTTTGATCTTGTTGATCAGCTTCAAGAAGAAGCGAATCGATAAGAGGGCAAACACGAACGACGCAACGAAACCGACAGCATAGAATGCGAAGTGGTTCGGTTGAATGTTCTCCCAGTTCTTAACGAGCGAAAGGAAACTAGCACCGAACATGATCGGTACAGCCATGATGAACGTAAAGTCAGCTGCCGTCCGGTGATTCATCCCGAGGAAGACCCCTCCGGAAATCGTTGAACCAGAACGGGAGAAGCCAGGCCAAAGGGAAATACATTGGAACAGACCGACGAGTGCTGCTTGGCGATATGTAATCTGATCAAGCGATGTCGTTTTTGGTTCCTTTGGTCCGAATTTATCGGCTGCGATCATCAAGAGGGCACCGACAGCAAGACCGATGATGACCGTTTCAATCGAGAAGAGGTTCTCATCGATGAAATCTTCGAATAACAACCCGAGAACAGCTGCTGGTAGAAGACCGATCAAGACGTGACGTAGTTTTAACTTGTGTGTCCCTGATGCGTCATGTTCGCCTTCAATCTTATACAAACCGATCAAGCTGAAGAGGCGTTTCCAAAAGACGACGACGACCGCAAGAATCGATCCGAGCTGAATGACGATTTTAAAGGTGTTCGCCGAATATTTACCGAGAAAATCGGTAGTTTGCAACCACATGTCATCGACGATGATCATGTGACCTGTGGAAGAGACTGGTGCAAATTCCGTCATCCCTTCGACGAAACCAAGTAAGAGCGCTTTTAAAAGTTCAATGATTGTCATGATAATCTCCTTCTATATGATGTGCTAGTTAAAAACATATCATGTTTTATTCTTGTGAGATAGAACTAATTGGAATATCGGGCGCAGGTCTGAGAGACGATCGGACGTGTAAGACGCGTTGTCCGATTTAAATTCGTTTGAATAAGATAATACATGGATTTAGATGTCATCGGATAGATCAGGAAATTTGATCATTTCCATTCATACTAAAAACAGCATGAAGGAAAGGGAAATCTTTCTGTTAAGACACAAGGTCAGAAAAACTTCAAATCGGACGGTTTTATTAGAATATGCCTAAATTTATAAATAGAAAAACGAGCAGGAGACGATATCGTCCACTACTCGTTTTGAAACGGGCTCATCCTAAAGCGACGTCAAGAATCATCATGACCGTAAAACCGACCATCAGACCAAGTGTTGCTAAATCGGATCCGTTCTCTGCTTGTGATTCCGGAATCAATTCTTCGACGACGACGAAAATCATCGCTCCAGCAGCGAACGATAACGCATATGGGAGAAGCGGTTGAACGAAGAAGACCGCAGCTGCTCCGACCATCGCGGCAATCGGTTCAACGATTGCTGACAATTGACCGTAATGGAAGGCGCGCCGACGCGACATCCCTTCGCCACGTAATGGAATCGACAGGGCAGCCCCCTCCGGCATGTTTTGAATCCCGATACCGAGTGCGAGCGTCAAGGCACCGGCGACGGTCGCCCCGTCCATGTTCAAGGCAGCGGCACCAAAAGCGACACCAATCGCAAGACCTTCGGGAATATTGTGCAACGTGATCGCAAGAAATAATAACGTCGTTTTCTTGAGTCCTGTCGAAGGACCTTCCGCTGTTTCGAGTGGTGCGGATAAGTGCAAATGCGGTGTGACGAAGTCGAGGAGACGGACGAAAAATCCACCAGCGAGAAAACCGATGGCGGCAGGAATCCAAGCGATTCCACCATCCTGCTCTGTGAACTCGATCGCAGGAGCAAGCAACGACCAAAATGACGCAGCAATCATGACGCCGGCAGCAAAACCGAGCATCATGTTCATGACGCGTTTTTCAATCGTCGTAAAGACGAAAACGAGTGCCGCACCAAGTGCGGTTAACCCCCAAGTCATCATTCCGGCAAGCAATGCTTGCACGACGACGGGGAGGGAAGTAAACCAATCCAACATGACTATTCCTTCTTTCCGGGCACGATTTAAAGCATCCATCTGTATGAGAGCTTACCCGTTTTCGATCCGGACGATTCGTGTGAAGGGAATTTCAATGACTTCACGTCCGCGCAGAAAGAGAACGGAACGTTCGGGTTCTAGTCGTTCCACGAAACCGACGACCGTCACGTAGCTACTTTCCTTATAATACGTGATTTCAAGTTCGTTTCCTTCTATTAAAGCTTCTTGAAGCAGAAAGTGCCATGATTCTTGCAACTGTTCATCAATTTCAGGCAAGTCGAGCTGATGCATCTGGACATAATATTCTCGCAACAGTTGCAAATGTTCCGGCATGAGAAAAGGAATCCATTTTAAATTTCCTCGATCACGATACGCTGTCATGAAGATCACCTCCCGGATGACCGCCGACGAAACGAAGACGACGTTTGGCGACACTCGTATCAAGAAACGAGACAGCGAGGCGAATCGTTCCTTTTCCGTAGCGGAGGTTGACGACATCCATTGCTTTTAATAACCGTCGTCGTTTCCAGAGCCGCGCATTATCCTCGAACAAAGACAACTGTAAGGTGCCTTGATCGGCAGTCAAATGCCCCACTGCAACGGATAAAAAACGAACAGGTTCTCCGTCGAGCCAATTCGGTTCGAATAATTGTAAGACGTGACGCAGAATGATTCGTTCATCGGATGTCGGATAAGGCAACCGCACTTGACGAGAGAAACCACTTCGGACGACGTTTCGAGAATAGCGGACGCCGATGTGAACGGTCCAGCCGACTTGATTCGAAAAGCGACAACGTGCGGCAACATCCTGCACGAGTTCATTGAGCACATTCCGAATGCGTTCGAACTGATAATAGTCCTGCATTAAGGTCACACCGTGTCCGATCGTCCGTTGAGGGGCTTTCTCGAACAGATGACGAGGCGCAAGAAGTGTCGGTGACGCGTCGAGTCCCCAAGCGTGATGCCACAGTTCGGCACCGATGACACCGAAGCGTTCGTGTAACTCTTCAACGGGGCGCATGGCAAGATCACCGATCGTTTCAATCCCCATCATCTGCAGATGTTGTTCCATGCGATGTCCAACTCCCCACATCTTCCGAATCGGAAAATCATGAAGACGTCGTGCGACATCAGCATATCCACATCGCGCGATGCCTTCTTTTTTCCCGATTAAATCAAGCGTCAGTTTCGCGATGACGTTATTTGGACCAATCCCGATCCGGACGTGGATGCCGGTCTGTTTCAGGATTGCTTCTTTAATTTTGAGGGCAGCTTGCAGGTCGGAACCAAATAGGCGATCGGTTCCGGTCATGTCAATGAAGCTTTCGTCAATTGAATAGACGCGGATGGCTTCAGGTGGGGCGAATTGGTGCAGGACATCCAGGACACGAATCGACGTCTTCATATAAGCGAGCATACGTGGTTCGACAAGTCGAATCGTACGACGAACAGCGTATGGCAATTGCTCGATTTCATATAATCGACCGGCTGTCTTGATTCCAAGTGCTTTTAAGGCAGGGGTGGCAGCGAGAATGACGGACCCGCTTCGTTTTAAATCGGAGACGACCGCCAGGCGTGTCGTCAAGGGTGGGAGATTGCGATACTGGCATTCACAGCTGGCGTAGAAGGACACACTGTCGACGCAAAAAATCCGTTTATCTTGTGGTAAAACGACGGAAGGAAACATCTGAATCACTCCTTTACATAAAAGAACGTATGTTCTTATTTTGATTTTCCTTGACTATAGCACGGTCTCAAAGTGTCTCAAAATAAAAACTGTTGAAAAAAGGGTAATTCGAACGATTTCTCCTCATATAAAAGGAGTTTGGTACACTAAGGGAGAGAAAAAAGGGGGAACCTTCATTGAAAGAGACCGTTATCCGTTTACCAGAATTACCGAAGACGCTTCAGTCAGAGACCTTCGATCAAGTCGAAATCGATGATCCGTATCTGAAAGGAGCGCGTTATGAGAAAGAGTCGATGCCGATTGAACTGACAGAACGCATCGATGCCTATCAAGTGTGTTTTCAAAATGTCTCGTTCGCGAATCTTACCTTTGACCGTGGTTCGTTCGAAGATATTCGTTTTGAGCAATGCGACTTAACCGGATGTCACTTCCAAGAAACTCGTTTTCACCGTGTGTCCTTCGTCGGATGCCGGATGACGGGTGTTCAGTTCGAAGATTGTACGCTGGACCATTTAACGATTCAGGAAGGGCTTGCGGATTACGTACAGTTCATTCGCAGTACGGTCCGTCATCAATACTGGAGCGAAACGACGATGAAAGAAGCACAGTTCTTCGAAGTGAAACCGACCCAGTGGAAACTCGAAGCGGTCCGGCTTACGGATAGTCAATGGATTGAAACGCCGTTAAAAGGTCTCGACCTCCGGCAGACGGAGCTCTCTGGTATTACGATCGATCCGCGATTTTTACCAGGCGCTGTCATTACGGAAGAGCAAGCAGTCGCCTTTGCTCGCTTGTTAGGTCTTGTCATTCCATAACAAAAAGAAGTCCTGCTTTCGATTGTTACTCGAAAAGCAGGACTTCTTTTTAGTGAAGGTTACTGTTCTTAAAATGACATCGTTTCGCCATCCTCTGGAATCAGGAAATGGGCAGAAAGGTGGAAGGCGGCTAAAAAGTCAGCAATCATATCACGTCGCAAGAGACAGTGGTTGACGGACTCGAGGTGCGAGACGATGATCGTCGCTTCCGCCGCCGCTTCGTGTACGGCAAGGAGATCACGCTGTGACATCGTGATCGGCTCTCCCGTCAAGAACTGGGCGGCGCCACTGTTGACGACGATGATATCGGGTGTATGTTGTTCGATTGCATGCGCGACCTCGTCGCACCAGATCGTATCACCGGCGATATAAAGTGTCGGTTCGTCCGGATGGGTGAGGACGAGCCCAGACACACGTCCCATCCGTTCGCCGATTTCACCGACACCATGCTGTCCACCTGTTCGATGGACCTGGATATCACCGATCGTTACACCGGAATCGAAGGAAGAAACGTTCGTGAAGCCGGCTTCTCGGATTTGCTGCGCGTCTTCTTCTTGCTGCGCATAGAGTGGCAAATGCTTGGGTAGAAGTTGTTTTGCAGAATCGTCGAAATGATCGGCATGCAGATGCGTGACGAAGATCGCGTCAGGATCGAGCAGTGTCTTGACATCGACCGGTAAGTCGACGAGTGGATTGGCGACGGCATTCGGTGTTTGACCGAAGGGAGGCAAGCTGCCTTTTTCGCCGAGGAACGGATCAATCAGTAAGACTTGATTGGCATACGTGACAACGAGTGTTGCATTACGAATTTGTTGAATATCCATTAGGTTCATCCTCTCTCAATGACTCGGATTGACTATTCCCTGTCTGGCATTCAATGAATCCTATCGTAAGCGTTTCTCCATCGCCATGACGTCGACATATTCGCCGTTCAACTGTCCTTGTTCCTTAAACGTTCCGACGATCCGGAACCCGGAGCGGATATAGAGTTTTTGTCCGATTTTATTGAACGGGAAGGTAAAGAGGATCAGCTTATGCATATGATGATCACGGGCATGTTGTTCAATCGTTTCGAGCAAACGTGTGCCAATCCCTTGTCCACGATGTGTCCGAGTGATATAAACCGAAATCTCACCGACGGATGCGTAGACAGAACGCGGATTATACGGATCGAGGGAAATGAAGCCGAGGACACCTGTGTCATCTTCAGCGACATATCCAGCATATCGATCGGTGCGTTCCGCATACCACTGGGTCATGAAGGATAAGTCCTTTTGGTCGGTCTCAAGCGTTGCGATCCGATCTTCGATACCTTCGTTATAGATGGCGAGAATCGCTGGTAAGTCGTGTTCCATTACGGGACGAATATGCATGACGCTCACTTCCTCATCGCTTTTCCTTCATTATATCGGTTACGTATCAATGTAGTGATATGTTTGTGCGATAAGAAAAGCGCTGATTCCCTTCATATGAAGGAAAACAGCGCTTTTATCGATCTTAAGAGACCGTTGACGTCTCATTCTCGTAAATCGGAACCCAGCCGTCTGTCGTGACGAAGATCCGAACAGCGACGACTTTACGATCGTCTTGAAGCGTAAAGTAGTGGCGTGTGTTAACAGGAACGGAGATTAAATCACCAGGATTGAGTTCGATGTTATAGTTGCCGACTTCTTCGTCTTTGATCGCGAAGACGCCATGACCGCTGACGATGAAACGAACTTCATCATCCGTGTGATGATGTTCTTTCTGGAAGTTGACGAGCAACTCATCAAGGTTCGGTGTCGTATCCGAAAGTGAGATGATATCAGCTGTCTGATACCCACGACGTTCTGATACGTCTTTGATTTCGGGAGCGAACGTATCGAGAATCGTTTGTTTGTCTGCATCCGTCAGTGTGAAGTTCTCAACGAGAGGCGCTGGAAGTTTCGAAACGTCCCACTGTTCGTAAAGAACGCCGCGTGACGCAAGGAAGTCAGCGACTTCCGTTTGATCCGTATACCGTGTGTTTGTTTCTTGGAATAAGACTGTTGCCATGAGATGATTCCTCCTTTTAATGAATGGATTGACGGCATGATTGCAACGTCAACGTGTAATTGAATAAAAACTCGAAGGCTTCGAGGTGTTTCTTTGCTTCAAAGGCGGTCGGTGCCCAGACCGTGATCCCGTGATTGCGGATCAGGACGGCACCACTGTCCGCTGTGACATGCGGTGCAAAAGCAGCGGCAAGCGTCGGAATGTCCGCATGATTCGGAATGATCGGTACCGTGACCGTCGCATCCTCTTCCCAGTGTCCGAGTGCCTTGATGATTTCTTGACCGGAAAAGGTGATGCTGCCTTGATCGCCATAGAGTTCCGAAATCACATTGTTCGCAATCGTATGGACATGCAGAGAACAACCGGCGTCCGTTCGATTGAACACTTCGACATGGAGCAATGTCTCAGCGGAAGGACGCCCGGATTGCTCACCAATCAATTGACCGGTCGCATCGACATGAACGAAGTCGTCAGGAGTCGTCTGCCGTTTATCTTTTCCGCTTGCCGTCACAAGGAATTCAACCGGGACACCGGACGTCCGAATGGCGAGATTGCCACTCGTACCAGGGAACCAATCGCGCGCCGCAAGCTCTTGTTTGATGGCGCGTAGCTCTTCATACCGTCGCATGAATGTCATGTTGTCACCTCCGCTCGTGTTAAATCATGAACGATGTCGTGGAACGTCTCAAACGGTGTATAGGCGATATCGTTCTCTTCACACAACGTGATCAGATAATCACGGGCATAGACACGATCCGCTTGTTTCGCGAGTTCGAAGTCCGTCACCGAGTCACCAATGACTATGATGACGTCATCGTCTTTGCGCAATGCCCGGGCAACGGACGTTTTACAACAGCCGCACCCGTTCGTACAATGGGCATCGCAGGCGTTTGGCCAATCGATATGGACGAATGGACCACTGAAATCGGCGACGTTACAGTAAATCTGTTCTTGTTCAAGGAGTGGCGCTAAGATCGGTTCGACGAAAAAGTCCATTCCACCGCTGACGATCGAAAAATCGATTCCTTGACGACGACTGTACTGAAGTAACTCCGAAAATCCGTCGCGAATGACTGCACGCTCCAACAAAAAGTCAAGATAGGCTGTTTTTCCGTCAGACGGCAGAAGTGCGAACATTTGCCCGACACCACTCTGAATCGATAGCGTCCGGTCGAGTACGCCGCGTTTCAACGGTTCGAAGTCACTAGCTGGCGCAAATGCCTGCATGAGTGCGATGATGTTATCTTGCGTCGTCACCGTACCGTCGAAGTCACAAAGAATCCGTACGGTCATGACTTGATCCCCCAAGCGTCAAGGGCGATCCGTAATTCTTCATGACGCGATGCTGCCGCCGATAGGGATTCATTTGCGAGTGCCGCATCGAGCGCCTGGCGGAAAGCAATGACACCAGCCGCAGCACCTTGCGGATGACCATGTACGCCGCCGCCGGCGTTGATGACGGAATCGATACCGAAGTCCCGTACGAGTTGAGCGACGAGTCCAGGATGAATACCGGCTGAAGGAACCGGGAAGATCGATTTCGTCTGACCGAGACGGGTCGCTTCGACCGCGATGCCACGGGCGACATCCTTTGGCAAAGCGACATTGCCGTAAGGAGACGGGAATAGCGTCAAGTCTGCTCCAGCAGCACGCGGTAATGTGCCGAGTAAGACAGGAGCTGCGACTCCGTGATTCGGGCTAGCGATCAACGCACCGCTATATGCTGGATGATTGAAGATCGGAACGTTGATTTCCGGATCACTCGCCAGTTCGCGTAAGACGTCGAGTCCGTATGTGAAGGTATTCAGCAAGAATGCGGTCGCTCCAGCATCAATCAATCGCTTGGCTTGATCCTTGAGCGTAAAGACGGGACCGTTGAGTGTGATCGCATATAACGCACGTTTACCGGTCCGTTGGAAGTGAGCATCGATGACCTCACGTCCGATCCGTGCCCGGTCAATCGTCGGTGTCAACGGATTGTCGTATAGGATCTCATCGTCTTTGACGAGATCAATCCCACCAGCGAGTTGTCCTTCGAGTTGATCACGAAGGAACGATAAATCGCGTCCGATGACTCCTTTGAAGATGCTCATTAATAATGGGCGATCTTCGACACCGATCAAGGAGCGGACCCCTTCGATCCCGAATTTCGCACCTGGAAAGTCCGACGTAAATGTATCGGGTAGTAGCAATTCTGTTAGTTTGATTTCACCGTCGAGTGAGAGTTTCCCGAAGACGGTCGTCAGAATCGCAGAAAAGTCGCGCGACACGTTATGTTCCGGATAACGAATCGTGATATATCCTTTGCCATCGCGCTCTTCGGTATGTACGACTTCCCCTTTGAACGAGGCGAGTTGTTGTTGTTCGAGATGATTCAGTTCCGTCCAAGAACCGACTGTCAGACCAAGCGCGAGTTGTTCAGCGCGTTGCTCGATTCGATCACGGGCAGTCAATTGATAAGTAGCAGTGATATAAGCCATGTCTTTCCTCCTTCAACAAAAAAATGGTCTCTCGTCAGCGACAAGAGACCATGAATGATTCGAACGTGGACTCTTATCTGTCAGCTTAGTAGCTGCAAGAATTAGCACCGTGCCAAAAGGTCGGTTGCTGCGACATCGTAGGGCTTGTCCCTCCGTCTGCTCTTGATAAGAATTGGATGAAATTGTGAAATCTAATTGCAATTTTTACATGAGAATCGCCACTTGTCAAACTATTTTTAGAAAATTTATTTTTTTGAAAATACTCTTTCTATAGATGACTTAAAAATGATGTCCGTTTCTGCTTGATTTCGATTTGACAGCGAGGAAGTCGATTGCGTAAGATTCAAATCAATATCACACACGACAACTACATACGACTCTTATCGCGAGTTGGCAGAGGGAATTGGCCCGATGACGCCGCAGCAACCGACCACTAGGCACGGTGCTACATCCAACAGACGTTTCGTCTGAGAGATAAGAGGACGCAGTGACTTTTCTGCGCCTCTTTTCGATGACGAAAAGAGGCGCTTTTTCGTGTATCACATAGGGGGAAACTGAGATGACATATAAAGCATTCACAGAACAGGACGCGATTGATCGTGTTCGGACATTAGGACTGATCGGCGATGGAGCCGTCGAAGCAGAAGAGATTGGCGACGGGAACCTCAACCTCGTCTTTCGGATTCGAGAAGGCGAACATCGCTTGATTTTAAAACAAGCATTACCATATGCGAAGGTCGTCGGGGAGAGCTGGCCGTTATCGCTCGAACGAGCGTGGATCGAGCAATCCGCACTCCGTGAATTCGCACGGCATGCCGTACCGTTCGTGCCACGTGTTTTTCATGCTAGTCATGAAGAGGCGTATACGGTCATGGAAGATCTTTCACATCTGACGATCGTTCGAAGCGGTTTACTCGCAGGTGAACAGTATCCGTTGCTTGCGGAACATATCGGTTCTTATCTCGCTCGGACGTTATTCCATACATCGGACTTTGCGCTTGGTCCGGTTGAAAAGAAACGTGTCGCCCGAACGTACTACAATCCAGACTTGTGCGACATCACGGAAAAGTTAATCTTCACGGATCCGTTCCATGACGCGGAGACGAACGAGATTGAATCCGGACTGGAAGAAGAGGTGGCACATCTATGGGCAGACGATGAGTTAAAACGCGAAGTCGCAAAACTCGAAGCGCTCTTCATCACAAAAGGGGACGCCTTGTTACACGGCGATCTACATACAGGAAGCATCTTCGCCTCGGCGACGGAAACGAAGGTCATCGACCCTGAATTCGCCTTTTATGGTCCATTCGGATTCGATGTCGGACAGTTCATCGCCCACTTATTCTTTGCAGCATACCCCGATTATTCAGCACTTCGTGATGCCCGGATTCGCGACATCGACACGTTCTGGCTGACGTTCGCTTCAACGTTCCGTGCATTATGGGAACGGGAAGCCGTCGAACCGTTCCAGGCATCAGGACTCGTCGATGATGTACTGAGCACGATCTTGCAGGATGCCCTTGGCTTTGCCGGTTGCGAATTGATTCGGCGGACGATTGGTCTTGCACCGGTCGCTGATTTAGAATCAATCGATTCAACGACGGAACGCTTAGAGCGGAAACGTCACGCTCTTCGTCTAGGAGCGGCGTTAATCAAACGCCGTACAGAATGCCGGACATTCGATGATTTACGAAACTTTGACGTAACGGAGGAACTCAGCCGATGACTACATTCGTCCAAAGTATTCGTTACGAAGACCGTGTCTTGACGATTCTCGATCAGACACGTCTACCGCAAGAAGAGCACTATGAAGTCATTGCTGATCTCGCGCAAGCGGTTGAGGCGATTAAACAACTACGTGTCCGGGGCGCGCCTGCGATCAGTTTATTCGGTGGATTCGTGCTCGTTCAAGAAGCATACCGGTTTGAAGCGGCGCTACCGGTCTACAAGCAAGCCTTGCTTGAGACATCGGCGACGTTACTCGCGACACGACCGACGGCCGTCAATTTGCGAAATGTACTCAATCAGTTGAATCCAATCATTCAAGACGGGACGTCGGTAGAAGAGATTCGCGAACGGTTGGAAAAACGGACGGTCGCCTTATACGACCAGGATGCGCAGACGTCACGTCAAATCGGGATTCATGCACTGGAATTGTTCCAGTCAGGCGACCGGATCCTAACGATTTGTAATGCTGGATCGATTGCGACCGCTGCTTATGGAACGGCACTTGCGCCGTTCTACATCGCAAAAGAACGCGGCATCGAATTATCCGTTTTTGCGAGTGAGACGCGACCGTTACTGCAGGGAGCACGATTGACGACATGGGAGCTGCAACGTGCCGGCATTGATGTCACGTTAATTACGGACAACATGGTCGCCCATACGCTGAAAGAAAAACAGATCGATGCGATCATCGTCGGTGCCGACCGCATTACACGAAACGGAGATACGGCAAATAAAATCGGGACGTTCCAATTGGCATTGCTCGCGCAAGCTTTTGGTATTCCGTTTTACGTCGCAGCACCGCTCTCGACGTTCGACTTCTCGCTCGTTTCCGGAGACGCGATCGAAATCGAAGAACGTGATCCGCAAGAAGTGACGACTGTCCAAGGTGTCGCGACAGCACCGGAAGGCGTCGCTGTCTTCAACCCGGCGTTTGATGTCACACCACACACATTGATCACGGGCATCATCACCGAACTTGGTGTCATCACGCAACCGAATGAAGAAACGATTGAACAATTAACAGGGCTCCAACCCCTCGGATAAGGAGATATGTCATGAAAAAACTAGCTTACGCCGTCCTAGCACCGGCACTGTTACTAGCGGCTTGTGCGAATGGAGAAGCCACGACGACGAAGGTCGTCAAGGATGTACCAAAAGGGGTTCAATCGGACGTCAAGATCGCCGTCATCCGCAACCTAGCATCGGACGACCATACGAAACAATTCCTTGATGGCGCACGAAGTGAAGGCGAAGCGCTTGGCTTTAAAGTCAGCACGTTCATTTCGGAAGGTAACGACGTCAAGTTCAAGGAGCTTGTCGCGCAAGCGATTCAGCAAGATTATGATGGGCTCATCATCTCGCATGGTAAGGAAGACTACGCCTATGACATGATTAAACCAGCGGTCGACAAAGGGCTGAAGGTCGTGACGTTCGATACGGTCACGAAGAAAAAAGGAACGGCGTTAAAAGGTGTGACGGAAACGTTCCAAAACGATCATCAACTCGCGAAGCTATCGCTTGATGAAGTGACGAAGGTGACGGACAAAAAGCCAGTCCGTGTCATCAAACTTTGGTTCGGACCAGGTTTTGCCCCGCTCGATCGTCGTCAGGAAATCTATAAGACGTACGAAGCAGACGGTAAGATCAAAACGCTTGAGACAGTTGGACCGACAAATTTCCAAGATATCCAAGGGGATATCGCAACGAAGATGAATGCGATTCTCGCGAAATATCCGAAAGGAAGCATTGATGCGGTTTGGGGAGCGTGGGACGAAGTCGCAAAAGGGGCTTACAAATCGCTCAAGGATAATAAACGTCAAGAAATCCCGCTAATCTCGATCGATGTCTCGAATCAGGATATCAACCTGATGCGTGAAAAAGGCAGTAACTGGGTCTCGACGAGTGCGGTGGATCCATTCTTGATTGGACAAACGGACATGCGATTACTGGCTAAGAAAATCGCTGGCGAGAAGACACCGGATAGCTTTGATCTCGACGCGAAACTGGTGGAGCAGAAGGCGTTGAAGCAGGATACGACGATGTACAATCTCGATACGATCATCAAAGGATGGAGTACATCGGACAAATTCAATGAACCGTGGATGGACCGGTTGCGTGACGTCCATAAAAAACAATGACGTCTACCGATCATCACTTGAAGATGACTGGGATTTCACTGGCGTTTCCAGGAGTGCAAGCCTTAAAACAAGTCTCGTTTGAAGTGAAGTCCGGTGAAATCCACGCGCTTGTCGGTGCGAATGGTGCCGGTAAGTCGACGTTGATGAAAGTCTTATCCGGAGCGGAAACGGCGGACGAAGGAACGATCCGTCTCGACGGGAAGGAATTGTCCATCACGTCACCACGTGATGCGAAACAGATTGGAATCGACCTCGTCCAACAAGAGGTCGATGTGGCGCTTGTCCCGTATTTGACGGTCGCTGAGAATATCTGTCTCGATCTGTTGACGGACGGAACGATGACTGGCTTCGTATCCCAACGCCGTTACATACAGCGTGCCAAGGAAGCGTTAGCGACATTACAGGCGGATATTTCCGTCAAGACACGTGTCGAGGAGTTGCGGCTTGCTGAAAAGCAACTCGTACTGATTGCTCGCGCCCTCGTCCAAGAACGCCGTTTTTTGATTTTAGATGAACCAACGGCACCTCTCAGTCAGGCGGAAACAAGCCATCTCTTTTCAGTCGTGCGTCGTTTAGCCGAACGAGGGCTTGGGATCATCTTCATCTCGCATCGTTTACAGGAACTATATGAGATTTGCGACTCCATCTCGGTCATGCGCGACGGTCAACTCATCTCGCGACATCTTTTGGCAGACATCACGAAGGAAGCTGTCGTTGAGCAAATGCTCGGGCGTCAGCTTACGTCTGTTGCGAAAACGTCACGGGTAAACGCGACAAACGTACTGACGGTCGAGAGTGCTACGAATGCGGACGTCCACGATATCTCCTTGACGGTTCAAGCAGGTGAAGTCGTTGGTATCGCGGGTCTTGTCGGTGCCGGTAAAACGGAATTATGCAAAGCATTGTTCGGTGATCGCCCGTTTCAGGAAGGGGAGGTTCGTGTAGGTGGAAAAGCCCATCGCCTTCGCGATCCGCAAGCTGCGATTCAAGCGGGGATCGGTCTCGTTCCAGAAGAACGACGAAAAGAAGGGATCCTCGTTGCCGATTCTGTCGCAGAAAATCTAACAGCAGCGGCAGCTCATGATTTCGTCAACCGCTGGGGGCTGATGGATCGTCGCAAAGAAGCAAATCAGGCATCGCAATGGGTCAAGGAGCTGGGCATTAAAGTGGCAGACGTGAAACAGGAAGTAGGTCAACTATCCGGTGGGAATCAACAAAAAGTCGCCATCGGAAAATGGTTACTGACCGATGTTTCTGTACTTGTCTTGGACGAACCGACAAAAGGTGTCGACGTCGGAGCCAAACAAGATATCTATCGTCTGATTGACGGACTCGCGCAACAACAAAAAGGGATCCTTTACGCGACGAGTGAATGGGATGAACTTTTGACCGTCACGGACCGAATCTACGTCATGTTCGATGGACGGATCGTCCATGAAACGAAGACGGCGGACACATCAGAAGAAACCTTGTTGTGGTATGCGACAGGAGGAGGGCAACGATGAATGAGGTAGTATCAAAACAAACGAACCGAGGGAAGGGTTTACGTCCTGTCCTCGGATTCTTGAACGACTGGGGGATCGTCCTCGCGATCCTTGCCCTCGTCCTGTTTTTTGCGACGACGGCTCCAACATTCCTACAAGGGACGAATTTGATTAATATTTTACGAAGTATCTCCATCGTGACGATTATCGCGATCGGCTTGACCGTTTCTTTGACGGTCAATGGATTTGATTTATCGGTCGGGTCAACCGCGACGCTTGCGAGTTCTTTCGTCGTCTCGTTCTTCGTCTGGTACAGTCTACCGCTCGGTGTCTCGATTGGTTTAGCACTTCTCTTATCTCTTAGCGTTGCTCTGGTGAACATCTTACTCATCGTCTGGTTTAAGATTCCGGATTTGTTTGCGACCCTTGCGACGATGTTCATCGTCGAAGGTGTCGCGATGACGTATACCGGTGGTGGTTCAATCAGTGCCGGAATGCCGCGCTTGGACGGTACACCAACAGTCGGCACGATTCCGGAGGCATTCGCGAAAATCAGCCAGGCACCTTGGATCATCGTCATCATGCTCGTCGTCGTCGCTGTGACACACGTCTTCTTAAGCCATACGCGACACGGTCGTTTTCTCTATATCATCGGCGGGAATCCGGAAGCCGCACGACTGACAGGAATTCGTGTCAACCGCTACCGGGCACTCGCGTATCTGATTGCTGGGTTACTTGCGGCGGTCGGTGGGATTTTGCTTGCGTCACAAGTCGGATCGTCACAAATCAATGCCGGTTCCGGTTATCTGATGCCAGCGGTCGCAGCCGCATTCATCGGCTCGTCGTTCGCAGGACAAGGGAAGCCGAATGCGCTTGGCACACTCGTTGGGGCTTGTCTCGTCGGGATTCTTGAAAATGGTCTCGTCATGCTGTCTGTTCCATACTATTCGTTGAATATCATCAAAGGGCTGGTCCTTGCGGTCGCACTCGCGACGACCTATGCGCGGTATCGAAAAAATAATTAAAATTCGACGTTTCGTTTATAACATATTCGGTAATATTCAATATATGAAAGGATGGTGATGCACATGAATGATTACCAATGTAGAGGGAACGATCGCATGTCGCTTCTGAAAGAAGAGGATCACCGGACTTGACGAACGTTGTCCATTGACACGGATGTATTCGTGTTTTACGTGCAACTGCACGGTTCAAGAACGGATCACGGCATGTGTTCGTTCCTGAAACAAATAAGGGGGAAACGCTACGGCGTTCCCCCTTTTTCATGTGCTAGAAACTGCTCGTATTTCTTTAAAAGCGTAGCGGAATATGAGATGATATAAAAAGTCAGAAAATTCAACTACTACGAGAGCAAGGGGCCTGACAATGCGAACATACACTAAGGAGATTCAAGCGATTATCGACAACGTAGAGAAAGTCATCATCGGTAAGGAAGATGTCATCACACAATCATTGGCAGCACTACTAGCGGGCGGTCACGTCCTATTAGAAGACGTACCGGGAGTCGGGAAGACGATGCTCGTCCGTGCGTTCAGCCGATCGATCGGGTTGACCTTCAAACGTGTTCAGTTCACGCCAGACCTACTTCCGTCAGATTTGACGGGTGTATCGATGTATAACCAGAAAACAAGCCAATTCGAATATAGACCGGGTCCTCTAATGGGGAACATCGTCTTAGCCGATGAGATCAACCGAACATCACCGAAAACTCAATCTGCCTTACTCGAGGGAATGGCGGAAGCGAACGTCACCGTCGATGGTGAGATTCATACGCTTCCGAATCCCTTTTTCGTCATGGCGACACAAAACCCGATTGAACACGAAGGAACGTATCCGTTACCAGAAGCACAACTCGACCGTTTTCTCGTCAAAGTCAAAATGGGTTATCCTGATTTCCACCAGGAAATGAAGCTACTGACACGTTTCGAACGGGATGAACCAATTGAAACGCTCGAAGCGGTGATTGGTCGCGAGCAATTGCTCCAGATGAAAGAAGAAGTCAAGAACGTCCATGTCTCACAGCCTGTCAAAAAATATATCGTCCATCTCGTCCAAGCGACCCGGACGAACGGTTCACTTTATCTCGGCGCGAGTCCCCGTTCTTCGATCGCTTTGATGAAAGTCGCGCAAGCATGGGCATACATGGAAGGACGCAGTTTCGTCTTACCGGATGATGTCAAACATCTCTTGATTCCGGTCCTGTCACACCGCTTGATTTTGACAGCGGACGCGCGTTATCACGGTCAATCGTCGGAACGGATTTTAGAACAAATCAAAAAAGAGGTTGCTGTACCCATCCAACAAGACGTGGAGTCCCTATGACGAAGTGGCAAATTGGTTGGCGTTACGCTGTACTCCTTTTGACGACGGTTGCCTTATGGACATATGCGCGCGTCGATGGCGGAAATGTCGCTTCCTTGCTGTTTTATGTCATGGCTGGTTTGACCGTCTACTGGACACTCTTCCTCGTTTGGCCTGTCACGCAGGCACTGGCGACACGCGAAGTCTCAAATAAGATGCTCGTTGCCGGAACGGATATCCCGGTTTCCTTGCGGGTTCGCCGACGTTTCCCGTTCCTTGTCGGAGCCGTCGAGGTGACGGAGGCGATTCCAAACGAACTCAGCGAAGAAAAACTCGATATCAGTCGTCCGCTCCGTGCCCACTACCGAAAGACAGAGCACATCGACTACACGATTCCATCGATTCGTCGAGGAGTGTACCAGATTCCTGGCTGTATCGTTGAAATCACGGATCCGTTCGGTCTGTTCAAGCGGAAGCGGATGTTTCCGGTCGAGACGTATCTTGCGATCGAACCGGCACGCCTTGCCGTTCAACTTCCGCATGAGGAGGATCGCGGCGATGGAGGAATCTCCCCTGTGTCGCTTGATCTTCGTCAGTCGTCCTTTACTGTCGTCGGGGTCCGGGAATACGTCAGTGGTGACCGGATGAATCAGATCGACTGGAAAGCGACGGCAAAACGCCAAGGCTTAATGACGAAGACGTTCGAGCGAGAGCAGGAACGGGAGACGACGATCGTCTTTGATGAGGGGACGGAAGCGGGTGAAGCTTTCGAACGCGTCATCTCGATGCTGGCAGAAGCGACGGATCAGTTGAACAAACGACGGCTGAGCTACCGCATTCACCTCGTCGGACATGCTGTTCAATCGTTGTCGTTACCGCTTGAAGGAGCGAAACTGACGCATTACCTGATGACGGCGCAGCCGAGTCGGACACGGACGTTCATCGAGTCATGGGAGTATTCGTCAAAAGCACTTCGATTGAGTGGCAACGTCCTTTTCATCACACCGGATCTTGAATCGAACAATGAACTATGGATTTCGAAGATTAATCAAGAAGCCACCGTTCATGTCTATACACCAGAACGGAGGGGAGTGCGATGATGCGACGCTTGATTTGGAACGCTATCGCGGCAGCCGTTCTGACTTGTTTCATGCCACCACTTCTCGAACTGACGACGTTCGAACATCTTTGGTCCTTCTTACCTATGCTGTTTCTGCCGTTGCTGTTGTCGCATCTATCGCGGCGTTACTTTTTACTCGGAAGTCTCGGTGGATTACTGCTGTCGTTCTATCTGATTTTGACGCCGGGAGCAGCACCATGGGGCATCTTTACGGAAATCAGTTCAGATATTCAGAGTGTCATCAATGGTGAATTACCAGGACGACCCGCTTTCGCGCTCTCGATCGGATTGATTAGTTTTTTGATCGCGTATCTCGCGCGTCGGACATTCCCGAATCGTGGGTTCGTCTTCGGGCTTGCCTTCGGAGTCATCGGGTTCATCGCCTATTGTGATACATGGACGGATTACTCGGGAGAGACATTCATTCTCTATCCGATCATCTTATCCTTGCTATTGCTCTATGCGACGGAAGTCAACGAACGACCACGCGCTTCTTACGTTCGTCCGCTGAGTGCCTTATTCATCATGGGTGCCGTCATCGTCGCTGCTGTCCAAAGTCCTGTCATCAATGCGACATGGCAAGACAGTTGGTACGATTTGACGTCCGGGCTTGAAGGTGAAGGAGAGCCGACGAATGCGATTCAAAAGGTTGGCTACGGTAACAATGACGAGCAACTCGGAGGACCGTTCCAGATGGACGATCGGGAAGTCTTCCAGGTCGAAAGTGAAGGGAACCGATACTGGCGAGTCGAGACGAAAGACATTTATACCGGCAAAGGCTGGGTGCTGTCGGAATCGAATCCTGAAATCGATGGACGGGGTTTCTTCTCGCACTTCGGGCGAGAAGTCAAGACACGTGAGGAAACAGCGACGTTTGAGATGGCACGTGAATTACCGTTCGTGCCATATAACGGAGATAACGTCCGGGTCTCGGTCGATCAACAACGACAAAATGTACTGGTTGATCCAGAGAATCAAAAAATATCGTATCTAGACGAGGCGGATCGTCAACGCAATTATCAAATTGACTACTCGTATCCGCTCTTTACGGAAGAACAACTCCAGACAGATGAACCCGTCAATTTATCGGAGAATGAAACAGAGCGGTATCTCCAACTGCCGGATGGTTTACCACAGCGTGTCCGTGATTTAGCGGAACAAATCGTTGAGGGTGAGGAGACACCGTGGGACAAAGCACGGGCGATTGAAAATTATTTCGAAGAAGAGAACTTTGAATACAATACGGAGGAAGTTGCCGTACCAGGAGAAAATCAAGATTACGTCGATCAATTCCTATTCGAGACGAAGCTCGGATACTGTGATAACTTCTCGACGTCGGCTGCTGTTTTGCTACGGGCAGCCGGGTTACCCGCACGCTGGGTGAAAGGGTTCACGGGAGGCGAATCCGACGTCATCGGAGCTGCCGTGACGAGTTATACAGTGCGAAATAAAAATGCGCACTCGTGGGTCGAAGTGTATATCGAAGGACCAGGCTGGGTACCGCTTGAGCCAACAGTCAGTTTCGATGGAGCAGGACAATACACGATCGATCGGGAAACGGATAATGAGACGGAACAAGCAAATCCGCAACGTGAGACAGAAGATAATACGGAGACAACGACGCCAAATCGTCCGCAAGAAAATCTTCTTGATGAAGAACAGACGACTAGCGCTGGACAGACGGAGCAGAAGTCAATTCCATTTTGGCCGATTTTCCTGACGGCACTTGCTCTCTTATTCCTGTACTTGTTCCGAAAACCAATCATTCGAACACTCGCGATTCTCTTCTTCCGGAGACAAATCGAGCGACCGGAAGGATTCCGCCGGATGTACCGGTACCTCTTACGACGTCTTGATAAAAAAGGATTCCATTATCAAGATGGTCGGACGCTTGCGGAACTCGCTCACGAAGTCGATGGGTACTACGAGACGTATGCGATGCGACCGTTGACGGATGCTTACGAACGGATGGTCTATGGTGGAGAATCACTATCGGCTGAGAAAAAACGTGAATATTTCGAAAATATCATTCGTCATGTAGAGGGTTGATATTTACGAAACGATACAGTTACAATGGGAACAACGTAAATCACACACATGCAATCTCCTTTGTATATACTCGCGAATATGGCGCGAGAGTCTCTACCGGGTCACCTTAAACGACCTGACTATGAAGGAGCAGACCCTTCGTATACATTTTTTTGTGAAGCGGCCTGCTCTTTTTCCATTTTATCCATGGGCGAAGAGTGGGCTTTTTTCATAGGGTGCGCATGAAATCAGAAAGGCGGGAACAGATTTGGAAGCACATTTGGACCAGGAAATGATTCTCGTCCTCGATTTTGGAGGACAGTACAATCAATTGATCACACGTCGTATTCGGGACCTTGGTGTCTACAGTGAATTGCATTCGCATAAAATCACTGCAGCAGAAGTAAAAGAAATCGCACCTGCTGGTATCATCTTCTCAGGTGGTCCACGTAGCGTCTACGCAGAGGATGCGTACCGGTGTGACCCAGAAATCTTCGACCTCGGTATTCCAATCTTCGGGATCTGTTACGGCATGCAGCTCATGTCACAACATTTCGGCGGAACAGTAGAACGTGCGGGACATCGTGAATATGGAAAAGCCACATTGACGTTACAAGACCCGTCACCGATGTATGCGAACCTACCGCTTGAACAAACGGTCTGGATGAGCCACAGCGACCTCGTCACATCTGTGCCAAACGGATTCGTCGTCGATGGAACGAACGTGTCATGTCCGATCGCTTCGATCAAGAACGAAGAATTGAAAATGTACGGTGTGCAGTATCACCCGGAAGTGAACCATACGGTCTTCGGAAAAGAATTGCTCAAGAACTTCCTCTTTGAAGTCTGTAAATGTGCAGGCGATTGGTCGATGGAGAACTTCATCGAAATCGAAGTAGCGAAGATTCAAGAACAAGTTGGCGACAAAAAAGTCCTCTGTGCACTTTCTGGTGGTGTCGACTCGTCTGTCGTCGCAGCCTTGATTCACAAAGCAATCGGTGATCAATTGACATGTATGTTCGTCGATCACGGTTTATTGCGTAAGGGTGAAGCGGAGAGCGTCATGAAGACATTCGCGGATCACTTCCACATGAACGTCATCAAGATTGATGCCCAGGACCGTTTCCTCGACAAACTCCGTGGTATCTCAGATCCAGAGCAGAAACGTAAAATCATCGGCAACGAGTTCGTCTACGTCTTCGACGAAGAAGCTTCGAAGTTGACGGACATGGACTTCCTTGCCCAAGGTACGCTCTACACGGATATTATCGAGAGCGGTACGGATACGGCACAAACAATCAAATCACACCACAACGTCGGTGGATTGCCGGAAGACATGCAGTTTGAATTGATCGAACCGATCAACACGTTGTTCAAGGATGAAGTCCGTGAACTTGGGAAAGAACTCGGTCTTTCTGATGAAATCGTGTGGCGTCAGCCGTTCCCAGGACCAGGTCTCGGAATTCGTGTCCTCGGTGAAATCACAGATGAGAAACTCGAAATCGTCCGTGAATCTGATTTCATTCTTCGCGATGAAATCAAAAAAGCAGGACTCGAGCGCGAAATCTGGCAATACTTCACAGTCCTTCCTCCAATCCGTTCGGTTGGTGTCATGGGCGATGAGCGGACATACGACTATGCGGTCGGAATCCGTGCTGTCACGTCAATTGACGGAATGACATCAGACTGGGCACGTATCCCATGGGACGTGCTGGAGAAAATCTCGGTCCGAATCGTCAATGAAGTCCAGAACGTTAACCGCGTCCTGTACGATGTGACGTCGAAACCACCGTCAACGATTGAGTGGGAATGAAATTGGAATTTAAAATTAGTAAGTGGCTATAAACCCTTTTATACCAATGGTTTTGAAGCTGAAAGCTGATTTTACTTCCTATCACCTACGACTATTGAATTCTAAAAATACTCTCTTTTATTTGTGTTATTTCGCAAATAGAAGGGAGTTTTTTTTTTTTGTTTGATTAAAGAAAGTAATTCAAATAATAAAAAATAGTAGATTTTAATCTTTTATTTTAATATAATAAATTGGATTTTTAAAAATATTTGGAGGTATAAATGAAAAATTATCTAATTTTTTCTATTTCTATTTTTTTGTTGGCATTTGTTGTTTTTTTGGGAATCGGTTTTCATAAACTTACTGTTTACGAAAATCCGTCTTCAGATGATGAATACACATTTACGGATGAAGAAGACTCGGTTAATGCTTATGTTGGTGGCGATGCTTACAACTACATAATTAATGCATCTCAAGCAACAGCTTATTTTGTATTAGCAGGATTCTCGCTACTCTCAGCAATTTCTTTATTTATACTTAATGCTATTCAAATGAATAATAGGAATGAAAAGTCTATAGTCAAAGAACTCGATGAATCGAATGATTTGATAGTAGAGGGAACATAATAATTAGATCTTTTGATAAACATGCAAATATTTCTTAATTTACATAAGAAATATTAAACGGGTAGAAAGTAAGGTAGCACCACGTTCTTTTACAGAAACGTGGTGCTTTTTTGTTATCTCCTGCTACACTATGAGATGGAGCTTATTATTCTAAAGGATTAGGTAAGGACATTCGTTATGAACAAACGTGATGCATATTGGGATAATGCAAAATTCGGATTGATTACGCTCGTCGTATTCGGTCATTTGATTGAACCGATGATTTCAAAAGATGTCGGTATGACGAACCTGTTTCATTTCATTTATCTGTTTCATATGCCAGCTTTCATTTTCATTTCCGGTTACTTTACGAAAGGACACATGACGGCATCTCGTCTTCTTCGACTCACACTAGACTATCTTGTACTATTTCTACTTGTACAAACGATATTCGTCGCAGTGACAAAGTGGATGGGAATCACACAATATGCGTTTTGGACGCTGCAACCGGCGTATATCTATTGGTATCTGTTTGCCGTATTTATATGGACGTTGGTGTTGTGGGGAATCGTCTGGATCAATCACTTTCTACAAGTGTCATTATGGTACTTTGTCGCGGGAAGCATCATGGTCAGTGTTTATCTCGGCTTTGTTGAAACGATTGGTTGGACACTCAGTGCTTCACGGATTATCGTGTTTTTCCCGTTCTTTTTACTGGGCTATACATTCCGACGACACAAGTTAACCTTTCCGACGTCGGGTGGCGCAAAGGTTTTTGGATTAGGGGTGGGCGGAATCGCAATCGTCCTACTGTTACGTTACCCAGAGACTTTGAACTTTCAATTATTGAGTGGTACAAGCGGTTATGCTTCTATGGGTCTCGGTTTAGAAGGAGCAGGTATTCGACTTTCTTTGTATGCTTTGCAACTGCTTTTAGTCTGCGCTTTTTTTGCTTGGATACCACGACGATATGGAATTGGAACAACACTTGGTGCTCATACATTACCGATTTATGTCGGACACGGTTTTATTGTAAAAGCGATGATAGCTGCATCGTTCTATGACAATGTAGAGAGTTGGTATCTGGTATGGGTTGGGGTGGCAACAATTCTAATATTAGTTTTACTCGGAAACTTCCCAATGACACTACAGCTTTCGAAATGGATCAGGGTAGATTCCGAACAGAAGAACGCTTACAAAACCGAACGTTCGGATAAAATAAGTGGTTAAATTTCGTTTTTATAGTTGACCCATGAATTTGACCGTGCTACGATGTGTCTGTTCTTATTTTTCATACCACTAAAAAAACATAAATAATGCCGTATAATTCTGGGGATAGGGCCCGGAAGTCTCTACAGGAACACCGTAAAGGTTCCTACTACGGCGCACACGCAGCATCGTGCGCTTATTGAAACGGCTTTTACCGCTTAGGTAAGGGCCGTTTTTTGTTTTCAAGGAGACGGCTTATTTGGAAGGAAGGCAATCATGAGCACACAATTGAAACAGCCACACCAACCGAAAGCAAAAGAAAATGCGATTGCGCGTTTCTTTGATTTCAATGGGCTTGGTACGAACATGCGTACAGAGTTCATCGCCGGCATGACGACATTCTTCGCGATGGCGTATATCTTATTCGTTAACCCGAATACATTAGCCGAAGCAGGAATGGACGCAGGAGCAGTCTTCGGTGCCACAGCACTCGTTGCGATCATCGGTTCCGTTACGATGGGATTACTAGCGAACTATCCAATCGCGCTCGCACCAGGAATGGGACTAAATGCTTTCTTCGCCTACAGCGTCGTCATCGGAATGGGTATTCCATGGCAAACCGCACTTTCAGGCGTTCTCGTCTCAGGTCTCGTCTTCATGGTATTAACAGCTTCAGGTATTCGTGAGATGATCATCAATGCGATTCCAGAACCGTTGAAAATGGCAGTTGCAGCAGGTATCGGATTGTTCATCGCGTTCATCGGATTAAAAACAGGTGGTCTCGTCGTTGCGAATGAAGCAACACTCGTCTCGCTTGGTGATTTAAGTAAAGGAACAACGCTTCTCGCGGTATTTGGTCTTGTCGTATCTGCGGTCCTAATGACGCGTGGTGTCAAAGGGGCGATCTTCTTCGGAATGATCCTAACGGCAGTCGCTGGAATGATCTTCGGTTTGATTCCGATTCCAACAAGTCTTGGTGAAGTCATTTCAGCACCACCAAGCATCGCACCTACATTTGGACAAGCATTCCTTCACTTCGATGAAATCTTCACGGTTCAAATGATGATCGTCATCTTAACTTTCTTCTTCGTTGATTTCTTTGATACAGCAGGTACACTGGTTGCGGTAGCAAACCAAGCCGGTCTGATCAAAGAAAATAAAGTACCACGCGCTGGTCGCGCATTGATCGCTGATTCAACAGCAACAGTAGCAGGTTCGATCCTTGGAACGTCGACGACGGTTTCTTACATCGAATCAAGTGCAGGGGTTGCAGCAGGTGGTCGTTCAGGAATGACGGCGATCGTCACAGCTTTATTCTTCGGTCTCGCTTTATTCTTCTCACCATTGCTCGCAATCATCACCGCACCGGTCACAGCACCCGCATTGATCATCGTTGGTGTGTTGATGGCAGCTTCACTGCTCCAGATCGATTGGAAAAAATTCGAGTACGCCGTTCCGGCTTTCTTGACCGTCATCATGATGCCGTTGACGTATTCAATCGCAACAGGGATTGCATTCGGTTTCCTTTTCTATCCGGTCACGATGATCGCGAAAGGACGAGCAAAAGAAGTGCATCCAATCATGTACGTGTTGTCACTCGGATTCCTCGGTTACTTTATCTGGTTGCATTAATCCAAACTGCGTCTTTCTTCTATATAGAAGAAAGACGTTTTTTTATTGGGAGAGGGTAAGGGAGAAGAGAGAGGGTGATTCAGATGTTACAGCAGATTACTGGACCTGTATTTGAGTACTTGGCTGAGAATAGGTTACTGATTCAATTAGCGAGAAAAGTCGGATTGCCGCTTGGTGGGACATTATTCGTCGGAGGACAGGGCGCAGAAGAGACACTCGACACGGTGAGACAATTTAATCAAGATGGACGAGCCGCGACAGTAGATTGTTTAGGTGAGTTCGTCGAGACAGAACAAGACGCTGTAGACATCGCAAATGAATGCATCAAAGTCATCGGACAGATCAAAGCATACGATCTAGACGCACAAGTATCTTTAAAGCTGACATCGATCGGATTAAGAATTGATCCGGATATCGCCTATCAACAGTTAAGTCGTATTGCAGAGGTTGCAGATCAACAAAACATGCGTGTGACAGTCAATATGGAAGAAGCGATGATGGTCGAGTCGATCGTCCGAGTCTTCGAACGCGTACATGAACACTATCCAAACGTCGGGATTGCGTTACAAGCAAACGTCTATCGAAGTCGTTTTGATTTAGAGTATCTTCACGCAACAATACGTGTCGTCAAAGGGGCGTATGACGGAGACGATGAAATCTATATTCAACCGAAGAAGACAGTAGATGAGACATACCTTCAATTAGTAAAAGTTAATTTGTTAAATGGGAACTACACGCAAATCGCGACACATGATGAACAGATCATCCAGCAAATCATTGACTTTACTCAAATGAAACAGATTGATCCATCACGGTTTGAATTTCAAATGCTTCAAGGCATGCGACCGAAACGACAACAAGAGTTAGTTCGACAAGGGTATCGTGTCGTCATCTACGTTCCGCATGGTGTGGACTGGTATACGTATTTGATGAGACGGTTAGCAGAACGCCCAGCGAATATTGCGTTTACAGTAGGAGCCATGTTAAGAAGGTAAAGACTTTGCGAAGAGGATTTAAACTCTTTGCAAAGTTTTTTTGAAATAATGCTTGTATTTGTCGAATTTTGTTGTTATATTAATAAATGTTCCAGCGAGACGCCTTTTATAAACGGTTCGTTGGGGCTGAAAAGTTTTTTAAAAAGCATGGTTGACATAATCAAAACAACCTGTTAATCTATTAAAGTCGCTAAGGCGGCAGACGAACTTTGAAAACTGAACGATGAGGCAAAAATCGTATTCTACGGAATACAAAAACGAATGAAGCGCAAGCTTCGTCAATCGTGACT